>DASRHT010000030.1:0-21604 GCA_035650355.1 Ktedonobacteraceae bacterium
TTCAGCGCATAGATGGAAGCTGTATTCTCTATTGCCGACCCGTATGCTTTTACCTTGACATAGAAATCCTCGATAACGCCTGCTGATCGGCCTTCGCTAAGAATCTGGACATTCATGCCGAGCAGATCCGACCACTTGATGGTCTCCCCATTGTTCGCCATGTACTCGCTCCTCAATTACTGTGCTTTTATTAATAAATGTCTCCATATCTAGATACGCACTTTTTGGTATTTACGTCACACGTAGGGGCAGGGCAACCGCAAGGGATTGCCCCTACAGCCCCTGCCCTGTTCTAATAATTCGTGATCATCAAATGTTCCGCATTTTTATCGTTGCGGTCTTGAAAGCTAACCAGGTACTTTTTATCAAATGTCCTGATAGTTAGCCCTTTTTGCGTATATAAGCGCAGAATAGCCGGTGTGTTTTTAATTACCAGCATAAATCTGGCCTGGCAGTTCTGGAGCAGATAGCGTGCCAGCCGTTCCTGATCTTGCAGCGTAAACTCATTTTGCGCATAGGTGCTAAATTCGCTATCGTAGGGCGGGTCTAAAAAAACAAAATCGTCCGCTTGCGGCGCATATTTCAGTAGAAACGCTTCAAAGTCGATATTTTCTATTACCGTATCACAAAGATACGATTGCAGCGCCGGCGAGCGCATATAATCCACTTTGCGCGCCAGAGCCTTCCGGTTATACGAGATGCCGCCGTAAGGAACGTTAAATTCCCCCTGGCGGTTGTAGCGGAACATCGAAGCATAGGCATTCTCTCTGACGAAAAAGAATATCGCGGCGGCAAGGCTAGAAGGTAGCTCATAGTGAGCGGTTTTATTATACAGGTACCGCAGATGCATATAAAAGGCGCTCTTTAAGGCACTTTCGATATTTGCCACAATGTCCTCTTCAGGCAGCTTCCACTTTCTATCCTCCAGCCTCTTCATGCGTCCGACTTTGTTGAAAAGGTTTCTGTGCAACTCTTGCAGAAAGTTTTCGGCGTCTCGCGGAAAAAAGGCATCAAACATATCCTTGAACTCTTCTGCATGAGCATTGATAAAGCTTGAAAAATTGCCCATCACATCTTGTGATGAGCGGATATTGCAGGAGTATGCTTTATACATCTTTACCAGATCATGCGCCTCATCGTCTACAAACTGGCTGATACGCTGCCAGCCAGCCAATAGTATATCTAGCGCGCCAAAAAAATCTTGATCGTTATGCGCGATCATCGTATAGAGATGAAACAATTCGGGAGATTTATCGTTAATAAATTTTTTGCCTGCCATAACGGAGAAAAAAACAGCCCCGCCGCCAACAAAAGGCTCGAAGTACCGCTCAAATGGTGGGATGGCAGGGAGGATATGTTTCAGCTCCTGTTCTTTCCCGCCCGCCCATTTCAGGAAAGGGGATAATTTGCCAACTGGGGAGGCTTGAGCCAATGTGCTCTCTTGTAGTATCTGTGGCTCGTTTGGTAGCGTGTGTTCCGGGACGGTTTGATCGATCGTCATGTTTTCTTCTATCCGTTATACATTGATGGGAGTACTTTACCTGTATTGCTGGGGAAAAGCAAGCCGGGTGGTACGGGGATGGTATGGGGCCTCGCGCTTGCCTTGATGCGGGACGATACATCTAGAGAAGGGATGGCTCTGCTAGCTCCCACTTATTAGCATAGCAGTTATCCCCACAAAATATGTTACGCTTTATAAACTCTTCTGGGGTTGTCTGAAGAAGCCTGGACTTCACAGGCTCACGCGTATAAAAAAACCACGGTTCAGATAAACGATACTTCGGGTCATATACCCATTCTGGGCAAGGTACCTGATATTTATTACAAAACCACTCAACAGAAGCCGCACAAAACACCGCCCATCGATGCTGATAGAGAGATCCCATATCATAAGCCGGAAGAGGGTCAATGATCAAATCTTCGCGCCTATCCTTTGCATATTCATACCAGTAATTCATGAAGTTCCCTAACGCCGTCCACTCTCTTTCACCATTACAAATTTGTTGAAAGGCAACGCTCATTGTCTGCAAATGGCCCTTTTTCATACGAAGTATGCCCCTTCCTGGATACATTATACTTCTTCTATTGTACCAAATTTTCGACAGAAAAATAGGGGAATGAGAAACACCCTATCCCCCTATCGATCAACTACTCAAAAAACATATCTAACTTCGTCGCCACCCGATTATTTCTCTGAGTCCACTTGTTAATATACTTATCAATAATCGTCTGTGCTTTCCTACGGGTAGTAATACCCAATTGTGAACAAAGCATCTCAATATCTGCCTTATCTTTTTCTCTTCCAGCAACCAGCTTGAGGGCCAGGATAAAATCTTTTGGGGGAAGATACACATGCAATATCCCAAACCTCCTCCACAATTTCATTTTTGGCAAAGGCCCAGCATTCAGAACAAACTCAGTCACCCTCGTATTCAGCCAGGACTGCTCTAAGCTTTCATCACTTGCCACTAGCCGAACAGCCATCTCAAAACGCCGATACATTTCAGAACCAGCGTAAAATTCAGGATACACCCAGACCGTATCAATGTCACCTGTCACAGATCGACCTCCCCTCACCTGCGTGAGCATATACCCGCCACCGATCATCAGCAATTGGATAGGCTCTTGCATACCCATATCCTCTAATTCCCTACCAACTAATGTAAGATACCGTTCAATATCTTTCGCATTCACCGCTACATCTCCTACTAGAATTACGCAAAATACACTTGCTTTATCTGGCTTATCATACTATACTGCAAGAGTGACAGGCGAAAAGGCCGACCCGACCCGCCAGGGCTTGAGACGGACTGTTTGCCCCACCGTATGGGCAGATTTCCATCCCAAAGAGGCAGGAGAGACCCGCCAGGGTTTGAGATGTGGCCTCCCCCCCAAAAACACCCATTTCCCCAACCAGGGCAAGCGCGAGGTCCCATCCGCCCCATGCCACCGCCCCTTGCCCCTACCAATCCCCGACATCGCATCTTCCCCCCAAAACAAACCCGCAAGGAACTTGCAATGTTGGACCGAAGGGGAAGGGGCCTTGCGCTTGACTTGATGGGGACGATACATCTGGGGAAGGATGGCGGCGAACCGGACGGGCTGTAGCTCCCCGATCCATCGTGGGAGGTTCCTACGAGGCGTTCGAAATATTGTAGCAAATCTCGCATCCACCTTGACGCGACAACCCCTCATGCCATATACTATCATCAAGCAAATGAGAATGATTATCATTATTGGGATACCCTAATCTATGGAGAATAGCACGTTGAATGCGAATGCGCGGGCGGTGCTGGAGGTGTTGCAGGCGACTGGACAGCATCCGACTGCGTTGGAGGTCTATAATGAGGTCCGGCAGGTACGCCCTCGCATCGGGTTGGCGACGGTGTACCGCATTCTGCACCAGTTGGCGGAACTGGGGCTGATCAGGGAGACACAGGGATACGAGAACGAGTGCCGCTACGATGCCCACACGCGTCGGCACGATCATGCGATCTGTAGAGAATGTGGCGCGCTGCTGGATATTCCCGTTGATATTCCTCTATCCGATGAGGCGCTAAGGGCCGCAGCTCTCTCTGTTGGCATTGAGCTGGATTCGCATGAAATCAGGATCTATGGACGCTGTGGAGCTTGTAAAGGGAGGATGCATGGATAAGGAAAACCTACAGGCAAGAGCCGCCGATATCGAGCCAGAGCACGGTCAGGAGCTCTCTGAAGAGAAGAAGCGCGAGCTGATTGCCGCGCTTAATCAGAACTGGCAACGTGAAATAGAGGGCGCAAGGACCTATCGCGATCTGGCAAAGCGGGAACATGATGCTGCTCGGCGTTCTGTGTTGATAAAAATGGCGGAGGCCGAAGAGCGGCACGCGCAGAAATGGGAGCGCAAGCTGGCGGAGCTGGGAGCCGAGTCGCCCAAAGCGCGTAGAACGCTGTCTATGCGCTTGCAAGGGTGGCTACGGGGACAATTGGGGACGGAGGCTGCCCTGCGCCAGCTTGAGAATGAAGAAGATAAAGACATCGCGCGCTATGAGGCTCAGGCTCGCAGTATTGGCGACACAGAGGCCCAGGAGATGCTGCGCGAGGTGAAACGCGATGAGGAGAGCCATAATCGCGTCATTCGCGAGATTATCAGCCCTATCGGTCCGCAGGGCATCCTTGACGTGATGTTTCACCGCGAATACTGGCATAAACGCGGCGGCGGCTGGCTGGGTGACGCGATCTACGGAGCGAATGACGGACTGGGCGCGGTCTTTGGCATCGTCAGCGGCGTCGCGGGCTATACAGGGGCTGCGAGTAGCAATCTGGTCTTGATTAGCGGCCTGGCAGGCTGTCTGGCGAGCGCGCTTTCGATGGGATCGGGCGCGTTCCTGGCGACCAAGAGCGAGCGCGAAGTCTACGAGGCCGAGATGCGGCGTGAGAAGCGCGAGATTGAGAACGAGCCGGAGGAGGAGAAAGAAGAACTGGCCCTCTTCTATCAATTGAAAGGGTTTACGGAAGAGGAGTCGCAGGTGCTGGCTGAACGTATGTCTCAGCAGCCAGAGCAGATGCTGCGCGCGCTGGCGCACGAGGAGTTGGGCCTCTCCGAAGGAAATTTTCCCAATCCCTGGGTTGCCGCTATTTCCGCAACCATCTCGACCGGCATTGGCGCATTTATTCCCATTATTCCCTTCTTCTTTATGCAGGGCTTCGCTGCCATTATCGTTGCGGGAATTATTAGCCTGGTGGCTCACTTTGCCGTTGGGGCGGCCAAAACGCTGGTAACGGGCCGCTCATGGTTCAATAGCGGTATGGAGATGACGATTGTGGGCGCGATAGAAGCAGTGATTACCTATGTGCTGGGCGCGAGTTTTAAAAGCATATAACGCTAACCGATCATAAGGTCAACCAACAGGCGAAAAGCGATAGAAAATCTTGTCTGTTGGTTGACTCCTCACTCTCCTACCGCAGACGAATAATCTTCGAAGATTGGGCGGAACTCGTGAATTTTTGAGCCGCCATTGGCATTGCTATGCCGCTCCAGGGAGACGCGGTACTGCACGCGGTCAGGACGATAGTAGCGTTCCTGCATATAAACGGGCTCGCCATTCGTGGTGTAAGAGATGCGCTGGATCATAAGCAGGGCCGCCCCGGGCGCTATGTCCAGTAAAGCCGCTTTTGGCGCCGTTGCCGTCGTAGCTGTGATATGAAAGGTGCCGGAGACGACCGGAATATGATAGCGCGTTTCCAGGATGTGATAGATGGTCTCTTTGCTGAGATCGGCGCTCGCCAGCAGTTCTCCAAAGCGTAAAGGTAGCCAGGTAGTATCGAAGGCTATCGGTCGATTATCAGCTAGACGCACGCGGTCAATGCGTACTACCTCTGTACCGCAGGCTATACGCAGCATGTTAGCAAGGGAGGGGCGTGCGATTTCTCGTACCGTAGCTACGACGCGCGATGCTGGTTTTTGCCCCGCCCGTTGCATATCCTCTACGAAATCGGTCAGGCGAACCAGTTCTTGCTCAATGCGCTTTTCCGCGACATAGGTTCCCTTGCCATGACGGCGGATCACCAGCCCCTCACCCTCCAGTTCGTCGAGGGCCTGGCGCACGGTAATGCGGCTGACTCCATACTCGCGGATCAGTTCCGGCTCAGAGGGAAGTCGCCCGCCGGGTTGGTAGATACCCTGCTCAATATCATGTTGTAAGGCCAGTTTAAGCTGATGGTATAGGGGAACAGGGCCAGCATTCAGACGTTGATTTGCCACGCATTTCCTCCTCGCTTATCGAGGTTATATACTCGTTATAACTTGTTATGTCGTCATATTGACTTTATCCTATACTCCATAGTATCATATTTATAGAGGAAG
Organism: Ktedonobacteraceae bacterium; assembly: GCA_035650355.1. GTDB lineage: Bacteria > Chloroflexota > Ktedonobacteria > Ktedonobacterales > Ktedonobacteraceae > DASRHT01. Next base: position 5,846 of record DASRHT010000030.1, read on the forward strand.
TTCCAGGGCAGGGAGACAATGCATTATCCAGCAATACGCATACACCTCCGGCGATAGGCGAAAGGAGCGGAGATGGCAAGAATTAAGCAATTTGTGATTGAGGGCCTGGGGCATCAATCCTATTTTGTCAGCGATGATGAGAGCGGGACCGCTGCGATTGTCGATCCACGTCGCGATGTTGATGTATATCTGGAAATGGCAAGCCGTGCAGGCATACGTATCACGCATGTGCTGGAGACGCACGTTCACAACGATTACATTACCGGTTCGCGTGAACTGGCAGCGAAAACGGGCGCAGCTATCGTGGCGAGCGCAGCCGATCCGCTGGAATATGAGTTTTTGCCTGTGACTGAAGGCGACCGTTTTGCTGTGGGGCGTCTCTCCTTCAAAACACTTGCCACGCCAGGACATACGCCCGCGCACGTTAGCTATCTGCTCAATGAAACTGGAGAAGAGGCTCCAACTGCTCTTTTTAGCGGAGGGAGCCTGCTGGCTGCGAATGCGGGTCGCACCGATCTGCTGGGCGAGGGGATGATGCTCACACTGACGCGCCAGCAATACCAGACGTTGCGACGCCTACTTGACACATTGCCCGGACAGGTGCGCGTTTACCCAACGCATGGCGCTGGCTCGTTCTGCATGTCAACCTCCGCCAATTCTGCCCGTACCACCACTATTGCGCAAGAGCGCCTGGTCAATCCCGCGGCTCTCGCGTCAGACGAGGAAGCGTTTGTGCAGCGACAAATCGCGGGCTATTCTTCTTATCCGCTATTATGCCCACATGGGTTTTATCAATCGAAAAGGCCCGCGTATCCTGGGAGCCGTTCCCACACCTCCTCCCTTAGCACCATTGGATGTGCAGCAGCGTATCTCTAACGGATTACCGTTGATTGATGGCCGCAAGCGCGATGGCTTTGCACGCGAACATATTCCCGGTGCGCTCAATATTGAGCTGGATAGTTCGTTTGCGACGTATGTCGGCTGGCTGTTGCCTTTCAATGTGCCGCTGCTAATCTTGATCGAGGACGAAGCCGGACGGCGCGAGGCAGTGGTGCAATTGATACGTATCGGTTTCGAACAGGTCGATGGCTATCTTGATGGCGGCATTGCGGCCTGGAAAGCGGCTGCGCTATCCACTACTAGCTTTGGCACAATGGATATTGAAATGCTGCATAAACGCTGGTCACAGCATGAGAAGCTGACTATACTGGATGTACGCCGGCCCGACGAGTGGCGAGCCGGGCATATTCCCAATGCGCTTCACATCCAGCTTGGTGATCTGCCGCTACGTATGCGCGAACTACCAGACGATCAGACTATCGCAACGATTTGCCACAGCGGCCATCGTGCGGAGATCGCGGCCAGCATGGTTGCGGCCACCGGACGCGAGGTCCTCTCGATACGCGGTGGCATGGAGGACTGGCTCAAGCTTGAACTGCCTTCTGCTGCTGGTTCAGGATAGATAGCGTTTGAACCATTGCGTTGCTAAATGTGCGACCTCCTCAAGCGCGCCGCGTTCCTCGAACAGGTGGGTTGCGCCTGGAATGATCACTAACTGCTTTGTTCCTTTCAGGGCCGCCAGGGCCTTGCGATTGAGCTTTAAAACAAGGCTATCGTTGCCGCCGACGATTAAAAGGGTAGGAGATTGTACCCGCGCAAGAGCTTCCGCCGCCATGTCGGGACGACCACCTCGCGAAACCACTGCGCGAATAGTGGCATCATCGGCGGCAGCTCTGAGGGCGGCTGCCGCTCCGGTGCTTGCTCCAAAATATCCAAAAGCGAGCTTGTGGGTCAGTGGCTGGTTTTGCAGCCATCTGGTGACGAGAAGCAGGCGCTCAGTCAAAAAGTCAATATCAAAGCGCGTTTCGTAGTTCTCGTCTTCCTCGCGCGTGAGCAGGTCTACGAGCAGGGTAGCGATATCTGCTCGCTGCAGGATACTCGCCACGAAGTTGTTCCTGGGGCTGAAGCGGCTGCTCCCGCTGCCATGAGCGAAGACGACCAGCCCTTGAGCATGGTCGGGTACTACAAGAGAGCCTTCCAATAGAGCCGCATTTGTTGGAATCCCTACAATCTTCTCAGCATAGGCCGTTTTCATCGTTCTTGCTCCTTCTTTGCTGAAGATATATCAGCCAGACATGCCCCAACCATACATTATGTCTGGACATCACAGTTCTTGCATAATAGCAACTATATAACTCACGATTCTCTTACAGAAAAGAAGACATAAAGGAGGGTCATCCAACAATGAATAAGGTTGGATGACCCTCTGACTTTTACCAACTCTTTGTGCTTATGCGGGCTATACGCCAGCGATTACCAGCTCGAAAGCTCTAAAGCCAGGAACATATTTCCCAGGGAGTGAGGCGAGGCAGTGTCAGTAGAGTAAGTGACCGGCGGAGTCCCACAGAAGTCGCAGAAGCGCATGGTGGCATCAAAACTGGTTGCAGTATCGTTCATATAGCCGCCATGATCATAATATCCTCGTTATTCGTCCCGTCGCTGCTGCCACTATCATGGTAGCTGGTGCAGTTCGACGCCTCGCTCGCCAGATGATAATCAGGGAAAAAATACTCCCAAAATAGTATATGCATGATCGGCAATAGCTGATAGATAGTTGACATAAGCTTAGATATAAATAGATATGTAGTAGGTTAAAACGCTTGCTGTAGCCATTGTGCGACTCGTTGTGCCTCTTCATGCTCTATGTTTTGAAAAAGCTGCAAACTTTCTGTGCCATATTGGTATGCAAGAATGAGGTTTCCTTGAAGGAAAGTTACGCGTGCAAGGCCAAATTTGCATATTGCTATCAGTTCTGATGCGCCGATTTTATTAGCTTTTGCCAGTGCCTGTTCAAAGGCTTTTAGGGCTTCATCTACTTTTTTTTGGTGAAGATATAATTCGCCCCAGCTACAGAGAATCTCGCTAATTAACCAGGTGTGCCCCATTTTGTAAGCAAGATCTAAACTTTCTTGTAAATATAGCTCTGCGGCCTGCTCATGGGAATTGACGCGTTCTAATATGCCCAAATTTTGCAATACGCAACACATTCTGAGTGGGTTTTTCATCTTGCGAGCGAGAGCTAGACTTTGTTGATAAAGTTTTTCCGCTTCGACATAATGCTTGCGTTGAAATGCCACCACGCCTATGTTCATCAATAGCGCGCTGATTCTTTGCTGATGTCCAATTTTGCGGGCATAGAGTAACCCTTCCTGAAAGTATCTCTCTGCCTGCTCGTTGCTTCCATGCTTCCACTCATTAGCACCGAGGTTTTGCAGCAGCGTGCTCATAATCTCCCAGTTGTTTACCAACTGGGCATAACGTAGCCCGGACTGATAGTATGCATTGCCCTGGCGGTACTTTCCCTGGCTGTCAGCAACTTCTCCCAGGTTTTTGAAAAGGATGCTTTTAAGCAGCGGTTCATTTAGCGTTTGCGCTAGATGAAGTCCTTCCTGTAAACACTGTTCGGCTTGTGGATACCTTCCCTGGTTTAATAGCATCTCGCCCCAATAAGCCAGAAGTAGACTCATAGTTTCACGCCGATCTATAGCACGAGCCAGCGTCAGTCCCTCTCGATAGAACTGATCTGCTTTATCATAATCGCCGCTCAGTTCGGCTATGCGTCCTAGATGAAGATAAGTCACCGTCAGGTTAGCATTATCTCCTAATGCTGTAGCGGCTTGTTGTGCCTGAATGAGATAGCGTTCCGCAATCGAATAAGCCCCTCTGCTTTGTAGAAAAGGCACAAACGCGTTTATTCCTCGAATAAGCTCTGCCCACATCTGTTGGTTGCAGGCAAGTTGAAAGGCAGCCAGGATGTTCTCTGTCTCTCGTTCGAGGATCTCATACTCTTTGGCATGCGTTTGCACAAAATCGGTGAAGAACGTTACCATGCGTTCTTCCGCAAGCTTATCTATGCGACGGAGTATGGCGTAGTGGGCAATGGTCTGGTGGATAGTATAGCGTCCCTGTCCTCCATTTTCGATTAACCCACTGTCTAGCAGGCTATCCAACATTTCTCCAGCAACGTTGCAGACTGCGAGGGCCGCTTCTTCAGAAAAAGTATTTGGTTTGGCGGGAAAAACTGAGATAGCGTATAATGCTTGGCTTGCTTGACCTTCTAAGTGCTTCTCACTCACCTCGATGGCTGCTTGCAACGAGAGATGGGTATCAGTGTCGATATTCGGAGAGCGTTCCAGTGGCGATTGGAGCATGGTCAGTTGTAGCCGCTCTTCAACGCACTGTAGCCGGTCAATAGCTTTACGCACGCGACGTTGTTGGTAAATGCTTGCCTGTATCTGCAAGTGTTTTCCCATAATAGTAAGAGCCAGCGGCAGACCACCTACTAGTCGGGCAAGTTCTCTGGCTGCTTCCATTTCTTCGACAATGACCTCAGGTGCCAGGGTCAGGAGCAATTGGATGCTATCTTCCTCATTCAGTTCTGTAAGGGTGATGCTATTGGAGCCTCCAAAGTGAAAAGCAATTTCATGGAAGCGTGTGGTGAGCAGATGGCTACAGTTTGGACCACCTATTTTGAAGGCCAGCGCCTCTTCCGCTTTCCAGGCGTCATCGATGATAAGCAACATATGTCGCAGACCAATCGCGTCATGAATGGCCTGTTGCCAGCTATGAACAGTGGTAAGCTGGGCTGCTTCATGTGATAGTATGCCCAGCACTGCGCCCCAGCGACTGAGCAACCCAATGAGATTGGGCTCAGGGCCAATGCCTACCCAAAGAATGCCATCACTGTAATTGTGCCGTATCGTGTGGTCATGAGCCAGCGTAATCGCCAGAGCCGTCTTGCCAACGCCATACATCCCTTGCAATGCCATAGCATCTCTGTGAGAACCCAGCCATGATTTGACCTTATTCATTGTCTCTGTACGACCAATAAGACCCGTTGTGGGTGCTGGTAGTGGAGGGATAGAGGGGTCATAGGTAAATGAGATAGGAACTCCATCACTGCTGTCGTCATCAGATATGGTTTCCCTGACGATTTCCTCTTTAGAGCCAAAAAGTGCTAGAAGTTGATTGAGTGAGTAAGAACGTGGTGTAGCGATGCCGCGTTCCCAGCGACTGACCGTCAGCGGCGTGGTGCCAATTTTTTGCGCAAGCTCTTGTTGTGTCAGATTGTGTAATGCGCGCTGGCGTTTTAACCACAGGCTCCAATTCGTCTCGTCCTGCTTTCTCCTCATGCGTATGCTCCTTTCCTTTGTTCTGTCATCGTGACACCTCAGACAGAAACAGAGAAAGCTGAAACGTCCCTATACTTGAGCTCCGAAAAGATTATAGCATGGATTTAGCGAGAAATGATTAGCTAAAAGGCGAAAAACGATTAATATGCAAATAGAAAATGATATGTAATGACTAGTCATTATGCTTACATGAGTAAGGAAGAGTCATTTATACTGAAGAATAGATAAGAGAGCTTACTCTCTGAGCTGGTTTGTTAAAAAAGAAGGAAAAACTATGAACTATTACAAACGAACATCTCTTATCGGCATTGTAGTGCTTTTTATGGCTATACTTGCAATACTGGCTCCCATCTCAGTTCCGAGTGCCTCTGCTCATACCCTCGCACCTTTGTCGGCACACATCATCAGGCAGGCCAGCGAACCAAACCATCAGGCAGTTCCTTTGAGTCCTACCAACAATTGCAATTTTGATACGCCAAGTCAGGGAGGTTTTCCCTGTGCTGTAGGAAACTTTAGTAGTGGTTGTCTCGTAGAACATACCACTCCTCACTTAGGAACTGGTAATCGCACTAGGAACTGTTATGCCGCGGGGACAATTGTTGTTATTGTCTGTCAGACGACGGGGGATCTGGTAAATGGCGTCACTAGCGTCTGGGATTTCTTAACCACCAGTGGTTATGTAACAGATTTCTTTATGGATACTTCGGGGATCAACGGAGCTTTTTCTCCTCCTATTCCAAGGTGCGGCGTTGGTGGGTGTAATCCACGAACAAACCCTTGTCCGCAAAGCCCAATAGGAGCAGATTTGCGGGCATAGCCTGAAATGAGCGCCTCTCAGGTAACGCAAATGATAAGCAATAGGGCTATGTAGTCCAGAACTCCCTTCTCTAGTAGCCTGACAGAGAAGGGAGTTAGCATTTTAAATGCTGTGATCACTGGATCAAGGCGTCGTCTTTCATCTTACACACTCACCCCAAACACCTTGCACAAAAACGCCATTGTATCGCATTCTTCCTCGATCACCTTCGACGTGGGCTTACCCATGCCGTGTCCGGCTTTCATCTCGACCCAGAGCAAAATGGGATTTGACCCTTTCTGAGCAGCCTGGAGGGTGGCGGCAAATTTCATGGCGTGGGCGGGCACGACCCGATCATCGGTGTCTGCCGTCAAGATCAGCGTCGCTGGATATTCGACCCCTTCCTTAACATTGTGCAGGGGCGAGTAGGCGTAGAGGAACTTGAAGTGCTCAGGGTTGTGCTCGGCATCGCCGTACTCGGATACCCAGTAGCGCCCAACGGTAAATCTATGGTAGCGTAACATATCGATGACGGGGACGCCGCAGACCACCGCACCGTAAAGATCAGGCCGCTGGACCATACAGGCGGCTACCAGCAGACCGCCGTTGCTCCTGCCGTTGATTGCCAGCCGCGTCGTGTTGGTATACTTGTTGGCAATCAGCCATTCGGCGGCGGCGATGAAATCATCGAACACATTCTGCTTTTTCTCCAGCATTCCAGCCTGGTGCCACTCTTCGCCGTATTCGTTGCCGCCGCGCAGATTGGCAACGGCATAAATACCGCCGTTCTCTATCCATAGCAGTGGCGGGATGCTAAAGGATGGGGTCAGGCTGATATTGAAGCCGCCATAGCCATAAAGCAAGGTGGGGTTGTTGCCGTCAAGGGGCAGATCTTTGCGATGGGTCAGGAACATGGGGACGCGGGTGCCATCCTTAGACGTGTAGAAAACCTGTGTTGTCTGGTAATTATCGGCGCTGAATTTGATCTCCGAGCCATACAACAGCGAGAGTGTGTCACTGCTAAAATCGTAGCGGTAAATACTGGGCGGATAGAGATACGAGGTAAAATTGATAAATAGCTCCGTATCGTCCGGCTTGCCTGACATCTCCATGATAGAACCTGGCGCGGGCAGCTCAATCTCGCGCGCGAAACTGCCATCGGTGTTGTAAAGCCGGAGTCGGTGGGAGGCGTCATGCATATATTGCACCACAAATTGATGATTCACTCTCTCTACCTCGGCAATCACGTCTTCTTGCTCAGGAACGAGGACGCGCCAGTTTGCCGGTTCAGGATGGGCAATATCGATAGCAATAATGCGACCGTGCGGGGCGTCCAGGGTGGTATGGAAATAGAAGGTTGTGCCATCGTTATCGATAAAATCGTAGTGCGCGTCTGCTTTATCAAGCAGGCGAACAAAAGGCTGATCGCTGCCCTCTTTGCGATAATAGATGCAGTTTTTGGGATCAGTGCCGTGCCAGACTTCGAGGAGCAGGTATTGCCCATCGTAGCTCATCGTAGGGAAGAAGCCGAGCTCTTTGGCATCGGGCCGTTCGAAAATGAGCCGATCCTCAGATTGCGGAGTGCCAACTTGATGCCAGTAAACCTTGTTAAAGTTTGCCTGATCCTCAACTGGCACACTGCCAGGTTCTGGAAAACGGCTATAGTAGAAGCCCTGGTTATCGCGCTGCCACGCAATGGTTGTGAACTTTGACCAGTAGATGACTTCATCGAAATATACTGATTTATCGATGTTGAGGATTCTAATTTCCTGCCAGTCGCTACCACCGCTAGAAGTGCCGTAGGCGAGCAGGGAGCCATCTTTGCTAAAAGACTGATTGGTGAGTGCAACTGTGCCGTCTGCACTGAGCGTATTTGGATCGAGAACGGGCCTGGGCGGACCCTCCAGCGTCTCTGCCATGTAGAGAACCGATTGATTTTGCAGGCCCGAATTTTTGGAAAAGAAGTAACGATCACCCTCTTTATGGATAACGGAGTACTTGGGATAGTTCCAGAGGTCGGTGAAGCGCTGCTGGAGTTTTTCGCGTCCATCGATGGTATCGAGATACTGGCGTGTCTGGCTGCTTTGTGCCTGAGCCCAGGCACGCGTTTCCTCGGAGCGAGCATCCTCTAGCCAGCGATAGGGATCAGCAATGCTGGTACCGTGATAATCCTCAACGACGTTATCCCGGCGCGTGGTTAGTCTATTCAATTGATCAACCTCTTCGTCAAATATTCTTTAAAGTGCGTACGAAATTAATGATGACGGCCTGTACCTCATCAAGATGTCCCTGGAAAAAGTGGTCGGCTCCGGGTACGGCGACCATGCTTTTCGGGGCGGGCAACTGTTCAAACCATTTGCGCGCCAGCTCATACGGAGCTAGTTCATCGTCTGTGCCATGAATGAACAGTTTAGGCTTATGGCTGCCTTGCAGGGTCTCCAGATCAAACATACGAGCGGGAACGCCAAGACCAATCATAGCCTGGACGCGATCATCGACAGCCGCGACCCGTAGCCCGACGTAAGAGCCGAAGGAGAAGCCGCCGAGGATCACCGGTATGCTGGGATAGTGGCGGCTCAGGAACTCTAATGAGTAGCGCACATCGTCCACCTCTCCGCGCCCTTCATCATATGTGCCGCTGCTATGGCCGACGCCGCGAAAGTTGAAGCGCAATGTCGGAATATTCATGGATTGCAGCGTTTGCGCGACCTTAAAGACAACCTTGTTATGCATCGTGCCTCCGTAGAGTGGATGCGGGTGACAGACGAGGCCAGCGTACTGTGGCTGTGAACCTTCTTCTTCCGGCTTGAGAATCCCCTCCAGGTGTCCCTGGGGGGTTGGTATATTGATGTGCAATACACGATTGCTTCCCATGATGTGTTCTTCCTGTTCTTATTCCTCTACGGCCAGGCTATGCTGCTACTTTTATACTATGGCTGTCACATAGTTAAGATACTATCACATTTTGTAAGGAAAAGTTATCTATTCGTGAGAGGGCACGGCTTTTCAGTTTTCGTCATGCTCGCAGGGCCAAGCCCTGCTCGCAAGAGAAGAGAGGTGCAGGCAACGCCGCGTCGCGGCGTTGCCTGCACCTCTCTTCTCTTGCTCTGCGCCCCGAATGGGGCGCGAACCCAGGCGGCAGGAGTCAGAGGGGAGGACAACGGAAAAGCCCTGGTGAGAGGGGTGTTTCATTGACGAGCAGTGATCAATGGATATGATCCATAAGAGATGCCGTTAGCTGTACATCTATTCCCGTTCGAAAAACGTGTCTTGACATAGAACGATAAACCAGAGCATAATCGATGCTATATCACCGGTTGTACGTTATGTTACGTAACCCTATGACATTTGCCAGGGGGCAGGGGCAAGCCCGGCCCCTACAACCAGCCGTAGGGGCCGGGCTTGCCCCTGCCCTGCTAGCAAAGGACTCGTTATGGAAACATATGGATTGCATCAGTATCCCGGACGGCTTTTTATTGTGGAGGGGGTTGATGGTTCCGGCAAAAGCACGCAGATCGCCCTTCTGCGCCAGTGGCTGATTAGCGAAGGCTACACGGTATTTTTCAGCGAATGGAACTCCTCTCCTCTCGTTAAGAAAACGACTAGCCGGGGCAAGAAAAAACAACTGCTGACGCCCACTACTTTCAGCCTGATCCATGCCACCGACTTTGCTGATCGTACCGAGCACGATATTATTCCTCCCTTAAAAGCCGGAGCTATCGTTCTGGCGGACCGCTATATCTATACAGCATTTGCCCGTGACGCTGCTCGGGGCGTTGATCGCCAATGGGTGCGCGAACTCTACCAGTTCGCGGTCAAACCAACGATGGCCTTCTACTTCCGCGTCCCACTGGATGTTTCGTTGAGCCGCATCCTCACCGGTCGCAGCGAACTCAAATATTATGAATCGGGCATGGACCTCGGACTCAGTCACGATCCTCATGAGAGCTTCAAGCTCTTCCAGCAGCGTATCGTGGATGAGTACGAGTCGATGATCGACGAATGGGGATTGACGGTGATGGACGCGACCCTGCCGATTCAGGAGCAGCAGCGCCGCATGCGCCAGCTCGTGCGCCCTCATCTGCATGGTGTGCGCCGCCTGCACTCAACGCACCACGATTTCTTTCAGGCCGGATGATTATTCATTGGCATAATTGCGGGGGAAGCGATGACGAAACTAGAATTTTATGGCATTGACGCTATTGGCTTGCAAGCACGCGATGAACTGTTGCCGGGCCGTTTGATTGTCATTGAGGGGACCGACGGCGTTGGCCGTTCAACGCAACTGAATCTTTTACGCCCGTGGCTCGAAAGTATTGGCTATGCCGTGATTGAAACTGAGATGACCGGCTCGGTTCTGATCGGCAATGGTCTCAAACGCGCCAAAGAAGGGAACACACTCGGTCCTGTTACATTGAATTTATTCTATGCCACCGATTTCGTAGACCGTTTTGAGAGCGAGGTCCTGCCTGCATTACGCGCAGGTTTTATTGTGCTGACCGACCGCTACATCTACTCGCTGATAGCGCGTGCGCTGGTGCGTGATGCTGATCCACAATGGCTAAAATCCACGTATGGGCTGGCATTGAAGCCAGACGCCATCTTTTATCTAAAAATTGGCCTGAAGGAACTCATTCCTCGTGTCTTGCAGCGCGGCGGCTTCGACTATTGGGAGTCCGGCATGGATTTACGTCTGGGGGCCGATCTCTACGAGAGTTTTGTGAATTATCAGACGCGCCTGCTCGCCGAATTTGAGAAGATGATAGATCCATACGAATTTCAGGTGATTGATGCCACTTTGCCGGTTGAGCAGATCACGGAACTCCTCAAACGAAAGATCCTGCCCCTGTTGCCGCAAGGATAGGATGTGGTCGAATTCACAAGGGGTAGGGCACCTTATGATCGACCTCACCCTACTTCTTTGGTACGGTGAGTGCGAAGTGAGGGATACACCAGGGCGCATGAGTAAGTGGTACCAGATACACTATGTCCCTTGTCGAATGTTCAGCCTCGTGCTATACTCTTTAAAAGAGCAATGTTTTTGTAACCCACGGTTGTAGTTATGCTTCAGTATGGGTTTGAGATGCCGTCGATGGTATCGCCGCTGAAGATCGCTGCAAATGCCTGGGTAAAGGAGGTGAGGGACATGGACGCTGGCCCTGGTCATAGTAGGTATGTGATGAAAACGTGCCTGCTTTCTGGACTGTTCTTCTCCTCATCGGGTATGGGTGCCTCTTCCTGATATTGATGTAACTCCGGTACATTGCGTGCTTTGAAACGTTCCGCGTTCCAACGCCGCTACCGCGTCTCCCACGATCAATCGGGGAGCTACAGCTCAGGAACGCGGAATCGAAGTGCCACCACCTTGCTCGATGAGTGTGCGTTACCCCATAAGCGCGATAACGTCGAGTAAGAACATCCCGTTCGCCAGTGATCCTTTCCTGCGTCTAGCAGCGTCCCCTGCGTAAATTTGCATGTGTAGCGAGATGCGCCTGTCCTTATAGGGTTCTGCATTTTGCTGTAATGTTATGCGTCTTGTAACGACGGTTACGCAGATGGACGGTTTTTCCACTTATCCACATGTTCTGTGGATAAGTGCGTGGATTACTCTACTTAGAAAGGTGGTGTACCAATGATCTTCTTGAGCGCGTTGCTCCGCCGGAGCGTTTATGACAACGAGAATCGCCGCATCGGCACCCTGAAGGATGTTTGCGTAGAGCTGAACGAGATTTTTCCTGTTGTGACCGCGCTGGTAGTCCAGCCTTCACTAAGTTCTAATAGCCTGTTTATTCCCTGGTTTCAGGTGCATAGCATAGAAGAGCCACAAATTCATCTTACGGTAAGTCAGTCGCAAATCGCTTCTTATGAGCCTCATGATGATGAATTATTACTAAAACGTGATATTCTTGATACGCAGATTGTTGATACTCAGGGGTTTCGGGTGGTAAAGGTCAATGATCTCAAACTGGCTCAAATTAAAAAGACGGCCCGCCTGGTTGGCGTTGATATTGGTACGAGCGGGCTGCTGCGCCGTCTCGGTTGGCTGCCTGTGGTTGAGGCAGTGAGCCGCGTGACGCCGCTGCGGATGACAGAAAAGATTATTACCTGGAATTATGTCGAGCCGGTGCGCACGGTACGGACCACCGGTCAGTTAGCACCCGCTATGGCGGGCGCTGGGGTCGCTGGCATTGGCATGGTGCCGCAGGTGCAACTCAACGTGAGCCATACCAAACTGGCCGATCTGCACCCCGCCGATATCGCCGATATTCTGGAGCAGCTCGACGTTGAAGAGGCCGGGGCCATGCTGGAGCGGCTTGACACAGAGACGGCGGCGGATGCCTTCAACGAAATCGAGCATCCGCTCCAATCTGAGCTGCTCAACGAGCTTGATCCAGAACGTGCCTCCGATCTGCTTGAGCAGCTCGCGCCCGACGATGCTGCCGACATCCTGGCCGATATTCCGCGTACGCAGGCGGAGCAACTGCTCAATCTGATGCCTGTGGAAGAATCGCGGCCTATTCGCGAACTCTTGCGTTACGGCGCGGAGACTGCTGGTGGCATTATGACCACTGAAGTGCTGGCGCTGCCACAGGATGCGACGGTCGAGGACGCCCTGACTTATCTGCGCCAGCATTCCGCCCACCTGGAGATGATCTACTACCTCTACATTATCGACGAGGAACGTCACCTGATGGGGGTAGTCTCGCTACGCCAACTGGTAACGGCTGAACCGACAACCCGTCTGGGCGATTTGATGGACAGAGATGTGATTACAGTGCGCAGTGATGCCGATCAGGAAGAGGTGGCTCGCATTATTGCCCGTTACGACCTGCTGGGAGCGCCCGTTGTTGACGCTGACAACCGCCTGGTGGGGCTGGTGACGGTTGATGACGTGATAGACGTCATCCATGAAGAGCAGGCGGAAGATTTCTCGGAAATTGCCGGAGCCGACGTCGAGGAGGCCGAAGAAAAGGAAGGCTTCTCCTTTCGGAGTGCTATGCAGCGTTCCGCCTGGCTCTGGGTCAACGTCCTGGCCGGTTTTATCCTGGCTTTGATCATCTACCAGGTCTTTGGCTCGGTGCTTTCTGCCAATACCGCCCTGGTCCAGCTAGTTGGCGTCGTCCCCGGCTTGCGCTCTCGGCTGGCTTTAAATAGTATGATCAGTCTCATGCCGATGTTGCTGCTGACCAGTGGTAGCGCGGGCGGGCAATCGCTGGGCATTATGGGCTGGCGTTTGCGCACCCGTCATGGGCGAGATTTCTGGCAGGGCTTCTTCCATGAGCTACGGCTGGGCACTGCGGGCGGCATCCTCACCAGCATTCTGGTGGGAGTACTCGTCTGGCTGCTGTTCCGCTCGGCGCTGTTGAGCGTGGCAATCGGGCTGGCATTCGGCCTGACCCTGCTCATAGCCTCGATCTGCGGACTGGTGTTGCCGCATCTATTGCAGGGGTTGCGTTTGCGCGGCAGCCTGATAACCGCGCCATTGCTCGACCCTGTGATCGCGGTTGTCAGCCTGAGCGTCTTCTTCGCCATAACGCTGCTGCTGGTCGGTCGTTTGGGGGTATAGCGTTACGGGCCATCTAGCTTTATGAGTGCCGGCGACGTGCCTGCAATGAATTTTCCATATATTGCAAAGTTTCGTCAAAAAAGGCCGGTCAAAGTATTGACGAAGTTTCGCGATTGGTATATACTGCATGTGTTCATAGGATAACCAACGTCTTCCTCGATAGCTCAACGGTAGAGCAATCGGCTGTTAACCGATGGGTTACAGGTTCGAATCCTGTTCGAGGAGCCGAAACCGCTCAGGAAATAGCTTCCTGAGCGGTTTTTTATGATTTCTAGATGAAATGTTCTAACATGTGATATACTGAAGGATATTCTTACTCGATATGTGATACATTCGTTACGATACCCTTTGTTGGAGGCTAGCTTGCCTATCTACTGTACTTATGTTCCTCAGCAGCCGCTGGTGGCTTTTGTCGATAAGTTCTGGAATAAGGTCATCTCTTTTATCATTTTGATGAAGCGCAGAATATAAGGAGGAAATAACGATGGCAGTCAAAGCGATTCGTGAGGGCTTTCATACCGTCACGCCGTACTTAATGGTGCGAGAGGCGGATAAGCTGATTGATTTTGTGAAACAGGCATTTGGAGCAACGGAACTTTATCGCGGCACTGGCTCAGCGGGTGGCTTGCATGCCGAGGTCAGAATTGGCGATTCGATGGTAATGATCGGCGGAGCTGGAACCTGGGATGGAGAGCAGATGCCCGCTGCGGTCTACCTCTATCTGGATGATGTAGACGCCACGTATGCTGCCGCGCTTAAAGCTGGCGCTATATCAATCGCAGAGCCAGAGGATCAGCCCTACGGCGACCGCAATGCAGGCGTGAAAGATCTGTTTGGCAATATCTGGTATATTGCTACACATAAAGAAGATGTGCCGTTAGGATAGTATTCCTGAAAGAAAAGCGGCCAAGTATCATACAGATAGATGGCCGCTTTTCCTGTCCAGTCTCTCTGGCAATTTCCCCTCCCCTATGCTATAGTTTCCCTGGACGCAATCCCTTGATTGAGGTCCTCGTATTGACTCTTATTCATAAATATAAAATTTCTTCTGATCCGCGTGTCGCGATGTCGCGCTAAGGAAGGTGATGTGATTTGACCGGCAAGCAGCCTGTGGACTATCGGCGACTCTTCAAGGGGCTGCTCGAAGCTGTTCCCATGCCAGCCTTTGTCATTGATCGTTTCCTGAACATGATTTATTATAATCAGCTCGCGCAGCTTTCAGACGATCTGGCAGGTGCTGATAAGCCTCTCACATTTGATCAGGCCGTGCGCGACCCCGCCATTGTGCAGCTTGCGCGCGAGAGCATTGAGCTTGGAGAAGCGCGCAACGGGCTGTATGATCGCGGCGGGCCAAAGCATCTCTGGTATGTGCGCGTCATCCCCCTTGCCCAGACGAAGGTCAACGCGACGAAAAAATCCTCCACGTACCAGTATTTTGCCGTCATGATGGAAGATATGGTCGAGCCTCGCCTGGAACGAGTGCAGCGCGACTTCATTGCCAACATCTCACACGAGTTGCGCACTCCCCTTACCTCCGTGCGGCTGATGGCCGAGACGCTGGAGGATGTAATTGATACGGACCCCGATAAGGCTCAGGAATTTGTGGAGAAGATCGAGAACGAGGTGCAGTATCTCTCCGATCTGGTCTCGGAACTGCTGGAGCTTTCGCGGATCGAATCGGGCCAACTCCCCATGACTATCGAGCCTGTTGCGGCGGAACGGCTGGTGCGCGAAGTGATGGCGCGGATGCTGCCGCTGGCTCAACGTCATCGTGTCGGGCTGGTGACTGATATTCAGGATGGACAGGTCATGGTTCCCGTCGATAGCAAGCAGATCGCGCGTGTGCTCTTAAACCTGGTGCATAATGCCATCAAGTTTACCCCTTCTGGCGGCACAGTCATCATCGGGACCGCGCTCCAGGCAGAGCAGCAGGTTCAGAGCTTTTTCGTGCGCGATACCGGCGTCGGCATCAATGAGCGTGATCTGGCGCGCATCTTTGAACGCTTCTATAAAACGGACCGCGCCCGCTCCAAAGCTGACCATATTGGTCCGGTGAAGGGTGGAACGGGCCTGGGGCTGGCGATTGCCCGGCAGGTGGTGCAGGCGCACGGCGGGCGTATTATGGCCGAGAGCATCGTCGGCCAGGGTAGCACCTTTACCTTTACCCTCCCTCTAGCGAACTCCGCAAAGTAAATGAAGCAAAT
>DASRHT010000031.1:0-155316 GCA_035650355.1 Ktedonobacteraceae bacterium
TGGCATCGCTGATCAGCAAGATAGCCCCAAAGAGATACATGCTCAGGAGCGAGCAGCTCACCACGCCGCCGCCTTCGCCTTCGAAATGCTGGCAAAACTGGGACTCGGTGGCGCAGCAAAGCTGGATGCTGAGCTCTCGGCCTCTTCCGAGGCAACTGCGCCAGACACAACCAGCAACCTCGAAATTTTCTATGCTTATGCCCGTGAAGATTTCCGTTATGTGCAGCAACTGCAAAGCCATCTGGCTGCCTGGAGACGACAAAATGATATTACCGAATGGGACGAGAGTAAAATCATGCCAGGCCAGGTCTGGAGGGAAGAAATAGAACAGCATTTGAATGCGGCTCGTGTTATTTTAGTATGCATCAGCCCGGACTTTCTTGCATCTGAGCGATCTTCCTCTCTCTCATGGCAGAGCGTACTGGAGAGACGGAGAGCAGGAGAAGCCGTTATCATCCCTATTTTGCTGCGTCCAGCCGAGTGGCAAAACACAGCCTTCAGGATATCTCAGATGCTTCCTCGCAATGGGAGGGCCATAAGCACGTACAGATCACCAGATCAAGCATTTGCTGAGATTGCGCAAGAGATAATGAGAGTTGTGGAGAGGATGAGGGGAGGTGAGGCTTAGGTTTTAGCAATAAGGGGCAAATTATGTAATCCCCTAGCGAGGACAAGCGCGAGGTGCCCATCCCCAGCAGGGCAACCGCAAGGGATTGCCCCTACCGCCTCCGGTCGAACATCACGAATCCCGTTCGGATTTGTTTTGGGGTGAGATGCGATGTTGGGGGAGCCGGTAGGGGCAAGGGGCGGCGCGGGGATTGGGTGGGGGCCTTGCGCTTGCCCTGATGGTGGGTTAGTAGAAAGGGGAATAAAGAGGAATATGTGGACGCGGCCACGGGCAAGCGGCTTGCTCAGATCGCGGAGACAGCCGTGAAAGAGGGCGTGCAGGTTGATGTACGACGCTATAGAGTTGCATAGATTGTTATAGCCTGGATCAGACCATCTTTTCAGCGCCACATCTCAACTGATACCAGAGTTGCTGGTATTGGGAATCGTCCTGACCGAGTTGTAGAGCACGGAGCCGCCTCTTCCCCAGGCGTCTATCGAACATTGCCCATGCTCGGATAAGGGCATCGGAAGAATGTAAAGCATCCCCAATTGAAAGAGAGACATAAGTTTGCAAAGCAGCAAGAAAACTCTCACAGGGGTAGAGTCCTTGTTGCTCCAAAAGTTTCTCTGCCTGTTCATAGCATTCGTAATGGAACCGCTGTTCGCCGTCTCCACTGATTTGGGCCGCAAGAGGCTCAAGAGCATTGCAACATTGGATGGTAGAGAATGTACTCACTTCTTTACCATCCCAGGTCACCCAGGCTCTATTCATGATATACGTCTCGCCCGAACCGTAACGGGTCAAATGTATCTGAAGATGATCCTTGACCGCATCAGCCATAAGCGCTTCAACCGTTTTTTTGAGTTTGCTCCAGATCATCTGTGCTCCTTTTGATACAATGTTATAGCAGAATACCCTGAGGGTATAATACCAGAAAACATTCCTAAGGAACCACTCATGAAATGCGCATGGCTAATAGCAATGAAAGGCTTTGCGGGCTGCGGGAAGAGCACATTGGCCCGTGCTCTTAGTAGCGAACTTGGCTGGCCTCTAATAGATAAAGACGATGTCAAAGATATTCTGGATGGTCATGCGCAAGCCGCCGGTCCGCTTGCCTACGCGATTATGTTCAATATAGCTCGTCGCCAGCTCTTACAGGGATTGAGCGTCATCTGCGACAGCCCATTGACGGGGATTGTCTCTTATGAGCGAGCGAAATGTACTGCTGCCGAGACGCATGCCTCTCTTGTCATTGTGGAGTGTATATGTTCTGATGAATCGCTCTGGCAGCAACGCATCGATGGCCGCAAAACTCTTCAGCTTCCAGCGCACCATCAAACGGATTGGCATGCGTATTAGTCGCTTCTTCGTCAGTCTCAGTTTCAGGAGCATCAATATCCGGTAACTCATCCCCATATAGTGATCGATACCGTTCAGCCGCTTCAGGAGTGTTTGACATCGATCCTCTCATGGATCGAGCACCTCTAGTTACCTGGCGGGTGCCCAGATACCAAATTCGTTGTTATCAAGGTCGGCGATCTGAGCCCATTTGCCCCAGGGTTGGGTGCTGAGCTCTTGAGTAAAAGTGACTCCACGAGCCTTGAGGGTGACGCAGGTCTCTTCCATATTATCAGTGTGCAGGACGAAGCCAGTCATGCCCGTGTTATTACCTCCGCTCTGACCACGCAGGCCAAGCATGATATGGGTCTGGGTGCCGGGAAGTGCAACTTCCAGCCAGCGCTCGGTCTCGCTCATGGGCTGGTCGTCTATTTTCTCAAAACCCAACTTGTTAACATAAAAATCGAGGGCCTTGTCCTGATTGCTGACGCCTATCGTGATAGTGCCAATTTTCGTAAACATGCTTCCTCTATCCTTTCGGTTTATCGTCTGTAAGTTTATAAGTCTCCTGACCGGTTTAAGCAACCTGATCAACTTCAGTATGCCACAATCAGGCCTGGAAAACTTCTCTTATCTTGCCATATTGCAGGAGTGATGCAGTTTCTCCTGGCCCTGCGATATTTGTTTCATTTGGCGAGATGAAGGGTCAATCATCGTTTGATGAGCTTGACAAAATAATGAAGGCGTGCTACGATATTTATATCGTATTACGATATAAATATCGCGCTCTTTGTAAAAGCGTTGCTCTAGAGCATGTGTAGGGTGCAGTTCAACGTGCGTAGTTCGTGGATGCCATCCACGCCCGTACAGGACGAGCTTTACGAAGCCATCCTCATTGACGCGGATGACCTACCTGAAAAGTTTTTCAATGAAAGGTGGGAACTTCAATGGCTCAGTTTGCATCTTCAAGAGATTACTCGGTCGCGGAACCCCACGCCGAGCCCGCCGCAACATCCATTGCGAACCCTATTCCCCTGGGACTAGGGGCGCTTGCATTCACTACCGCCATTCTCGGTTGCGTCTATGCAGGCTTTATCGTTCATACTAGTATTGCGATTGTCATAGGTTTTGCCCTCTTTTATGGAGGTATTGTCCAGCTCCTTGCAGGTATGTGGGAGTTCAGGAAAAGCAATACCGTCGCCGCAACCGTTTTCGCCTCCTATGGCGGCTTTCTGCTTGCGCTCGGCATCACTTTTGCCCCTGGACTCGGCATCGTAGGCACGCTACAGAATCCTGCTACCGCGCATCCGGTACTGGGCCTCTTCTTCCTCTGCTGGACGATTTTCACGGGCGTGCTCTTCCTGGGCTCGCTCAGGACAAGCCTGGCCTTCCTGATTGTACTCGCGCTGCTCTTCCTCTCCTACCTGTTACTGACGATAGGCGAGCTGGCGGGAGGTAGTACGATTCTGCTTATCATCGGTGGCTGGCTCGGAATCGTCTGCGCATTAGTGGCCTGGTATACTGCACTGGCCAGTATCCTTCGTTCCGCTGATGGCGCCTTCAGATTGCCCGTTGGTCTCATCAGTTCTCCTACTGTAGTGTAACAGGTATGTTCGGTGGCATCGATAGTTTTGCTCGCAGAGAGTGGTTCTACCACTCTCTGTACGTTTCGCCTAAAAAGTGTATCTTTCTTCTTTTTCACCAGCGATTATCAATCGCCATCGGTAAGCAATCTACATGTACATAAGATCTAAAAATACTTGACGCTTCTCAACCTCATCCATTATACTTAAATCATAAAAGGCTTGACCATCAAACACTATCGATAGACCCTCTATGTCCATTTATGGACGGAAAGGGAAGGCAAGCTTACCTATCAGGATATGGATGAAATGGGCAGAGGCAAACCCTGCCCCTACAAGATGTGGAAGTGTATTTTTAATTTAAGAAATGGGAGGCTTTATGCGACTGGCAAATAAGGTGGCGATCATCACGGGGTCCGGCGGCGGCATGGGACAGGCGGCAGCCTGGCTATTTGCGCGAGAAGGGGCCAGCGTGGTGGTGACGGACGTACAGGCGGAGGCTGGCGAAGAGACGGCCAGAAGGATTCGCGACGAGGGCGGCAACGCTATTTTTGTGAAGGCCGACGTTGCCAACGAGGACCAGGTCAAAGATATGGTCAGCGCCGCAATCGAGGCTTACGGACGCGTTGATGTGCTCTACAACAATGCTGGCATTATGCCAGGCAATGATGGGAGCGTCATCGACATCAGCGAGGAACTCTGGGATCGCATCCTGGATGTCAACCTCAAAAGCGCCTTTCTCTGCTCCAAACACACCATTCCATATATGATCAAGCAGGGCAAAGGCTCGATTATCAATATTTCCTCATTCGTGACCTTTATGGGTTGCACCGTGCCGCAGGACGCTTACGGCGTTTCCAAAAGTGGCATGCTAGCTCTCACCAAATCGCTGGCTGTGCAATACGGCCCTCATGGCATACGCTGTAACGCTATTTGCCCTGGGCCGATTGAGACGCCCCTGTTGCATCACCTCTGGGAAAGCGAGGAAGCGCGCAAGCTGCGCCTGAACCGCATTCCGCTGGGCCGCTTCGGCGAGATCAACGACATCATCTATATGGCCCTCCATCTCGCCTCCGACGAGTCTTCCTGGACGACGGGCACATGGCTGATCATTGATGGCGGCATCTCATCAAACTATTTCTAATGGCATGGCATGCATGACAGAGCCTGGGAGGCTGTAGGGACCAGCTTCAGCGCGTCCAATCAGCTTCCCAGGCCCACGCCCTACCTACTACCACTCAATAGATTTCCCAAACAGGTAAGCAATTATCACCAATCCAAGCAATAGCAACACCAGGCCAATGAGCCAGAAGAGCACATCAAGTATCCACATTGTTCAGCTTCCTTTAAACCATCTGTTATAGCATAAACTCATCAAAAGACATTGCAGAAAACTGATGCATACAAAGGGCCACAAGAACCGGTATACTTATGACGCGTGTCACAGTCTCTTCGTATACTTTGCCTGCAGGGCTTTTCAGTTTTCGTCATGCTCGCAGGACGAAGCCCTGCTCGCAAGGGGAGAGAGGAGAGGAACACGGAAAAGCCCTGCCTTGCCTGAGTATTGATCGGGGTGATTTATCTTCCGGCAGAGCATTCACTCCACCGGAAGCTGTTCGGGGAGCAGGCTATCAGGATTTCAAAGAGACGCGCACCACCACAGCGGTGATATTGTCGGGGCCGCCGTTCTCGTTGGCACGCGCTACGAGGCGTTTGGCGCTCTCCTGCGGCTCGTATTGCTCAACGATGCTGCACATCTCGCTCTCCTCGATCAGCGTCCAGAGGCCATCGGTGCAGAGGATCAGCGTATCGCCATTTTGCACTGTCTCGGAAGCGACATATACATCTACCGTTGACTTTTCTCCCAGGCAGCGTGTAATCACATTGGTAAGACCCTTCTTCTTCGCCTCCTCTTTGGTGATCTCCCCTTTGCGAAGCTGCTCCGTGGTCAACTCGTGAGATTGCGCGATCTGCCTGAGCTGCCCAGTATGGATAACATAAACAAGGCTATCGCCCACGTTAGCAACATACGCTTTATCATCTTTCAATACCGTGGCGACACAGGTTGTCCCCATTGCCATCTTCTTTTGTTCATCACTTGTGGCATGGCGCAAAATTTCTTCGTTTTTCTGCCAGATGAGCGAGTTGGCATGTTCTACCGCCCGCCGCAAAGACGTAAGGATATCTTCATTTGTATCCCGATAATAGGTATCGCGTATGGTGTTGACCGCTAGATCGCTTGCCACATCGCCTTTTGAGTGGCCGCCCATGCCGTCGGCGACAACGAACAACGCGCCTTTCTTCGCCATGATCTGAGGATCTTCCGGTATATACAAGGTCATATTGTCTTCATTGCTGGCACGATGTCCAATGTCGGTATGCTGAGCAACATCGAGATTGAGGATGGTACTGGTCATGAGAAACTCCTTTTCGAGACCTGTTAACGATTTTAAAAGCGTTATAAACGTTTTCCAGTGTTCAATACATACAGTTGTAATCAGATCGGAGAGGACGAGGCTCCACAGCCTGGCAATATTCCAGGCTCCGCCGCGCTCACACTCTTCGCGGTAGCAATCGCGGAAGGTCTGTACCATTTCGCGACCATATGAGCGGCGAAAGCTGGCCGGATAGAGGCGGAGCAGCTCGCGGTAGAGCCGCTCGGAGAGAGAAGGCGAGCGTAAAGGTGCTGTTGCCATTATGCGCCCCCTATCGATTCGGCTCCGCCAAGCAGCCGCTTAAATTGTGCCACATGCACCAGATCCGATAGCCGCCGCGCCTCTGCCTGGGCGACGCGTAGCCCAAAATCGGTCAGGCGGTAATAGCGCCGCCGCTCATCATCAAGGGCCGGATCGGGACGTTCGCCCGATTCTTCGATCAACCCATCGGCTAACATACGCTTGATCGAGCCGTAGAGCGTGCCCGGCCCCATCCGCATCTTTCCAGCGGTACGCAGCGCAATCTCTTGCATAATGCCGTAGCCATGCCGCTCGGCATCGGCAAGAGCGAGCAGAATGTGAAAAACAGCAGGCGTCAGCGGGAGCAGCGCCTCCGGCTCGCGCTTTGCTTTATTCATGCCACCTCCAGTAGCTATATCTGTATCGGATATATCCGTCACAGATATAATAACCGATAAAAGTGGTGATGTCAAGTCCTCTCTTCGACGAATAAAAAACACAATCTCCCCTTTCGTACCGACCCGATTGATCGCGTCCTCCCGTGCTATTCCTCCAGCCAACGCTGCTTCGCAGCTAGCTCCGCCAGGCTGGCCGGTAAGGAAGCTTCAGCGTCCGTACATCCCGCACTCGTTGTACTATGCGCCTCCCAATTGGGAACAAGGGCGAGGGGGGAACAGGCGATAAATCGGACGCGCTAAAGCTGGTCGCTACGAAGGGGCGCGAAGGGCAACGAAGGGATACAGCATATAACTAATACCGCTGGCTGCTTAACTATATCAGCCAGCGGTATTAGTTTTAGAGTGACATTTTAATACGAAGTTTGGAAGATTGTTAAGCCTTTGCAGCTTTCGCAGTTCTGGCGGAGGAGTGCGAGGCGTGCTTCTTGCATATGCTCGGTGGCGTGTGCATGGTGGCCTACAAGCCACCCTTAAAGATCGAACCCGCCTAAGCCATGTATGCCGAGCGCCAAAGAGATTTCGCCCCCGTGATGGATGTCGTGTTCGAGCAGATGCCAGATGATCCACTGGCGTGAACGTTCTGGCCTATCTTTACCAAGCGGATTCTGAAAAACCTGCTCAAGATCAGCCGGGGTCCAGTGCGCCAGCGCATCCCGGATCATCTGCCAGGTCACCTCAAGCCCGCTAACGATTTCGGCTGCCGAACGTGTCGGCTGTCCCTCTTCGTCCCAATCTGCCAGGGGAGCGAGATCGGAGCTACCAACGCCCTGCCACATGTGGAACCACCAGACGCGAGTTGCAATAATATGCCTTGCAAGCATACTGATGGACCAGAGAGATGGCGCGGGCCGCAGCTCAAGCTGTTCCATTGAAAGCGGCGCGATAGCTTTGACGATGTTTTGCTGGTAGACATCCCAGCCTTTGTAGAAAGGTGAGAGCGAAAGTTGATTTTCGGTCATGGTATTTTCTCCTCGTATCTTCTTTTCTCTTACTTTACTACGAAAGCAGGTAAGAAGGGGTCCTGATTAAGGAGTATGTCTGATTCTCAATGCCATCATCTGCATCTGGTTCTGAGTTGCGCAGCTTCGCCATACAAAAGATGAGGGTTGTTGCATTTTCTGCAACAACCCTCATCTTTTGTATGAAATTTTATGCCACTGCCTCTTCCTTTTTGTCCAGTTGCGAGAACTGCTCGTTATACAGTCGCGCGTAGAGGCCGCCGAGAGCCAGCAGTTCGTGATGGGTGCCGCGCTCGACAATTTCGCCTTTGTCCATTACCAGGATGACATCGGCTGCCAGAATGGTCGAGAGGCGGTGCGCGATTGCCAGCGTCGTGCGTCCCTTCATCAGTGGCTCCAGAGCAGCCTGGATCAGGCGTTCCGAATGCGTATCGAGCGCGCTCGTGGCCTCGTCGAGGATCAGGATGCGCGGATTTTTCAGGATCACGCGGGCGATGGCGATGCGCTGCTTCTCGCCGCCAGAGAGCTTATAGCCACGCTCCCCAACTACCGTATCGTAGCCCTCGTCCAGCTCTATAATGCGATCATGGATCGCCGCCGCCTTCGTTGCAGCGATAATCTCTGCTTCGGTCGCATCCGGGCGGGCGTACAGAAGATTTTCGCGGATCGACGCGTGGAACAGGTACGTCTCCTGCGTCACCATACCAATCAGCTCGCCAAGCGAGGAGAGCGCGATATCTTTGACGTTATGCCCATCGATCTCGATGGTGCCGCTGTCCACGTCATAGAGCCGCGGTAGCAGGTAGGTAATCGTCGTCTTGCCCGCGCCACTTGGTCCAACCAGAGCTGCCAGTTGTCCGGGCTGAATAGCGAACGAGACGTTATTGAGCGCCGGACGTAATGCCAAACCCTCGTCACTTGCGTCTGTAATCGCGACAGGTTCAGGTGATCGCGGACCTTTTGCCTCGTTCTGCCCTTCAGTTTCGTCGCGCTTATAGGCAAACGTAACGTTATTAAACGTCACTTCGCCGTCCACCAGATCTGGAGACAGATCGAGCGCGCCGGGTCTGTTCTTGATCTCAATGGGCATATCCAGGTATTCAAAGATGCGATCAAACAGGGCTAGCGCGCCCTGCACCTCCACCTGAATGTTGAGCAACTGCCCGATTGGGAAGAAGAGCCTGCTCTGTAGCGTGGTGAAGGCTACAATTTTACCAAGCGTCAGGGCAGAGTGGGGGTCAAAAATTATCTGCCAGCCGGCGATCAGGTAGACCAGGGCAGGCGTGATCGAGAAGAAGGTGCCAATAAACATAAAGAACCAGCGCCCGATCATCTGCTGGCGCACTTCCAGATTGGTCAGATTCTGGTTTTCCTTCTCGAACCGCTCCTGAGCAAGCTTCTGACGGGCGAAAGTTTTCATCAGCAAAATGCCGCTGACGGAGAGCGTTTCCTGCATCATTGCTGTCAGCGATGCCATGCTCTTCTGCGTCTCTTTGCTGGTCTGCCGCCGGACATTGCCCACCTTATAGGTAATCCACAAAAAGATGGGTAGCAGGCCAAGCGAGAGCAGGGTCAGGATCGGGCTGAGGTAGATCATGGCGATAATCGTGCTCAACGCCGTCGAGAGGTTCGAAACAATGCTGGTAGCCGTATCGGTAACAACCCCTTGCACGCCACCCACATCATTTGAGAGGCGCGACTGAATCTCTCCTGTGCGGGTGCCAGTGAAGAAGCGCAGCGACATACTTTGCAGATGGCTGTACAGCTTATTGCGAAAGTCGCGCATCACGCTCTGGCCGATGATATTGTTGAGGTACGTCTGCCCCACGCCAATGATGCCGGAGACGACGGGTGTCAACATCATAATGATTACAAAAATTATCAGCAGGTTAATATTGCGTTTGCCGATGGCGTCATCAAAGATACGCTGGATTAGCAGCGGATTGACCAGGCCGAGCACTGTGGTCAGCAGAATTGCGATCAGCACCAGCACAACCTGAAACTTGTAGGGGCTGAACGCCTGCATCACTCGTCTGACTGTGCGGGCATCGGTTTTGCGTCCCCGCTTCTTCTGCTCCTCTGCGTACACAGCCATGCCACCGCCCATTCTATGAAATCTCATTCCCATATTTTCAAGGCTCCTAAAGGTAAATGGTATCTATGGTTATCGTAATATAAATCAATCTACTATGATAACAACAAGGTCACTATCATTACTTCCCTTTGGAAAGTATAGAGGAAATGGGCAATTTTGGCGCCGGTCAAGTGGACGGTTCTACACCTGTCAATTCTGACAGGCAGAGGCGTTGAATCAGACCGGCCAGCAGCGCACCGCGTATGGGAATCGAGTCGATGATCAGATGCTCGCGGCTGAGGTTGTGCATACCGCCGCCGGTCGGACCCAGACTATCGAGGGTGGGAATGCCCGCCTCCATGAGCAGATTGGCATCTGAGACGCCCCCCTTGCCTTCAGCCGTAATGTGCAACCCTAAGGCCCGGCCTTCCATCTGTGCCATCTCGACCATGCGCATAATCTCCGGTGTGCGTTCGTAGGGGCGGCGTCCGGGAACGCGCGTCAGTTCGGTGTGAGTATCGGGCACAAGGCAGCTCGCGGCAATTTTTGCTAACGCCTCCGCCGCGACATCCAGGCCATGCTGATTGAAAGCGCGTACAGAAATATGGCAGCGGGCCATATCCGGGATAATATTGAGAGGCTCGGAGCTGGCGAGGCGGGTCACATTAAAGGTAACGCCGCGATAGAGCGCATTCAGTTGATGAATGGCGAGCATCTTATGCGCCAGTTCAATCACCGCCGAGCGCCCTTTATGAGGCTCCGCTCCCGAGTGGGCCGAGACGCCGGTCACCTCCATTACGTACTTGTCGGCTCCCTTACGGGAATGAGTCAGGATCTCGCTATCGCGCGACGACTCCAGCACCAGCCCGACATCCACCTGCTGAGCAACCCCGCGCAGCAGCGGAGCACTGCCGGGCGAGCCCACCTCCTCATCGTTATTGAAGACAATACACAACTCGCCATAATCATCAAAGCCAGCCTCCGCCAGCGCCCGCAGCGTATAGATGCAGATCACATCGCCCGATTTCATATCAATCACACCGGGTCCATAGGCTGTGGCATCGCGAATAGTAAACGGCGTCGTCTCTGCCGCGCCCGGCCCATAGACCGTATCGACATGGCCCACCAGCAGGATGCGAGCGTTCCCCCTCCCTCTGCGTCGGGCCACAAGATTGTGGCCAAAGGCCGTGGGGTGCAGGCTCACCATAAAATCAAGCTCTCGGAGCCATGTTTCCAGGTGAGCAATAACCTGATTAACGCCCTCGATCTGGCCAGTACCCGAATCGATATTCACAAGAGTTTCGATACGGTTCAGAATTTGTTCCTGATAGAGGCGGAACGTCGGTAAGTATGCTTGCGCGAAGGTTGAAGTCTCTGGCTGTGGCATAAATAACCATCCTCTGGTGGTAAATAGTGACGAAGCCTTCTTTTTTGAATATTGTATCACAGTTGGGGTTGCAGCAACGTTGCGGCTGCTCAATAGCTTCCTAACGAGCAGCCGTTGGTGCGCCGGGTTATACATTTTCGCGAGGGGACCAAAGTTCGAAGCGTAGAAAAATTGCATCCTTTTGCTTGTCTGGATTCCAGCTTATTACAGCGTCACCCACAACATCTTTTCTTGCATTCAAGCCCAGAGAGAGAGCATAATCAAGGTCACGGATGATCAAGCCGCGTAGCTCTGCAACGCTATAACGAGAAAGCAAGTTTTTTAATTTTGCGAAGGGATAAGAAGCAACTCCCAGCCGCACGGTGATGATATCAGGGATTTCCTGCAAGCTACCGTGAGGAACTGGGGACTCAAAAGAAGTACGATGGCCTGCAATCTGGTATGTCCCTCCCAGGGTTTGGCGCATCTTTTCAGCCAGTTGACGAGCTTTATCAAGGTCAACATTTCTTAGCATCATGTAGAACCTGTCGGCATAGATATGGTATAGCCTGTAATCTCCTCGTGGGAAGATCTCTCGTAACAAACGTTCTGTTTGTCGTCCTACAGCTCTGCTCATACTTCTCGCCGTGACATCTCCATACTTGGTTGCAAGACGGCGCTGGTTATCTATGTCAAGGGAAATGAATGAGATAACTTCTAGATCTGTAGTATCTGTAAAAGAACGCTCATGCTCCGCATTAATTTGGGATGCTGGTTCCTCTTGCGGGGTAGTCATGCCAACATTTGTCAGGATGGTTTCTAGCTCATGGACAAAATCATTCTCAGTGGAGAAGTCTTTGAAAATTGTGTCAACGATTTCAGGGTTAGTGATGATCTCCGTTTGCTTTCCCACACCGGGCTGCCATGCCGCATAAAAGGTCACCAGTTCCTTCACCAGGCCACTCATAATGCGTAAGACCTGGAGATCACGCCTGGAAAAAGCATTTTGTTCGCGTGACGCAATATAGATCACCGCGACCGAAAAGCCATCGTTCCCTCCTACAGGTATGGCAACTGCCGAACTCATAGCGCCTTCAATATTGCGCAGTGCCGCTGAGAAGTCTTCATCGGTCAGTATGTCGCGGTAAACAACTTTTCCTGCCTGGTAAGCCCTCATCACGATGTGGCGCTCATTAGGGGCAAATGTGGTAACCCCAACCTTATGAGGCGCATGTCCGCTTTTGGCATAGACGATCAGGCTCCGCTGCTGAAGAGAGAGAGAGAAGTCTTTGGGAAAGAGGATATAACAATAGCTCCAGCGTTTCTGTCCATTAGGCCCTTTTCGCCGTAAAGACAAGATTATTTCCGCAAGCTGGGTCAAAATGACATCTGATGGATTAGTCCCGATAAGATTGGAGTTAGTGCCGGGGATGGTAAAATCGCGCGGGCCTCGCACAAAGCCCGGACGCCATGCGTCCCTCTTTTCATAAAGCAGGTGCAGTAATGTGCGGATAATATACACACACTCTGCGCTCACTGAGAATGGCCGAACTCTCCTATCCACGACGATATAGATATTATCTAGTGGCGCAGCTCCTATCAATTCTCCATCTTTCATTTCCTGTAACGGGTGGATGCGAAAATCACTGGGGAAGTCAAATGATGGCGTGGAGGTAAGATAGGCGTAAAACGTCTGACTTTCACCGCGCCAACCAATCAGTGCTTCTCCTAATAAGCCCAACTCTTTTGAATCACTGATAGCAATGTGCGGTTCGAAGCGGCGGAGTGGCAACACTAACCCTGCTGCGACGCCCGGGATATCCTCACAAATCAAGGCTAACGCTTGCCGTAGCACATGCGAGATGAAATAACGCCAGAAGAGTTCGTGGGAGTAGATATCCTTCATGTAGGCGTCAATATGCAAAGGCTCAACTTCCTCTGTACTATCCCCCCCATCTATCCAATACTCTTGTTCATAAGGAGGATGGATTGACAGCCAGAGCTTATCCACGTCGGGCGGGATCTCGTTAGGGCTACATCCTGCGTCAACGAGAGTACGAATAATGGCGAGTTTATCGAGCTCGGTGAGGGAAAATTGCCTCTGCCCCGTTGCAGTGTCTTTCGAGCGTACTGGCTTCAGCAAGCCAGTACGGTCAAATTCGCGCAACTTCGCTTCGCTGAAGCCAAAAAGTTCTGCCGCTCGGCCAATAGTGACTCTTGCTTCTTTATGACTTTTGTGCATGTGTTCATGGATCTGCCCCTGCACTTTTTCATTTTGCAGAAGATCTCTCACCTTTTGCAGGTTTGTTTCATCCCCCATCACAAAATCTCCTATCTAATGACGAACAACTTCCCAGTCTGTGAGCAATGTTAGCATATTCGCAAGCATAATATCACAAAGCTTCTCTAATTGCCTAGTACGCTTTTTTTACATGCCAGGGATCGCTGCTTATGCTACTACTATGATTGTACAGGTACATCATATTTTTCTTCGTAAATGTAAGGTTTTTTGAAAAAATTGGCATGATACGCGCTTAACTCTTATTAAGTCAGCCATTTCACATTAAGAATATCTCAATAGCGAGAAAAAACTTGACAATAATGCTCCCAGTATTTTATATTACTTATATTGAATGTAGGAAATCTTCAAGTAAGGAGATTTATTGAAAGATTTCCTAAAAACAATTCAAGAAATCTAATACCTCCAAAGAAACTTGTAGCTGTACCTGTGTAAAGTTCCCCGATATAGCGTGACATTGTCGTAAAACATCTACAAGTTCTGTGGAGGATATCGTGCATGTCAGAATACCAACATCCTTCATCTCTGCTGAAGCAAACTCTCTATGAAGATCAGGTCTGGCAAAACCTCTATCATTTCCTACATGCCCATGTGCGGGGATATGTACATCGTCTCAGCCCGCCTGCCTGGCGAGGGCAGGAAGATGATATTGTAGATGATATCGTTCAGGAAGCTATTATACGCACTTATTGCTACGCAGAGAGAGCCATGCGAGGGGAAGCCCGTCCTATTAGCTCTCTAGAGCTCTTTAGCAAAACCGTTGCCCATAATCTTTGCCTGGACTGGCATAGGAAGGAGCGGCGCCTGACCCGCATAGAATGTTTCGACTTACTCGGGGACGACAACATTACAGCCGTCGCGGATGATCCAGCAGAGGAGGTTCTCGAAAAGCTTGAGATTGCTTGTTTTCTTGCGGAAGTAGTACCTTTGATTAAAAAACTCCCTTACAAACAGCGCACCACCTTGCTCACTGATCTTGCTAATTTAGCAGAAGAGGATGATTTATTGCGGATAGCTCTGCTAAAAGCAGATATAGAACTGCTCGACTACCGGCATCCTCTACCCCTTGATCGACTACTACGAAGTAGGCATGCTGCTTCACTATGCATTGCTTATAAACGCTTGAGGCAAATACTCAACGATCATTACGCGGCATAGACCGAATCTGTCGTTATCGCTCATTACTATCCATGATGGTGATATATACTTCATGGATATATTTTTGCCATAAATTCGTGAAAAATTCCCACACAATCATGCACCTTTTTTTGTATACTGCTATGTGAGTCTTAATAGTATACATTGATTTACTCTGGCCTTTTTTGAAACAGCGAGCATAATGCATGGTGATCAAGCTTTTTTTACTTGGACGTCCAGGATGTGGAAAATCCAGTGCTGCCAGACATATCGTGCAACAATTGCAGGAACAGGGCAGAAATAGCCGCCGTTTCAACGATTATGATATTTTATGGAAAATGTTCGAGGACGAAACAAGAGTCGATAGCAGGACGCATAAGCGATTTCGCCCTGCTAGCGGGCGCGAGATCGATGGGAGAGAATACAAAGGTTTCGATGTCCTTGATCCCCAGGCGCTTTCCGAAGCATTGACGTTGCTGCAAGATCAGGTGAACGCCGCGATGCTTTCCTCTAAGGAGGAGCTATTTATCATTGAATTCGCTCGTAATAATTACGACGAAACCTTTAGACGGCTTTCAAGAGACTTTTTACAAAGCTCTTACTTTCTGTTTATTAAGACCAGTGTGGAAGATTGTATCCATCGTATTCATGAGAGAGTTGCCCATCCCAGCGCTCCATTCGATGACCATTTTGTCTCGGAATTTGCGCTCAGAAACTATTACCGTGATGAAAGTTTTCCTACCAACGAGGAGATTAGAGGGAGGGTGAGTATTATTGATAACCAGAGTTCATTGCAAAATTTTTTAAGCAAGATAGATCAGTTTCTTGAGGAGCTGCAGAGCAAATTTTAAGTGAGGTGCTCAATCTCTGTGCAAGTAGCTATACGAGCTTGACCCTGTGTGGTACAGTATGGGGGATAAGTACTCGCTAATAGCTGACAGGAGAGGACGAGTGGCTTCAGCACAGGCTCCTTTTGAGAAATTAACCCCCATACATCCCAATCGTCGGATCACATTAGAGACCGGTCCGACTCCGATTGCCACGCGCTTGATCGACTTTCTCGTACCTTTAGGCTTTGGGCAACGGGCGTTGATTGTGGCTCCCCCTAAGGCTGGCAAAACAACTATTTTACGGCAGATTGCTTCCGCAGTCCTTCAGAACCACGCTGAAGCTCGCCTGTACCTCTGCCTGGTGGATGAACGCCCGGAAGAGGTGACGGACTGGCGCACAGAGGTATCCGGCCCAATGGTGAAGTTATATGCTTCAAGCTTCGATCAGCAGTCGTCCCGGCATGGGCGCATCGTTGAACGTGCCTTGAACGATGCGAAGCATGAGGTCGAGCAAGGGCACGATGTGGTGATACTGTTGGACTCACTGACACGGCTGGCCCGCGCGCACAATTTAAACACGGAGATGTGGGGCGGAGGACGCAATCAGCGCGGGGGGTATGGTAGCCGCACGCTCTCCGGTGGCATTGATGCGCACGCACTGGAAGTCGGGCGGCGCGTCTTCGGCGCCGCTCGCGCCCTTGAGGAGGGCGGAAGCCTGACCATCGTCGCCAGTTGTCTGGTGGAGACGGGCAGCCGCCTGGACGAGGTCGTGTACGAGGAATTCAAGGGGACGGGCAATCTGGAGGTTCGCCTCTCACGCGAGCTGGCGGATCGCCGTATCTTCCCTGCCATCGACGTGACCGTTTCCAGCACGCGCCAGGAAGAACGCTTGCTTTCAGCTACGGAACTGCGGGCAATGGCGATAGTACGCCGCCGCATGGCCGACCTGCCGCGTCGCGAGGGGGCGGAGCAGGTTTTGCGTCTCTTCGAAAAGACAAATTCCAACGCCCAACTGGTCGAGGCAATCGTCCGACAGGGGTAGGGACCTCCCACGATCAATCGGGGAGCTACGCGCGCCCTGCGCGATTTATCGCGTTCCCATTTTATCGCGCCCAAACACAAAACAGGACCCGAAAGTCCTGAGACCCCGGGTCCCTCCCACGATCAATCGGGGAGCTACAGCTCAACGAAAATCAGGCCATGCGCTTTGTCAGCGTTGCCAGAAATTCGGCGTTATTGTTCGTCTTCGACATCTGCTGGAGCAGAGCTTCCATTGCCTCTAACCCCTGTTGATCGCTCAGTGTCGAGAACATACGGCGCATGGTGATGATGGCTCGATAGGTTGCATCATCATAGAGCAGCTCCTCACGACGCGTACCGGAAAGCGCAATATCGAGGGCCGGGAAGATGCGGCGCTCCGCCAGTTTGCGGTTGAGCACCAGCTCCATATTGCCGGTTCCTTTAAACTCCTCATAGATTACATCATCCATGCGGCTACCGGTATCGACCAGCACAGTCGCGATAATCGTCAGACTTCCGCCCTCATCAATGTTGCGGGCGGCGCCGAAAAAGCGTTTGGGCAGGATCAGCGCGCTGGGATCGAGTCCACCGGAGAGGCTGCGCCCACTGGGTTCCACCGCCAGGTTATAGGCGCGGCTCAAACGGGTCAGGCTATCCAATAGTATCATCACATCGCGTCCGCCCTCTACCAGGCGTTTGGCGCGTTCCAGCACCATCTCCGCGAGGCGGGTATGGGCATAGGTTGGCTCGTCAAACGTGGAACCGATGATCTCGGCATCGACCGAACGCTTCATATCGGTGACCTCTTCCGGTCGCTCACCGATAAGGGCGATCAATAAGTGTACATCGGGGTAGTTCTGGGTGATGGAATTGGCGATAGACTTGAGCAGCATGGTTTTGCCAGCTTTCGGAGGAGAGACGATCAGGCCGCGCTGTCCTCTTCCAATCGGAGAAATCAGGTTGATGAGACGACCTGAGAGGTTGCTGGCGCTGGTTTCCAGGTTGAATAGCTCGCGCGGGAAAACCGGAGTGAGCGTATCAAAATGGGGTCGGTTCTTGGCTATTTCAGGATCAAGCCCGTTTACCGCCTCAACACGCAACAAACCTGCGAATTGCTCCCGATCTTTTGACGGGCGCACCAGTCCTGCGACCTGATCACCCTGACGTAATCGGAAGCGACGGATCTGCGAGGCTGAGATATAGACGTCCAACGGACCAGGCAGATAGCGCTCTCTCCTGAGAAAACCAAAGCCATCTTCCATGATATCAAGAATACCTTCTCCAAAGAACGCGCCCTGCTGGTCAAAATCCGTAGGAAGCGCGGGAGAGGAGCTTTGAGTATCTACATTAGTAGGGGTAGAAGGGTCGAAAGGCGACGTTTGCCTGTCGAGTTCTGCGATGGTGTTTGTTGTTAGTTCCTTGTTGTTTATAGACATAATTAGCGAGGGCATTGCGGAAGGATGCCCTATCCTTTCTATGACGAAATCCTAAAGGGTCATCATGGATATACTGTTGTACACTGCTGTCATGACTGACTGAAAATAGTCATGGCCGGAAAAGATGAATGGTTGCTCGGAGACAAGTTTGATGAGCTAAGATTGAAAACCCGCCCAATTTCTTACACTCATGACAACAAAAAAAGTTTCAGGTGTATTCCGCCCATTGCTATTCCTTGTATTGCCTCATTATCATCGCGCCTTCTGTATATTAAAGTGCCCGCGATATCGTGTGATAAGTAACCTATATTAGACTGTGTCCGATTCCGAGTGTTTTCGCCCTTTCGTTGCAGCGTTTGTGCGGCTTCGCCGCGCAAGGGGTGGAGGAGGTGGGGAAACATGCGCTTCGCGCATGTTTCCCCACCTCCTCCACCCAGCGAGCGTCGCAGGCGCGAGCGGGCGCTCATGCTGAGCATCAGACATACACTTAATGAAGAAGAGAGAATGAGAGCGTGCTATGTTTGCATTAGAGGGAGCTACTTTTAGTCACTACCGGATACAACATCTTTTGACGCGGGGAGGCATGGCGGAGGTCTATCTTGCCCAGGACACGGATACGGACCAGCAGGTCGCGATCAAGATGGTCCACAGGAGCTCTGGGGACTACTACGAGCGATGTCGTCGCGAAGTTGCGGCTGTGGCATTGCTCAAACATAACCATATCCTGCCCGCCCTGGATTGCGGCGAGTACGAATCGTGGTACTACCTGGTCACGCCGTATATTGAGGGCGGCACATTACAGAATTGCCTGGCCCAGGGTCCAATGACGCTGGAAGAGGCCGGTAAGATTCTTGAACAACTGGTTGCCGCGTTGCAGTTTTCGCATGACCACGGCATTCTTCACCGCGATATCAAAGCCTCAAATGTATTTTTGCGCGCTAAAGACTACATCTATCTCGCCGATTTTGGCCTGGTTAAAAATATAGAGAATGACTATAGCATCACCCAATCTGGTTATCTGATCGGAACGCCTGAATATATGGCGCCTGAATTGGTAGATTTGCCCGCAACGATTAGTAGCGATATCTATGCGCTCGGCATATTGCTCTATCAGATGCTCACAGGACGCGTCCCCTTCACGGGCGGTACACCTGTGGCGGTCTGCCTGAAACATATACGAGAGCAACCAGTCCCGCCATCTCATTTAAATCCTTTGATCCCTCCGGCTATCGAAGCAGTGGTGTTACGCGCATTGGAGAAAGATCCAGGCAAGCGTTTCCAGAGCGCGCAAGATCTGCTACGTGCATATCAAGAGGCACTTATCAGTGAAATGAGCGATATGACGGTGCGTGTGGCGGCGGTGCATCCTGCGGAAGCGCATAACCATCCCTCTGCCGTCGCGTCAGCCTCTTCTCCGGCAGCGATGTCTGCTTTTGCCGAGGCTCCTACAATGGCGGCAATGCCCAGTCTTGCCGCAGAGGCTACCGTCCCGCGTGTACCCGTTCTGACCGAAGAAGAGCCTACAGTACTGAGAGCTCCTGCTGTATCACAGAAAACCAGACCCACTCGCGGCGCTGTTCTAGGCTTGTTAGCCCTCGGACTCCTGATCATGCTACTCCTCTCATTTTCTATGTACGGTTTATCCAGCCAGATCTCACCCCTGAGCCACCCTGGCAATCTCCCCCATGCCTCACCAACTATCATCAGCACTCCAAGCACGGTACCCATTAATCAGCAAACGCCGAGGTCTCCAAAGCATCATCCTAAAAAAGGGGACGCTACTCCTCCCCCAACAATAAAGATAACCAGGGGGATTAGCTAAAAGGCAGGGCTTTTCAGTTGTCCTCTCCTCTCCCTCCTGCCGACGGGATTCGCGCCCCGTTCGGGGCGCAGGGCAAGAGGAGAGAGGTGCTGGCAACGCCGCGTCGCGGCGTTGCCAGCACCTCTCTCCTCTTGCGAGCAGGGCTTCGCCCTGTGAGCATGACGAAAACTGAAAAGCCCTGAGCTAAAAGGGTATGGCAATTTACCACAGCCGGATTATGCTATACTATAAAATAAGAAATACGTCAGGAGGGCTTATGATGCGCTGTCCTTACTGTGGAAGTTTCAACCAGGATAATACGGCATACTGTTTTCGTTGTGGCAGGGATCTTTCGCCGCAAGTGCCTCCTCCACCTCCATCTCCAGGATCACGCCAGCCGCAGCCGCAACGCCCACAATATCCGCAGCCACAGCGGCCCGCGACCACTCCGCCTCGCCCTCCGCAGCCGGTTACTCCTATGCAGGCGCCTCCGCCAGTTCCTCCAGTACAGCAGCAGACAACGCGGAGACGACCCGCGCAGCCCGTCGCACCGCCGCCTCCCATTGCAGCGCCGCCAGAGCCGGAGCCGCCAGTGGCATTCCCGCCCCGCACCATGTCACAGCTTCGCGCACTTGAAGCGGGAGCCCAGACCTATACGCTGGTAGACGATACCATAGGAAACGGGCGAAAAAGGATCGTACGCATCGCTTATCGACCATGTACCGGCTGGATGCAGGTCGCGACGCTACTGAAAGCCTTCAACGAGTACCAATCGGACAAGTTCGAGACCATCATTATCCAGGGAGTACGCGAGCAGGATACCAGTCCCTATGCATACACTAACGGTCAACTGGTATTTGATCGCAATACGCGCCTGGGGAGCCAGGTGCTCAGTCGCTACCAGATCGAAACCGGCGATGGCATGTCCAGCGATTCCGTGCGCATCGTTCTCTCAGAATAGCCAGGGCAGCGTATGCAAGCAATTGAGTTGATCAGCAAGAAACGAGATGGAGAAGCCCTTAGCACAGCCGAAATCGAGTGGCTAATAGACAGCTATACACAGGGAAACATTCCTGACTATCAAATGGCCGCGTGGCTGATGGCGGTCTACTGGCGTGGGATGGATGCGCGCGAGACGAGCGATCTGACGCTGGCAATGGCGCGCTCTGGAGAGCAATTGCAGGTACGCAACGTTATCTCGCCTGTGATCGATAAGCATAGCACAGGAGGGGTGGGCGATAAAGTCACGCTGGCTGTGGCTCCTCTGGCTGCCGCGTGCGGCGTGGCGGTCGGGAAAATGTCCGGGCGCGGACTGGGACACACGGGCGGCACAATTGATAAACTGGAGTCGGTGCAGGGGTTCCGCTCGCTGCTATCCCGCGACGAGTTCCTCTACGTCTTGCAGCAGCATCAAATCGTGCTGGCGGGTCAATCAAACGATCTGGCACCGGCTGATGGGAAGATGTATGCCCTGCGCGATGTCACCGGCACCGTTAGTAGTATTCCGCTGATTGCTGCCAGTATTATGAGCAAAAAGCTGGCAATCGGCTGTTCGCATCTTCTGCTCGATGTCAAGTTCGGCGATGGGGCTTTTATGAAAACGGCGGAGCGCGCGAACGAACTCGCTCTGGCGATGGTGGAGATTGGACGGGCAGCAGGCATGCATACAGTGGCAGCGATTACTTCAATGGAGCAACCCCTGGGGCGCGCGGTTGGCAACGCCCTGGAGATGGCAGAAGCGATTGCCATTCTCCAGGGCAAGGGACCGGAAGACATCTCTCATCTCTGCTATCATGAGGTGGCAGAGTTACTGGTGATGACCCGGGCGGCGCGAGATCTGCCCACAGCGCAACAACAGGTTAAGCAAGCAGTAACATCGGGAGCGGGCGTTGCCAAACTGGCAGAGGTGATCGCCGCGCAGGGGGGCGACGCTCGCCAGATTGAACAGCCGCAGCTTCTCCCCGCTGCTCCCGTAAAAACCATGCTTACAGCCCCACGCGATGGCTACATTAGTTCGATTCGGGCGGAGCAAATCGGACTTGCGAGCATGCGCCTGGGTGCTGGCCGCTTCAAAAAAGGCGATGCGATTGATCACCGCACCGGTTTGGTTTTGCAGGCTAAAGTGGGGAATCATCTTCGCAAGGGCGCTCCCCTAATAGAGATTCACGCGCGTAACCAGGACGAAGTCGCGACTATCTCTCAAGAACTACTCGCCTGTTATAGCTGGAGCGATGCCCCGGTACAGCCCGGGCCGTTGATCCTCGATGTGCTACATCCATAGAATGACCGCGCCGTTTTACGACACCGTTAACTCCCAGAAATCTGCTGTTGGATGATCGGGATCACTCCCCCCACGCTCCAGATACAGATGCCCTTTGCCATCACAGGCTGCTGCTCCTAAAACCGAGCCTCCCGACGGCAATGGAGCAAGCTGCTGCCAGTGCAGTGTGCGTAAATCGACCAGCCAGACCTGCTTCATGCCTGTTCTCGTATAGGGATCGTATCCTCCAACGATGACAAACTGGCCCGGTCGCACCTGGCAACCAGCAGCCCCACTGATGGGAAGCGGGATGGCGGCGGACTCTTGCGTCCAACTATTGCGAGCAATATCGTAACGATAAATTTTATCTGTCTGGAGCCGTTGTCCAGCCTCCTGCGCGCCTCCGAGCAGCAGAATACCTCCGTTATTATCAGAAGCCAGCAAACCATAGCCGAGTCCAGTTGGCTGCGGTGCCAGCACGTTCCACTCTCTACTGTTGATATTGTAGCGATACCAGCCCTTGCCAGCCATCGCCTGAGGATCGCCCCCTTTTGTAAAGCCTTGCGCAATGTAGAGGTGGCCCTGCTGATCCGCGAGCATAGCGCCACTAAAACCAGGCGATATTTGCGGTGGCGGCGTAATAGATTGCAGCGCGCCACTGGCTGGCTGATACATAAAAAGGGCAGGGGTCACTGCATAGCTATCGGTCGAATAGCCAACGGTAAAAAAGATGCGTCCCTGTCCATCTACGGCTGCGGCATTGTCAAGTGTGCCGGGTAAACGCGCGTTGCTGACCCGTTCCCAGCGAGCTGCGGTGATATCGTAGTAGTAGAGGTTGCGGTCATAGTACGGACTATGAGCAGCATCGCGGTAGCCGCCGCTGACATAGATCCCGCCTTTCCCATACATTTCTATATAGCCCGCCACATTATCAGCCTCGGCGGATGGTAATGATGGCAATGCCTGCCAGTGGCTGCCTATCGTTTGAACCACATCTTGCGTGGCGGTGGCAGTCATGGAAGGAGCTGATCGAGTGGCGGTGGCTCCTTGAGAAACGCTTGCAAAACGATCTGAGAAGTGCAGATAGGCCAGAAACGTCGAGAGCACGAGGAACAGGGCCAGAATAAAGGCGAAGCTTGCCCGATGCAAGCGATGCGGCGAGCGCGCCGTGACGGGAGGTAAAGGCGTGGCTGGCTTAGCTGACGGTTGGGGCGCTGGCTGTTTTGCACTCTGCCAGGCTTCTTCGAGAGGAAGGCGCGGCGTGGGGGCCAGAGGTTTAAAAGAACGACGTTTCAGGCTTTCATCGACGGAAGCCATATGAATTTCGAGCGTCTCCTGCGCCATCCGCTCTCGACGCAGATGGCAGAGCGCCTCGCGCGTCTGTCGCCGCTGTTGCAGGCTCAGCGTGGGTAATGGCGCAATAGATGCACTTTTAGAAGACGAAGGGGCGACTGCCGATGTAGCGATTGATAACTCGGATGGCGCTGCCGGGTCCTTTGTACCATCAGCGCCATTAGCCACTCCCACTGCGGAGGAAACCGCCCCAGGCATATGCGCGTTAAGCGTACGCTGGTACGCGCGTCTCTCTTCAATCTGATAGGTGCGCTCTAATGCCAGGTAGAACGTGCGGGCGGATTGAAAGCGATGGAGAGGGTCCGAACGGGTCGCGAGCGTCATCATGCTATTTAACGTGGTAGAAATGTCAGGATGGTTGCGTAAGGGCATCGTCGATGCCGATCCCGCAGGGCGCTGCCCGCTCATCATTTCGCGCAAAATGATCCCCAGGCTGAACAGATCGGAGCGGGCATCCGTCTGCCCCACCTGATACTGCTCGGGAGGGGCATAGCCGGGCGAGCCGAAATCCAAAGTATCATTGCTCTGTCCAGCCTTAAAGTAGCGGGCAATCCCGAAGTCCACCAGCATCAGCGAGCCATCGGGCGTTAAGATAATATTTGAAGGCTTGAGGTCGCGAAACACAATTGGCGGCGTCTGCCTGTGCAGGTAATCAAGCACATCGCACAGTTGTCTTGCATACGTAAGCACCTCTAATGGCGGGATCTGCTTCTGCTGGCGAAGATAGGCGCTTAGCGTCAGGCCAGGAATATAATCCATCACCAGGTACCAGTAACCGCTCTCAAAGAAATAGTCATAGAGCGTTGGAATGGCTGGATGCTGTAACCGTGCCAGCAGGAGGGCTTCACGTAAAAAGCGGTCTGTGAGAGGGCCGCCGCTGTGAGGAAAATCGTATTCCCGCACTTTCTTTGCTGGAGCGCGATGGCCGGTATCGCTGCCATGTAGGATATAATCTAGCTCCGTGATGACGCTATCCGGTAACGGACAGTCTGCGCGAGCCTGCTTGAGCGCAAGTGAGATATTAAGCGAGGCATGGGTAGCAAGATAGACCTTCCCCATACCTCCATACCCCAATACACGCTGGATGAGATATTCCCCGTCGCGCAGGTAGCGTCCAATAAGGCTTTCACGCTGAGGGATGCCTGGAGTTTCTTGCCTTCCTGGCATATTTGACATCGAATGCCTCCCCTTCCACTTTTCCTGAACACCTCTATTATACACCCGATCTCACCTTTGCTCCGCGTGAGGGCGTTTTTAGGGTGTCCGTCATGTTGTTGCACTGCCGCCTGCGGCGGGGAAAGGGAAGAATCGGGGGCTGTGCCCCCGCGCCCCCGGTCAAGGGGCAACGCTCCTTGCATCCCCGTTGTGCAAACCTTTGACGCTCACCCTCGTTTTTAGCTCCCCTGGGCCGTTTTAGCCGCCTCCGGGGTTGTCTCACCGCGCAGCAACCAGGCGACCGCCACTGCCAGCAGCGCGCCCACAAATGGCCCGACCAGGTAGATCCAGGCATCGGTCCAATAGCCGCTGATCAAAACCGGTCCCAGCGAGCGAGCAGGATTCATTGAGGCTCCACTGACCGGATCGGCAAACAGGCCACAGAGCGCGATTGTTCCCCCAACCGCTATTGAGGCATTATGCCCCACCAGCCCCTTATTGGTCGCTGTTGCCAGAATGACCGTCACCAGCAAAAATGTTAGCACGATCTCCATCGCCAGCCCTGGAATGACGCCCACATCTGGAATGGTCGCGCCCACATGCTTAACCGGACCCAGGATCGCCTGCAACAGGAGAGCTGCCAGCACCGCCCCTAGTAACTGAGCTGCCCAGTAGCCAGGGATGCGCTTCCAGGGAAAATCCTTGCGCAAAGTAAATGCGAGCGTCACGACCGGATTGAAGTGCGCTCCAGAGATGCTGCCAACGGAGTAGATCATGGCCATAATGACCAGTCCGGGCGCAACCGCGTGTGCGGCATCCGTCACTTCTCCGTGACTGATCGTCATCATCATACTACTTCCGGCGGCCACAAATGTCAGGAGAAGCGTGCCTAAAGCTTCGGCCAGCAGCTTTTGCCAGATCGTGGGCGATTTTTGCTCTTCGGTGCTTGTATTCGCAGTATCTTGATGAGTCTGTTCGCCAGTGTCAGTATTTGATCCAATCGCTTCTGCGCTCATAATTTTAGGAATCCCCCTCCTACGACTAAAGATAAGTCAGACACATATTATGTACTATGTAACAGGGAGAAAAAGTTTCATTTTCTTATGCCGCAACTGTATTTGCACGCCTGCTCAGGAGATAGTAACAGAAGAGAATAGAACCTGTAGCAGAGATAATCTGGGCCGTGGCGCTGACCAGAGCGGCGCCCGTCATGCCCCATAGCCCGATCAATGGCACAGCCAGAACAACTTTTGATAACGCTACGCCTACCGCAAAAAACTCCTGCTCGCGCCTGTTTCCTTCATTGGATAGATGGGTCAAGCTGATAGTCGCTGTGCTGCCGAACGCAGTGGCAATCAGTAATATGCGTAATGGCTTGACGAGGGGAAGATAGGCCGGACCCAGCCAGATCACAATAGCGAAGGGGCAGGCAACCATCACAATGATACAGATAGGAATCGTCAGGAATACGAGAGCGCAGGAGGTCTTGATAAAAGCATCATAAGTATTTACATAACATTTGCCTGGGTGAGAGCGTAAGTATAAAGGCAGGATGCAATAAGAGAGGAATGCCGGTGCAATGCGCATCGTTGCGGCGCTGATAGTGGCGCTCAATGCGTAAAAACCTACTTCTACAGGGCTGCGCCAGAGGGCCAGGAGCAGAAGCTCGCTCTGTTGCCAGATAATGAAATCAAGCGCAAACAAAAGGAACGAGCCTCTGAGCGATTTTAGAATGTACCTCTGCTTGTAGAAGCCGGGGTAAATGACGTTGCCCATAGGCAAAATCCGTACCGCGCAAGAGACCGCAAGCACCAGCGTGAGCGTTGCGGCTAGCGTCGAGGCTAAGAGTAAAATCGCCGTTCGGTCCCCGTTTATTTGTGAAGCAATCATTATAAGTAAGAGCAATATGATAGCACTGAAGAGGCGCAGGATGGTCAAAAGTTTAAAGCGGCGGCGGCTGCGCAAAATGATGCCCGCAATACTGCTGAGGAGATGAGGGGCCGCTGCCAGTCCGGCGAGCAGCAGGAGCAGCGCCGTATGAGCGTCATAGATACGCGC
Organism: Ktedonobacteraceae bacterium; assembly: GCA_035650355.1. Taxonomy (GTDB): domain Bacteria; phylum Chloroflexota; class Ktedonobacteria; order Ktedonobacterales; family Ktedonobacteraceae; genus DASRHT01. Next base: position 26,413 of record DASRHT010000031.1, read on the forward strand.
GAACAGGAGCGCCAGAGCAACATAGATGCCACAGTACAGGAGAATGTTCCAGCACTGACGGTACCAGAGAAAAAAGAGAATGCCAGCTACCTGCCTTGCGCCTTCACGGCACAAAATCTCAACGACCCGGCGGCTGGATAGCGTCGCCGCGCCAATGCCAAGAACCGGCAGCGTAACGCTCGCCATCCACTGCACAAGCATATAGATGCCGAAAGATCGGGGATCGAGGATGTGGACGATGACAGGATATGTGCTGGCAATGATGAGGGTCGAGCATAGAGTCGCGCTCAGTTGCCAGAAACCGGGCCGAGTGATGCTGCGCCTCCTCGCCACCCCATGCACCTCATCCACGCACATCCTCCTGTGATGAAATGTCAATACTATCCAATAAATTTCATCTTATTTCAAAATATGCCATAGTGAAATGCATATCAAGGTAGGAAATCAGTTGCGTGTATGTTAACGTTCTGGTATTTCCGTTAAGAATTGATGTTTTTGAATGTCAATAAATTCTTTACCCATTCATGCATCTTTTAACCTGATCATAACCAGAATAGGAGTAAGGTTTTCTTTTGTGATCAGTATCATGCCAGCAGGTGTATAAAAGCGTAAGGTCTCAATAGTCCGGGGCGAATGGTCGTTAGCGCATGGTTTTGCGCTAAACGCATCTGCTACGGAGGGGGTGGAAAGTGGAGAGGTTGGGTGACCAGACTTTTGAACTGATACATGATAAGCAGGTGACGCTGATCTGCATTCAAGGTTGCGATCAGGCGGAGGTATCTTTACGACGCGCTGCTCGCCGTATCCGGCAGAATGTCCGCAGGAGCGATATCGTGCTCTTATCGGGCTTATCGTGCATCATTGTGCTGCGCAATACACTTTTAGAGGGCGCGCAGGCGGTAGCTAGGCGCATCTCTACGTTACTGGCAGGCATTGAGTATGAGATACAAATTTTATGCGGAGACGCAGCTCATCTCCTGATGCAGCGTTTACAGGCCGAGCGTGCAATAGTTATTGAACAAAAAGAACCCGAACGGGTCCATGCGCCTTCATTACCGGTGGCGCTAGCAATAACCGGACGCGAGCTGGACTCTTTACCCTATCTGGCCTTTCTCGCACACTATCCTTCCCAGCGCCTCCTGCATCTCTTCCCCTATGAACTGGCCTGCCGCTATCACTGCTTTCCGGTGGGGGCCGAGCGGGGCATACTCACTCTGGCAACCAGCCAGGAGCTTGATCGTGCAGTGATCTCCTATTTTCAGGAAGTGATCCAGCGTAATATCTTTCAGGTTCGCTGCGAAGCCAGTATGATTGATGACGTGCTCAGTTACTGGCAACGCACGATGCTGGCATAATACGCGGGTCGCATCACGGAGAGACGGCTTTTATCTTAACTGCCTGAGCAATAACCGTCCCAAACGAGGTACAGTCGTCCCGTTTTTATTTTTGTTTTTTGAATTGTCGAGTAAATCAGGCTCACCTCTGACCGTCAAGCGGCAGAGGTGGCACAGTTTTTGCGTGCCTGTCGTGGCCCCATTTCCTCATCAGGGTTGGATACATACAAAATTCGCCGCAGGTTAGTGAGCGCAGCCTGGATACGCTTTTTGAGCGTATTCTCTGAAGTGCTCAGGGCCTGCGACATCTCCGGCAACGTCATGCCATTATAATAATGCAGGACAACGACCACCCGTTGCTTGGTTGGTAAGCTTTCGATGGCCCGAGCAAGATCCCAGTCTCGTTCTAAACGTCCTTTATAATGATCTGCTGCCTGAGCAATAAAATCGGTTTCCTGCTCGGAAAGGGTCTGACGCATAAACGCAGTTGAGCGCGCCAGGCGTCGCTTGAAGCTGATACACTGGTTGACGACGATGCGCATTAACCAGGGGCGCAACGCCTCTGCCTGCCGCAGATCTGGTAAGTGATGCCACGCCTGAATAAGCGCGTCCTGCACAACGTCTTCCGCGATATCTCGATCACCCACTATCATCGATGCAGTTCGTAACATCAATGTACTGTGCTGATCAACAATCTTGCCGAACGCTCCGTGATCTCCTTGAAGGGCGCGCGCCACGAGTAAACGCTGCTCACACTGTTCAGATTTCTCAGCGGAATCCGCTATCACTGATTGCTCAACGACTACATCCACATGGGAAACGTCAATACTGGCGTCTAAAATAGTTGTTTCTGGAAGCTGGGCTGTGAGCATAACCATTTCTATCTATCCTCCTGCTCGTGGTTGTTGTGCAAACAGTATACAAAACTATAACATAAGATATACATTAGTACAAGGTGTGCATACTCACAATTTTCTATATGTGCAATGTTTGTCCATACTTCCGTAAAGGAAGTAAAAGACTAACCGGAGTGATAGTTTTACAGGGCATGTGTTTTGCTTGATCTATGGTTATAAGTGGTGAAATTTGTGGAGGAGTACATCAGGGAAAAGGGCTTGAAGCACTGCATAACAATCAGCAAAGGGGATTTCTGGACATAAAAACACCCGGCATTTGATGCCAGATAGCATTGCCGGGTGTTCCCTGTGGCAAGGGTGTTGTGTTAGTTGTTTATCGCCCTCGCCAGAGACGTTACCATCTGTAACACCTGGTCAAACTTGCCTTCAAGCGCATCAAAGCGAGTTTCCAATGAGGTCATGCGGTTTTCCAGTGCAATAAACCGTTGTTCCGTTTTGTTCTCTAGGGAGACAAATCGTTGTTCTAGTGAAGTAAATCGCTGTTCCAGACGATCAACCTTGATATTGAGTTCTGCAATATCTTGTTTGACCTCCGTAAACTGTTGATCTACATGCTCTCTGAAGCGGCTTAAATTGTCCTCCACGGCCTTGATACGCTCGTTTTGCTTAACAGCGATACCAAGTAGAATGGTGATATTTTCGTTTGCTTCTCTCAAGCTGCGGCCTTGTTCGACGGGGGTGTTCTCTTGTGCTAAGTGAAGGGGCTGCAACTCTATAGTTGCAACCTTATCCTCTAATGCGGCTAGTCGCTCATCATAATTTGACATATTTTTTCCTCCTTATATACCCTTTCCACTTGTAACCCTCTTTACACCTAAAATTATACCAGATATCGTATTGTTTGGCAATAGTAGATCTACATTTTTTCTTATTTAATTGCCCCATGCGGCAGGATCGCATGAACTCCGAACATTTTGCCGTTCACGATCTGCGTGATATGCATATCAACGACCGTGCTGGCGAGAGCCAGCGCCTGTGGGCGCGAGACGCTATAGTGCTCGCCCATCAGACCGAGCATGGCGTCTAGCGCGATCATGGTGGCTTCGTGCAGGTCCGTATTAAAGCCGAGCGTGACCCAGCCCGCGGGGGTGTTGGCTCTGGGCGTTTGTATGGGCATGTCGTCGCGCAGGTAGAAGGTCAGGCTGACACGCTCTATCGGGCATTCAATCGCTACCCCGCTCACTTCGCCGTCGCCCTGCGCGCCATGCCCATCGCCAGTTGAGAAAAGTGCGCCCGGCACGGTAATTGGTAGGTAGAGCACACTACCCGCTACTAGCTCTTTGCAGTCCATATTGCCTCCGCAGAAGCGCGGCGGCACGGTTGGATGGATGCCAGGCTCAGCCGGTGGCAATCCCATCACGCCCATAAAAGGATGCAGGGCGATAGTATGTCCATACTGGTCTCGTCCGCTCAATGTATCGGCGTCAAGCGTCCAGAGCAGTTCATCGACATCTTCTAGCAAGCCCAGCCGTCGGTTCACATCATTGGGGATGCGTCCGCCAACCGTCCAGCCCCACGCGCCCGGTCGCACCTCGTTGATGCGAATTTCGAGCGTCATCCCCGGCTGCGCTCCCCTGATCGCTACAGGGCCGCAGAGCGCATGCCCCTTATCGCGTTCGGGGTCGCGCGGATCAAAGCGGCGGTGTTCCACTTCTCCTTTAGCAAAAGGAGCCATATGCCACCCGGCGTCAAGCGTGCGAAAATGTACGGTATCGCCCGATTCGATGGTCAGCACCGGTGGGAAGTCGCGCGAGAAGCTGCCATGCAAAGTGGCTCGCTCCGGCTCAATAGTGTAGACGGCCATGCGTTCTCTCCTGATCGCAAATCTTTTGATACGCTAAAAAAAGGGGATATGAGGACAACCTCTACACTATACAATTTCTTCTATATGGTTGTCATCTCCTCGGGGGGAGACTCTCTTGTGAGTGGGCGGAGGAGAAACCGAGTCGCGATGGCTTACCCGATTTCTTCTCCGCCCGGCAGGCCCCCAGACACTTTGTCTGGAAGTGACCTATGATCAGTGCATAATGAGCGTCACCTTAAAGGTATGCACCAATGGGCCACTGGTCGCGGTAACGGTGATGGTAAAAGTGCCAGTGACACCCTGACTGGTAAAGAGGAAAATCGTCTGATCACCCGAGCCGACTATCGTGCCACTGCCAAAAGCGGTATCGGTGAGAGGAGGCAGGCCCGAGAGGCTTAAAACCACGGTGCCATTGAAGCCATTAATGGCGCTACCATGGGCCGTATAGATCGCTCCATCTGCCGAGTTAATGGTCTGAGACGCGGGCGTAACCGAGAACGAGAAATCGGAGTTGGGCGGGATCACCTCAAGGACCGGTTGGAGGCCGTGGACTAGGCTGCCACTGGTCGCACTCACCTGGACGGTAAAGGACCCGATAGGCGTCTGCGCGGTGGTGTGCAGATCCAGTTCCGTGCTCCCAGGCACAACCACCGAGGGGGCGGTGAATGATGCAGTAGTGTTCGCAGGCAAACCGCCCGTCACGGCAAAATTCACTGTGCCACTAAAGCCTGATCCTGGAACAACGCTCACCTGAATCTGATAGGCCGCCGTCGTTCCCTGTTTCACCGTTTGGAGTACTTCCCCCGTTTGGAGTTGGGGGGTTATCGAGAGTGAGAAGTCGGGGACGGGGATCACGGTAAGCTTCACCTGGACAGAATGCTGAAGGCTGCCGCTGGTGCCGGTGACGGTCAGTGTCGCAGTCCCGATGGGGGTCTGGTGTCCGTTGCTAAACACATTAAACTGTACGGTTCCAGAGCCGTTGACGGTGGTTGATGAGAAGGATGGTACCGTTTTCGCGAAAGGATCGGTGTCGGTCAGGGTGACGGTCCCATTGAAGCCATTCAATGCCGTGATTTGAATGTTATAAACGGCGGTTCCTCCTCGCTCAATAGTTCGGGAGGTTGGATTGGCCGAAATAGTGAAATCGGGACTGGCGGCGTTTGCTCTGGGCAGGGGTCCGATGAAAAGCGTGAGAGCCAGGGTCATTGTCAGAACGAGCAATGCGAGGGAAGCTTTGAGCCAGGTGTACGACACTAACGTTCTCCTTATTCACTGTTTCCTCTGCTGTGAGAGGCAATACTGCGACAGGGACGCACTACGAGGACACGCGTTTTGTTGGATCTTCCCACATCCCAGAAGGCAGACCGGTATTCTGAAATGAGAGAAAATAAGAGAATGGCACCCAGAAGAAGTATAACAGAAAAATAGGGAAAATACATATTCAATCAGCACAACATAATGCGGGTATTTGTTTTCCTCAGTAAATGGGAAAGAGTCATTTTATTATTCGGGCAATATGTTGATTTCCATTGCCATGACGCGTTTATAGAGGCGGTCTTCGCGCCAGAAGGGCCAGAGGTCGAAGAGGAAAAAGTCTACGGGCCGCCAGAGGATAACCCAGAAGGCGATCACAAAGCCATCGCTGAAGATTGTGTTGAGATATGGCGGCCAGATCGTGATTCGCTCCAGATAGGGCGAGAGGGAGGCGCCGACCACCAGGAAGAGGATGCCGAGCAGCAACGCGACAAGGGCCTGACGCCGCAGGGTGACCATTGCATACCTGTTCTGCTCAAGCTTGAACTGGCAGTATCTGCGCATGGCCTCCCTGGTTTTCCTGATGAGATCAGGCTCGATGCTTGCCTCAGGCAGGAAGATCGTCGTCCTTGCCCTCGCTTTTCGCCTCCATAACGGAGCAGTAAGCTCGCGCCTGATCATCTCGACGCCCGATAGAAAATTGACCTTTCTGGAGAAGGGATCTTCTATCGGACGTACAAACAGGTCATGGATATTGTCGAGATGGATGATGATCTCAGCATCCCCTTCCCTCGCCATGTAGCCCTCCCCGCTCTGCCGTATGCTGATTATCCACCCAGCTCAACGCGCCGCCCTTTGAGCTTGCTGATGCGCTCCTCTTGCGCGGCCAGCTTCTCGCGTTCGCGCTCAACCACATCGGCTTTGGCCCGGCTCACAAAGTTCTCGTTGGCGAGCTTGCCCTGCAAACGAGCTGCCTCCTGCTCCGCCTGGGCAAGCTCTTTGTCGAGCCGCTCCAGCTCTTTGGCGATATCGAGCATACCAGCCAGCGGCAGATACACCTCGACCGAACCTGCAAGCAACGTCACCGCCTGCTCTGGCTTCTGCTGTAGCGTGCGATGAAGTTGCGGCTTCTCGGTGCGCGCTAGAAATTCGATCAGCGGCGTCTGGGCCTCGAACATGGCTAGCTCGTCGCCCACGACCATGATGACCGGGATGCGGCGGGCAGGCTCCACGTTCATCTGGTTGCGCGCGTCACGAATACGCGTTATCACCGCCTGCACAAGGCCAAATTGTCGCTCCGCCTCTTCGTCAATGAACTGAGGGGCAAACGCGGGCCAGGGAGCCACGATCAAGGCCGAAGCGGGCCAGCATTCGTGCTGCGGCTCGCTCGTGCGGTAGAGGTGCTGCCAGACCTCCTCGGTGACGAAGGGCATGAACGGGTGCAGCAGACGCATACTCTGATCCAGCACCGCGCGCAGAATGCTCGCCGTGCTGCTGCGAGCCTGCTCGTTGCCCTGCATTTGCACTTTGGCAATCTCCACATACCAGTCGCAGTAGTCGGACCAGAAGAACTCGTTGATCTGGCGACCGGCCTCACCGAGTTGGAACTCATTGATCAGGCGCGTCACCTGCTGGACGGTCTGCTCGAAACGATGCAGTATCCAGCGATCAGCCAGCGTCTGCGGCTGTAGCACGCTGATATCCGGCACGCCCCCGCCCACTTCCGCAGTGGTGAGCAGCACGAAGCGCGAGGCATTCCAGATCTTGTTGGCGAAGTTGCGGTTGCCAACGATGCGCTCCTCCATCAGCTTCATATCGTTGCCCGGGGTGCTGCTCGTCGCCAGGGTGAAGCGCAGCGCGTCGGTGCCGAATTTCTCCATCACCTCCAGCGGATCAACGACGTTATTCTTGGACTTGCTCATCTTCTCGCCCTTAGCGTCGCGCACCAGGCCATGCAGGTAGATCGTCTCGAAGGGAATGGTCCCCATAAAGTGAATGCCCGCCATCACCATACGCGCCACCCAGAAGAAGATGATATCGTAGCCGGTCTCCATCACAGTAGTTGGATAGTAACGCAGCAGATCGGGCGTCAGTTCGGGCCAGCCCAGCGTGCTGAAGGGCCAGAGCCAGGAGCTGAACCAGGTATCAAGTACATCTTCATCTTGATGCAGCGATCCGCTGCCACAATTGGCGCAGACCGTGGCATCTTCGCGGCTCACGTTCATCGCGCCGCAATTGTCGCAGTACCACACGGGGATACGGTGGCCCCACCAGAGCTGGCGCGAGATACACCAGTCATGAATATTCTCCAGCCAGTCGGTGTACACTTTGTTGAAACGTTCCGGTACAATCTGGATCTGACCATATTTGACTGCGCCCAATGCAGGGGTTGCGAGCGGCATCATCTTGACAAACCACTGCTTCGAGATCAGCGGCTCCACGACGGTATCGCAGCGCTGGCAGTGGCCCAGCGGCACCGTATAATCCTCGACCTTGACGATCTGTCCAAGCTTTTCGAGATCCGCCACCAGATTTTTGCGCGCCTCGTAGCGGTCCTGTCCGGCGTACGGGCCAGCTTCAGGCGTCATGGTGGCATCGAAGCCGATTACCTGCACGGCGGACAGGTTGTGGCGCAGGCCAATCTCAAAGTCCACCGGGTCATGCGCGGGCGTCACTTTGACGGCCCCTGTGCCAAAGGATTGATCGACGGCGGCATCCCCGACTATCGGGATCTCGCGCCCGATGACCGGCACAATGGCGTGGCGCCCGATGATATCTTTGTAGCGCGGATCGAGGGGATTGACGGCCACGGCGGTATCGCCAAGAATCGTTTCCGGGCGCGTCGTGGCAACGCTGATATAGCGCGTTTCCTGCTCGCCCTCTTTCGGCACAAGCGGATAGCGCACATAGGTGAGCTTGCCAGGAGTATCGACGTGATTGACCTCCAGATCGGAGATGGCGCTCATACAGCGCGGGCACCAGTTGATGATGCGCTCGCCGCGATAGATCAGCCCTTCCTCGTAGAGGCGCACAAAAACCTCGCGCACCGCTTTGGAAAGCCCTTCATCGAGCGTAAAGCGCTCGCGCGACCAGTCGCAGGACGCACCGAGACGGCGATGCTGGTCCTGGATGCGACTCTTGTACTGGAGCACCCACTGCCAGACGCGCTCAAGAAAGGCTTCGCGTCCGATCTTATGCCGATCCGTCCCCTCTTGCGCCAGCAAACGTTCAACCACGGTCTGGGTAGCAATACCCGCGTGATCTTCGCCGGGCACCCAGAGCGTCTCATCGCCCCGCATACGATGGTAACGGATCAGGATATCCTCAATGGTTGCAGTGATGGCATGGCCCAGGTGGAGCGCGCCCGTGACGTTGGGCGGCGGCATGCTAATCACGAATGGGCGACGATTAGGATTAGGCCGGGGCTTAAAGTAGCCGCCCTCTTCCCAGAAGCGGTACCATTTCGCCTCAACGGTCCGCGGCTCATAGGTTTTTGGCAATGATGCAGTCGATGGTGCCTGTATAGTTCCTTCACTCTTCTCCTGCTCAATCATATCGACTCCTCGCAAAAGTATTCCCAGGTTTCTTCAATATCTATCTTATCCATAAAAAAAGCCCTTCCCGTCAAGGACGAGAAAAGGCATTGCTCGTGGTACCACCTTGTTTCGGTCAGACAGCCAGCGTCTGACCCTCACATGTGCGTTAACGGGCACTCCCGTGGAAATTGCCTTAAAGCTGGTTTCCAGACTCCTGGGCGACCTTCAGTGCAGCGTTACCGGGAAGACTCGCAGCCGATGATCTTCCCTCTCTTGCGGCCTCCGCACCTACTCCTCCCATTCCTCGCCAGTCCTACATTGCGTTAGCCCCAGTCTACCGATTCCGCACACAATTGTCAAGTAGGGGCAATCCCTTGCGGTTGCCCTCTTCCCCTTCCTTGCGGTTGCCCTCTTCCCCCTCTTCGTGATTATTCGGTGTTTGTGATTATTCAGTGTTCGAGTGGCGCTCTCGCGCCATCTCATTGTCAATATGCTTACTATTGGCGATTTGCAGGCAGATGGCGTCAAGCGCGATATGGCTGCACTGATCAAAGAGCGATCCCAGCGGCTGCTGTGTGGCAACTTCGCCTTCGCGTCGCCATCTGGTCGCAGCCGGAATGATCAGCGATAGCGTCGTGGACTTTGCCAGGGGCGACTCTGGATTGGTGGTTACGACGAAGATTGTGCAGCCCCTCTTCTTTGCCTGCTCGACCACATGCAGCGTCTCGGCTGTCGTTCCTGAGCCAGAGACGGCAACGAGCGTATCATAATTCTCAATCGCCGGAGCCGTAGTTTCGCCTACAACATATACTGTCAGGCCGAGATGCATCAAGCGCATAGCGAATGCCTTCGCCATCAACCCCGAGCGGCCTTTGCCCGTCACAAAGACGCGCGGGGCAGCAAGAAGTTCACTCGCAAAAGTGACGATCTGGCCTTCGTCCAGCTTATCTATGACCTGCGTGATTTCCGCTATTATCGTTTTCAGTGTCTCCATAAAGGACCTCTTTTCTTATTTGCGATACGGCTCAAGTGAGGCAGAGAAGGCACGGGCAGCTTCCAGCGATGGCCGATCCAGCGCCACTTGTAATTGCATCGTTCACTACTCCTTCCTTAACACTCTTTTCACGCTAGAAGTTCTGATCGGGTGACCCGGCCAGAACTTCTAACAATCAATCGGATGGATGAACGAAGAGCCGACCGCTCAATAGATGCGCGAATCAGGCATTTCAGGCAGCGCGGGAGCGAAGGACTTACAGCTTCTCGCCAATGGTGATATAGACTTCCCAGCGACGGCTGTGAGCGCGTTCTGAGCGTCGGCGCAGATCAAATTTCTCTAAGGGGATGTGGCGGCCAAATAGAGCATCGGGAACGACTTCGGTCATCACCTCCGTTTTGGCTTCGCGCTCGGCACCGGATGGACGTGTCCTGGTTGCGTTTCCTGATTGATCGCCTGCATCTTTACCAATGAGGTTGCGCCGCCTGCCTGAGCCGAAAAGCGCACCGGGACCATAGACGAACATTTGCAGGAAGACCAGGATCGGCTGGATAAATCCCACCGGCAGCAGATTCGCGCCCTCAATGATGATGACGCGACCGCCGGGACGCAGCACGCGGGCGACTTCGGCGATAGTGTTGGGATCGTAAATATACTCGGATGGGAAGGTGCTAACCACCGTATCGAAGGACTCGTTGCTGAAGGGCAGGCGCTGGGCCGAGCCCTGGATGACGAGGGAAGGTTGACCAAGCTTGCGATTGCGCAGCGTATCACGAGCTGCCGCCACCATCTGGGGGGAATGTTCAACCGCCTGACAACGATAGCCGGCTTTGAGCATATCCGCCAGCAGGTCGCCCAGGCCGCAACCCAGTTCTAAGACATCCATTCCGCGAATGCGCGTCAGTATCAGGCGCTGCCAGACGCGCCATTGGCCCGCGAACGGGACGGTGCTGGCGAAGCGATAGAGGTAACGATTTCGATAGAGGGCCTCAAAGAGCCACTTACGCAATTTCGGCGTCATTGCCTGCCAACCTCAGTAAACACATCAAGCAACTCGGTCACCCGTTTTATCACCATATCAGGCTTTATGCTCTCATCTAGCAGTTTGCTCTTCTCCGCTCTTTTTTTACGCGCGTATTCGAGTAAATAATCGCCATAGGCATCACCCTGTAAATCGGTAATTCCCTGAGCAATCAATGCGGCTTGCGCCTTTTCCTGCATGCGTATTTTCGGCTTCCAGATGGCGAACATATTGAGGCGATGAGCGCCAACAATGTCGGCATTAAGCGAATCTCCCACCATCGCCGCCTCTTCGGGTGGCACCTCCAACGCATTCAGCGCGTGCAGAAAGATGGCAGCAGCGGGCTTGCGCACCCCCAGGTCAGCGGAGATGGCGATATGGCGCGTATCGAAATAATCAAGGAGACCAAGCACGCCAATATCTTTCAGAAAGGGCGGGCCGCCCCAGGCCCGGTTCGTCACCACGCCTAAGAGAAAGCCCCGCTCTTGAAGAGCGGCCAGAGTAGCTAAGACATCATCGAAGAGGATGCGTGACCCCAGGATGGGCATACGCAGCGCCTCAAAAATCGCCCCGGCAGTGGCATGATCTATGCCCGAGAAGCCCAGTTGCGCGACTGCCTCTATTGTAGCCTGGGCAAAATCCGGTTCATGCTCAGGTGTTTGTTGCGCCATCAAATGTGTCTGTACTTTTACTGCATTGCGCAACTGCTCACCCAGTAAATCTGGCTCCTTTTCAATGTCGCTATTTGCGGGCGCATGTTCAAGCAGGATCTGTACCGCCTGCCGGTTCGCGCGTTGTTCCAGCGTATGCCAGGTAGCGCGATCTACCTGAGTCCAGAGCGTCTCGCCGAAATCGAACAGGATACAGCGAATCGTTCTTCCGGTGAGAGCTGGCACGATTTTTTTAGACAAGCGTTACCCCCTGTACACATAGCAAGGCGCGATGGTAAATGGCTGCCCATTTCGACCATCGCGCCCGTCCCATTGCTGTTTTTTCGGTAATTACTCGCGGGTCGGCGCGAGAATGTCATCGACAAGGCCGTACTCAACTGCCTGCTGCGCGGTCAGGTAGTAGTTACGGTCAGAGTCCTGCATGATGCGCTCCATCGTCTGGCCGGTATGATGAGCAATGATCTCATACAGGCTGCGGCGCAGGCGCAGGATTTCGCGTGCGGTGATCTCGATATCGGCTGCCTGACCTTCAGCTCCGCCGAGCGGCTGGTGGATCAGCATGGTGGAGTTCGGCAGGCAGTAGCGCTTGCCCTTCTCACCAGCGGTCAGCAGCACAGCGCCCATGCTCATTGCCATACCCATACAGACCGTCGAGACCTCCGGGCGCAGCCACTGCATCGTGTCATAGATGGCAAGGCCGGCGTAAATGCTCCCACCGGGCGAGTTAATATACATGTTAATATCTTTGGTCGCGTCCTCGCTCTGGAGGTAGAGCAACTGTGCGACCGTGCTGTTGGCAACCATATCGTCGATTGGCGTACCAATAAAGATAATGCGCTCTTTTAGCAGGCGCGAGAAAAGGTCCCACCCGCGTTCGCCACGAGCCGTTGTCTCAACAACACTGGGAATAATGCCCTTTGGCTCCAAAAATTCCCGGGACTCTTTGATCCATTTCGGGTCACGAGGATTAAAAACACTGCCCATGTTTGCTCCTTCTTATCCTTCACGGTTTCTCTCTTGTTATTCTATCATGAGAGATAGAAGCCGGTAAAAACTGTCTGTGCAGAGAAAGCCCACAACTGCGGAGATGTGTTACCGTAATGATAGCACTTGCGCCATGCAAGTGCAAGCAATCCACGAGCATGTACTTTGAAGTTCCAACGCTCCCACGATGAATCGGGGAGCTAGCAGGGCAAGGGCAAGCCCAGCCCCTACTACATATCCCTCCTGGGATGATTTGGGCGATAATCGTGCGCGCGATCAAAGGTGACTTTTGTTACCAGGCTGATATCCGAGAGGCGGGAGCGGATGCGCTCATCAATGCCCTGCAATCCTCTAGGATTAGCCGTGATGACGGTCGGCATGCTCATGTTATAGCGATAGTTTAGCAACTGGAAGAGCTTCTCATTGGCCCACGGCGAACTTTGCTGCGCTCCCAGATCGTCGAGCACCAGCACTTCCGCCTCGCGCATCTTCGAGAACAACTGATCGTAGACCTCGGACGCGCTAGGGGCAAAGGCAGCTCGCAGATGGTCAAGCAGATCGGGTACAACCGCAAAGAGCACAACCGCGCCGCTATCCAGGCATTGATTGGCAATAGCCGCTGCCAGGTGCGTTTTCCCACAGCCATTGGGCCCAACAAGCAATAGCCATCCCTGCGGGTTTTCCGCGTATGCAGATGCGACCTGATACGCCTCATATAAACCGGGAACGCGAGGATTAAACGTTCTGAAACTATTGCTACGGAACGCGTCCAGGTTGGACATATCACGCAACTGCTGGCGTCTGCGCTCCCTGCGCTCGACTTCTTTGCATTCACAGGGAATCGGCTTGCCAAAATTGGGATCGCCAAAGGGAACATCCGCCCGCAAATAGCCCGCGCCGCGGCATCTCGGACAACTCCCTTTAACAGGAGGCGGGGGAGGCGTTACAGCGATGGGCGTGTACTGCTCGTTCACATATGGTACAACCTGGCGCGTCTGCCGGGTTGCATATTGTCCCGGTTCCTGCACCGGCTCCCGCTCTCGACCCAGCCCCATAACAGTCTGAGGATTCAGCGGCTGGGTCATGCGCTGCTGCTGAAAACGCTGCGTGCCCTGAGTGCGCAACGGTGACAACGGAGATTGCAGCCCCGACATACGCAGATCGCGCGTGGGGCGGGAACGCGGCTCCACTTCAGGCGTATTCGTCAGGGGATATTCCCCGGAAACGAATTTACTCCTGGGAGCGTCAAGCAGTTCGGTCCCCAGAGGCTGACGCAGCAGCGCCTCATCCCCATCTCTTTCCCAATCGCCATAGCGCATATCTACCGCGTCCTCTTCCCACTCTTCGATAACGTCGGCATGCATATTGGCAGGATAGCCATCGCCACGCAGGTAATCATCGCTTTCGGGCAAACGAGAACGCGGTGAACGCGCCCGCATCTCCTCGTAGCGCGAGCCGGGCCGTTGCTGCCCCGTTAAGGGCTGGCGCGGATAAAGCGAACGAGGGCCGGCGGAACCGGACGGACGCCCTTCACGGTATTCGGGAACGGCAGGCTCTCCTTGCCCTTGAATATGACGTATTTTTGCAGGGGATAGATATTGCTGTGGCTGTTGCGCGCCATAGGTGTTGCGCGCCGGGCGAGCCGGCTGTTCAGGCACATGGCGGCGCAGTTCAGAGCGTTGCGCTGGCATATATCCCATCTCTTGAGAATCGACGTTATGAGATGGTCGCGGACCGGGATTCTGCTGCCGTTTCTGTGGCACCCGGCCAAGTATATCATTCAGGCGTTCCATGCTTGCCTGCCTTCCGTTCCCCAGCGCCGTAAGATGGCGCGGATATAACTCCATTTGCGTTTATTCTGCTGCACTGCCTCACGAAACGCGTCCTCAATCCACTCCGCCGGATATTGATCGGCGGCATCCCTCAATTCTTCCGCGATCAGAGGAGACAGCAAGCCAATGTTTTGCTCGTATAATACAAAAATATTAGGACGTTCAACCTGTACCTGTATACTGCCAGAGAAATCATATTCCCTGCTTGTAGGATACTCCCCTGCTGCAATAGCAGGCTCTTTCTTTTGCTCAAAGGTGCGCTCTTCGGTAGTAAGAAGACGCACAGGGATCATTTCGCCGCCCTGCAATTCCGCGACCACTTTACGGCTGCGGTTGGTGTTAAAGAAATACCAGCCCAGCACCTCTGCTTCGTCTTTCCCTTCGCTAAACAATTTGAGATAGATACGTAGCAATGTACCGCGCGCGACCGCCTGCTCCAGCCCCTGGCGCAAGCGCTCCTCGGCGGGCCGCGGATCACCTCTGCGCTTGAGGCTGGTCAGCAACACCTGGTCGTTCTGCAATTCGCGCTCGCTCACACAGCGCGGGTTGCCTCGCTTCTGTGCCAGGAGCCAGAACAGGTGCAATGTTACTTTTAGCTCGGCGCTATCCTCGATCTCCGGCAGCACATGCGTAAAGAAGACCTCCGGCACCGGCACATATGGATTTTTCCCCGTTGGGAATCCTGCAAAGACTGTCATAGCATCCGCCCCCCATTATTCTGCCGGCGGTGAGACTTCCAGATCGCGGAACCGCGTCTGGCTGGCCTGAAAATAAAGACTGATCTCGCCAACAGGCCCGTTACGATGCTTGGCCACTATAATGTCTGCGATATTTTTCCGTTCCGAATCCGGGTTATAGACATCATCACGATAAATGAACATAACTATATCTGCGTCTTGCTCAATCGAGTTCGAGACTATTATGTCACTTGCTATAAAATTATGCACTTTTTCTACAGTCAGATCGTAGACCTGGGCTTCACCATCTGGCTCTATCGAGAGGATCTGATCCCAATACACATCGCTCTCAGCTAGCAGAGCAAGTTGTCTGGATTGAATTACACTTGCAACCTGGGCCGCGCGTGAGCGACTGAAATTCTGTTTCATCTGTACAGCTTTGTAAGAGCGAATGCCAACTGCTAAAGCTGATTGGCCTTGCAACATGGTTTCGGTTGAGCAAGTTGCCAGAACCTCTGCTTTGATAAGATCCCAGACACCATAAGGTATAATATCGCGATTCGTTTTTCCCACACGTTGAGCGAGATGTTCAATCATCGCCTGATGATGCACCATTTTATTCAATCCTAACCCACCAACTTGCTCAAGGAAGCTTTCAATCTCGGGCTTTCCGCTCACCCGGACATGGTGTTGGTCGCGCCCTTTGTCCTTCTGGGCATGCTCCGATAACGTTGCGTTAATTCCCAGGCGCAGCAGGAGAGATTGCACATCTCGCACCAACTCAAGACTGCTTGAGGCATAGTAGATATTGGTATAGTGACCTTTCCCATGACTCAGGTGAATGCAACCGTCGGTAGACCAGAGATGGCGCAAGAAAATGGCTATGCCGGCGGTTGGCTGAGCAAAAACCTGATCTGGCACGCGCTTCTCATATGAACGTAGGCCGAATACTCCCAGGTTTTCTAGCCAGTTGGTAACAGGATTACGAACATTGTGCGTCAAGCGATAATTGGCAGTGAGATAGACCTGATACCACCGACGCTCTTTCTTGATCCCCGGTATCACCATCTCGCCGAATACCCTTGTGGCAAGATCAGCGACGACCTCTGCCAGCGTTTCATCATTGGTCGTGTACTGGATAGCATGGCGAGGCAGCGTGCAGCCATCGCCAATCAAGTGGCCGAGCAGTGCCAGTTCATCATTACTCATCGTGGCCTGCATGGGGCCAGAGAGACGGCGCGGCAATGCTATACGTTCGCCCTTTACTAGCTCGTCGAGCCGCTTCCAACCATTTATCGTCAGGAACTTATGATTCGCCGTCGCCCTAATGCTGCGTCCCAGGCGCGTCTTCATCCTGAACACCGGCTTGCATCCAGTTGTGAAAGCGTTTGTCACCATACGCGGCTCAAGCCTCCACGTCTCGGTATTCAGTGCAAGCACGCGCAACCCGCTCCGCCCAACAAATTGCTCAATTGGTTGATAGATCCCCTCATCTGGTAAATACACGGGCGTATCCCCTGTGAGACATCCCGACTCACGTAGATCCGAAAGCTGCGGCACCTTCGATTGCCGTGACTCAACGGCACGCGACAACTGCGCCAGAGCCAGGACCGGCACATCCAGCTCGCGGGCCAGCCCCTTCAGGTTGCGGCTGATCTCAGAGATCTCCTGCACGCGGTTCTCGTTGCGCTTGTTGCCGGTCGATGATTGCATCAATTGCAGATAGTCTACAATAATCAGGTCAATGCCCTGCTCGGCCTGCAAACGCCGCGCCTTGCTGCGCATCTCCATCGTCGAAATGCCAGCCGTATCATCAATCCAGAGATTAGCCTGCGAGAGCGTCTCCATTGCTGTAATGATGCGCTCCCACTCGTCGTCTTCGATCCAGCCGGTACGCAACCGCTGCTGGTCAATGCTGGCATCCATCGAGAGTAGACGCTGCACCAATTGCTCTTTACTCATTTCCAGACTGAAAATAGCCACCGATTGCTGATGCCTTATCGAGGCGTTATGCGCCAGGCTGAGTGCAAGACTGGTCTTTCCAACGGCGGGCCTGGCTGCCAGAATAATCAAATCGGAGCGTTGCAGCCCTCCCGTCAGGCGGTCAAGGTCGGTGAAGCCGGTTGGCACGCCGACGATGGTGCCGCGCCGCTCGTGCAACTGGTCCAGCTTCTCCATGTAATCGGCCAGCAGGTCACGCAGCATGGAAAAGTCGGCGCGCGCGTGGCGCTGGCTGATGCCAAAGATCAGTTGTTCGGCTTTATCCAGAGCGAGATCGGCGTCGCCCTCCTCGTATGCCACCGCCGCGATCTGACCGGCGGCGTGAATGAGGCGGCGCAGGATAGCCGTGCGCTCTACGATGCGTCCGTAATATTCGACGTTGCCGCTGGTCGGCACCTGGTTGATCAGTGAAGTAATATAACTGGCCCCGCCGACCTCCTCCAGCCTGTTGCGCCGCTCCAGCTCGTCGCAGATAGTAATAAAGTCCGCCGGCTCGTGACGCTCGTAAAGCTGCAGAATGACTTCATAGATTGTGCGATGGGCGTCGCGATAGAAATCCTCGGCTGCCAGGAAATCCGCCACCTGAACGACAGCTTCCGGGTCGATAATAATACTGCCGAGGACGCCGCTCTCGGCCTCAATATTTTGCGGCAATAGCTTTTCCACGTCAACAACTCCAGCATCAATAAAACGTTCATAAATCTATTTTAAGAAACCCCACTACATATCCACATCCCCATGCTGGTATCCTGTCGCGTCCTGCCAGAATTTCTGTAGTCGTATTGCGGCAAAAAAATTATAGCACATTATTCGCACATACGTTCGATTCTGGTGTGTCGGACACCAGGAGATGGTTCTCCCTCAATCCCGTGTCCACAAAGTGTAACTAATCTTGCGCCTAAATTCAAATGGTCCTTATTGCTGAGTCCTGTGGATATGTGGATATCTGCCCTAAAAGAAGAGTTTCCCTATGAGCTTGAACACTTTTACTATATGAAATTTTATGGAGTTATCCCCCAGTTATCCACCGGCGTAGTCGAGTTATCCCCAGTTATCCACAAACTTATCCACAAATATATCCACGAAAATTGGTTATCTGGATTAAAAAAGTGGTAGCCATTACGGTTAGATAGAAGGAATGATGGGCTAATAGAACAAAAAAATAGGACTTGACCAGGACAGGCGGGGACGGTATGATAGCAGCAATATTTACACGGTATCGTGTTGGTCGTGTATGCAAAAAGGAGCAACAACAAGAACCCTATGCCAAAGACAACAAAACGTACAGAGACAAAACGCGCGGCAAAAATTGCCAGAGCGCACATGACAGAGCTGTCAAAGCTTGAGGTGAAAGATCCGAAACAGCGTCGGCCCGCTCCTGGCTATAAGCGACCAGCGCGCGGCATTGCACGCTATCCCCTGGCAACCTTCCTGATCCTGGTTCTTTTGGCACTCGGCACTTTTGAGTTGTACAGCAATCATCTCTGGCCTTTTACTCTGCCTCCAAAGCAGCCGAAGCCGGTAGCAGTCTCGCCTTGCCTCAACACTAAGATACTCGGCGAGGTCACTAATACCTCACCAGGCCCGAGCGCCGCTGACATCGCCAAAATCACTCACACGTATAAAGCGGCACCGGCGATGAGCATTGACACGAAGAAGGTGTATTGCGCAGGCATCAACACCAATCGTGGCCTGATTGTCGTTGAGCTTGATCCGCAACTGGCCCCGCAGACGGTCAATAACTTCGTGTTCCTGGCACAGCATAACTTTTACAATGGACTGGTCTTCCATCGCGTCATTCAGACCGGAACCGGCCTGCACATTATTCAGACGGGCGATCCGCTCGGCAGCGATCCCGCGAAGCGTGGTACCGGAGGTCCCGGCTATAAATTCAATGATGAGCCGGTCAAAGGAGATTACACGACCGGCACCATTGCAATGGCAAATTCCGGGCCAAACACCAATGGCAGCCAGTTCTTCATCGACACCAGCAACAACACGTCGCTGCCCAAGTCGTATAATCTCTTTGGGCGCGTCGTTAAAGGATTGGATATCGCCAGCAAGATCCAGGGTCCAGGCGATGACCCATCGACCAAAAATGTCAAGCCGGATGTTATCAACTATCTGATTGTAGTTCCGGCTTCCTAACGTTATTGAGGAGGTTTTTTTGTCCAAGCAATATAGCAGTCCACCCGCGATGCAGATCGACCCTGCCAAAAAGTACACGGCAGTCATGCATACTGCAAAGGGTGACATCAGTATCGAGTTGTTTGCGGCCCAGGCGCCCATTACGGTAAACAACTTTGTTTTCCTGGCGCGCGAGGGATTTTATAACAACACGACGTTCCACCGCGTCATCGGCGGCTTCATGGTCCAGGGCGGCGATCCGACCGGCACCGGCACAGGCGGCCCTGGCTATCGCTTCGACGATGAGCAGGGCGCACTGGCTTTAAAGCACGATAAGGCGGGTATCCTATCGATGGCCAACGCCGGACGCAACACCAACGGCTCGCAGTTCTTCATTACCTATGGGCCACAGCCGCACCTGAACGGTAAACACGGCGTGTTCGGTCAGGTTGTGCAGGGCATGAATGTGCTCAAAGAAATTCGCGAGCGCGATCCGCAGCGCGACCGCCAGCCCGGCGACGCTTTGATCTCGGTCGATATTGTCGAGAGCTAACCATTTTTGCCAGATAAGAACGGGGCGCGGCTTATTATAAGCAAGCGTCCCGTTCTTCTATGAATGTGAATTGTTCTCATGCTGAGCGATCCAGCCATTTTCCTTTTCGCCCAATAGATACTTAAAGCATATTTTTTGTTTTAAAATTATTTCACCTCATTCTTATTAAATTTTAATTTTTGAACTCTATATTTTTCTATTAAAAAATATTGGTCTAGATCAAAAATTGGCCTGCCAACATACCGACCAATTGGCACTTGTCTCACTTCGATTGCATTGATTATACTAAGTTGGTATGAGCCAATCAGGAGGAGAACATGCCAGATTCTAGAGCCAATCGGGAGACGTTGCCGCTCTTCACGCCTCCTATTCAGACATTTATTCAGTTGGAACGTAACAATGGTATGCCCTTATACCGCCAAATCAGCCAGAGGTTGCGCGAAGCCATTATTTCTGGCGAGCTGGCCGAAGGGATACGTTTACCCACGGAACGCGCTCTGGCTCACGAACTCGGGGTTAACCGCACCACCATTATGAACGCCTATAACGAGCTTGCCAGCGAAGGACTGATCGAAGGGCACGTTGGGCGTGGTACCCTCGTCAAACGCAGCTACTTCAGCCAGGAAGATGAGGAGTACGAGCAAGAGACGCCCTCGTGGCTGATCGGGCTGGCGGCTGGAGAAGACGCCGTGTTGGGGCCGGATGCCCGCGTATTAAGCGAGCTGGCATCGATGGGAGAGCGCAGAGATGTGATTTCATTTGCGGCAGGCACCCCGGCAACAGATTTACTGCCATCTGACCTGCTGCAATCGATCCTGGCCGATAGCCTGCCTCAGGCGCGCCAGCACGCTCTGGGGTACTGCCCGGTAGAGGGGCAGCAAAGTCTGCGCCGCTCCATTGCCAATCGCATGCGACAGCGAGGAGTGGCCGTCGATCTCCAACACATTTTGATCCTCTCAGGCTCTACGCAAGGCATAGGTCTGGTAAGCCGGTTTCTGCTCAACCCTGGTGATGAAGTCGTCGTCGAGGTGCCAACGTATCTGGGGGCCATCCAGACATTCCGCGCCCTGGGAGCACGCGTTATCGGTGTGCCGACCGACAATGAGGGCATACGGGTGGATCTGCTCGAATCAATCCTGGCCCACCGCAGCCCGCGCTTTATCTATACCTTACCCACCTTTCAGAACCCTACCGGCGTGGTCATGTCTCAGGAACGCCGCCGCCGCTTGCTACGCCTCGCCAGACGCCATCAAATTCCCATTCTGGAGGACGATCCCTATGGAGAGATGTATTATGAAGGGAAAGAGCCCCAGCCGCTCAAGGCGTTGGATACGCATGGGATCGTGCTGTATTTAAGCACCTACTCCAAAATTCTGGCCCCTGGATTGCGTGTAGCATGGCTGGCCGCGCCTGAGCAAATGATCGAGCGGCTTGCATTGCACAAACAGGTGTTTGATCTTAATACCAACGCCATCGGGCAATGGGTGGTTTCCGAAATCTTGCAGCGAAAATTACTGGACGAGCATCTGGCGACGGTGCGACAGAGCTATCAGAAAAAACGCGACCTGATGTTGCGGGCGATTCAGAGATACTGGCCCGAAAGCGTGCGCGTCAACCATCCTGCCGGCGGTTTCCATCTCTGGTGCCGCCTTCCCGCCGATATGCGAGCGCGCCCTCTTCTGCGCGAGGCTGCCCATGAACAGGTCGCCTTTGTCATTGGAGAGCCATTCCACGTCGATGGCGGCGGTCATCGTAACATCCGCCTGAGCTTTGCTTCTCCCGAAGAAGCCCATATCACGGAGGGAATTCAGCGCATCGGCAATGCGATGGAGCGCATAATGTCAAAGCGCATACCACGAGAAGTACGAGACGATCCTCAGATCGAACGTCTTCCAATGGTCTAGTTTCAACCCGTCAAGCGAGCCTCTGCGGAAGTCAAGTGGAAATGCACCAGAGATGGGAAAGAGGAGGTAGAATATCTACCTCCTCCTACAATGCAAATACTACTAGTGGCCCGGTGCCCAGACAAAGGCCACACCAGGACCGGGGTGGAACGTCACAAAGGTTTCTACACCCCAGTTGCCTGCCCAGTTCCAATTCGAGGTCAGCACACTGCCATCGGTATTAATTTTTTCAACGATAGCCACATGGCCGTAATAGCCAGCTCCCTGAATGCCTGCCTGTAGCACGATAATGGAAGGCAATTTGGGCGTACCGGAAACGACCCAGCCGCTATTGATTGCGCCAGAGGTCCACTGGTTCGCATTGCCCAGCCAGGGCACCCAGACACCAGTCAACTGGTGATAGCGCATATTGGCCCAATAGGTACACTGCCCGTAAAAGAAACGTCCCAGGCCGCCGCCGCCCGATCCTGGAGGGGCTACGGGAATACCACCATACGTCTGAGCGCCCGCATCAAAGCCATCCTGCGTGACAGCGGTTGCCGTCGCCTGCTGGGCTGCAATGTTGCCGACATTATTATTTCTCGTATTGACCAGATTCATAATAGGCTGAAATAAGCCTAACACCCCATTATGAGCCTCGCTGCCGGCGGGCACCACCGCAATCAACGTGCCCAGCACCGTAAACGCGAGCAGAGCTGTCACCGCCAAATGAATAACCAGACGTCTTTTAGATGTAGGGCGGACAGGTTCCTCGCGTTTTTTGCCTGTACCTCGAATAAGAACCGGCTGCCGTAAGGCCGTGGTATTGCTTTTGGTAAGGGTGGGTAATGTACCTGTTTGCGGATCGATCAACTGACGAGTAACATTTGGCGAGACCACAAGGTTTGTAAGAGCGTGAGTTCCCTGAGAAGATGCTGCGGGGGCAGCCAGCGATTGAGTTGCTCCAGATCCCCCGGGCCAGGATGGGAACGGCTGCTGTGGCACTTGCGGCACTCCATCTGGCAGAGCGGAGTGGTCAGGAAAAGGTAGTTGCTCCACAGGTGAATATTGAGTCACAAACACTGGCGCTGACAACGCATCTGTGTCAACTTTCTGCTCAGTAGTACCATTTCGACGAACCATAGACGACATACTATTTCCTTCAATCCGTTAAAGTAAGTTGCTTTACAAGAAACCATTCCGACGACAACGCACTCGATGCCTAGAATTGAATTTACTCAGTACAATGTAATAGGTCAAGCCAGGCATGCCTTACGTAGGACTATAGGACTACATGCGTAAGCCATCTTCACCTGCGATGGGATTCTTTGATTTGATATTGCTTAATACAAGGGGTACACCGATGACAAAACTTGGGATATAATGGGAACGGTCCGTCTCAAATATTGCCGAATAGAGCTTATCAACAGATATTTTGCAAGATACATTTTCAGAAAAAGGAGACCTTCCATATGCACTTCAGGTCCAGGGTAAGCTTGCTACTGGTCTTGCTCTTTCTCCTCGCAGCCTGCACAGCGCCAGTAAGCAACGCCACCCCTAGTAAGTCAACGCCATCCCCAACGCCACCGACCTCCTTCTCCCCCGAGGCATGTCCTGGCAGACTCATTCAAGACAAAAATTGCTATACCCCCCGCGACCTGCGCGTGGCTTACGACATAGAGGCGCTGACAAAGCAAGGCTTTACCGGCAAGGGGCAGACCGTCGTCGATATCGTTTCTTATGGCAGCCCAACATTGCAGCAAGATATGGACGTATTTAGCAAGCAATTTGGCTTGCCACCGGTTCAGATCCAGGTTATTTCCCCACTGGGAACAGCCCCCGCCGACCCCAAAAATAGCGATATGGCGGGCTGGGCCGAAGAAACCGAGCTGGATGTCCAGCTTATTCATGCTATCGCACCCGACGCTGGCATCGTCGTGATGACCAGTCCGGTCGATGAGACTGAGGGTACTATCGGGATGCCCGAATTTATGAAGCTGGAGCAGTACGCGGTAGATCATCACCTGGGGCAAATTTTTTCACAGAGCTATGTCGCATCAGAAACCACGCTTGCCGATAGCGCGGGCCAGCAGCTCGTGAAAAACTTTACGGAATTTTACCGTCAAATCACCACTCAGCAGGGCTGGACCATCGTCTCCGGTTCCGGCGATCATGGCGCCACCGACTGGGCCGACCTGGCCGGGACGAAGTTGGCGACCAGCCCAACGGTCAATTTTCCGGCAGATGTTCCCTGGGTAACCGCCGTGGGCGGCACAACCCTGATGCGCACAACAAACGGTTATATTGAACAGGCATGGCCCAGCAGCGGAGGCGGGATCAGCAAGTTCTTCGACGAGCCTGACTATCAACGCAGTATGCCTCAAGCCGTGCAAACGCAACTGGCGGCGCACCGTGGCATACCTGATATCGCAGCCGATGCCGATCCCCTCACAGGTATGGCATTCTACATCGCCGGTCGCTGGCTTAAAGTCGGAGGGACCAGCGCCAGCACGCCGCTCTGGGCCGGGATCATTGCTATCGCCAATCAAGTAGCGGACCATCCCCTGGGCTTTATCAATCCCGCGCTCTACCGGCTGGCAGCATCCAGCACCTACGCGCAGGACTTTCGCGATATCACCGTTGGCAGTAACACCGTTGACACACCAATACAGGTGCAAGGCTTCCAGGCGGTGAGCGGCTGGGACGCCGTGACCGGTTGGGGAGCTCCACAAGTGAGTCACCTTATACCCGATCTTATTGCAGCACTAAAATAGGAGCTGATGAATGACACATTTTTTTCGACGTTTCCTCGCATTACTCGCGTTACTGGTCGTTCTCGCAGCCTGCAGCAATCCAGTGAACGGAGCGGGCGGGACCAGCAAAAACTCAACGCCAGCGGCGGCATCAACTTCCCTCCCGGGCAATGCCGCCGCTGATATCTGCCCAGCAGAATTACAAAACGCGCGCGGCTGCCTCACTCCACACGCGATGCAGACCGTCTACGGCGTAAGCTCGCTGCTCCAGAGAGGCTTTACAGGCAAGGGACAAACCGTCGTCGATATCGTTTCGTTTGGCAGCCCCACGCTTCAGCAGGATATGCAAATCTTCGACCAGACCTTCGGGCTACCGCCGGTTGACTTACAGATCATCTCTCCCCTGCATGTTCCTGAATACGATCCGCGCGGCGACAAAGGGGGCTGGGCCGGAGAAACCGAACTGGATGTGCAGATTATCCACGCCATCGCTCCCGATGCCAAAATCGTCGTTCTGGTCAGCCCGGTCGCGGAAACCGAAGGCACGATTGGTCTCCCCGAATTTCGCCAGTTAGAGCAGTATGTTCTCGATCACAAACTTGGCAATATCGTTTCCCAGAGCTGGGGAGCTTCCGAGCTTACATTACAGGATCAGCAGGGACAGCAAGAGCTACAGAGGTGGAATGACCTTCTTCAACAGGCGACGACCCAGCAGGGCATAACCTACTTCGGCTCTTCGGGCGATAATGGCGCCACCGATTTTACCGATCTAGCAGGCACTCATCTCGCCAATGTGCCCACAACAAGCTTCGCCGCCGATTCCCCCTGGGTAACTGCCGTGGGCGGTACGACGCTGCTACGCAATGGCACAACGGTGAACGAGACGGCGTGGAGCGACAGCGGAGGGGGCTTCAGCCGCTTCTACAAAACGCCTTCCTACCAGCAAGGGTTGCCTGCATCAGTGGAACAACAACTGAATAACCGCAGAGGGGTGCCCGATGTGTCAGCAGCCGCCGATCCCATCACTGGACTGGCGATCTATCTCAACGGCTCTTGGACGACTGCCGGCGGCACCAGCGCCAGCGCACCCGTCTGGGCAGCATTGATGGCAATTGCCGACCAGATGGCCGGACACCCCCTGGGATTTATCAATCCCGCGCTTTACAGGCTGGCAGCATCCAGCACCTACGCGCAGGATTTCCGCGATATCACCGCTGGCAATAACACCAATGATTCAGCCAATGTGCAGGGCTATTCCGCCGTGCCGGGCTGGGACCCTGTGACCGGCCTGGGCTCGCCCAACGCCGAAAAGCTGATACCGGACTTGATAGCCGCGATGAAGTAACATATGCAGTTGCATGATAGCCGCCTGACATTAGTTTGTCTGCGAACGCCAGATGATCTGGCATAAACGCGTGGTCCAGGGATAGCGTAGGCCCTGGACCACACCTGGTATTACGACAGGAGGAAAAGCCAGGGCTATTTACTTCTTCTTTTTTGCCCCCTTCGGGGGCGAGGGGGGGAGAAGAATGAGCGGGGACACCCCGCGCCCCGCAAGGGGCGATGCCCCTTGACCCCCTTTTCTTCAGAGAAGTAAATAGCCCTGAGGAAAAGCAATGAGATAGCGCATTGTGGCCGCATTCCATGTTACACTGATAGTTGGGGATAGAGTGGAGAGCAAAGACAGATCATGGAAGGAAGGTCTTTTTGTGAGCAACATTGCCATTTACGGTTTTGGTCGCATTGGGCGCTCCATGTTGAAAACCGCGTTCAAGCGCAACCTGTTTACTCCTGTTGCCATTGCCGATATCAGAGATATTGCGACAATGGCCGCTTTATTTCAGGTCGATAGCAACTATGGCTGCTGGCATGAAGAGGTTACGACCAGAGGTAACAATTTTGTCATCGGCGGTCGCACAATAGCCTACATCGACTCAACAAAAGAAGTACCTGACTGGCGAGCGTTGGGGGTGGATCTCGTGGTGGATTGTACCGGTCGGGCCGTTACTCGTCCGGGAGCGCAGGCGCACCTTGATCGTGGCGCTCAACGCGTCCTGGTGAGCGCGCCCAGCAAAACGCTCCAGGATTGCGACGCCGTTCTGCTGCCCGGCATCAACCTGGAGCAATTTGACCCGGACCAGCACAAAATTGTCAGCATGGCGAGCTGCACCACCAATGCCCTCGCTCCCGTGGTCAAGGTGATGCTTGAGAACTTTGGCATCGAGTATGGCCTATTCTCGACGGTCCACGCTTATACTAACAGCCAGTCCGTTGCGGACCAGCCAATGAGAGATCGACGCGATTCCTGGGCCGCAGCAGAAAATATTATTCCAGCGGCATCGGGCGCTGCCAAAGCTCTCCAGTTTATCTGGCAAGACTTGAAAATCACAGGAAAAGCCTACCGCGTTCCCGTGAAGACGGGAAGTATCGCGGAACTGAACCTCATCACTGAACGCACGGCGACGGTTCAACAGGTCAAGGAAGCATTCACCAAAGCGGCGCACCAGCATCCCTTGAAGGGCATTATGGATGTGTTGGAGGAGGAGTGGAGTTCGGCCAGGATTGTGGGCGATCCGCACTCTTCGATCATAGATTTACCGCTGCTCCAGGTGCAAGAGGGTCATCTGGTATCGGTCGCGGCCTGGTACGATAACGAGTGGGGTTATTCTTCGCGTCTGGCGGAAACAGCGGCGAAGATCAGCGGTTAGAGGATGAACGGGCTCTGATGGACTTTAACATATGACGTTGAAACTCCCCTCGCCGCCATGATGGAGCTGATAGGGCTGTTTGTCTCTCCGGGTTTAGCCGGTGCGCAACTTTTGCAGGAGCGCGTCGGCTGCGATGATTACCGCTATATCTCGCTCTTCATTCAGAGCCGGAGGGACTTTGATATGCGGCTGAATGCCGTGGCCTTCAATGTCATAATCGAGGGCGCCCCGCGTAAGACGGGCGCCAGAAAAAGAAGCCCTGCCGCCGCCTGGAAGTTGTACAAAAGCATTTGAGCCGACTCCTCCGGCGGTAACGCCTCCAACAAGTATCGCCGAGCAGCCGATTAGCAGTTGATACGCCCAGTCTTCCCCCATACTAATAGTGCCAGGACCAATCAGCGCCGCAAGAGGACGGAGATCAGGCGATGGCGCCGCAGGGATGGTGGCTGTATCGTAAAAGCGGTTTTCCAGCCAGCCGAAAACGCCTTCTTCGGGCGCAATGACAACGGGACGCAACATCGATTGTATAGGAATGGGCGTGCGGCGAAAACGCTCAAGAGCATCCACCGGGAGCGTCGGATAGCGACGAATATCCACAATCAGCGCGGCAGCCGGGGAGAGGTCCGCCAGTGCCTGATCGATATCCGCTACAGTGACGCGGGAAGCATCCAGATAACCGATGGAGGAGAACTTATCAGAGAGCAGACCCCACCGCGGAAGCGTAGTCACGGCAAGCGGCTCGGTTACAAAATCGACCGGACGATCAGCGAGCAGCATCACTTCGCGCAACGAGCCTCGCGAGCTTCTCAGTTGCAACTTGCTGTGACCATTATGCGGGCTATCAAGCATTGCTCGCAATAGATAGTGATCTACTGCTTCATCAGGAAAGCGGTTGAAGAGGGGGCGCAAACGCCGTTCACAGGCTTGAACAGGCTCCCCATTGATCGCCTGTAGAATATCGCCGGGCTGAAGCGGCGCTCCAGGCTCTATGGGACCAATGATAGTGATCTCCCCATCAATCCGAGCAAGGCGCACAGGGGGAGCAGAGCCGTTGGGCGTAGCGGCCAGGCGAAACTGGCCGTCATGGCTGAGGAGCACAAAATTATGCCCACCTTTGCAACATGATGAGAGCTGCTGCAAGGCTGCAAAATATTGCTCTCGCGTTGCGGCTTGCGCAACCTGCTGAATAGCGGGGACAAGAGCGGTATCCCAATGCGCGAGATGGGCGCGGTACGCATAAAACGAGCGCATAGCCGTCCACAGCTTGATGACAGCCAGTATGCGCTGTGAACGCAAAGGCAATTCTTTGCTGTATGGTTGAAGCGAGAGAGGAGGTACAGTCGCAGCTTCCCGTTCGATAGGATCAGGAGATGCAGCCGACAGCAACGCCACAGCAGCAGCTAAAGGATCGTCTGCCTGCTTATCAGGAATATAGCGTGCGGGATGGTCATGATACACCAATGTGTAACGGCGCAGTTGCAGGTTCAGACCATCTGTAAGGGGTAGCACTTGATCATAGGCGCGGTAAGCATGACTCTGCTCGCCGATACATACTGCGCGGCCCGTACCTTGCAGCAAGACCAGGACAGGCTCTAACAATGCGCACGTCTCTTTAGCCGTCAGCACCACCAGGCGACCGGAGAACGCATCAGCGGCGGGCACAACCAGCGTACTGCCAGCCTCAATCACCCATTCTCTCAGATAGCCTCCCAGCGCCGCACCGGCTTCTAGAGGATCGCGATAGCCGACATGCTGTATACGCGCAATCCCAGGCAATGTCACCGGATGAGCAAACAGACGAGCAACAAGTTCGGAGCGCAGACGGCCTGTGATAAAACGATCCTCTGATGTCTGATCGGCCTGATCGCCTGTTGTCTCCCTCAAGTCAAGGATCAGCGCGGTGGCAGCACTGCGAGTTGCCGCTTCGATAGCTTCATTGAGCATACGGATGGCATTTTCCCACTCTTCCAGATAGCCAGGCGCAATGCGAAAATTGAACCAGTTGCGCACGCCGATGTAAGCGATGTTATTAGCAAGGGTCTTCTGTACAACGGCGGGCTGCATCGTAGGCGGGCTCTGTTCTTCCACCCCTTCAATCAATCGGGTCGCGTTGTCATTTAGCGTCGAGAGGAGCGATGCAAGCACTTTGCGCTGGTTGGGAGAGAGTATAGGTTCATCTGCTACGGCTTCTGCCTGAGCAAGAAGCGAAGCAAGGGCCTGCTCCCATTGCTGGCCTCGCTCCTGGACAAGTGGGTGAAAAAAGGCTACGGTGGCCCAGATACGGGCGAGCACATGCCAGAAGTTTTGCTGCGTATCAGTCATTTTATTAATAGTTTTACTTCACGACAATCACAATCGGCAGCGGCGTCAAGGGATCGACCGTTACCTGCTGGCTACCAGCATGCACATACAGACCGGTGGAGGCGCCTCCGTCCAGATTGAGCGCGGTCTGGATCGAAAGATCGGAGGAGGCGAGCAGATCGGCCAGTTCATCAAGCGAGAATGCCTGATTCGGGCTGACAATCAGCAGCA
The DNA here is from genome assembly GCA_035650355.1 of Ktedonobacteraceae bacterium. Taxonomy (GTDB): domain Bacteria; phylum Chloroflexota; class Ktedonobacteria; order Ktedonobacterales; family Ktedonobacteraceae; genus DASRHT01. The sequence goes on from DASRHT010000031.1 coordinate 55,994, forward strand.
ACCTTCCTTGCTTATCTACCGCGACAACGCTGCGGCGGCTACTGGCGGCATTGGCACTAAATTGCGTGCGCTTGCCGTTCAACATCAACATTGGCGCTGATTGGGTTGCCTGCTGGAGCTGCTCGTTATTGGGATCGTACGGCTGCTGGCTTAACGAGCGCAACGTTACATTGCCCTGACTGTCAACGGCCAGCATGCCGCCAAAGCCGCTATATGAAGTTCCGTACGTTTGCCCGTCCGCGATTAACAGCCCGGTCGGCCTGTTATGAGTGTCGAAGTAGCCCCCGTTGATGATCGCCAGCGCGTTGGTCTGCTTCATCCACTCGCTCATCAGCAGAGGCTGGTCCGGCTGATAGGCAACCTGAAGGTGCGCTTTATGCAGATCGATGCGCACGATGCTGACGATATCCTCGTTATTGCCCGGACTCTTCCAATCTTCCGCGCGCACCTCCACGCCGGGCGAGCCCTGGAGCCAGCGATTGAGCGTCGGCGTATCCTGAGACGTTCCAGGCGTGCTTGAAACGACCGGGGTGCCGTTGACGCTCACATTGGGTATCAGACTACAGGCCAGCAATGAACCGACCAGAAGACATAAAACGAACAGAACTCTTATGGTATGTTTTGCTGGCATGTAAACCTATCCTTTACTAGTGCATTTCTCCTTGACGCCTTCGCGTTAAATGCTTATACTGCCCGCAAGGGGATGGGAGTTCAAGGACTATCTCGACACCCGCTCGCGGGCTTGAAACGCAGCCTCAATCGCAGAGGCACTGCCCTTGAACTCCATCCCCAATTTCAGGGCAGCGTCGTGCGCAGCATTCTCCGTTGTATCGTCCAGCGGGGCCAGCTCAACCGTCCCGTAGCGTCGCTCCAGAGCACGCCGGATCAGCAGATCGGTGAACCAGGGATTTTTTGGCAGCACCGGCCCATGCTGATAGGTGCCAAAAACATTTTTATACATGGCCCCCTCGAACCCATCTTTTCCATTATTGCCCCAACCTGCAAGCACCTTGCCAAGCGGGCGCGCCTTCGAGCCGAGATAGGTACGTCCGCTATGATTCTCATACCCCACCAGCGTTTTGAGCCCCACTTCAGGGAAATTGCACTCAAGCACCATGTGCGTCATAAAGCGTGTGCCGCTGCCTTCAGTATACAGATCAAGCAGACCGACCCCCTTGAGTTCTGGTCCCTCGAACGGCTTGTAATAGTGCCCCAGGAGCTGATAGCCCGCGCAGACGCTGAGAAACACGACATTGGCTTCGGCAGCCTCACGCAGCGAATCCGCTTTGCCCTGGATATCCTGCGAGGCAATCTCCATCTCGCGGTCCGCGCCACCGTGAAAGAGGATCAGATCGTATTTGGTAAAATCGGGAGTTTGTTTGACATAAATGGGCTCAACTTCTGTCGCGATCCCGCGCCACTGACAACGTTTCTGGATCGAAAAAAGATTGCCCCGATCAGCCGCGACGCTCATCAGTGTCGGGTAGAGATGCCCTATTTTCAGCACCATACCGCTATCTTTTACCTGTTCGGCCATCTCTCTACTCCTGCCAGAAATGCTTGACCCACCCGCGCTTCTGCATAATCCTGCGTAGCTCCTGGGTTGGCGTATAACTGCTCATAATATATAGCGACCCGCCCGACTCAACCTTTGCGAGAGCGGCATCAAGGGCGTCCTCGCGATCAGGGATCATCGTAATAATATCTGTGGGGACTTCGGCGTACTTCAAACGCATCGCCAGTTCTTCGGGCTTGTTGCCGCTGCATGTCGCGTCCGCGATGGTAGCGGCAATTTCCTCCATATCCACATCCCAGAGCCAGGCGAAGTCCTCACCATCAACCACCGTATGGCTCGCCGCTAGCAGCAGATGCTTCTTTCCAGGACGCTGAGCGATCAAACGCAGCATCAGGTTGAACGATGTCGGATTCTTGACAAAGGTGAGATAGATGGTTTTATCGCCCGCCTGGATTTTCTCAAGCCGCCCAAAAGCAGGTCGGATATGGCTCAAGGCCGTCTGCACCTTATCTAGAGCGAAACCGGCTGCCAGAGCCGCCCCGACTGCCGCCGCTGTATTATAGACGTTATGCAGCCCAGGAAGAGGTATTTCCAGCTTGATCTCGCCCTGAGGAGTGCGCAGAGTCACATGAGTGGGACCAGCGCCATCAGAGGCGAGCTGCACTGAGGTAGCCGCGATATCCAGCTCGGGCAGAGCACAGCCACAATTGGAGCAACGATAGATGCCGAGATGCGACATGTAAGCCACTTCGTAGTCCAGATCATTGTGACAATGAATGCAGCGCACAATATCGGCTGACTGCTCAGGTACAGGCGTCCCCACCTCCATCGTTTCCAGGCCGAAGAAGAGGCGGCGGGCGCGCGTGTTCATACCGAAATTGGCAACCTGGGGATCATTGCCGTTGAGCAGCACGGTCGCCGATGGGGGAAGATCCTCCAACATCTTGTTGAGCGCCCGCGCCACGGCATAAAGCTCGCCGTAGCGATCTAGCTGGTCGCGGAAAATATTGGTGATTACTACCACATCGGGCTGAATTTCCGGCACTGCCAGCGGGATCGTGGCCTCGTCAATCTCGAAGAGCAGCACATCGCTATCCAGCCTGCCGAAAATGTCGGCGAAGTTGACCGCGACCGACGTCACCCCCTGCAAAAGATTGGAGCCGGTACGGTTCTGCGAGACGCGTTGCCCGGCAGCGTCTGCAATGGCAGCGGTCACGCGGGACGTGGTCGTTTTGCCATTGCTACCCGTAATCACAATCTTTTTGGCTTTGCTTGCACCGACGACCGATTTAAGGACATTCGGATCGATGCGGCGCGCGACCATGCCAGGAAGGCTGGTGCCTCCGCCAATACGCAAGAGACGCCCCGACGCGCCTGCCAGCTTGCCCGCTGATATCGCAAGGGCCAGGCGCGCCCGCTCCAGGCCGGTAGGAGCGGCAACAACAGTAGTAGTGTCATTGCCGTGATCCGTTGCAGATACTTTAGAACTTCCTGTTACCATAGGTTATATCTACCTGTTTTCGTGTACTTTACAGACGCTTATAGAGGCTAGCCCCGTGCCCGTCTTTGCCTGGCGGCTATTGCTCCAATTCGTAGGAGCTCTATCCTCCGGGTCGGATGCAAGGCGATGTTTATCAGATCGTTTGCAGTATAGCAAAGATGGGTATGGGGGACAATGAAAAAGGTCACAATATAGGAGCATGGTAACAATTGTAGAATATTACCTTCCTCCTACATCACCCGGCATTGCCTTGCGTTCACATCACATTGGATTGTTCCATGATCGAATTGTTGCGTAATGATGGTATTTAGCGATCTTTCAGGCGGACCTTCAGGGAAGCCAAATTTTTTCAGGCCATTATTCTTATCAAAGTAGGTAAGGATCGGGTCGGCGATACTATAGCCTGTGAAAATGTAGTAGCGCCCGTGATCGGGAGTTGGAATGGTATTTTCTTTTTTATCCCTCACAAAGAAACCCCACTGGTTATCGTAGGGAATGGGAGAAGTCAGATCGACCTCAGCGGGAGAGATCCAGTTAAAGTTGTCGAACCCCCAGTTCATCAGGTCGCGCATATCGGTCCACCAGTCGTTGGTATGCATAGCAACGCCAATCAAGTGGCGCTGGTTGCGCGTGACCGAGATTACCTGCACGAAATCTTTGTCGCCATCGAAGCCTGGTTTCCCGCCATCCACGCCGGGATACCACCAGAGGAACTGATTGCCATTAAACAGGTCATGCTCTGCATGAGCGGCGGTTTTGGCAATACGGTACTCTTTCGTGCCGCTAATCTCATGAATAATAGAGTTGCCCAAACTGACACGCCCCAGTATGGCAAGGTCATGGGCGCACGAATAATGATTCGGGTCCAGCAACCCGTGAGGATTCACGTAATGCGTATCATATAAGCCGAGCTGCTGCGCCCGCTGATTCATCTGAGTCACAAAAGTTTGCAGATTGCCCCCTATAGCGTCGGCAATCGCGATGGCGGCATCGTTGCCAGAGGCCAGCATCAGGCCGTAGAGCAGGTCGCGCAATGAATAGGTCTCGCCCTTTTTGATGCCCATCAGAGAGCTATCGGCTGAGAGATTATTGAGGTCACGACTGATGGCATCGGTAATCGTGATTTGCTGGTCAAGATTGCCATGCTCCACCGCCAGCAGAGCCGTCATCAACTTGGTTGTGCTGAGCATGGGCAGATGCGCAAAGGGGTTGTGCGCGTACAACGTTGCGCCCGTATCCGCATCGATCAAATAGGCTGCGGTGGCAAACACTGGCGGAGCTGGATGGTTGCTATTGGGAGGCGCAAGCACAATCTGATGCGGGTCGGCAGTGGGCTGAACCGAACTATTGCCTGAGCCGGTTGGCCCCAGTCCCATTATCACAGGCCCCTGCGCCGAACTGCGGTAGCTCTGCAAGAAATTAAAGGTTACAGGCAAGAGCACTAAAACGAAGAGAAAAATCATCATCGTCGTAAAAGCAACGGCGCGATTACGGGTTAGCTGCCGGAAGATCCCAAAGGGCGCATGTTGTTGTTTACGCCGTTTATGTAAATGCGAGCGGCGATAAGCTGTGGGAGGTGGTTCATACACTACCGGTTGTCTGCGCCGCGCCAGCATAATTTTATTTGTTGCAGGCGTGGAAGGGACATCTTGAGCCTCCATAGGCTCAGTCTCTGGCACCACTTCCCCTTCTATAGCCTTCTTACGGCGTACATTTCTTCTGGGAGCAGTGGGTAAAGCAGCGGGTGTATCAAGGTGTAACGAAGCTCGCCTGACTTTGGGAACTTCGGGATGTTCATCGCTGTAGAACTCTTTCTGTCGTCGCCTGAGAGCTGCTCGCCGGGGATAGGAAAGCTGTGGCTGCTGGGGATGTTCTTCCTGGGGCGGCCTTTTATACATGCACCATTCCTCTCATGCACCTTTATATCGAGTAATTTATACTTACGGATCATTATTCTATCTTACTTAGCCGCCACACAATTGTCAACTTTAACGACGACGCAAGCCGAAATGTTTAGTAGTGTGCTCTAAAATGAGATCGAGATTAAACTATCTTTAAAACGTTCCGCGCTCCAACGCCGCTCCCGCGCTAGCTTCGCTCAGGAACGCAGAAATGAAGTATCGAACACTTTAAATCTCCATACAAACATTTTACAATTACCTGAGAGTTTTCTAAAGACTCTATGTTAGATTATGAGGCAGCAAACTAAGAGTACCAATTGTAATTACGTATTTTGATGGGCTTCGCGTTCCACAATTGTAACATGAAGCTCGCTCTGGACTTCTCTAAAAGTAACGTGAACGAACTGGTCAAAGTACTTGAGAAACTGCTCGCGCAGAGCATGAAAAGCTAGTGAAAACAAGCAAAGAGAGAATCTAAAAAGGAGACTTACAGCTATGGATGCGTTTCGACTGTTTAAACAGGCAACAGGAGCTGCACTCTTATTTACGCTCGCAGCCCTAATCATTGGCTGCGGCTCAGCTCCCACCTCTTCCGCCTCCAACGTGCCATCATCTACTTCCGCCACCGCAACGGCTTGCGTCGCTCTGCTACCCCGCACAGTTGCCGGGACTTTGCAGAATATCAATGGCAACACGCTCACCATCATGAATCTGCAAGGGAAAAGCGTCACAGCAACATACTCCAGCACTACGCGTTTTACGCGCCAGACGGCAGTCACGGTAAGCACTCTGCAAGAGGGGGGCTTCGTCGCGGTCCAGGTCAGTAAGCAGCCCGATAATACCTATGCAGCCACCAGAATTACCGTCACCAATCGCAACAACTTTCAAGGGAATGGGAATGGGCAAACGAGAAGGAATAATAACAATAATGGCTGCCCACGACCAAATCGCCCCGCTAACGGAGGACGAAACGGCAACGGCGGTAATGGCGCAAACGCCAACGGGGCGCGTGGCGTCACGGGCACTATTGGTCAGATCAACGGCAGCGCCATTACGGTAACAGAGGCGAGCGGATCAGATTTTACCGTTACCGTGACCAAAGACACGCAGATTGTACAGACCGTCCAGGCAACTTCCGCTGACCTCAAAACTGGCACCCCCATTACGCTGACCGGGCAGGCTAATGGCCAGGGGACAATTGCAGCTCAAAATATTCTCATCCTGCTGCCGGGCATGCTCAATCGCACTAATCTCGGAGGCTAAAAGCATATGATGTCACCAGAAGATGTAGAAATGAAATTGCAGCCTCTATTCGATGAAGATACGACCGAAATGGAAGCGGTCGATCTCAAACTGGAGCAGCCGCGCCGCAATCGTCGCCGCCTCTGGTTGGCTGCACTGATCGTTGTTTTACTACTTAGCTTAATCGGTGGCAGCTTGGCCGCGTACGCCCAGTTCACCAAACCGCCCGCCGTGCAGTTTACGCAGGTAGCCGCAACTATAGGAAATATTAGCCAGAGGATATCGGCTACCGGCCCGATCAACGCGAACGCGCAATATAACATGAACTTTACGGTCGCTGGGCAGGTGAGCGAGATCGACGTACAGATCGGCCAGCATGTCAAGCAAGGCCAGGTACTGGCAAAAATCAACGTTGATATGACTGCCCTCCAGGATAGCCTCAACCAGGCCCAGCTCGGCGTCACCGCCGCACAAACAAGCCTGAATGCGGCTGAGGTCAGTATGACCAACACCCAGAACTCGAATGCAGCCGCGCTCAATACGGCCCGCGATACGCTGCAAGCGGCTCTGAGCAAATGTAGCCAGCCAGTGCCCACGCCAGGACCGGGCACGCCAACGCCAAGCGTGCCACCCCCCAATTGTGTGCAAGTGGCTCAGGATGCCTTCGCTCAGGCCCAGAATCAGATCAACGCCAGCAACGCCTCAGCCTCGGCTCAGGTTGTATCAGCCCAGCAGGCGCTCGACCGAGCTGCGGCCCAGCGCGATGCCGCGCAGCACAGCATTGATAGCGCCAATACCAGTGCGGTTATGACCGCGCCGGTAGATGCAACGGTGGCAGGGATGAGCGGCGCAATCGGGCAAAATGTCGGCTCAGGCGGAGGGTCCAGCAGTTCAAGCAGCACCTCGTCGCAGCCATTCATGATCCTGACCGATACGAGCAAGCTCACCATCACGGCCCAGGTTAACGAGGCCGATATCGGTAACGTTCAGGTCGGGCAGCCTGCCCAGTTTACCGTAACAGCGTATCCCACCGCGACTTTCCGCGCCAGCGTGACCGCGATTGAGACTATAGGGCAGACAACCTCCAACGTTGTGACCTACCCCGTCATGCTGGTGGTCGATCAGAATAGCGAGAACGGTCTGCACCTCTATCCGGGCATGACCGCGACCGTGAACGTCACCACAGCGCAAAGCATCGACGCCCTGCTGATCCCTTCATCCGCCCTGACTTTCCCCACCATCGCATTGCAAAATGGGGAGATCGACCGTACCACCCTGGCATCTGCTATCGGCGGCCAACGCGGGCAGAACGGCGGGCAAGGGGCCACCAATCCAAGCAGGATTGTATTACTGCTGCGTAACGGCAAGCTCATCCCACGGGCGATTACCATTGGACTGAATAATGGGCAGTTAGTAGAGGTGACATCAGGTCTGAACGAAGGCGACCAGGTCGTGACCGGGCAAACAGGCGGTACAAGTAGCTCGACCAATGGCGGCAGAGGTGGCGCTGGAGGAGCGGGTGGCGCTGGCTTTCCCGGTGGTGGCGGAGGTGGCTTCCCTGGTGGTGGCGGCGCTGGCGGTGGGGGTCGCTTCGGCGGCGGTGGAGGCTAAGCACGATGGAACAGCACGATCAGCCGATCAGCCTGCACGAATCGCCACCGATCATTCGCTTGCAGCAGCTCAGCAAACATTATGTCATGGGTCGCACGATTGTGCCAGCCCTGCGTGGCATCGATCTGGATATTGCGCCAGGCGAAATGGTCGCTATCATGGGACCATCCGGCTCTGGCAAATCGACGCTGATGAACATTCTCGGCTGCCTGGACCGGCCATCGAGCGGAGATTATCTACTCGATGGCATACCGGTCAGCCAGATGAGCGTCGGCGAACTGGCAAATGTGCGCAATCAGAAAATCGGCTTTGTTTTCCAGAGCTTTAACCTTCTCACCTGGATGACTGCGCTTGCCAATGTTGAGCTGCCGCTGGTCTACGCAGGCATGCCAGCAGAAAAGCGGCAGCAGCGCGCCAAGTGGGCGCTGGCAATGGTCGGGCTTAGCTCGCGGGCAAATCATCGTCCGATGGAGCTTTCGGGCGGGCAACAGCAGCGCGTCGCTATTGCCCGCTCGCTGGTTACTACTCCGACGATGATCCTGGCCGACGAGCCTACCGGCAACCTGGATAGTCATACCAGCCTTGAGATTATGACCATCCTGCAACAACTCAATTCGCGTGGCATGACCGTCGTGCTGGTAACGCATGAACCAGATATAGCCAGTTACTGTCGCCGTAAAGTGGTCTTCCGCGATGGGCGCATCGTTGACGATACCATCAATGAGCAGCCTCAGAGCGCAAAGGAGCAGTTGGCACAACAACGGCCCTTACTAGAGAAAAAGGTGTCCTCATGAAAATATCGAAACCTGAGAGACCGGCAACATCACCGGCAAAGCCCCCACAAAACGGAGCAGTTGCGCCAACCCTACATCCATTCAGACCCCAGCAGCGTCCGCGTAAAGCGCATATTACCCGTCGTCGAAGAATGTTCGGCCTCTTGCAGAGCTGTATCAGCGCCCTGGAAGCTGTGCGCGCTAATAAGCTGCGCTCTCTCCTTACCTCGCTCGGCATCATTATCGGCGTCGGGGCGGTAATTATGATGATTTCGACCAGCGAGAGCAACGCCGCCGTGATTGGCCAGCGCCTCTCGCGCCTGAATCCGAACGAGCTGGTTGTCAGGCCGGGCAGCGCCAACGCGGGGGGCGTCAGACAGGGAGCTGGCACCGTTCAGACGCTGACGCAGAGCGATGCCGACGCGATCATCGCCCAGGTGCCCCATGTGACTGCTGCCAGCCCATCTATCAATGCAAGCGGGCAGGTCATTTACCAGAACCAGAACTGGTCCACAACCGTCCAGGGCGTCTATCCATCATACCTGCAAGTCGGAAGCTGGCAGATGCAGGAAGGCGCGTTTATCTCCGATGCCGACGAGCAGAGCGGCAGTTCGGTCGCGGTAATCGGGCAGACCGTGGTGGATAACCTCTTTACGCCGCAGGGCGTCGATCCTATCGGACAGCAGATACGCATTCGCAACGTGCCCTTTACCGTTATTGGCACGCTGGCGCCTAAAGGGACGAGCGGGGCTGCCAACGCCGATGATGTTGTGTATATCCCCTTTAACACGGCTGTCGCCAGGGTCTCCGGCACTCCGAGAATCAATTCCATCACCGTCCTGGTGGATGATGCTAACAATATCAACGATGTGCAAACAAACATGCAGCAGTTGCTGGAGCAGCAGCATGGGATTGCCAATCCGCAACTGGATGACTTCACCATTCAGAATCAGTCCCAGATTCTCCAGACGGTGCAGGCCGCTTCGCAATCGCTGACCATACTGCTCATCAGCGTGGCGGCTATCTCGCTGCTCGTTGGCGGCATCGGCATTATGAATATAATGCTGGTCTCGGTTACTGAACGCACGCGCGAGATCGGTATCCGCATCGCCATCGGCGCTCATCCTGGCGACGTGATGGCCCAATTCCTGGTGGAGGCGCTGATGTTGAGCGCGTTGGGGGGACTTGTGGGGGTAATACTGGGGGTCACCGGAGCGTTTCTCAATGCGACTTTTTCCGGCAGTCCCTTTGTGCTCGATCCGCTCGCAGTCCTACTGGCCTTCGGCTTTGCTGCGTTTGTAGGCATCGTCTTCGGCTTTTACCCGGCCCAGCGTGCCGCACGAATGGACCCAATCGTGGCCCTACGAACCGAATAGATTAGCTAGTTACAGAGCAACCATGCGCCACCTGACCGCTGATCTCATGGTTGCTCTGGGAGCGCGATGACCATGTATAAACAGGCATATACAAAACAAGAATATTCAGATGGAGCGGCTTTAGAAATTCCCGAAAATACCTTAATAGCGCAAACCTTTGCCGGCGACAACGATGCCTTTGAAGCATTAGTCAGAAGCTACCAGGTACCATTATTTCATTTTATCAACCGTTATTTTAACGATTATGAGCAAATAGCGGACATATTGCAGCATGTATTTCTCCAATTCTATATCTTTATCCCCAAGCTACGCTCAAGCCTGCCGATGCAGCATGCCAACGTAGTACTGAAAGCGTGGCTCTACCGGGTCGCCGCCAATCGCTGTCGCGATGAACTGCGCAAAAAACGGCCCGTGCTTTTCTCAGATCTGGAAGCTCTCGAAGAGGAAGAGGAAATATCGATAGTCAACGTGATCCCGGACTCCGAGCCGTTGCCGGAAGAGATTGCGGAACTACACGAACTCCAGCAGCGCATCCGTCAGGCGATCCAGACCCTGCCACCCAAACTGCGCTCCGTCGTCTTCCTGCGCTACACCCGAGAGCTGACCTTCGTCGAGATCGGACGCCTACTGAACATGCCCGAGAACACCGCCAAAACCTACTTCCAGCGCGCCCGCCCGCTTTTACGCGCCGCCCTCGCCCGCTCAGAATATCCGCAGTCGGTTGGGGTCTCATAAGTAACAGGGCTTCTCAAACGTGGTCTTTTCAGACAGAACGGCTCGCAAGCGAGCCGTTCTGGAGAGGAAGGTGCTGGCGGTGGGCGCAGCCCACCGCCAGCACCTTCCTCTCCCTGTGAGCGCCTGTGGCGCGAGCAGCCAGAGCACGCACCGACTTTTGAGAAACCCTGTCATAAGTAAACCTGTGCCTGGACAAGCGCGGGGGATTGTTTTACGATATGATAGAAGAACCGACCACAGAAAGTTAGCATCAGAAAAAGTTTTGAGCAGGGCAGGATGTTATGAGTTGTATTGGGACCGCGGGGCACGTCGATCACGGCAAATCGACGCTGGTGGAGGCGCTGACCGGCATTGACCCGGACCGGCTGGCCGAAGAGAAAGAGCGCGGCATGACGATTGATCTGGGCTTTGCCTGGTTAACGCTGCCGAGCGGGCGCGAGGTCAGCATTGTCGATGTGCCGGGGCATGAGAGCTTTATTAAGAATATGCTGGCAGGCGTGGGTGGGATCGACGCAGCCCTGCTGGTGGTAGCCGCCGACGAAGGGATTATGCCTCAGACCCGCGAACACCTGGCGATCCTCGATCTGCTGCGCGTATCGCGCGGCGTGGTGGCGCTGACCAAAGCCGATCTGGTCGATGATGAATGGCTGGAGCTGGTGCGGGAAGAGGTCACGGAACAATTGCAACTAACCACGCTGGCCGGTGCGTCGATTATTCCCGTTTCTGCGTATACAAAGCAGGGATTGCCGCAATTGTTGGCAACGCTAGATAGCATTCTTGATGAAGCGCAAGAGCGTCCGTATAGCGCGCGCCCACGCCTGCCTATTGATCGCGTTTTTTCAATGACCGGCTTTGGCACCGTGGTAACGGGCACGCTACTTGATGGCACCTTTAAAATCGGGCAAGAGGTAGAAATTTATCCTGAGGGCTTGAAAACGCGTATTCGCAGCCTCCAGACGCACAAGCACCAGGTGGAAGTTGCTCGTCCGGGGAGCCGCGTCGCGATCAATCTTCCCAATGTTGCTCGCACAGATCTGGCGCGCGGCAATGTTGTAGCTCTGGCCGGACAGATGCGCCCGACAACGCTGCTCGATGCCCGCATTGAACTGCTGGCAGATGCGAAACGGCCACTGGTCCATAATACGCTGGTTGACTTCTATAGTGGCTCGCAGGAGATCGCGGCCTATGTGCGGCTGCTGGATGTGGCAGAGTTGCAGCCAGGTCATAGCGCATGGGTACAGCTACGACTCAACGCGCCCGCCATCGTGGCCCGGCGTGATCGCTTTATCCTGCGCATCCCCTCGCCCAGCATCACCATCGGCGGCGGCGAGGTGATCGATGTCCACCCGCGTTACCATCGCCGCTTTCAGTTGCCGATCATCGCCACGCTTGAGCGCCTGGCGCAGGGATCGCCCGAAGAGTTGGTGCTGGCAGCCCTCGATAGAAGAAATCTTGCTAAAGCAGGAGGAAAGGCACGACAGGGGCTGATAGGATACGAGTTATCCGATATCGCCAGACAGTGTAATTTAGCGGAGGATGTGACGCAGGGGATATTAGAGACGTTCTTATCAGAAGGACGCGTACGCAAAATAGGGGCACTATGGTTTGCGCAACATATCTGGGATATGTTGGTGGAAGAGGCGATCCTCCTGGTAAGTGAACAGCATAAGCAATATCCGCTGCGTAGCGGCCTGTCTAAAGAGGAATGGCGCACCCGCTTAAACCTTCCTCCAAAGGTGGCAAACGATGTTTTTGCCATCTTGCAAGAAGAGGGAAAGCTGGTGGCAGTCAGCAATAGCACAGGAGCGCCGGGGGCGCGCACAGGTGGATTGATTTGCTTGCCAGGGTTCGTACCGAGCTTTACCCCGGCGCAACAACGACAGGTAGAGCAATTAGTAACGTTGTTCCAGGCAAGCCCCTACACGCCGCCGGGCATTGCCGAGGCCGAGGCTATCGCGGGAGCTGATGTGTTGACGGCGCTGGTTGAGCAAGGGCGGCTGATGAAATTAGGGGATGGCATACTGTTCCTGCGAGAAACATACGATGAAGCGGTAGCCAGGCTGATCGCTTATATACGAGAGCACGGCCAGATAACGGTGGCAGAGGCGCGCGACGTGTTGGGTGCAACGCGAAAATATATTCTGCCGCTGCTTGAGCACATGGACGCGCTGCACATCACGCGCCGCAACGGGGACGTGCGTTTACTGGGAAGCGCCTCTGGGTGATCATACAAAGCGGCTTTCCCGCTTCTCACATCTGATTGTTGGATTCCATAAGAGCAGAATAAATGCGGGAAACTCCTACTTTCGTTTAGAGTGTTCCATTCTGGCGCAGAATAGGTTAAAATAGTGGGACAATATGTGGCGACGTTACCTATCGCCTGATAGTGCGGAGAGCTATGCAAATCGAAGTTTTGGGTGAGCGATATCAGTTACAGGACCCCATTGGGCGTGGCGGCATGGCTACCATTTATCGTGGGCGCGATATGCGCATGGATCGTGTCGTAGCCATCAAAGTACTGCGAGAAGTTTATAGCACGGACCCAAAGTTTGTAACGCGCTTTCAGCGGGAAGCGAAGGCGGCGTCTGCATTGCAGCACCCTAATATTGTGCAGGTCTACGATTATGGGCAGAGCGACGGCAATTACTTTATTGTAATGGAGTTGGTCGAGGGGACCGACCTGCGCCGCTATCTGCGCTCGCGCGGCGTCCTTGCCATTGACCGGGCCATTATTATCGCGCACGACGTTGCTCTCGGGTTGGGAGCCGCTCACCGCCGGGGTATTGTTCACCGCGATGTCAAGCCGCAGAACGTTCTGGTGGGGCGCGATGGCTCAATCAAGCTCACCGACTTCGGTATTGCCAGTGTGTATAAAGATATCAATGCCGAACGCCTGACCACCACCGGCATGACGCTGGGAACCGTGCAATATTACGCCCCGGAACAGGCTCAGGGCGAGATTGTCAGCCCTGCCGCCGATGTATACGCACTGGGCATTGTGATGTACGAGATGCTGACCGGACGCACGCCCTTCGATGGCGATACGCCGGTAGCGGTGGCGATGCAGCATATCCAAGACCCGCCAACTCCGCCCAGCCAGCTTAACCCCAATATCCCGCCAACATTAGAGGATATCATCTTGCGCTGCCTGGAGAAGGTGCCGGAGATGCGCTTCCGCGATGGCAATGTCCTGGCGCGAGCCCTGGAGACGCTGGGCGAGGAGGAACTTGGCGGCGGTTTGCCCACCAACATCACCCCTGGAGGCGTCCTGGCGTCTCAAGCGAATGAGCCATTGAATAAAATCCCGCAACGTCCTAATAGCGCCGCGCAGGCGGATGGACGAGCGGCGGTCGCAGGCTCGTCCCCTAACAACCGGATGTACAACCAGAACGCACTGCAAGATAACGGCACCGTTAGCCCATACAGACAGGAGCAGCAGGCGGGATTTGTGCCGCTGCCATCGGGTCCGGGTACAATGACCCAGATCGATCCTGGCCCCGGCCTCTATAACGCTTCCCTGGATAACGGCAACGGGGCCACGCGCCCATTCTCCAGAGGAGCCATGCCCCGCTCAACCGTGGGTCAGGAGCAACGCGAGTCGCATTTTGCCAGCATTGTCACCGTCCTTATCCTGCTCGCTACATTATTATTGCTCGGCTTTAGCATCTACCTGGCAGCTCAACTCGGCTTCTTTCCAGGCGTACATGGGCCATCCGCCTCACCAACCGCCCAGCAGCAACAGAAGCCGGTCCCCGATCTGGTCGGGCTGGATTACCAGCAGGCGCTGACCAAAGCGAGCGATGCAGGCTTCAAATTACAGGTGCGCAATGGTGCGACATCCGGCATAATCAAGGATCAATCGCCCCATCCACCGGATATGGCCCCGCCTGGCACCACTATTCTCGTTGACCTGGAATCGCCTTCGTTACCTAAAGTTCCTACCGATCTTGTGGGCGACTCGCTCGCGCACGCCGAGGCCGAGTTAAATAATCTCGGGATTCCATTCAGCGTTGTCAAGGACCCCAACGACTCGACCGATCCGACTAAGAAGCCCAATACCGTTTCGCGAACAGATCCGCCCCCCGGCTCTGTGCTGCAAAGCGGGCAATCAGTAACGCTCTTTGTAGTGAATCTGACGAATGGAGCACCCACGCCCGGCACGACGCCTGCGCCAACAAAAGCTCCAACCGCTGGAGTCACGCCCGTGCCAACAAAGGCTCCAACGCCAACGCCGATTCCAACGCCGATTCCGACGGTAGGGGTAACACCGACACCACCGCCATTGCCATCGCCATCACCAGGACCGTGAGATCTTTCACAAATCGGACGCGCTCAAACGGGTCAGTACAGGGTTTTTGGATAGGTTAGCCGTGAGGCATTGTTCCTGATTCTATTGCGTTTTAACCACGACAGCTTTATACTGTAAGGTGTAAAGCTGTCGATTTACGCGTACTGTATTACTTTGGCTTCTGTGCGCGTAATAGAGATATGCACGACATATTCACTCTCATCAACGTACCGTTTACAGAGCCTGCTTCCAGCAGCGAATGGGAACTCACAACTATGGAGGATAGTTCGGGAAAAGAAGCGCCGGAGGCACACGTACTACCAGGCAGACTGGCAGGGGAGGAAAAACAGTCTGTGCAAGGATATATTGCTATTAAAGGAACGCGCGATGGCTTGCTCTTAACGCTCGAACCGGCCACGCCCTTTGGCGAATTGCTGAACGCGCTCGCGGAACGGCTCGCGGAAGCTCCCTCGTTCTTCCGCGGCGCTTCACTCACGGTCGATACCAGCCAGCGGATGCTCCAGCATAATGAGCGTCTCCAGCTCGAAGACCTGCTCGCGCACTACCATATGTCGATTGCAGCAAGCGAAAAGGCGAACAGACCAAAAGAGGCCAAAACAATCGCCTTACCCTACACTGATATAGAGCGCCAGGCGAACGGAACCGTTGAGTTGGACCGGCCCTCACGCGACCCTCGCGCCTCAGATGATACCCTCTTCATACGACGCACGATTCGTTCAGGACAGGCTATTCATCACCATAGCAACGTCGTCGTGCTCGGCGATGTCAATCATGGCGCGGAAATCGTCGCGGGCGGAGATATTCTTGTCTGGGGAGTGCTGCGTGGCATGGTACATGCGGGCTATCCCGATAACGAGCAGGCGCTGGTCTGCTCGCTCCAGCTCTCCCCGGTGCAACTGCGCATAGCTCACCTGCTCTCGCGTCCCCCCGAAGGGTTTGAGGCCCAGCCTCGCCCAGAGGTCGCGACCATCAGACAGGGGCAAATTGTCGTAGAAACCTGGATCAGTGGACGCCCTCCACGGAAATAGTTGGATCGCTTCTCTATATTTTATGCCTTTGTGATGGTATACTCTATCATCATAAGGACCAGGGACGAATCGTTCTCCTGAGGAAGTCTGGAAATTCTTCATACGGAGTGTAGCATGGATAGCAGGGTAATCACCATCACATCGGGCAAGGGTGGAGTAGGCAAGACCACCACGACAGCCAATCTGGGGACTGCGCTTGCGATGGAGGGAAAGAAGGTCGCGCTGGTCGATGGGGATATCGGTCTGCGCAATCTCGACGCCGTGCTGGGGCTGGAAAACCGTATCGTCTATGATCTTGTGGACGTGGTTGAGGGACAATGCCGTCTGCGGCAGGCGCTGATCAAAGATAAACGCTTGCCCGAACTGTATCTGCTCCCGGCAGCGCAGACACGCGATAAAAATGCCGTCAATAGCATCCAGATGGAACAACTGTGTCAGCAACTCCGTCAGGAGTTTGATTTTGTCATCATCGACTCCCCTGCTGGTATTGAGCAGGGATTTCGCAACGCCATCGTCGGCGCAGATGAGATCATCATCGTGGCTAATCCAGAAATGGCTTCCGTCCGTGACGCGGATCGCATCATTGGCCTGGTGGAAGCCGCGGGGAAACCCGAGCCTCGCCTGATTCTCAATCGCCTGCGCGCTGAAATGATCCGCCGGGGCGATATGATGGATGTCGCGGACGTTTTAGAAGTGCTCGGCATCGATCTGCTGGGCATCATTCCAGAAGATGAAGCGATCATTGTTGCCACAAATAAGGGTGAGCCTGCCGTCTATGAAAAACGCTCACGCGCAGGTCGTGCCTTCTTAAATGCTGCCATGCGCATTATAGGCCAGGAGGTTCCGCTCGACGAGCTTGATGAATCTCCTACGCTCCTGGAGCGATTACGCCGTTTCGTTGGCTTTGGTCCTGCACCGGTCGAGAAGCGCATACGCTCTCAATCATCCTGAAGGGAGCAGTGATATGGGTGTTTTTGAATTCAGGGTTGGTCGGAAGAAGCCCACGCCAGGCGAGCTGGCAAAAGAACGCCTGAAAGTCGTGCTGGTACATGATCGCTTAAAGCTCAATCCAGAACTGCTTGAGGTGATTAAAAAAGAACTTGTCTCGGTTGTTTCGCGCCGTCTGGATATCGATGAGGACCAGATGCAGGTCAGCCTGGCCCATGAAGGAGGCACCGATAACCTGCGCACAAGCATCCCGATTAAAAGACAAAAAGTGAAATTTGAGTGGGACCCTCCTTCCCATACTCCTTCAACCGAACTGCGTGGCAAAATCCACGTAGAGGAAAGCGACGAATGATCCGCTAAAGATCTGGGTCGCTTCTTCCTGACCGCTCGCCATGAATGGCTCGCGAAAGTCTAGAGAGGTAGTAGATGAGCGCATGCCTGTTTGCGGAGCAAACAGGCATGCGCTCATCTACTACCTCTCCACACGTTTCCCCCTCTGCTTACGAGCAAGCAAATTGTAATAGTTGAATTTTACAATTTCTATAATAGCAATATAAAAATAAGCAGATAATTCGATTAAAATGTTAAGATGTCAATAGAAAATGCCACCGTTCTTAACTGAATCTCCATCATATTACAACCGCGAGTTGTTGGAGGTACAGGTACAATATCTTTATGATCGGGTTGCGGGTAACGAGGCCGAGCCCGAACGAACAGAGGGTAGTTACCGATGGTCAAATCCTTATCGCGGTAGTGAAGTGCCGGTGTGCGAATGCCTTAGATACGTCTGTATCCTGGATGCAGGGTGGAGGCGAGGCAGGGTTGGATACAGGGATGTGGTGAGGTAGCTGCCAGGTATATATTGGGTGTGGTTGTTGAAGTAATAGAAGTGGAGCCGCCAGGGCAATGCATCTCGTGGTGTGGTTGTTGGAGCGGCAAGTGGTTGACGAAGGGCGTCAACTACTGGAGGGGATGCCTATATCCTTACGGCTCATTTCTATATACAGTGGTGTTATATACCTGGCGAGCAACGGTGGTTGCGAAGTATCTCGGGAGTGTTCCACGCCACGCACTGAAGGTTGCCGGTTCAATACCGGCACTTCAGTGCCGCGATAGGCAAGGGGCCATTGCTCCCACTCAGGGGCTGTGGGCGAGCAGGGTGAAGAGGATGAGTGTGGATGAATGCCGATAGTAAAAAGCTGCAAGGGGCAAGCAAAGTCAGCAGAGCGGTATGGCCTGAGCGGATACGCTGGAATCTCGCGACCGGCAAAACTGCTCAGTGGCGCAGAGCCATGATGATACGCTGGTTCCATCGACCGGGCAAACAACAGCCGCGAAAGAGTCACAATACCCAGCGCTGCAAAAGGGTTACGCCCTCTTATCGCCGGCGCATACGTTCACTCATGTTCCGCACGCATAGGCGTGTTGCGCTCTCGCTGCCAATCATCAGCATATTGCTGGCGGTATGCCTCTGGCAGCACTGGTACGTGCAGCTTATGCTCGCGGCCCTCTGTACGGTAACCAACATCCTCATCCTCCATCTTTTATTCAACGATGCCCCTATCCCTCCGGCGCTCGTCGGGCGATCCCCCGTATCCCTACCCCGAATTGCACCCACCGCTCCCCCGGTTAAGCCACTCATTGCAGCCGACCTGAATATCGTAGGGGCCGATTTTAGCGCGTCCAAAAACGTTGATCGGCTGAATAGCAAGCCACCCGTTGTAGACAAACCACAAAATAACAGGCCAGTGCCATCAATGACCTTCCCGGATACGCCTATGCCCGTGACGCCTCTTATCCGCGTGCTGGAGACGATTGATCTCTCTTCCACCAATGTCGAGCATTTTCTGGAACTGGCAGAGCGAGCAGAGCGCACAGAAGTTGCTCCACCATCGCAGGAGCCTCCGCATCAACAGCCTGAATAACGGGCCATATATGACCTTAGGGTGGTTTCATTGACCCTTTTTTCTCATCCAGGTATGATGAGAGAAACTTGTGCCTGCATTCAGGAGGAGATAGTCGTGAGCAATCAGCAGATACAGAAGGTCAAGGTGAAGCGCCTGGCCCATGTTGGATTATGGTCAACGGATGTGCCTGCGCAGGCACGGTTCTACCGCCAGACACTGGGGCTTGATCCATATACCACATCTGAGAATCTTTCCGACGAGGTCGAACTGGAAGATGCCAACCTGTTCTTTAGCCTGGGAGGAGAGCATCACATCCTGGGGCTATTTAACGATACGCGCGCGGCGACAAGTAACGGTCGCAGGCCGATGCTGAACACACAACTCCACCATCTCTCCTTTGAGGTTGATAGCGATGCTGAACTGGCAGCATTAGCGGCCCGCCTCAAAATCTCCGGCATCAACTCCGAGCTAGGTCCGCGCGACGGCAATCCCGATCTGGGAGATACGCTCTGGTTTAATGATCCAGACGGCAACCGCCTCGAAATCTCGGTCACGCTCGATAACGCCCGTCTTGCCGCCGTTAAAGGGCGACGGATGCAGCCTTACGCGCTGCAACATGTGGCGCTGCGCACGATGCATCTGGACACAATGGTCGAATTCTATACTGAATCGCTCGGCTTCGACCTCTCCGACTGGCTCTTGCGCGAATGCGCCTGGTTGCGCTGCAACAACGCTCATCACACCCTGACACTTATAATGGACAAGCCGGGCATCGACCATATCGGCTTCAACATTGTCGATAGAGCCGAACTGCTGCGCTGGTGCGACCATCTTGGCAATCAACAGGTACCGATTCTCTGGGGGCCGGGTCGCCACGGTGCAGGTAATGATCTCTTCGTGCGTTTTGCCGATACCGATGGCATACACATCGAACTCTCAACCGAGATCCAGCAATATTACGACCGCGATGCCAGCACCCCACCGCGCATCTGGCACACGCGCACAGCCGCCCTCAATCTCTGGGGTACCTTGCCGGGCTGGATGCGCGAAGAAAGCCACGTCTGATCCCACAAGGCAGCCAGCAGGGCGGGGCCAGCCCCGCCCCTACATCCCGAAAATGCCAGATTTTCCGTACCGACCCGGTTTACCACGTTCGCTTTAGCGCCTGTCCTGAGGAAGGAGTTCACGCCGATGGCCTTCTCTGACTCTCTTGTCACCCTGACTGATCGCATGATGACCTGGATATACGAAAAGAGCAACGGGCGGCTCGGAAGTCGCCTGGGGAAGATGAGCATGCTGGTCCTCTCTACCACCGGGCGCAAAAGCGGCAAGACGCGCCGTCACACTTTACAATACATGCCTGATGGAGCCAATTATGTAATTGTCGCCAGTAATAACGGGCAAGACCATCATCCAGGCTGGTACCACAATTTACTCAGCAATCCTCATGTGCGCATCCAGGTGGGACGCCGCCAGCAGGCCGCGCTGGCTACCATAGCCGGACCAGAGGAGTATACCCAACTGTGGCCGCGGCTCATTGCCCACAATCCTCCGTGGGAAGCCTATGCCAGACAGACGACTCGCAAGATTCCCGTAGTGATCTTGCATCCGCTACCCTAAAATTTGCCTCCCTTTGCCTGGATCGTGGCGGTCGAGAAACGCGCACACGGCCTCGATCATGCGCTCTAGCGCCTGGAGCGAACGGAGGACATCCAGACCCCTACGGCATTTCACCCATGTTTTAACCTATACTCACCACCGCATTCCTGATAACGCCGATATGCTCGACCTCGGTCTCCATGATATCGCCCGGCTTGAGGAACTCGGGCGGGGTGCGCGAGAAGCCGACGCCGCTGGGGGTTCCGGTCGCGATGATGTCCCCAGGCTCCAACGTCATGCCGCGCGAGAGTGTAGCGATCAGCACGGGAATGGGAAAGATCATCAAGCGAGTATTCGAGCTTTGCTTGGTCACGCCGTTGACGCGCAGACTGAGATTGAGATTCTGCGGATCGGCAATCTCATCGGCGGTGGTGATCCACGGTCCCATTGGACAGGAACCATCCAGGCTCTTGCCCTTAAAAAATTGCTTGTGACGAGCCTGTAAATCGCGGGCTGTGACATCATTCAGGACGCTATAGCCAAAAATATACGAGAGCGCATCCTCTTCTCGGATGTTCTTCCCGCGCCTGCCAATAATCACTGCCAGTTCAGTCTCCCAGTCGATCTCCTGTGAGACCGCCGGGTCGATGACAATCTCGCCATAGGGACCATTGATGGCGGTTGGAGCTTTAGTAAAAAATACGGGGATCTCTGGGGGAACGCCTTTGTGCTCGCGGATATGTCCCGTCTCCTGCGCATGCTCGCGGTAGTTGATCGCGACGCATAAGACGTTTTTGCGTATGCGGGGAATGGGCGCGGCCAGTTGTACAGCATTAAGCGCGTGCGCGGCGCCGATCTCGGTAAAGGTTCGGACCTGGCTAAAGCGGCGGTCCCCGGTCTTGTCCAGTATCGCCTGCACGCCCGGTTTGTATTGCTCATACCGATCAATCAGGTCTAGCATCTGATCGGGTACGGCGACCTGGAGGGCTCGGCCAGCCAGATCCACATCGACCACTTCTTCATCTCGCACAAGGCCCAGGTGCGGCTCCGGTATTTCAGGAGTAGAAAAGCTGACAAACTTCATGAAATTCTCCTTGAAAGATGTGTTTTCATCTATTCTATAACATTAGCGGCCTGCACTCTCCGCCAGCGCGTTGAGCAGACGCAATCCCATCTGTAACGTTTTGCCATCCTGGTCGCGCTCAGGGTTATATGCTGTGAGGGAGGCCGCTTTGATATGGAAGCGATCTCCGATCTATTCTAAAGCCGCTCTCATCACGCCCAATGGCGCAGGCTTGCCCGTCCAGAGCGTGAAGGATAGGGCACCCTGGTGTAAAAGCATCGATAAGCCGTTGGCACTGCGCAAACCTATCGTGCGGGCCTGGCATAGCAGATACGTCTGGCTCGGATTGTAAATCATATCGTATACGAAGGTGTCCGCATCGAAACGGGCCAGCACCTCGGTAGGGAGTACGCTGGCATCTTCATGCATGCCTAAAGAGGTCGCGTTAATAATAATGGCGGAGGGATGGGGGATCAAAAAGGCCGGATCGTTTAAGCTAAAAACCGGCCCATCGTAATACTGCTGCACATCGGCGGCCAGCATTTGAGCGCGTTCAAGATGACGATTGAGAATGATCAGGCGCTCGACACCTGCGCCGGTGAGCGCAAAAGCCGCGCCCCGAGCCGCGCCACCCGCACCCAGCAGCACCGCAGTATATCCTTTCAAGCTTATCTGCCCGCCTGGTCCGGCTTTCCCAACGCCCTGCTCCTGGAGCGCATATAACAGGCCGGGCGCATCGGTATTATACCCATAGAGATAATCGTCACGATGCACGATAGTATTGACCGCCCCGATCCGCTCTGCCAGCGGGTCAATCTTATCCAGCAATGGCAGGACCGCCCGTTTATGGGGGATCGTCACGTTGGCTCCCAGGCAATTTTTATCGCACAGCGAGCGGACACGCTCAACCAGTTTATCCGCGGGCGTCAGCCACAACTCGTAACGTGCTGCAATGCCGCACGCATCCAGAGCTGCTTGCTGAAACCGGGGCGATAGGGAATGGGCAACCGGATCGCCAATCAGCCCGACCCGTAAAGATACAGCATTGCGTAATACATGATTTTTGTTGATAGGCATCTGCGCACCAGTTTCTTTGTAGACCTGTGCCGACCTTAGCGGCTACATAATAGACTCAGGCATTATAGCAGAAGCCGTGGATATGCAACAGCTAAAAACTTGCTACGAAAAAAGCATACCACAAGATAATTTAGCCCTGTCAATATGGTACTATAAACGCAAGGAAACCAACCTCGTACATCCTGCGTAGGGACCCGCTTTATCGCGTCCTATGCGATTTATCGCCTACCCACGTCTACTACGAGGTTACAGAATGCGCCAAAACGTACTTTTATTTCAGAATGGAGAACGATGTGATGCCAGTACAGCCCCGGCTAGCTTCCACCGTAATGTTGTTGCGCGACGCGGAATCTGGGCCAGCGGGAATTGAGGTTTTCATGGTACAGCGTGCCGTGCAAAGCGAGTTTATGCCCAACCTATACGTCTTTCCAGGCGGCTCAGTTTCTCCTGATGATCATCTAGCCGAAGAGACCGACGGGCTGTGCAAGCCAATAGCCTCCACAGCGTCAGACCCGGAGGGACGTACAGCTCTGGGGAGCGGCGCGCGCGCGGCTGCGATCCGCGAATTATTCGAAGAGGCCAACGTGCTGCTCGCCTATCGCAATGGGGAAATGCTCACCATCACGGATGAGACTGCGGCGCGCTTTACCGGCTATCGCCAGTCTTTCAACGAGCGTAAAGGCTCCCTGGTAGGGATGGCGCAGGGCGAGCATCTCGTTCTCGCGACCGACCATCTTGCCTACTTCGCCCACTGGATCACCCCCGAAGGGCTACCTAAACGCTACGATACCCACTTTTTCCTCGCCACCGCTCCCCTCGAACAAGAAGCTGCTTACGACCAGGTAGAAACGAGCGACGGCGTCTGGATACGGCCCGCGGACGCCCTTGATCGCTTTAAGCGCGGCGAAATCCCCATCGCCTTTCCCACCTTCCATCAGTTGCGCGACCTGTCCGCCTTCCGCACCGTCCAGGAGGCGCTTGACGCGGCGGCCCTACGCCATGTGGCAACACATCTGCCCATCCTCACCCAGAAAGATGGCAAGCCCCACGTCTACCTGCCCGAAGACGCGGATAACGCCTGGAAAATATAAAAATAGTATGCGATCAAATGAGGAACATGTATGCCAGAGACCTATACGATTATTCTCGCCCCCAACGCCTCGATAATGACGGGGCCGGGAACGAATACGCTTGTTTTAGGCAGCGAACCCACCGGCGCGCTGGTAATCGATCCCGCCGACGACAATCCTGCTCATCTTGACGCTATTGTGCGCGAGGGCGAGGCGCGCGGCGGCATCAAGCGCCTCTTGATTACGCATGGGCACCCCGACCACATCGGCGGCGCCGCCATTTTACGCGAGCGCCTCAACGTGCCGATCCACGCCTTCAACCGCAAAGGCGTGCCGATTGCGGACGAAGAGGTGCCCGATGGGGCAACGTTCTCTGTGGGAGGTGATACGTTGCGCGCCGTTCACACGCCGGGCCATCGCTTCGACCACCATTGCTACTTTTTGGAGCAGGCGCGAGTGCTCTTCGCTGGCGATCTGATCGCGGGTACGGGCACGGTCGTGATCAGCCCCCCTGATGGCGATCTGCTGGACTACCTGAATTCGCTCAAACGCTTGCAGCAGATGGAGATCAAAGAGATGGTCCCCTCGCATGGCCCTAAGATCGAAGATCCGCAAGGCAAGCTCAGCGAGTATATTGCTCATCGCATGCTGCGCGAACAGCAGGTGATAGCGGTGCTGCAAACGTTGCCCGCAGGCACGGCCATTCCCGCTATGGTCGAGCGCATCTATTTCGACGTCGATCCCAAACTACACCCGGTTGCCGCTCGCTCGGTCGAGGCGCACCTGCTCAAGCTGGAACGCGAAGGGCGCGTCAGGCGAGAGGGCGAAGGATGGGCGTTATTGTAACCGGTTATTGAGTCATCTCCTCAATATCAGGCTCAGCGTGGTTATGCCTGCCAGACCGAGGCAGAACCAGCCAGGGGCGAACAGGTGCGCATTGGTCAAAAAGACGCCTCCGGCCAGGGAGGCCACAGATGCAAACGCCAGGGAGAGCCCTCCGCCACCACCGTTGGAGGGTACGCTATTCCTGTTCCCTCTTCTGCGTCTGCGCCCCAGGCCGCGCCCTGGCGCAGGCGCATCGGTAAGCCTGACCTCGACCTGGCCCGTTTCGATTTTGTTGACCACCCGCTCCAGTGAGCGCGGCAGCTCTAGCAATACCCTCCCTATGTCCATCACCTGGGAGAGCAACTCCTGGGCCGTCTGCCCCATACTTTCGGCATCAAGCCCCAGGAAGCGGCGCGCGTAGGGGGTTGCGACCTCAACAAAGTTGAAATCGGGCGCGAGTCCCGTGGATACGCCCACCAGCGTCCCAATCGCGCGCCCGGTAAAGGCGAACTGAGCAGGAACTTGAAAGGGCTGACCATAGAGCAGATTCTCGACCTCTCGCCCCACTTCGGGAATGTCCAGCTCGCGCACCTCTCCCAGCGTCATGCCATAATACTGCTCCAGCATCAACGACAATGCCCGCTCGATAGAGGCCAGGTTCGCCCCCTCGCCAATAAATCCCAGCTTGAGCAGAGCATTGACGAGAGACCTGGAATCGCGCATCACAAAGCCCAGAAACAGGTCTTTGAGCGTTTTCTTCATATTTTTCGTCAGCGTCCCCACCATGCCAAAATCAACAAAGGCAATCACCGGACCAGAGGCGGGCGATCCCTGCTTGATGAAGATATTGCCAGGATGGGGGTCCGCGTGAAAAAAGCCTTCCTCAAAAAACTGGTAAAAGTAAGAGCTTACCGCGCGTTTTGCCACTTCGAGGCGGTTGATGCCAGCAGCATCAAGAGCCGCGTAATCGTTAATTTTGATGCCAGCCACCCATTCCAGCACCAGCACGCGGCGCGAGAGATAGTCGTCATGGATGCGGGGAATATAAATAGTCGGATCATCCTGAAACATCTCGCGGAAACGTTTCGCATTGGCAGCTTCGGTCACATAGTCGATCTCTTCATGGACTGTACGCTTGAACTCGCGATAGATGCCCATCAGATCGATGAAATCGCTGGTATCGACAAAGCGCGAAATGAGCCAGATCACAAACTTCAGGGTGCTCAAATCCATATTTACCAGTTGTTCGATGTGCGGGCGCTGGACCTTGACGGCCACCGTTTCGCCGGTCGCTGCCAGCACGGCCTTGTGAACCTGACCGAGCGAGGCCGCGGCGGTACACTTCCGCTCCAGCACGCTAAATAGCTGCTCCACAGGCTTGCCCAGTTCGGACTCGATGACCGCGACAACGTGCTCAAAGGGGGCGGGCGGCACCTCATCCTGCAACGAACTCAGTACGCTCAATGCCTGCTCAGGCAACAAATCAGCCCGCGAACTGAGGAATTGTCCCAGCTTAATCATCAGGACACCCAGCTTGATCGCGGTCTTGCGGAATGCAACCAGCACCTCGATCAACACGTCGATATTTGGCTGCACCTCGTAGTTTCCTCGCTCACGCGCTCGAATCACGCGTCGCCGCTCACGATAAATCGTCCAGATCGTCCATAAAAGCAGCCGCGAGACTCTAAAGAAGCGTACAATTTGGGAGATGCGGTTAATCCGAGGGGTGACTGTACGCATACACTGGCCTTTCTTTAAAATGAGATATACCTAACTATAACAGCTACGTACCAGATGATGCAGAGGTTCGAAAAATGTGTATAATTACGGGTATTGTGGAGGAAGAGGAAACGTTCGGTGATAAACGTAGCGACTGAGAGGAGAGTTATTTTGCCAAACTGTAATTACGCCCACACGATGGACATCGGAAACGGCTATAGTCTATTTTTTTTGCACGGTCAGCCAACGCCTAAGGCCCATGCCTTTGAACTGCCCGGCGATAAAGTGCAATATGCTCCTGACCGGCCAGCCGATGTGAAGCACGTCAGGTTAGAAATCACCCTCGATTTCGAGCAAGAAACCATCAGCGGGACCGCATATACAACCTTTTCTACCCTGTATGAAGAGGCCAGAACGATCACCTTTGATGCGGTAGAGCTGCAAATCGAAAAGGTGGCGCTGGCCGACAGCACCGACCTGGCTTATAGCGTCACCAATAAAAAGCTGATCGTCACGCTAGATCGCCCCTATCACCACGGTGAGGAATTTACTATCGCGGTTACGTATCATGCCAGGCCGCGTACAGGATTGCACTTCATCAAACCTGCCCCCGAAGATCCGAGCCGCCCCGTGCAAGCCTGGACCTTCGGACAGCCGCGTTACCATAGCCACTGGTTCCCCTGCCACGACGCGCCCAATGATCGCGCCACCACAGAGATTATCGTCACCGTGCCTGCCCAGTTCCTGACCGTCTCCAACGGCAATTTGCTCAGCGTCACCGACAACGGCGCGACCAAGACTCACCACTGGCGCCACGACGTCCAGCATGCTGCCTACCTGATCTCGCTGGTCGTGGCGGATTTCGCCGTCATCGAAGACAGCTATAAGGGTAAGCCGGTAAACTACTACGTGCGCAAGGACCGCAAAGATGATGCCCTCTTGCTCATGGGTAAGACACCCGCGATGATGGCCTTCTACTCAGACTTCACCGGCGTCGAGTATCCGTACGATAAGTACGCTCAGACAGTGGTGGAGATCTATACGGGCGCGATGGAGCACACGACCGCAACCACGCATAGCTTTGCTTTACTGCTCGATCAGAAGGCCGCGCTGGATGTTGATCTGGTGCCGGTTGTCGCACACGAACTGGCTCACCAGTGGTTCGGCGACCTCGTGACCTGTCGCGACTGGGCTAATGGCTGGCTCAACGAGGGCTTTGCCACGTATTTTGAAGAGCTGTGGAGCGAGCACGACCTGGGCGCCGACTGGTTTAAATACTCTATGCTCAATGTCAAAAAAGGCTATCTCCAGGAGGATGCCCGCTACCGGCGACCGGTGGTCTACCACGTCTACTACGACCAGGGCTTCGAGCTTTTTGACGGACATCTCTATAATAAGGGCGGCTGGGTGCTGCATATGTTGCGCCACCAGCTCGGCGACGCAACGTTCAGGCGCGCAATCAAGGCGTATCTTGAGCGATACCGCGAAAAAGAAGTGATTACCGCCGACCTGGAGCGCACAGTGGAAGAGGTGAGCGGTCGCAGCCTGGGTCAATTCTTCCAACAGTGGATCTATAGTGGCGGCTATCCCGCGCTCGAAGTACATCATGCCTGGGATGACGAGAGCCATATGCTCAACCTCAAAATCAAGCAGACGCAGAAGGTCGATGACCTGACCCCATGTTTCGTCACTCCCCTTGATCTCACCATTACTATCCCGACATCAGAAGAGGCGGCCAGCGATAAACATACAACAGAGACGCGCACCATACCGCTGCGCGTCATGCTGGGAGAGGATGGACAGGCTGAGCAGAGCTTCTACATTCCGCTAGAACGCAGGCCGCTGATGATCCGCATTGACCCAGATGGCTGGCTGCTCAAGACGCTGAAGTTCGACCGTCCCACAGGCATGCTGTGCTACCAGCTCGCACATGATCCTGATGTGCTCGGGCGCATAGAAGCTGCGGAATCTCTGGGCGAGCGGAACGAAAACGAAAGCCTTGAGGCGCTCGTCAATACGCTGAACAACGACGCGTTCTGGGGAGTGCGTGTCACTGCCGCCGCTGCGCTCGGCAAAATCGGCACCGAAAAAGCGCAAACGGCGCTCATCCAGGCGTTGCAAGCTCTCGACCCCGTTCAACATTCACGCGTGCGCGAAGCAATTGTACAAGCGCTAGGCGATTTCCAGGCTCCTCAGCAGGCGGAACTGGCGCAGCGATCCGCCGATGTATTACGCCCCATTCTCGAAGGAGGCGACGCTAGCTACGGAGTGGAAGCAGCGGCAGCCGAAGCTCTTGGGAAAACACGAACGGTGGGCAGTGTTGACCTCCTGACAAAAATCATCGAGCGCCCGTCATGGATGAGCTTTGTCCAGCGTGGCATCTTTAGCGGTCTCGGGGCAACTGGTGAGGATCGGGCGGTCGATATCCTCGTCAGTTATCTCAACAACAGCAGCAACCACCCGATGCTGCGCCGCGCCTCTGCCATAGGTTTGCTTGTGCTTGGCAACAATCGCTATCTCTATAGTGAAGAGGCGCGTCAACGGGCCGTAACCGGGCTGCTCCAGTCAGTTGAGCATGATAGCTGGGGACCAGTTCGCATGACTGCATCAATGGCATTGGCGTCGTTGGGCGAGAAACGCGCGATTGACACACTCGAGCGCCAGGCAGGAGCCGAACTGGACTCCGGGGCCCAGCGATTAATGCGCGAGG
Source organism: Ktedonobacteraceae bacterium (assembly GCA_035650355.1). GTDB lineage: Bacteria > Chloroflexota > Ktedonobacteria > Ktedonobacterales > Ktedonobacteraceae > DASRHT01. The sequence continues at coordinate 84,904 of DASRHT010000031.1, forward strand.
CCGCACATATGCTACAGACCAGCGACAAGAGCGACGAGCAGCTCAAGCTGCTACGCAAAGATCTGGATGAAGTACGCGAGGCGAACCGCAAACTGCAAGAGCAGCTAAACGCCCTCACGGCAAAGGTAAAATAGTTCATTTCCGCGTTCCGTAGGGGCAGGGCTTGCCCCTGCCCTGCCAGCGTGTCAGCAGCGTTGGAACGCGGAACATTCCAAAGGAGTTTGTTTCTTCTGATGGTCGTAAAAAGGTTGATAACCTTTTTACGACCATCAGAACTGTTTTCCTCCGCTCTAGCCCTTTTTGCTGAGTTTTCATGAGAAAAGAAACTAATTTACCTGTTTCTGCGTCTATTTTATTAGAGGAACTTCCCTGATAGCTATGATAAATTGCATACAGAAAGTGATGTATTTCACTGAATTTTCCTTGACTTTCAGGGTAATGTAGGTTACAAACGAATTGTCTGCCCGATAAATATTATGGGTTCCCATTTAAATTATGATAGTATCGTTTTTACCATACATAACTTTCATTTTTATGTATACGCGCCGCGGGGGTAACAACATTGCTTGATATACATGAGAAACATTCTTCTCCCAACAAGGGACGTCAACAGGATATCTCTTCCTGGCCCACAGTTGATGTCCAGCGTTTGAACAAACGAGGAAGAAAGCATTATTATAGACGCAAGGCTGCCATCACAGTCTACTTCACAACGGACCGGCCCGTTGAAGAGATCGCGACGGAACATCATCTCCCGGCAGAACAATTGCTGGAGCTGGCGCGACAATGCCTGATGCAGCACGAAGATGGCACCACCTGGGGATTTCGCGCGCTCACCCTGGGAGCCAATGTTGTTGATCATTCCCCCTCCATACAGGAGAGCGAAGCACCAGCCGCCGACGACGAGCCAATCGATACGCCCGCCACTCAAACCGTGGCTGAAGCGCCTGCTCATCAAGAATCCGACGCTATTGAGCATATAGAGAATGCGGAAGAGGCAACTGAAGCAGACGTTCAGATGCCAGATGAGGACGATACCCTGCCCGCAATTGCTACACAAAAGATTGCCATATCTGATATCACCGATATTTTACCCGCCGCCGAACAAGAACCCACAGTAGCAGAGCATACCATCCCCGCTGATCAGCAAGAGACACCTGACGAGATGGCCATATCCGACCACGACGAGGTTGATGCAGAGGAAATTGAAGAGGAGCCATCTGACGAGATTACAATTCCCATTTCCTTCGATGACACGTTAGATGCGGCTGCAATCGAAGAGGAAGCGCCAGACGAAGCCGTGACACCTATGTCTTTCGATGACGAGGCTGATATAGTAGAGTTCGAGGAGGAGACGGCTGACGAGGATAACAAGCAATCACTGGTGGGAGCGGGAGCCCTTATCTTAAAGAAGATAGGAAACGCTCTTCCTGATAAACTCTCCGCCGCTCTTTCTGCGCCGATAAAGATCCCCTCAGAAGAGATAGTCGGCTCTCTCACATCTCGCTATATCCGAAGGAACCGGCAGTCTTTCTCCAGCGATAAGCACATTACCAGTCCGAGGCATATAGCTTATAAACGTCGACAGCGCACCGCCAGAAGTACAAATAAGCGCAATCTTCATCGCATCGTGAGCATTACCGTGCTGGTGGTCATCATGCTGGGGATACTGGTGCCGCTGGGCGTCGGGCTGACGGCCTATAATCTCTACAACAGTGTGAATACTACAGTGCATGATGGCATCAACCATCTGCTCGCCGTCAAGACGCTGCTGCCAATCTCAAAAGACGATCCAACGGCTGCCCTCGACCCGGTGAAGCTGCAGCAGGTCCAGAAGGAGTTTAGCGCGGCGGAGGGCGATTTTACCCAGCTCCAGCGCATGGTAGAGCGCCCAGACGTGCAATCGGCGGTCAATCAGTTCTCGCCCAGCTACAGCCGCGAGCTGGTAGCCGCGAAACACCTGGTACAGGTAGCCCTGGACGTATCGCGCATGGGGCAGGAGGTAAGTAATGTCGGCTTAATCGCGGCCCGCGTGATTCATGGCTCGCCGCTGGCTAATAGCTCCTCAAAGCCCTTAATCTCCGCCGCGGACATCTCGACCATTGAGGGCACATTAATTCATGCGCTCTATTATATTGATGACGTTCAATCGAATATGAGCCAGGTAAATTTGAAGGACATCCCTATCAGCGATAAACAGAAAGCCGAGCTGGTCGGACTGTTGAACCTGTTACCGCAGGCGCGCGATATGATTACGCAGGTACAGAGCCTGGTGCCGCCAATCGCCTGGTTGCTCGGTGTGGGACAACAGAGGCGTTTCCTGGTCCAGACGATGGACCGTGGCGAGTTGCGCCCCAGTGGCGGCTTTACCGGCCAGTATGGCATTTTGCAAATTCAGGATGGCAGCATGGCCCCCTTCAACCTGCGCGATGTCGCTTTGCTGGATTATGCCGGCAATGGCATCGAACTCGGGCGTCCCGCGCCCCCAGAGTATCGGAGCTGGATGAATTTCGGCAACTGGGGATTGCGCGACTCCAATCTTTCAGCCGATTATCCAACCACCGCCCGTATGAGCATGCAAGTCTTTGAGGAAGAGGGAGGCGGCCCCGTCGATGGCGATATCTCCTTCACGCCTACCTTTATCGGACATATTCTCGACGTGACCGGGCCGATTCATATCAGCGAATACAACGAGACGATTACTTCAAAAAATCTGGAGGATCGCCTGCACTACTACCAGCAAAATTACAATGCAATTGCGCTCGAACGTGAGAAGACCGGAGATAACAGTCACGCGGTACGCAAAGCCTTCACCTCGCTGGTCGGCAGTATGCTGCTCGACCGCGTGCGCCATCTCCCCACCAAGAAACTGCTGGACATTATCAAAGTCGCGACCAAAGATTTACAGTCGCGCGACCTGGAGATCTACTTTACCGATCCCACCGCCGAGCAATGGCTGGTCGAGCACGGCTATAGCGGCGCCATGAACACGTTCAGCAAACGGGACGGCTTCATGGTGGTGCAGGCCAATATCAGCATCAGCAAAGCCAGCCAGTACGTGCATACCACCGAGCAAGATGATGTCGTGCTGGATAGCCAGGGCGGCGCTACCCATACGCTCACCATCACGCTCGATTATCGCCAGACCGGTCCGGTCTACGGCTTCGATACCTACGCCGACTACATCCGCGTCTACGTCCCGCAATCAGCGCAATTCCTCTGGGGCGATGGCTTCGATACCGGTCAGGCGCTCTGCAAGCCAAACCAGCCACCACCTTCCAACGGCGGTGGCGGCACTAGCGGCAACAATCCGCCGCAGCCGCAAAAAAATGACTGCGCACAATATAATACATCTTTCCCAAGTAACGCCCGTTACTGCCCAAGCGGGAACTACTCGCTCGGAGACCGCCTGTTCCACCAGGCGTGGCCGATTGATAAGCTTGGCGCACCGACCGCGCTCACCAGCGATCTGCCGGGGCGCGCCATGTGGGGAGGATTGACCGTGACGCCCAAAAACTGCACCTCCTACATTACCCTCTCGTGGTATGTACCGCATGCAGTCAACCAGGGTTCCGGCCAGCCTTCTTACTCTCTGCTGGTTCAGAAACAGGGCGGCTACATCCCGACCGTTGAGATTACCGTCAATACAGACGATTTCAAAAAAATCAAGCCCTGGCAGGTCAGCAGCGATATCGCGGCGGACACCGTTTTTCCGTCGCATTGATCGAAAAAGCTTTTTCGATACTGCTCCACAGGCCTGGACGACCAGTAGGACTGAACATCCATTGACATAGAATGATCTCCACGGCATACTATAGACAGCGTATGACTGGTAGTCAGTCAATACGCTGTCTGAATGAACCTCAAGCGTCGGCATAGTAAGGAACCAGGCACTGCTCGCTACCTGCTCGGCTTAGCGCAAAGAAAGTGGAACCATGACACAGATGTACAAACCGCATCTCTCATTCGCCACGACCAGTCCCCAGGGCTTACGACACGATATCCTCCCCATGCGCCTTTATCATAAAGCCAAAAAGTTAGGTGTATGGGACCCGCGCAGCATCGATTTTTCGCAGGATGTAATCGACTGGCAAAATTGCAATGAGGGCGAAAGGGAAACCATTCTAAGATTGACCTCCCTGTTTCAAGCGGGAGAAGAGAGCGTGACGCTCGATCTGCTGCCGCTGATCCTCACGGTTGCGCAGGAGGGCCATCTTGAGGAAGAGATGTTTCTGACCACCTTCCTGTGGGAAGAGGCAAAACACACCGAATTCTTCCGTCGCTTCCTTGACGAGGTGGTACAGGAGCGCATCGACCTGCATCATTTTCACACCACCAGCTACCGCCAGCTCTTTTATGAGGAGTTGCCCGCGACCATGTATGCGCTGCTGCACGACCCCTCTCCAGAGGCGCAGGCCAGGGCTTCCGTCACCTACAATATGATCATCGAGGGCGTGCTGGCGGAGACGGGCTATCAAACCTATTTCGATATCCTGGTCGCAAATAACCTCATGCCGGGCCTTCAGCAGGGGATCAGCTATCTCAAACGCGACGAGTCGCGCCACATCGCTTACGGCGTGTATCTGATCTCGCGTCTCGTAGCCCAGAATCCTGCGCTCTGGTCGGTCGTCGAGGCTCGCATGAACGAGCTGTTGCCATTGGCGCTCGGCATCGTGCAAGAATCAGATGATTATCCTGAAGAGGCAGAGCGACCCTTCGGCATCAACATGCAGAGCTATATGGGCTATGCGATGATGCAGTTCAATAAGCGCGTCGCCCGCATCGAAAAAGCCAGAAACCAGACGCTGGCCCAACTCTACGAACTGGCCGAGAACGAAGACGAGATCGTGGTGTAGGGGCAGTGCCTTGCGCCTGCCCTGTGAAGGGATACGAGGGCAGGCGCAAGGCACTGCCCCTACCAACCCATCCATACCAGCCCTATTCCCCAAAGATGGTATACTGACACTAATTCAGGCAAAAAACCAGCATTAGAGATCGCCTGGAGCGTTGGGAGATTTTTTGATGAGAGATACACACGTAGGACTCCAATTATATACCGTGCGGGACCAGACGGCACAGGACTTCAAGCGGACGGTGCAGCGGGTGGCCGAAATGGGATACTCCGCTATAGAGTTCGCCGGATATGGCGGCCTGATGTCCAGAGATATGGCGGCGCTGCTGGCCGACACAGGCCTGCGAGCTGCCGGTACCCACATCGGCCTGCCCATGCTGGAGCAAAATATCGAGCGTGAACTGAACTACTGTCTCGATATCGGCTGTCCCTTCCTGGTAATGCCCTCCCTCCCGCCTGAACTGCGCAACGCCGAGAGCATCCACGCTCTGGCAACGCGCCTGAACAGAGCGGGACAACGCTGCCAGCAGCGCGGCGTGACGCTGGCCTACCACAACCACGCTTTTGAATTTGAGTGCGACCAGCAGAGCAATGAATATTTGCTCGATATTCTCCTTAATGAAACAGATCCCGCGGTAGTCAAGCTGGAGTTTGATGTCTACTGGGCCGCCTTTGCGGGCGTCGATCCGGTGGCGTACCTGCGGCGCTATGCCGAACGGGTCCCTTTGCTTCACCTCAAGGATATGGCAGCCGACCGCACATTCACCGAGGTGGGCGATGGCACACTGGATATGGCGCGCATCTGTGAAGTGGCGCTGGAGGGTGGCACGCGTTTCTTGCTCGTCGAGAACGATCAGCCGCGCGTCCCTTCATTGGAAAGCGCACGCCGTTCACTGGAGAATCTCAACCGTATGCTGGAATAAGGGCGTGATTATGGCGTCATCATAGTTACCTTGTAATAGTGTAATTGTCACCCTTATATAGATACAGTAGCACATATCAATCACTTTATCCTCTCTGGAAGGAGCAGCCTGGTATGGAGATTGAAGTCCCTGGAAGTGTTCCGTGCTCCAACGCCGCTTTCGCAGCTAGCTTCGCTCAGGAGCACGGAATCGAAGTAGAACGACAGCAGCAAGCACGCGAATATGCACGTATCCATCGACGGCTTTCCTTGCTGGAAATCGCTATTGTCGTCGCTGGACTCGCCATTGTTTTTAGCGCCGGACTGGATAAGTGGTTGCGCGATCTGCTACAGGGTTTCGCTCAAAGTTTCGCTCCCCTGAACTGGCAACCGCTGGCAGGCTGGTTCCCTTTGCAGCTCTTATTGTACTTCCTGATCATCACCTTCGTTCTTACCATCGTGTTTATTCCCCTGGCGTATTACGCAGGCTTCGTGTTGCCGCGCCGCTACGGCATCTCCGTGATGACCTTCAAAGCCTGGGTCGTCAATCGCTTGAAAGGCGCGACTATCGGTTTTATCTTCCAGGCTGTGCTCATTTCGTTGATCTATGCATTGCTGGCCATCCAGCCGCGCTGGTGGTGGCTCTGGACCGGAATTATCCTGCTCTTCTTCTCCGTGATAATGGCTAATCTCGCACCCATCCTCTTTTTCCCTCTTTTCTACAAGTTTACGCCTTTACCGGAGGGAGAGCTGAAGCAGCGATTGGTGGAACTGGCAGCACGCGCTCGTACCAGCGTGCGCGGCGTTTACGTGATGAGAATGAGCGATAAGACGACCAGTGCCAACGCGGCTTTGATGGGACTGGGCAACACGCGCCGCATCGTTATCGGCGATACCATGATAGACCGCTACACGCCCGACGAGATCGAAGTTGTACTGGCGCACGAACTCGGACACCACCTGCATAGCGATATCTGGAAACTGATCATCAGCCAGAGCGTGCTTACGTTCGGAGGACTCTATATCGCTCATCTTGCCTTGCAATGGGTTGTTGATACGCAGCATGTTTACCAGTCTCTGACCGATCCAGCGACTCTGCCCTTCCTTTTTGTGCTCGTTGCCTTCTACGGCCTGATCATCACGCCGCTTGGCAATATGTACAGCAGGCGGCTTGAATATCAGGCCGATGAGTACGCGCTCCAAGCCACGCGGAAAGTGGAGGCATTTCAAGCGGCGATGGCCCGGCTCGCCAATCAGAATCTGACCGTAGTCGAGCCGTCGCCTATCATCGAATTCCTCTTCCACTCGCACCCATCCGTAAGCAAACGGATCAAGCACGCGGACGCCTTCGCCAGCTCGGCTCAGGCTTTGAGCGCATCTCTTAACGCGGACAATCGCTCTGCTACTACATCGACCGATCCATCGGGCATGTTCAGCAGCGGCTCATCCACGCCCGATTCGGCCCACTGATCGAGCTTTGCCACCATCTCCGCGGACGTACCAACAATGGAGACAGCATCGAGCATACGCGCACTGACGGCCTCGACTGCTGTCTTCATCCCGCCCTTCCAACCCTCTATCACCGCCTGGACATCCTCGCCAAAGCCGTTGCGCGTCAGCATCTGCGCGTAGTAAACGCCCATCCGCCCGATATAATAGGCCAGCGGCATCGCGGCGCTGGTGCGAGCTGCCTGCCGCTCCTCCTCGGTTGTATTGTCGCTCAGCATGACGCTGGTAACGTATGGCGCGATGGCGGCGCTATGTGGCGGTCGCCCGGCGGCACGCGATCCTTCATCCAGCAAGGCGCGCATCTCGCCCCATTTCGTGTCGGGCCAGTAGACCGGGAGGGCGCCATCGGCAATCTCGCCTGTCTGCTCCAGATTCTTTGGCCCCATCGCGGCTATATAGATAGGCAAGTCCGCACGCAAGGGGGTAAAGCGCAATTTGAAGCCGCGCTCTAGATTGAAGAACGCGCCGTGATAGACCAGCTTCTCGCCGCGCAGGATCATGCGAATAATCTCAACATACTCGCGCGTCCGCTTGACCGGCTTGGCGAAGGGAACGCCGTGCCAGTGCTCGATCACGTTGGCACCCGATGGACCCAGGCCGAGCAGGATGCGCCCGCCTGACCGCTCATCCAGCGTGGCAACGGTACTGGCGAGCAGGGCGGGGGTGCGCGAATAAATATTGGCGATGCCCGCGCCGATTTTGATGCGTTTCGTCGCGTTCACGAGGTCGGCCATCGACGTAAAAAGTTCGTAGCCCCAGGATTCGCCCAGCCAGATAGAGTCGAAGCCCAGCTCATCGGCGATCTTAACCTTCTCGACGACCGCGTTCCATTCGCCGGGGAAATTGGGCGAGTCTGCTACAAAGCCAATACGGGCGCGATACGCTTTTTTCGCAGCTTCTGAGGATGCGTCTGTCATTCCAATGCTCCATCCTTCCAAAGGAAATAGGTGGGATAACGTTCCCACTGCCAGACCATTATATCTCACGAAGATGGGCACGGAGATCAGGAGGAACTAATTACGCCTACCGACGGCAGCCGCTTCACGATCCAGCGCAGGCTAATGCCCTGCACCAGCAGCGTAAAGAGCACGACGGCGTAGGTCGAGAAAATTAATGAACTGCGATCAGGCACCTCCAGAGGGAGCGCGAGCACCAGCGCCAGCGAGAGCGCCCCGCGCAGACCGCTCCAGAAAATTGTAAAGCGCCAGGAACGCAAACGCAGCCCGGGAAAGGATGCCAGGCGGCGCGGCAGGAGCAGTACCATAATAAAGCGCGCCAGCAATACCGCGATAATCGACAGCCCGGCGACCAGTAACAGGTGAAGGGCTTCTCCACTGGCAAGAAAACTGGTCGGATTGAGCTGGACGCCGACCAGCAAAAAAAGTAATGCATTGACAACAAAGGCCACAATACTCCAGAAGTCATCGACAAAGTCGCGGGTGCGCGCGGACATGCCCATCCGCTGCCCATAGCTTCCCAGGATCAGGCCCGCCATAATTACCGCCAGAATACCAGACGCGTGCAGAGAATCCGCCAGCAAATAGACGCCATACGCCGTTACAATCGTAATGGTGGTCTCGATCAGAGGATCGTCAATGAATTTGACAAAGCGGCTAATGAGGAAGCCGGCTATGCTACCGATCAGCACACCTCCTCCGGCCTCTAATAACAGCGTTTCCAGCCCCAAGGTCAGTATCTGTCCTGTCGTCATCGCTTGCCGATGAACAAAAATAAGCACGAAGGCCAGGAAAACCTGGTAGAGCGAACCAGCCACGCCATCATTAAAGAGGCTCTCCCCCTCAATAATCGTAGAGAGGTCCTCATCCACCTTCAATTGCCGAAATAGCCCCAACACGGCTACCGGATCGGTTGGTGAGAGAATAGCTGCCAAGAGAAACGCATCCACCCAGATCAGGCCCGCGAAGAAGTGCAACAGCAACGCAATCAGTACCAGCGAGAGCAGCAACCCTGGTACAGCCAGTAGGAAAATCACCAGCCAGTTTTTACGCAAACGCTCTATCTGGATGGACCAGGAACCCTCAAAGAGCAGCGCCGGCAGAAAAACGAACAGCACAAGATCGGGCGTCAGACGCACCCCCGATACATGCCCAAAAATCCCTATCAGCAGCCCCACAACCACCAGGCCCAGCGTATACGGTACCGTCAAGCGCCGCGTGATAAAAATCACCGTCAAGGCAATAAGCAGGAGAATGACCAGCAAGCGAACAATCGTAGCGATATCCGTCATAGCATCTCTCTGAAGCAAATCGCCAATCCCATCAACACAACAAAAAATCACGCTCCATTATACGATGCTGTGACAACTGTAGGGGCAGGGCTAGCCCCTGCCCTGTTCAACCCCATCAATCGATAGGGGCAATGCTACCCCCTGCCCTGTTTAACCCATCAATCGATAGGGCAGGGCTGGCCCCTGCCCCCCTACTGGACCACCACAGTAAACGGGATCGCGGTGATGTACATGGGGCATATCTCCCCAGGTTTGCAGAGCGGCTGGCTCTGGAAAAGCAACTGCGTCGTTCCCGTCTCCTTCGCCACAAAACGCCAGATGCAGACATTGTCAGCCTTCCAGGCGTAACCGGCAGGCGGCTGGAGTTGCAGCCCGTGCAGAGCGGTTCCAGGCCCTCCCCATTTATGTCCGAAGGGTAAGTGTACCTCAATAATATCGCCGACATGCGCGGTGATGGTGCTATCCATATTCGTCAGTTGAATGAGGACATTGGCCTTCGTGGGCGCGCTGTCCACCACCATATCGCTCGGACAGCCAACAGAGGTGCCGTAGCCCTTCACAGGGCCGGAGGTTGGCGGCGTTGTTGGCGTTGGGGTCTGCCCCCCGCCTCCGCCCGTCGTTCCAGCATTTGAGCCACAGGCAGCAAGCATAAAAATGAGCGCGAGTATACTACAAAATAAGACCAATTGCCGTTGGGGATGCTGTCTATTATGAATTATGTGCATAGATGAACTCCTAAATCATTATTCGTCACAAACAATACTCCCTATCTATGATCCTGACGTGCCTGCAAAAGAAAAAGTTCCCTATGATTGTGTAGAGAGCATCACCAGCAATTCTTCGGTATCCGACAAAAAGCGGCGAGTGGAGAGCACCTGGTGAGCCAGCCCCAGGCGCATTGCTTCTTGCGCATTGAGCGTTTCGCCACTGCGCATCAGACGCGAGGTGTTTTCTTGCCCAATGGCGGCGGGAAGATATATAGCGGTGGCAGAAGGGAAAACTTTGGCGTTGACCGAGGGCAGGCGAAACAGCGCGTCTTCGCGAGCAATCACGGTATCGCAGAGAGCCGCTAGCTCGCAGCCAGCTCCATACGCGCTCCCCTTGACCAGCGCCACTGTGGGGATGCCGCATGCTCGCAGTTCTTCAAAAAGGGCGCAGGTCTCTCTGGCCTCACGCAGCAACTTCGCCCTGTGTTCCTCAGCGTCATCAGGAAGATCCACGCCTGCACAAAAGGCGCGTTCGCCCGTTCCGGTTATCACGATAAGATGGGGTGCCTGCCCGGTAGCCTTACGCAATGCACCATTCAGCGAGCCAAGCATTTCAGCGGTGAGCGGATTCAGGGGGTCGCGATTCAGGATCAGCCAGAGGATATTTTTGTGTAAGCGGATGTGGAGATCTGGCATGGATTTTTCCTATTATTTTATCAACTTGATTGAGTGCTCGTGCGGCGTATGTCGCACGAGCACTCAATCAAGTTGATATATCTATTATTTGCCCTGGAAAGCTCCCTGACGCTTTTCGACGTAGGCGGCGAGGCCCTCTTTGGCGTCTTCGCCCTGGAAGCAGAGCTGCTGGAGTTCGCGCTCAAGGGCGAGGGCTTCGGAGAAGGCAATTTCGGAGCCGGACTGCACAGAGCGTTTGATGCGCCCAACGGTCTTGGAGGCACGATTGGGCGGGCAGAACGTCCTGGCGTATTCCATGACCTTCTCCCAGAAACCTTCTGATTCGTAGATGTAGTTGATCAGGCCAAGCTCCTGCGCCTCTTCAAAGGTCATTAGCTTGCCCTCGGTCATCAATTCGATGGCCTTGTTTTTGGGTAGCGCGCGCGCCATACGCTGCGTGCCGCCTGTGCCGGGGAGCACGCCCAGGTTGATCTCTGGCAGCCCGACGCGACCTGCGTTGCGGCGCGCGATACGGATATCACAGGCCAGCGCGATCTCCAGGCCGCCGCCGACGGTGTGACCGTTCAGCGCGGCAATTACTAGCTTGGGCGTCTGCTCAAGACGCGTCAGAGTCTCGTTGGCGTGGAGGCAAAAATAATATTTGAAGGTCGGCGTTACGGCATTGAGCATGCTGATCTCGGCGCCCGCGCAGAAGAATTTCTCGCCCGCGCCACGAACGACGATCACATGAACATTCTCGTCGAAGCGAGCCTGCAATATGGCGTCATCCAACTGGCGCATCATCTCATAGCTATACGTATTGGCCGGGGCGTTGGTAAGCTCGATGACGGCAATCCCCTCGGTTACACTGTAATTTACCAGCGTGCGTTCTGTTGTCGTAGTCACGGTTGATCTTCCTTTCGTGCTGCGTAGTCTATCAACACGTCATCATCCTTGACGCGTTCAAAAGGTGTACGGCAGGCGTTGCAATAATATTGCACGGTCAACAGTTGCTGACCGAACAAAGAGAAGAATTCGGTATCGGTGGAACGGCAGTAAGGACAGGCGACCTGCGTCTCCCTTTCCCCGCTCTGCGGCCCATTGGTATTATATCCCATCGCCATACAGATCACCCAAGCCTTCGTCCCGCTACATCCCACTGCGACCAGGGCAACGACTGCGACGGCTCCCATCGATTCGCGTTCGCGTTAAACGATACGGGGACCTCCAGGTTGACGCTATTCAGGGTGGGCATGATCTTTTGTAGGTAGCGGCTGCGCAGTTCATCGGGCGTGGTATCAATAATTCCCTCTTTATACAGTTGCTGCATCGCCTGATCATCCTCGGGACCGTACCAGCACAGCGTCTCGTTCCAGAGCCGTTGCAGTGAATGTTCTAACGCGGCCCGCACCGCACCACCTGCTTTTGCAAGTCGTCGCACCCAGCCTTCGCCATGCGCCTCATGGGTGCGCTCCTCCTGCACGATCTTGCGCGCGCGCTGGCGTAGAGGCTCGTAGCTGGAGTTCTGGGCCGCCTCAAAAAAGGTGGTAATGGCCGTATCAAGCAGGAAGTTAGTGACCACAAAATCGGTCCAGCCCTGGAAATCCTGGTCGAGAAAGGCAACGTGATAATGGAGCGTGCGCGTCTCCGGCTCGATCTGCGCGGGATCGGCCTGACCCTGAGCAAAGTCTTCGAGCAACGGATAGAGCGTGCGGGCGTGCCCCAGTTCGTCCTGTGTCATCGCGGCTGCGGCAACGGCTGCCTCTAAGGCGGGCGCGCCATTGCACCAGAAGGCGTAGCGGCGTCCGATGGCCTGCTTATTATCGGCTAGCGACGAGAGTACAGCAAATAATGCTGGATGATCGAGCCCTGTTGTTGTCGTCATACTCTACGCTCCAATCACTGTGACGATGCTAGCGCGCGGTATCAGCACCATCTCAATCCACGAAAATTCGTCGTAAATGCTGCGGGCATAGACCTTTGCCAGCTCTACATCATCGGCCATGACATTGCCGATCTCGTGCAGCGGCTCGTCATATTTGCGGCGCGCGTAAACCAGCCAGACACAGCTCTCATTGAGCGCATCACGCCGCGACTTTTTCTCTGCTTCTACAATTGTATTACTCATGCCGATACTCCCCAGGTCCGCATAATTTCAATCCCCTCTTCGCTCAGACGCGCCTTTGTCCACACGGGGTCCCAGACAACTTCGATCCTGACCTCGCTCACTTCGGGTTCCTGCAACAGGCGTTCGCGGATATCATCCATGATGAAGTCCATCGCCGGACAGCCCATCGCGGTAAAGGTGAGCTTGAGATCAACCACGCCCTCGTGTTGGGTCAGATCAACGATCAGGCCCATATCGACGACGCTGATGGGCAGTTCCGGGTCCATCACCTCGCGCAAGGCATCCCACAGGGCGGGACAGGAGGTGTGATCGCGCGGATACGTTTGCAAAGATGGGTAAGTGGTTGTCATGCATCCTGCTCCAACAGACGCAGCATCTCTTTTTTGCCGCGCTGAACCATGCCAACGAACTCTTCATTGCTCGGTCCACGCCCCTTCCAGCGTTTCATCACATCATCCCAGGTGCAGGCGCCATCCTCAAGCAGCCAGTGCTTGGCTTTGGCATCGAAGTGGGCCGGGAAGGGACAGTCGAGGACGTACTTCTTCTGCTCTTCATCGTAATGAACGGGAACTTTGAGCTGCAACTCGTTACAGAGCGGCACGGCGGTAGACATCCAGATCTGGCGCAGTTCGTCGTTGCTATGCCCTTTAAAGCCGTACTCCAGTTGTTCCGTGTGCTTCTTCAGATCATCGGGCAGACCGAACCATTCGACGGTCAGCAAAAACATCCAGTCAACGGCCCTTTGCAGTTCTTCGTGGCCGCTATTATCTTTATTTAAGCGGCGCATCCACTGCTCGCCGTGACGCAGGTGGAAGGTCTCCTCTTTATCTACCTTCACCAGGGCGCGCTTCCAGGGGCCGAAGGTGGTGCTCTGGTAGACATCGCCGAGCAGCGTATAGCCTGCGCGATCATAGAAGGCGTTTGCCACTACCAGCTCGACCCAGCTATCCAGCGGCACATCAAAGGCGTAGGGATACTTGAAATTGCGCGGCTCACGCTCGAAGATAAGCTTTTCTGTATCCACCCCCAGATCGCGCAGCAGGCGATAGGCAATATGCGCATGCCCCAGTTCGTCTTGAATAATCGAGATGGCCGAACCAAAGGCATTGAGGGATGGAGCATGCACAGCAGCGTGATAGTAAGCGGGCGAGCTAATCAGCTCGGTATCGGCAGAAACGGTCAGAATGCGCTTCATGCCCTCAAGATACACCGGACTCATATGCTCTATAGACTCGATGAGCTGCTGCTTACGAATGCGGTTAAGCAGAGCCTCTTCACTCTGCAAAGTCGGGGTTAGAGCGGTCATGGACAATCTCTCCTTAAATGGGAAACCATGTTTCGCTATCTTATCTCTATATGGATATATCAAATTGTATGTTGGGGGGAAAAAAAAGTCAAGGAAGGAGAAGTATAGAAGAGTGCTTGCCAGTTTTGCGACGCAAAACTGGCAAGCACTCTTCTATACGAAAAAATGATTAAATTCCCATAATGATGCGAATATAGTTACGGGTCTCAAGAGGGAGATAATTCATCCAATTGACTCCGCCCAGCCGCACGGCGTTGGCTACAGTGCCGCTGCCCGCGTTGTAGGCGGCCAGAGCTTTAGCGTAATCGCCGCCGTACTGGCGCGCATAATTTGCCATGTATTGGGCAGCTCCCTTGAGAGCCTGGATTGGATCGTACGGATTGATGCCCAGGCCGGCGGCGGTGCTGGGGAGAAATTGAGCGATCCCGACCGCGCCTGCTGGCGACACGGCGTTGGGATTAAAGCCGCTCTCCTGATTGATCTGGCGCACAAAATAGTCTGGATTAATGCCTGCGTTGATGGCATCCTGCCGCGCAATGGCGATATACATACTCATCGGTAAATTCATCGGCGGCAGAGGCGCGTTGGCCTGGGTATTGTTTGTATCACGGCCCATCATATTCAAGCCCAGTTGCTGCGCCTTTACCCAGTCCGCCATGTTGCTGAAAGGGCGAAACAGGCTCTGCCCTTTGCCAAGCGGGGTCAGTGAGAGCAGCGAGATGAGCAGAACAACGGCAATAGCCATGATCACAATGCCAGAGCGGAGGTGTGGGTGCAGGCGTCGTCCCTGGCCTGCCTTCCGTCCAGTTCTCACCCGTTTTTTCGCACCCGGGATCACCACCGGTTCTCGGCCCGTAGGAGTAATCGTTGCCTCTAACGCGCTAAGCAACGATTGCGCGGTCGATGCATCCTGGAACGGCTGTGGCAATGGCCTGAGCTGGTCCGTTTGCGCCACTCGCTTCTGCTGCGAAATAGCAGCCAGTTGGTCTGTGGTGATAAGAGGATACTGTTCGGCAAAAGCATTATCGGGCGTGAACGCTGTCGGCGGGGTAATCTGGTTAGGCTCTAAATAGCGCTCTCCCATCCTATCAGAGATATTCTGCTGATATGACCGGATAGAGTGAAACTGTGACATGAATTTACCTCGTTACTAACCTACATTTTACTCTCTATCTGTGAGTCTATATAAGTAGACAGAGGTCCGTCAATCTTTTATGCGAAAACGGGCTAAAAAATACTATAAATTTCCTACGACCTTAACCACCTTTCGTCAAAACACAACAATTTAGCAAACGATGAAACATTCGTCCTTAGCCACCCCAGAATGCATAAG
Source organism: Ktedonobacteraceae bacterium (assembly GCA_035650355.1). Classification (GTDB taxonomy): domain Bacteria; phylum Chloroflexota; class Ktedonobacteria; order Ktedonobacterales; family Ktedonobacteraceae; genus DASRHT01. The sequence continues at coordinate 100,563 of DASRHT010000031.1, forward strand.
GTTTGCATGCTTTCTACATGATTCATACACGAGGTATCGCGCCTTCGGCGTTCAAAAATCTTTTTCTTCTGTGATGTCAAAAAATGTGCTCCGCACATTTTTTGACATCACAGAAGAAAAACCGTGCTCGCGCCTCCGGTGCGAGCACGGCAGGCGCAAGTGAAATTGCCGTAGCGATGGAAGCTAAATGCACTCCCAGGGGATTGGAAGTCTCCCGAATACTAGCTTATGCTTATTAACAAAGCGATCATAACGGTGCTATACTCTCAAAAGGAGGGCGCTATGTGGTGCTCTATCAGGAGAAAAAATGACACGAATCGTTTCTTATAATATTCTCACGGGTGGTTATAATGCGCGAGCGAGCGGGGCCAGGGCGCGGCGCATCAATGAACTGACAAAAATTCTTCGTTCGGCACAGCCTGATATCGCGGGTATCGTCGAAGCAACCCATCCAGGGATGCAGCAAAAGCCGCTGATCATCGAAGAAATAGCGGAAACGCTGGGCATGCAGCTTGTTCTAGGGGGAGAGGCGACTCATCATCATGATTACCGCCTGGCATTTTTGACGCGCTTCCCCATCGTCCATACACATATTCACCCACGTCCGGGCATTCTCAATAAACCATTGCTGGAGGTCTGCGTTGAGGAAGCGGACGGGGAGCACTTGACGGCGTTTGTCACACACCTGTCGGCGGCTTTCAATCGAGGAAGGGCAGGGGGGCATATCAGGTTGCGCGAAGCCCAGGAGTTAACGCGCATTATGGCCCCATTACGAGCGCAAAAGCAACCGCATATGGTGATGGGCGATTTCAACTCGCTTGCCCCCGGCGATCCATTCCAGGCCCATTTGCTCTTACGCTACCTTACATGGCTGGATAAACGTCGCCAGGGGCATAAACTTGCCGACGGACATCCCCATCTTGACGTTGTTGTGCCACCCGAACTGCGCATCCTCAACCCGCTCCTGCGGGCCATTCCCCGTAATAGAGTGCTAAGCACACTTTTTGATGCCGCCGCCGCCATTTACGCGCCCCGTGGCAGCATCAAGCTTTTACGCAACGCGGGATACGTCGATTGTTACCGGCATCTGCATCCATATACACATGGCTTCACCTGTCCCGCCACGCTGCCCGCTGGCCGCATCGATTATATCTTCGTCAGCCCTGATCTGGCCGCACGATTAGTAAGGTGCGATGTGATTACAGAAGGGGAAGGGATACCAGGCAATCATGCAAGCGACCACCTGGCGGTAATTGCAACCTTAGGTCCAGGTGCGCAAGCCGCCACAGACTGATAGCGAACGATAGCGCCAAAAAAGGGCAGCGCGGCGTTGGCAGATCGCTAACGCCGCGCTGCCCTTTTTATCTAGCAGGTTACTGGAATACGTCTTTCGTCTTCTCAAACAGGTTGCGGAAAATGTTTTTATCGTTCTGCTCGTTCTGCTCTTTCTCAATGCGAGCAAACTCTTCAAGCAGGTGCTTCTGCTCCGCCGTCAGGTTGGTTGGCGTCACCACTTTCACAATGACGTGCTGATCGCCCCGTGCGCTGCTATGGACGACCGGCACTCCCAGACCTTTCAGCCGGAAGGAACGGTTACTCTGCGTACCGGCGGGGATCTTCAGCAGCGTCGTCTTGCTATCGACGGTAGGAACTTCAACCTCATCGCCGAGCGCGGCCTGCGTGAAGCTGATGGGCAAATCGAACACAATATCATTGCCCTGGCGCTTGAAGAACGGGTGCGGCTTGACGGTGAGGATCACATACAGGTTGCCCGGGGTGCCACCCCGCGAGCTAACCTCGCCCTCGCCGGTTACGCGCACATTGATACCGTCATCGACGCCTGCGGGAATGTTCACAACCACGCGGCGATTGTTGCGCACTCGGCCCTGACCGCGGCACTTCTCGCAGGGGGTCGTGATGACGCGCCCCTCACCCCGGCAGCGCTCGCACATTGTCACGTTGACAAACTGACCAAAGATCGATTGCTGGACGCGGCGAATCTCGCCTGAACCCTGACAGGCGGAACAGCGCGTTGTTGACGTACCGGGTTGCGCACCGTTGCCACGGCAGTTCTGACAGGTCTCCCAGCGCGGAAGCTCTATTTCCTTTTGACAGCCAAAAACAGCTTCCTCAAAGGTGATGGTCAGATCGTAGCGCAGGTCCGCGCCGCGTTGCGGGCCCGAACGACGCTGAGCGCCTGTAGCGCCCGCGAAGAAGGTTTCAAACAGGTCGTTGATGCTGCTAAACCCACCAAAGTCGCCAAAGCCAGCACCCACCCCGTTGCCAAGTCCGGCATGCCCGTAGCGATCATAGGCGGCACGCTTCTGCGGATCACTCAGCACCTCGTAGGCTTCATTGATTTCAATAAAGCGGGCTTCCGCTCCCTGCTCTTTGTTCGTATCCGGGTGATACTGCTTGGCAAGGCGACGAAAGGTTTTTTTTACCTCGTCGTCCGTTGCGGTGCGAGCTATCCCCAGCACCTCATAATAATCTCGTTTATTTGCCGCCATCTACTGGTCCTTTATTAGTAAGCAACAGGGCGCGATTTTATCCGCGCAACTGGATTTAACACGTATTACTTTGCTCAATGACGCAATTGGTAGCATTATACCAGATTACATCGTCACGTAAAATAAAAACAACCCCGATAGTATATCTGCCTAAAGAGGCACCCACGAGGGATGCCTCTTGCTCTTGCTACATTTCCTTGTATTCGCCCTCGATGGTGTCATCGTGAGCGCCCTTTGGCTCCTCAGTATGAGGGCCGCCATCGGTCTCTGGCCCTGGTCCCCCGCTCTGACGATAGATCGACTCGCTGATCTTATAGAAGCTCTGCTCCAGAGACTCGCGCGCTTCCTTGATACGGCTGATATCGTCGGTCGAAAGGGCCGCGCGCACATCAGCGATCTTGGACTCAAGCTCGCTCTTCTGGTCCGCCGCAAGCTTATCTCCCAGCTCGGTCAGGCTCTTTTCAGAGCGGTAGGCCGCGCTATCGGCAAGGTTACGCTCCTCGACCTCTTCTTTGCGGCGACGGTCCTCAGCCGCGTGGGACTCGGCATCGCGCACCATACGATCAATCTGATCTTTGGAGAGACCACTGGAGGCCACAATAGTAATCTTCTGCTCGCGACCGGTTCCCTTATCACGCGCCGACACATTTACTATACCATTCGCGTCAATGTCGAAGGTGACCTCGATCTGTGGGACGCCGCGTGGAGCAGGTGGAATACCATCCAGGATAAAGCTACCAAGTGAACGATTGTCCTTTGCGAACTCGCGCTCACCCTGCAGAATGTTGATCTCAACGCTCGGCTGATTATCGCTGGCGGTGGAGAAGATCTGGCTCTTCTGCGTCGGGATGGTGGTGTTGCGCTCGATCAGGCGCGTGGAGACGCCGCCGAGGGTCTCGATACCGAGGGAGAGCGGGGTCACGTCGAGCAGCAGCACGTCTTTGACATCGCCGGTCAGAACGCCTGCCTGGATCGCGGCGCCGACAGCCACCACTTCGTCCGGGTTCACGCCGCGGTTGGGTTCGCGGTCAAAAATGCGCCGCACCATCGTCTGAACGGCGGGCATGCGGGTCTGACCACCGACAAGCACAACCTCGTTAATGTCGCCCGGGCGGATGCTGGAGTCCGCGAGCGCCTTCATCACCGGGCCGCGCGACTTCTCGATCAGATCCTCAACCAGTTGCTCCAGCTTCGAACGGGAGAGCGTCATGGTAAGGTGCTTGGGGCCGCTGGCATCGGCGGTAATAAAGGGCAGGTTGACCTCCGTCTGCATTGAGCTGGATAGCTCTTTCTTGGCCTTCTCCGCCGCCTCTTTCAAACGCTGCAAGGCCATGCGGTCCTGCCGCAGATCGATGCCCTGCTCCTTGCGGAACTCATCGGCCAGCCAGTTGATGATGCGCTGGTCAAAGTCATCACCGCCCAGGTGGGTATCGCCATTGGTACTTTTGACTTCAAAGACGCCGTCGCCCAGTTCAAGGATCGAAATGTCGAAGGTGCCGCCGCCCAGGTCGTAAACGGCGATGCGCTCATCCTTTTTCTTATCAAGGCCATAGGCCAGCGATGCAGCCGTTGGCTCGTTGATGATACGCAGCACTTCCAGACCGGCGATCTTGCCGGCGTCCTTCGTCGCCTGGCGTTGAGCATCGTTAAAGTAAGCAGGAACGGTAATCACCGCTTGAGTGACCCGCTCTCCCAGATACGCCTCCGCATCGGACTTCAGCTTTTGCAGGATCATAGCTGAAATCTCAGGCGGGCTATAGGTTTTTCCCTGCACCTCTACCCAGGCATCGCCGTTGCTGGCGCGCACAACTTTATACGGGACAAGCCGCTTATCGCGGTCCACTTCCGGGTCATCGAATTTACGGCCCATAAAGCGTTTGATCGAATAAACGGTGTTCTCAGGATTTGTGATAGCCTGGCGCTTTGCCACTTCACCGACGAGACGCTCACCATTTTTGTTGATGGCTACAATCGAGGGCGTGGTACGCGATCCTTCCGCGTTAGGGATAACGACCGGCTCGCCGCCTTCCATCACCGCGACACACGAGTTCGTGGTTCCCAGATCGATTCCAATAACCTTTGGCACTGTTGCCTCCTACTATTATAATTACTTGTATGTTATTTGGTTGTCACGTTTGGTTTGTTTTATTTGCCGCTTCTGAGCAGATGCTAGAACGCTGGGCAACGACAGGATCTTTTGGGCAGGGGCAAGCCCTGCCCCTACTCGTAGCCGTACTCGGCCAGCAGTTCATCCATCATCTTAGCCATGTAGCGCACAACGGCGATGGCTCGACCATACTGCATACGCGTGGGACCAACGATACCAAGCAATCCCCCCACCTTCCCTTCCTCTCCATAGCGAGATACCACCAGGCTCACATCCTTCATCTCATCCCACTGGTTCTCGCCGCCAATGATCACCTGTACACCGTGTGAGGTACGCAGATGCGAGGCCAACGCGGGCAGGAAGCGGTTTTGCTCCAGCACCTCTATTACCTTGCGGACACGCTCGCTGCGCTCTTCTTCCGGCCCCAGGCGGGTATATTCCGGCTGCTCCAGAATATTCATCACTCCTTCATGGTAGAAAACATCGCTTAACATCTCGCCGTGCTGCTCCAGAATACGCACAATCGTATGCCCGATCAGCCGCTCAGGTAACGAGAGATTTGCCCGCGCCAGCACATCATTAATTTCACTTGCGCGCTTATCCTGCAACAGTTGATTGTACTGAACGGAAAAGGCGCTTAGCTCTTCCTGCTGGATCGGCGTCTCTAAAAGCAGTCGCTGCTGCTTGACGGTGCCATCGGTCAGGACCAGCACCAGGTGCGCGGAAAAATCCGTGACAGCCAGCACCTCGAAGTGCTTGAGCCGCCCCTCGATGGAGCGTGGCTGCGTCATGACGGCGGCGCTGTGCAAGAGACGCGCCATCACCGAGGCAGTCAGGCCCACCCATTGATCCAGGTGGTCTTGCACCTGGTAAAATTGATGACGAATCAGCCGCTGCTCGTCGAGCGTTAAAGCCGATTCCAGCATCAGATGTTCGACAAAATAGCGATAGCCCAGGTCTGTTGGTACGCGCCCGGCAGAAGTATGCGGCTGCTGGATCAGGTGCGCCTCCTCCAGTCCCGCCAGTTCGTGACGCACGGTTGCCGAGCTGAAGCGGAGCCCATATTTGCGCACCAGCGTCTCAGAGGCGACCGGAGTGGCAGTATGGATATATTCTTCGACCAGCGCGCGTAAAATCTGCTCTTTGCGCTGACTTAATGGTGTCATAAAACCTTGCGACCCCTTGCGTACCCCTCCCGCCACAGCGTCGTTGCTGCTATGGATAGGATGATACAACATTTGTCAACTATGATTGCTAGCACTCTCACCACGAGACTGCAAGTACAGAATAGCACTCTCGAAAGGGGATTGTCAAGAGCCTTACCTATGAGACAGGCTGAAAGGGAAAACTGCTATGCTCTTTTATTTTTGGGAGAGCATATTACAAAAATCAAGCCAGACAGAGTATTAGACAATTTCAGCTTCCATTTGAGCCTTGAGATGCGTGAGCCGGTATCGAAAGAACTCATTGCCAAAGGTAACCATTCTAGGAGCAACGACAGAAGCTATCATCAATCCTATTTTGCCAGAACCTGTCGATTCAGTATAGGTCATGATGGTACTTTCTTGTTGAGCCTGAAAAACCAGATGATGCTCCGCAGACTTTGAATGTCTGCTCGAAGACGAATATCTTTTCGTTGTGAATGTGAAAGATGTAGGCGGGTTGGAGGCTTTTACGGTGACAGTGCCTGTACTCAAAAGCCTCCATGCTGGGAATTCTTCAGACTGGCTACTTACTCCCATTCTGTATTGAAATGTTGTCCCCACGAGCAGAGTCGGTGTCGATAGATCTTCGATCTCAATTACTGTTTCGGTTTGTTCTTGAATTCGCCGCACTTTGGCGATATGTTCGTCAAGTTCCGGGCTGGGAGGGATATGCGCATAACTCGGTTCGCTTTTTGTGGGATCTATCGTAACCAATTGAACGATATGCTGAGGCTGAAACATCCAGTCAAAGACTTTTTCTCGCGGGCGTTCAATCACAACATGAGCCGTAGACTTCATTTTTACTCCTTACCATTATAAATGACTGATGAACGCAGCCTAATCAATTTCAGCCTTCATGTGTGCTTTGAGATGCTGAAGTTGTTGCTGCACTTCTTCATTACCAAACGGAACCGCCCCTTTTCTAAACAAAACAGTCTGGAACGATCCAGGAGCCATAATAGATGCAATTTTTAGCTGTAGCTTGCCAAAGGGAATCGACTGGTGATAGGTGATAATGGTCCCTTCATGTCGAGCCTGGAAAGCCAGATGATGCTCTGCAGATAGCGAAAAACCTTTTGTTGCAAATGTGAAAGATGTGGGTGGGGTAGATTTTTTTATGGTGATAGTGCCTGAGGTCAGATATTTCCAGTCTGGAGACTCTGTAGACCGATATTGTAGTCCCATACTATAGTAAAACGTTGTCCCTACTTGTAATGTTGGCGTCGATAGATCCTTGATCTCAATTGCTATTTCGGCTTCCTCCTGCAATAGCCGCTGCTTAGCGACTCGCTCGCTCAAATGTGCAGGGACATGTCCACTATTGATGAGGTCTTGAGGAGGTTTCCTGGTGACCAATTGAACGATGTGCTGTGGCTGAAACATCCAGTCAAAGACTTTTTCCGGTGGGCGATCAACCATAATGTAAGCTGTAAACTTCATCCTTGCTCCTTTTGAGAGACTATCAAGTCTCCCAAAGACGTGATGGCAATATATGAATTCTCCTCAGAGGTGAAAAAACGTCCGTTACGGGTTCATGGTACTACTGCGTACCAGGCGTTACTAGAAGGGCCACAAGAACCCCTATAAGGAGCAGCACCACTGTTATGATGATTACCAGGACAATTGTACGAGTCGAGAACACATCCAGGATCGTTTTTCCTGGCCACCGATACCTCCATTCAATCGCTATGACGATGAGTAGTACCCCCGTTGACGCCCACCTAATAAAGCTAAAATATGGATTATCATGATAGGCATTTGGACCAAGCACGAGGGGTGCAATAAGCACATAGGTATTTGCACCAAACACGAAGAGGGCCATAACCAACACAAAAGTGGAGAGTACTCGTCGTTTCATCAGTTATTCAGCCTCTTTTTATTCTGGATCTCACATCTTCCTCCGACTTTTGTCAATTAGCTCTGAGTTTAAGCTGGAGGCCAACGACAATATCTCTTACTCTTGTGGATATATTACTATCGGTTCTTCATCTTGCCATTGATGTTGTTGTTCCAGATACTGGTACTGCTGCCTGCTTTCCTGATAGACCCCAGGTTGGGGCACGCCATCGCCCTGCGTGTAGGGCTGATAGATGGGCCGTTCTGGCTGGACGTAGACCGACTTCGGAGCCTCTGGTGGGGTAAGGAGATAGAGCCATAGGCAGATCAGACTGAAAAGGAGAGTACATACAAACCAGAGCCATTGCTGCCGCTTCGCTTGCCTGGTCATTGCTCCAATCCAGGCAATGATCTGTAACACGACTGCGACTACTAGCGGCACCTCCCCAATAGCGGAAGTAACCATCACCCAGGTTGGTGGCGGGCCCGGTGGGACACTTGGTGGGGGACAGTTGGGCGAAGAGCAGTAAACTGCTGTTGCTGCTGCTGCTACTCCAAAGGTTCCAATGCCTACAAGGAATAATCCCAGACCGATAAGCGTAAGGATTGCAAGCGTCTTCCTGCCCATCAGGGTCATCCTTTCACTTCTTGCTTCTTCGGCTTTGCCATGAGGAGCCAGAGGAGTGTACAAGGAGGACCGAAAAGGATCGTGAAAACAAACCACGCCCACTGCCGATGTTTTGCCTGTTGCACCAAAGAGTTGATCGTGCCAAGGAGTACAAATATACCTCCAAGCAGGAGCACCAATGCTTCGATAAACATAAATACATCAGCGTCTTTCGGAAATACAGGTCTTAAAAAAGTAGACCCCGGGATCCTTGAGATAAAGACAATATACGTGACGGTATAGAGAGCCAGACCTCCCAGGAGCTGGAGAGCAATGATTTTCTTATGCATAAGGATGGACACCTCCACTAACTAATGACTCTTTTTATTCATAAATTGCTGGGAAATGTGAAGCTCGCATACTTTCGCTCGTTCACCAACTTGATAGTCCATTAGTGTCAATTGTGATAAGACGGGCACCTCACAAGAAGTTGGCGATGCCGTCTCTGAAATCGGCTCGGTTGTGATGACAAGAGCGACGGCTCATAGTGAATCCAGTTTCTCAAAGAAACGTGACAGCACGCTCCGATTCCTTTCAAGATAGGCGAGCGGATGACGGTATGTGACGCCCACTTGCTCTTGATAGTAGTAGTAATAACGCAATACACCTCCTTTCAAGCTACCGCTCCTTAGATAAACTACCTCTTTTCAAGAGTCCCCTGCCTTCGTTACAACGAAGGCAGGGAGAGTGTAGCTCGTGGGAGCAGCCATGAGCTACACTTCTTACGTCTTCAAAAGCGATCTCAGGAAAAGCTCAAACTTTTCCTAGGGCCCGTAATAGGACCAAGACGTGAGTGACAAGTGTTGATCATAAGATCTCCAACAAAAAACATCCCATACCCAGCGATAATAATACCATGACCAAGCCCAGCAACCATGATAGGTCCAGCTGTGAGTGGCCCTAATTTGGAAAGTAACGCCATAGGAAACGTCACGTAAGAAGAAGTCCCATATGCGATTCTCCAGCCAATCCTGTATCGAGAGGTCGTATCCTATAAAGAGGGCACACAGAAAACCCACAAACCCCCCGGCTATATTGCACACAGCACTACCTGTAAAATACCCGGGGAAGAGGAAAGCGAAGACTATATGCACGATGTCCTCATGATTGAGGTTCATCTGAATCACCCCATCCCAATCGAACGGCCACCATTGTACCCAATTGATATGGGTCCCATTCCAGTTGAAGTGGCCTGTAGGATCAATGCTGGTCTCAGGGTTCCCAACCACATACCCATACCTGTTTAGCCCCTGCATGGTATCTGCTGATGTAAACTGGCCGACCCCGCCATCATAGTAGCGTACGTGGTCATAGAACAACCCACTTGGGTCACTTACCATGCTCGTGTAGCTGCGGGTTGTTGGCATCATGCCCGTGCCGTAGCAGGTTGCTCCATACGGCGCATACAACGTTGTAGCGGTCACATTGCCAGCGTTATCTAATGCCATGCTGATGCTACCGAGGAAGTCTTTGACCAGATAGGATAGCGTTCCGTTCACATTCGCTACCAATGCCACGCCGATACTGTAATACTTAGTGGTTGTCGTGGTCGAGCCTGTGGTGCTTACCTCCTCGTTCGTACCAATATAATTGGTCGTGGTCGTGGTGCCGCTATTGGTCACCACCTGTTGGACCCGTTCGCCTTCGCCATTGTAGGCATACGTAGCAGTTTGCGTTGGATTCGTTGCGGTATTCTGCCAGTTCGTTTGACGACTCAAGGCATCGTATGAAAGTGGCTGTCCGTTACGCGTAGTCATATTGCCAGCAAGATCATAGCTCGCGGTATACCCTGGCGCGCTGGTCACAGCATCCAGATGGTTTGGATCGCCATAAGTCTGACTTCCACTCGGACCTGTCGTCAGCCGATTAAGTGTATCGAAGGCGTAGCTCTGCTGGTAGTTTGCGGCTGTGAGCGTGCCTGCCGTGAGTGTACCACAGGGAGCAGTGCCTGTCGAGCCAGCCCAGGTCAGGCGATTCATCTCATCATAGCAGAACATTTGATGGTCGGTTCCGGCTGGCAGCGTCGTATTTACGGTGTTGACATAGCCAACGGCATCATAGCTGCGTGTCTGGTCAAAGAGCGTCACGCTGCCGCTGACTTTCTGAACTTGCTGCTCGATAGGGTTGAACAGGGCATCATAGTTCAGGTTCCATTGATAGTTACCATTGTCCACCAGCGCACTCGATGGCATTTGAGCTGCCCCGCTGCGTTCTGGTAGTTTATTGCGCTCAACAGAGTGTTGGTCGTGCTGTTCAACGTCTCCGACATCCCTGACAACCAATCCTGGCTGTTGTATGAGGTGGTCACCGCATCTCCATCAGGATACGTCAGCTTTGTTGGCTGTTTGGCATCGTTATACGTGGTCGTAAAGGGATAGGTCGTTCCGCCAATGGTCATCGACCAGGTGGTTTGATTCCCGTTCCCATCATACCCATAAGCATAACTGCCAGAGACGCCGTTACTGCTGAAACTCTCTCCCGTCAACTGACCTTTGCCATTCGTGCCTGCATCATAACTCCAGGTCGCTAATGGGCTGGCACAGGTATTGCTTGTGGCGGACATAGCCGTCTTACGGTTCAGATTGTCATAGCAGTAGAACATGGTCCCTGTAGGAGTTGCCGGGACGAGCGCCAGACGAACGTCATCAATGTTTAACCAGTTACCACCCGATGTCACCACAACTTGAGCACTATCGCTGGCATTGAGCGCCTGGTTGGGTAAACATTGCTGGGTATAGGTCGTTCCGCTTGGCAGTGCCATGTTCGCCCGCTGTATACCATTGACATTTAAGGTCAAGGTTGACCCGGTCACATTTGACGCCTCAAACAAACACAGGGAATAGGTACCCGTAGTTGGAATGGTTACGCTCTGGCTTGCGGTATTGCCACTGGTACTCAACGCAAGCAAATTGTTTCCCGAATTGGCATTATTGTTCGCCAGCGTTGCGCCTGCCAGCGTCCAGCCATTTGTCCCTTGTTCAAAGCCAGGATTCTGGATCAGATTTCGCCCGATTGATCGGCTATCCTGCGTTTCAATCTGATTGCCATTGGGATCATAGGTATAGGCAAAGTCACCCAGATCCGGATCGGACTTTGAGACTAATCGACCTGCATTGTCATACAAGGTAAGGGTCACCTTGCCCGTTGGGCCTGTCACCAGAACCGCATGGCCTGCCGCGTCATAGATCGTACTCGTCACCGCATATACAGCATATGTACTGTTGCCAGTATACTTGCGGTCGTAATCGTCGCGACCCTGAGCATCAGTCAAAACGTCGGTCTGATGATTGTTGGCATCAATAGTGATCTTCTGCTCGTAGCAACCGGTATCGCCGCTGGCCGGATTACACACCACACTATACTGCGTGGTCGTCACATGCGACAGAGGATCGGTCACCGTCCTGGTTCGTCCCAACCCGTCATAGGTCGTGACCGTCACCGCCTGTGATGTGTCTGGCAGTGAGAACGCTGCTGAACCTGCTGCGCCGGTATAGGCAGTCACATAGTACGGCCTGCTCTCTTTCACAGTTCGACCCAGGACATCATACAACGTATATTGCACGACATCTTGCCCATTTGGCGCTGGCGTGCGCATCTCAACCAGATGACCATTGCCATCATAGAATTTCCGCGTGGTCACCGTAGTGGTCGGGGCTGTGTGATCGGGCAACGTGATAGTATCCTCTTCGACACAGGGCGTCTGTGCTCCGGTTGCTATACACCAGTTGGCATAGACCATAGAGGTGTTCGGCGTTCCCGAAGTGTTGCCTGGTAGCGTTGTGGTCAGCGCCCGCCCCAGATTGTCGTAGGTATAACTGGTTTGATTAGTATTGGGATCGGTGGTCGTGGCAGGCTGCAAGCCATTACCTACGGTCCCCGAATAGTTTGCGCTTGTATTCAACGTCTGCGCTGAGCTTCCGGTTACTAGCGAGTCAGTGACCGTATTGTCAAAGCTGCGACAATTCGTATATGACGCGCCGAGTGTGGAACAGTTTTTGGTGGCAATACTCGCGTTGGCATTCGGGGTTGTCATACCTACCAGGTTGCCAGTATTTTTACCGCCGTTACTCGTGGTCGTGTCATAACCCAGACCGGTACTGAGCAATCCACTCGGGGTATAGTTATTGCCGCTAGTGCCACAGTTCGCGTAGCTATTGGACGTTGTCATATTGCCGCGTGTCAGCCCGCTATTCAGCCCGGTGGCATTCGCCATCCCATCGTAGCCGAAGTACTGGCAGCTCACACGGTTGCCGTTGCCATCTTGTGTCGCCGTAAAGGCTTTGCTCGTCAACAGATAGAAGCCACTGGCGCCAGTGCTGGTAGCGGTCACCGCGTCATTCCAGATGTACGACGTCAGGTTGACGACGGTTGTGGGCGTGCCTCCATTGCTTGTCGTTGAGGTCTGCGTCACCCGACCCAGCGCATCATAAGTATAGTTCGTCGTGGCAATGACGCTACTGCCGGTCCCATTGGTCATGGTCGTGGTTGCCTGGGTTTGTTGCACATCACAGACCGCGACAGGATTGTCATAGTCCAGTTCGCTGATCAGCATGTTATCAAAATTCCCAAAGCCGCTAATTGCCGGGCTTCCGGCCACGCCACTGGGTGGGCACACTGCCTGAAACGTCGCGGTGGTATGTTTGAGCAGCGTCGTACCGTTGGTGTCGTAATACGTCACATCATAGGCCCGGCCATGACCAACATTCGCGATATTCCACCAGGGTGATAGCTGGCACGTCGTGACGATTGGCGGCAAATTCGAACTTGGGCAGGTAATGCCCTGTGAAGGGCTCGTGTCATAGACGCCCCAGCCCATCGTCGAGTAGTATTTATCAACTTCTACCGACCCATCGGGATTAGAGACCGACGCCTGGGCAAAGCCCATGAATTTCCCATTATAATAGTCCAGGAAATCGCCATCATTCTGATTGCCCCAGTACATGCCAGCAACACAGTCGCCGCACTCCTGAGCAGCCAATGGATACGTCTGAACATAGGTATAGACATAGGTGCTGGTGATCGGTGTCGTCGTTTGCGCTCCGCCCTGACCATTCTGAGTAATCTGCTGTACTGTATTGGTGCGACTCTGTACGACAATGCGGCTCCACGCCTGATCATCAGCGGAGTTACAGGGATAGCCAGACTGATGGGTATTACAGTAAAACGGATCGCTTGGGGAAGCAGAACCATGCGTATTGCTGCGGGCATTTTCCCAGGTGATCTGCTGATTCAACCCCTGACCATTATCGATGCTGGACAAATAGCGACTATTGCCCGCGTAGCTCTGACTCCACAAATCGCAGGTACCACCATTGCCACCCGTATTCCAGCTAGGACCACAAAAGCTCTGGCTGAATGGAAAGAAGGTGCTATCTTCATAGTACTCGGTCTGTGTGGTATAACCAAAGGTAGTTGGCGGATAGGCAGTTGTGCCATCGCTGCCAAACTGCTGGATTCTGGTCAGGTCGAACATACCTGACGTTGATTCCGTTTTCCCGGTCACCGGATCAGTGATCGTGGTTGGCCCAGATTCCTCATAGCTGAGCTGATAATCGCGCAGGTTGGTCCAGGTCGAGCCGACCAGATTCTGCACCTGGATATCATTGAGCACTAGAGTTCCCATGACGAGGGGAGCTAATATGCCCTGATCGGTCGGGTCATCACAGCGTGTATTCGCACCCGTATTGCACCCGCTGGGCGTATTCGTCAAACGGGTTGGGGGTATGGCTGGCATTAAACACAACGCGGGAATGAGGATTCCAGGGACTACACGCCGTACTTGCATTGACGCAGGTCGGATCATCCCAGGAAATTGTGTTCAATTGCAAATCACGGGTATAAGGCAAGTTGTTCGTACCGGTTTCCGTGTCTGCCTGATAGCTAATATGCACCTGATTACCGTTTTGATCGGTAATCAAATCCACCATCCAGTTCACCGGAAAGTAAGTGCCGCCATTGATGGCCTGGCCTTGAAAGATTCCCCCGCTGGGTACCACATAATATTGGATGGAATCAGCGGTGCAGCCAAACTCCATCATGACGCCGTTTTTCAAGAACACACGGAAACACTGGGGATGCGTTATGGGAGGAGGGTTCGCCCCGTAGGGAAAGGCAAAGCTGCTTTGAAACGATTCGATCTTGGCATAGTTCTCGTTCGCGGCATGCCATAATGTTGGCCCGGCTGTAATGGGAAAAACGGTATCATCATAATAGTTCGAGAATGTCGCATTGGGCGGAATGATCTCCGAGGTCGTACCAAACGGATCGGTCATCGTCCAGGTATTGCGCCAGTCGGGAGAGGTAAAGTCGGAATGCACATTGCGTTCTGACCAGCTAATAGAGCCCAGGCTCATATTCCAGCCTTCCCCAACCCAGGTGGCTGTGGTTTGAGCACTATGCTGATCATTGACGACAGAGCTATTATACGCCAGGGTCAGGTCGGGCAGTGTCCCTGCCGGACCAGGAGGAACATCAATTTTAACACCCTGCGTCAATGCCCCCACATTCATATTGGTTTCTAATGAGCTGGGGCCACCAAAGACGGCAACGGGAGCATAGGTATTAAACGAAACGACGGTTTCCGGGAATACCTGTGCCAGAGGCATAGCCTGTGTCATGGGAACAAATGTCTGCGCTCCAGCGCCAGGGGCGACCGGTTGCAAACTGGCATCCGCCGGAATATCGGTTGCAAGTATATTGTTCTTCTGGTCGAAACTTACTGGCAGTTGAATCGTGCCACCCGTGGTATGTGTGCCGCCTGGCATCGCGCCGTTGATGGTCACAAAGGCTTTACTCACATCATAGACAATAGGTTTTGTCCCCAGGTGGAACTGCAGATGAGCTGGCTGGCGGAGACCATGAGCAACAACATTGCCAGCGCCATCAATGACCTCTAGCTTGTATGTGCCAAAGGAGACAACGCCTCCACTAGTGTTAGAGCCACTGCCCGGTGCGATTTGCGTCACACGCAGAGACAATTTAGATGGGACGCCGTTTTTGGCAGGGGCCATATTCGCTATGTCGGCGTTCGTAATCGCGCCTGCGGGTACGGTTACTTCCAGACTATTATCACTACTGATAGCATGAGCACCTTTTACAGGGTCAAGATCCAGTATCATGGGCTTCATCGAGGGCCGAAAGATGCGATTGATGGGTTGCTGCGTTTTCGCGGGGGTAAAAGGTTTCGCCTTCACCGGTGGTGGAAGGTGAATCACTGAAGTGGTTCCCGTTTTGGGATTCGCGATATTCGGGGTTCCACCTGTCGAAGCTGATGGCACCACAGTATGAGCTAATCGCGGTACCTTGAAAAATGACATTATTGTCGAACAATGTAAGAGTCACAATAAGAAGCACGAGAAAGATAATCAGCGATGATTTAATGCCTGTCCAGGAAAAAAGGGCAAACGATCCCTTTAGGAAAAAGTAAGGTCTTGGTAGCTGGCTTATATGACAAAATATCCCCTCAAGGCTATGAGTTGCCATGATGTGGAGTTAGCAACGCCATTAAGGGAAAAAGCAGGCCAGATTAAGTCCCGAAGCCAGGGCAATGAACACAGAGAATCACGGAACGCGCTCCATTCTAATAAAAATGTAAGCTTCTTCTGAGGTAATTAAGAGACGAGCTATTTTCAGGAAGCAGAGTGTTCATCCTTTTCCTAAATACAAGATATGAAAAAGCTTAAAATAAGTATACAAGCTACATAAGCATTTGTCAATATAATATGAGGCTAAAATATAAACTGATTAAGTGGTGAGAAGTGATTTTCTCTGCTTGAAGTATTATTTATTGCTTTAGTACGAAAATAGCGAAACAGCATATTTAAAGATATGCCCTTGCCCTGGCTCGAATCCAGACGACGAGGACAGCGCATCAACTGATTGAGCAAAAATCGTCCTGGTCGCCAGAAGAGCTTATAGGGGCTTCTAGCAACCAGGACGATTGTGCTCAAACATCAAGTAGTGTACCTGATAGGTCTATTGTGTCGGCGTTGGCGTTGGCGTTGCGCCATTGCCATTCTGATTGTTATTGTTATTACCCGTTACCCCTGGTTGCATGGGATCTTCGCCATCGAAGATCCAGTCCTGCGTGCCTGTACCCTGAAGGCCCGTTGCAGACGAGACGGTGGCCAGATGGATGCCGGGAGGTGCAGACGGGAATGGTTGCGGCCTAAAACCGAGATCAAAGTTTCCGCAGGGGACACCGGGCGTTCCATCCTGCTCCCGTGGGCAATAGCCAACGGCGCGTTCGATCACGCTATGCCAGATCGGGGCAGCGCCTGTAATACCCACGACATTGCCGGTAAACGGTTCGTCGTCGGCATTGCCGGCCCAGACTCCAACGACAACATCAGGAGTATAACCTATGGTGAGGTTATCCTTAAAGTCGTCCGTCGTACCGGTTTTAGCGGCCACGGGATGAGCGCATACTCGCTCTACCGCGCAGGTCGGGTCCTGATCGGTAAATGACAGCTCATGGTCATTGAAGAACTCTGGAGCGCGAGACGGCTCATCAGAGAGAATCGAGGTCATCATAAACGACACCTGCGGCGAGAGCACCCGTATGCCCTGCGGCGGCGTGTAATGGTAGAGGTGATTGCCATAACTATCCCAGATATCCAGGATACCCTGCGGCGGGATACGCACTCCGTTGTTGGCAAAGACCTGATAAGCTCCCACCATCTGGATCAGAGGAACATCGGCTGTACCAAGTGCCATCGAAACATCTGTAGGGCCAAATTTCACCTTACCAGTATCCAGAGCGGTAATACCGAGGCGTCGAGCCATATTAGAAACGTTATCAACTCCGGCAAACATTAACGCTTTAATAGCTGGAACGTTGCGGGAAGTTGCTAATTCTTCGCGGATCGTGTGATCGCCTCCGCCATATGTGCCACCGTAGTCAGTCGGTGGCTTCGTACTATAACCTGGAACGGGGAAGACGGTTTTTACGTCTGTGAGGGCCATTCCAGGATACCAGCCCATTTCGAAGGCGGTTGCATATACGATGGGCTTGAAGGTTGAACCTGGCTGGCGGCCTAAGACGGCCACATTATTCTGCCCGGCAACTTTCGGATCATTGGAGTTATAGTCGGTGCTGCCATCCATCGCCAGAACTTCACCGGTCTTGGCATTCATCACTACCACCGCAGCATCGTTAACATTGTTATCCTTGTTCAGGGTTGCATAATGCGCATAAGGAAAGATCTGGAAGTCAGGCTGCGTGATGTGGCGCGTCACGGATCGCTCAACATAATTTTCCATGTTGGCATCGATAGTGGTGCGAACATTGAAGCCGCCGTTCAAGACAGCATCTGTGCCCAGGATTTGCTCTAACTGATCAGTTATCCACTGTACAAAGTGGGGATCTTTTTGCGATGCATTGTAGCGCTGGAAAGTCATCTTTGCCGTCAGGTCAGAAACCTTCTGCGCAATCTCATCGGTGATTGGACCTAACCCATCCACCGACATGCCATTCACCATCATTTGGTTCAATACATAGACCTGGCGCGCCATCGCCCTTTGCTGGTTTTCTGTTCCCAGTGTGGGATCGTATGCAGGCGGATTCTGGGGCATGGCGGCTAACAAAGTAGCTCGTGCCAGACCCAGCAGCGGGTCGTGCTTATGCGTCTGTTGATTGTAATCAAGCTGCGCGATACCAGGGGTGCATTTAAAGTTCTTATCGCATTGTGGCATGAGATGGAAGTATTCTTCAACTGCCGCTTCGACTCCCAGATCCTGCGAGCCAAAGGGGGAGACGTTGAAATACATTTCCAGGATCTTCCACTTGGGGTACTGCTGCGTCATGCCAATCGCCATCGTCGCTTCGGGTATCTTACGACTGAGCGAATCAGCTTTCTGATTACTCATATTTTTTATCAACTGCTGCGTAATGGTGCTGCCACCACTGCACCCCCCACAGGCCGCCGCTCGCAGAATACCTTGCGGATCTATGCCGGAATTTTGCCAGAAGGTGGGATCTTCCGCCGCAATCATCGCATCTTGCATCACCTGCGGAATATCTTTATAGGAAACCGGCACGCGCCGTCCGCCGCCGACGCCATTATCATAGACATCTTTGAGCAAGATGCCATTGCGGTCGTAAATATGCGTCGTCTGCGAAATCTGCTGATTAGCGATCCTTTGCATTGCCGGTAACTGGCTCTGGTAATAGCCATAGGCATAGGCGCTGCCCGAAGAGACTAAGATCACCAGAAAGAGCAACAGCGAAATAATGATCGCGTTCCTGAGGCTATAATTGCGCATCTCGCGGCGGTGCCGTCGCTGCATAGCCAGACGCAGCGAACGCGACCGCTTCCACGGCTTCGGCTTCGCTTCCGCCATCTCAGCAGAACCGGGGTGGTAAAGCACCAGCGGCTCCGGTGGCGGTGGCGTTTGATTTCTATGTCCGGCCACCACCGCCATTTTCCCGGACCAGCCGCGAATCATCTGCACCGTATTAGCCATCCAGCCCTGTGAAGGCAATCCCCCACCAGATTGTGATACAGGGGGAGAGACCGGCTCCTGCGCCCATTGCGACGATAATAGTCCGGTACGAGGCGGCATCTGCTGTCCCTGGGAAGCCGGTGAAAATTGCTGAAATTGCTGATTGTGTTGCTGGTTGTAATCGCGCAACAGGTTACCCGAATGAGGGATACCATTGTTCTCAGCACGATGGTTGTTACCAGGTTGCTGATTCCAATCATTCATAAAAGTACATCCTCACATTCATGATTGTTCGAGAAAGAACTATATGTTGCTTTTCGGAAGGATTTTCAATCATCACAACATTTAACTCGTTGATACAGTCCTTTTTTTACTTTTCCTGCCAAATATCCGCTTATCCCCGATTCTACTTAGCTCAACGGACAAGATGAAACACATTAACATAATCACCAATTCGGGCCATTCGCCATTACCGCCTCGCAATCAACACATGCCAATGTGTACTAAAGCACAGGCAGAACCTTGCCAAATCATGTACAATATGGTTGCGGATTGTCTATTGTTGAGAGGAGTCTTTTCTTATGTTTTCACGGCGCTTTCACCTGCTACAATTTGTTTGGGCCTGTTTTTTTCTCTCTGCATTTTCGCCCATTCTCTTTTCCGCTAACGCCCTGGCTTTTAAAGATCCTATCACCGTTACTTCTCAGACCGACACTCTCAACTTTCCCCAAAGCATCGACTTTCAGATGAGTGCGCACGATACCGGCAGCCCCATTACGCAAGCGACCATTTATATCATGTATGCCTCTAGAGGGTTTCAGGAGATACATACCGTTACCGCTCCCACACCAGCCGCAACAGTCACTTTACACTGGCATGAAGCCATGACCAGCAACAACTTTGCTCCGCCTGGAACACAGGTCACTTACTATTGGAGGGTTGAAGATAGCGCGAATAATACCCACACCGACAATACGCAAAAGTTTCAGGTGGTCGATACTCGCTTCGCTTGGCAGCATGCAACACAGGGGCTGCTACAGGTACACTGGTACAATCGCACGCAAGATTTTGGTCAGGCTATCCTGGCCCAGGCCAGCACGAACATTAAACGTATTAGTGATAATCTAGGGGGTGGATTACAACACCCCATCGATCTCTGGGTGTATCAGTCCAATGAGGACTTCCACGGTGCGCTGCCACCACAGTCTTACGAATGGGTGGGAGGTATCGCTTTCCCCTCGCTCAACCAGGCATCTATCGTTGCCGATAGTCTGGTCGATGACACGCTCAGGCGCGATATGCCACATGAGCTGACCCACCTCATCTTCCACCAACTCACCTATCAGGATATCGCCCCCATCTGGTTTGATGAAGGGATGGCCGTCTACAATCAGCTTTATAAAGAGCCTGCGCTCACAAACAGGCTGAAAGCTGCGCTCGCTGACCACTCACTGATTTCATTGCGCGATATCTCTCTTTACTTTCCTGCCGATGCAGATAAAGCCTATCTCGCCTACGCCCAGAGCTGGAATCTTGTTGACTATATGTTCAATACATTTGGACGTAACAAAATGGCCCTCCTCATTAAGGATATGAGCAATCCACAGCAGGACTTTGGAGAGGACCTGGTCCAGGCTTTAGGCATAGACGCATCTCATCTGGAAAATCAATGGCACCTGTATCTCAACCAGCCGGCGATCCTGCCACCGGACCAGATTACACCGCTCACCCAGCATACCCCCCTGGCCCAGCCCAGCACCGTTGATAGCGCGCAGCCGCTGCTCATCCTGCTGGGGCTATTGCTCGCGTTCCTGCCGATGATTGGCATTACCGGCCTGCTGGTCTATCAGCGCCAGGCCCATATCAGCAACCAGCTCGCCAGGCAGGCGCAGCAAATTATCAACAGCACGCTGCCCCCATTGCCGGTTAATAACAATCATCCCTATACAACTCCGGCGGCTTATTCCGCCCCCCCATCCCCGCCGACATCGTGGTCATACCCCCAGCGGCAGGAGCCGGCCAGACCAGCCAGCATGCAACAGCCAGGACCCTGGAGAGCGCCGGCGGCAACACCACCAGGTAGCGGTTATGGGGGGGAAAGGGAAACTGCGGCTGCCCCATTTACTTATAATCAAGAATATTTGAATCGACCACCCGATAAACGGGTATCACAGGAGTGACCTTTCGATGGGCAAGAAGAAGAGTGGGATGGTAGTGTTTGAAGGACATGCCCGTTACTATCCATCCGAGGCGTTATCTTTAGAAGAACTGGCGTATTGGATCGCCTTCAGCCGGATTCTCGGCATCGGCCCGGTCCGCTTTAAATTGCTGCTTGACTTCTTTGATGACGACGTGGCAGCGGCATGGCAAGCAAGCTTGCAAGATTTGATCGCCATTGGCCTTGATCAAAGAACGATTCAGGCATTTCTACAGCAGCGCGCAACCATTATTCCTCAAGAGGAGCTAGGAAAGCTAGAGCGGAGGCGCATCCGCATCATTACGTGGAAAGACGAAACATATCCCCCATTGCTGAAAAAAATCGAGTACGCGCCCCCTGTCCTTTACGTCTGTGGCACGCTGACGGAGGATGACCGGCAATATGCGCTGGGCATTGTTGGCACGCGCAAGATGAGTACTTATGGGCGCCAGGTTACTGAACGCTTTGCCTGCGAGCTGGCTAAAGGCAAGATTACGGTTGTCAGCGGACTGGCGCTGGGCATTGATACTACTGCCCACACGGCAGCTTTGGATGCGGGAGGCCGAACCATCGCTGTACTGGCGAGCGGTCTGGATATTATCTATCCACCGAGCAACTATCAGCTTGCGCGGCGCATTGTCGAGTCCGGTCAGGGGGCGCTACTCAGCGCCTTTCCCCTGGGCGTGCGACCAGAAGCTGGCAACTTTCCCGCCCGCAACCACATCATCTCCGGCCTCTCGCTGGGCGTACTGGTCACAGAGGCTCCCCATCAAAGCGGCGCTCTCATCACGGCCAACTCGGCTCTGGAGCAGGGCCGGGAAGTTTTTGCCGTTCCCGGCGGGATCTTTTCACCGGGCGGGATCGGGGTCAATAAATTAATTCAAGACGGCGCGCACCCGGTCACAAACGTGCAAGACATTCTGGCTAGCCTGAATCTATTCATGGTCCCCCAGCACGTCGAGGCCCAGGCGATTCTTCCCGATAACGCCGAGGAGCATACCCTGCTCTCGCTCCTGAGCCACGATCCACGCCACATCGACGAGCTTATTCGCGAGTCTACGCTGTCAGCCGAGCTTGTCTCGGCCACATTGACAGTAATGGAGTTAAAAGGTATGGTAAAGCAAATGGGGGGAATGCAGTACGTCCTGGCTCGCTAGATGTTTTTTCACGCCAGATTGACGATTATTATAGGTAAATGTAGGGGCCTTCCTTGCAGCCGACCTGAGCGCAGCTAGCGCGACAGCAGCGTTGGTCGGCTGGATAGAAGGGCAGGTGCAAGACCTGCCCTGGTTAGAGGATTATCCCGTTTCAGGGCAGGGGCCAGCCCTGCCCCTACGGTCGGAGGAGAGATTGATCTATCTCGATCACCTGCTGGACGCCATCAATGGCGTTTTGCGATACGCTGGCACGCAGGCTCGTTTTGATGCCTTCAGCCACGATAGCCGTCAGCTTCTACCGGGCGAGTTGTTTGTAGCAGTGCGCGGCGAACGGGGCGATGGACACGATTTTTTGTTTGATGCGATGCAGCGTGGAGCGGCAGGGCTGCTGGTTGAGGCCAGATTTATCAACGCTCTTCCCGACGAGATGCAGACAAGGCTTGAACAGGCCAATATCGCGACGATCCTCGTCGAGGATACACGTCTTGCCTTACAGCGTTACGCCAGGGCGATACTCGAACGGTGGCACCCGACGGTTATTGCCGTTACCGGCAGCGTCGGCAAAACCAGCACGAAGGAAGCCATCGCCAGCATGCTTTCCGGCAATTTCGCAACCTTTAGAAGCTGGCAGAACTACAACGATCTGTTGGGATTGCCCCTATCGCTGGGACGGCTGGAAGAACGGCATGAATATGCCGTCCTGGAGCTGGGGTGCGACCACCCCGGAGAGATTGCGGCTCTCTGTCGCATTGCGCGCCCGCACATCGGCATTCTTACCAATATCAGCCCCGCGCACCTGCAATATTTCGGCTCGCTTGAGCACTTTGCCGACGAGCTAGGCACGCTTTTTTCCGCCATTGCCGATGGTGGAAGAGCGATCTTCAACCAGGACGATCCCCTGATACAGGCACAGCTCGCTCATATAGCAAAAAAGCATGATATCGCTCATTATCATGCTTTTGCGCCATCTCAGGTGCAGGATGTTCAGGTCACATGGGCAGGGGTTAGTGGCCTATTTTCGGGCAGCGAAGAGGGAGGTATTCCCCTGCAACACCCTGTCAGGCTGGCTTCCCATCTTCTCGGCTCGCATCATATTGCAACCATGCTGGCAACCTGTTACGTCAGCCAGATTTGCGGGATGAACGCAGAAGAATTTCAACAAGCGATAGAGCAGCTTCGCCCGCTTGCGGGCAGGCTTAACCCGCTCCCGGGCATCTATGGCACGACGCTGCTTGATGATAGCCATAATGCCACGCCAGCCAGTATGCTCGCGGGATTGGCCACGCTCAAAACACTCCCCGCAGGTCAGCGTATCGCCGTTCTCGGTGACATGCTCAGCCTGGGCAGCTACGAGGAAGAGGCCCATCACATGATAGGTGATGCCGCGGCGCAGAGCGTGGACTATCTGGTGACGCGAGGCGAACGAGCAGCCATAATCGCGGCAGAGGCAAAGCGCGCCGGACTGGCGGAGGAGCGAGTCGTTGTGACTTCAACCCACGAAGACGCGGCGGCGGCGGTGCGCAGCTTCATCGAACCAGGAAGATCGGCCAGAGAGCAGGTCGGGACACCTGATGTCATTCTGATCAAAGGTTCGGAAGATATGCGTATGGAGCGCGTCACCGAACGACTGATGGCGCAAACGGAGCAGGCGCAGGAAAAGCTGGTGCGCCAGACTCCGGGCTGGAAACAGATCGTGGTGATGCGCCCGGAGCGGCCCACCTGGGTCGAAATCGATCTGAGCGCCATCGCCAACAATACGCGCAGACTCAAAGAGCTGGTTGGCCCCCGGGTTCAGGTGCTCGTCAGCCTCAAAGCCGATGCTTACGGTCACGGTGCTTTGAAAGTTGCGCGCACCGTGCTGCACAACGGCGCGAGCATGCTAGGAGTCGCGACGGTAAGCGAGGCCACGCCGCTGCGCGAGGCTGGTATTGCAGCCCCGATTCTCGTTTTTGGCTACATCCCGCTCTGGCAGATGCGCGAGGCGGTTCGCCTGGGAGTGACCGTTACACTCTACTCGCTTGAAGCTGCTCAGAGTCTCTCGCGAGCCGCGCTTGCTCTGGGGAAAACCGTCAAGGTGCATATCAAAGTTGATAGCGGCATGGGACGGCTGGGTATACGAGCTGAACAGGTGGCGGAAGTGGTCAGACTGGTCCAGGCAATAGGAGCCCTGCCAGGACTGGAATACGAGGGCATTTATACCCATTTCGCCACAGCCGATGCCAGCA
This sequence comes from Ktedonobacteraceae bacterium, assembly GCA_035650355.1. Classification (GTDB taxonomy): domain Bacteria; phylum Chloroflexota; class Ktedonobacteria; order Ktedonobacterales; family Ktedonobacteraceae; genus DASRHT01. The sequence continues at coordinate 124,910 of DASRHT010000031.1, forward strand.
ACCAGGAGCACGCGCGCAGGCAGCTTGAGCGTTTCCAGCAGGTCTTGCGCGCCCTGGAAGAACAGCAGTTGCGCCCGCCCATCGTTCATGCCGCCAACAGCGCCGCCACCATCAGCCTGCCCGAGTCGCATTTCGATATGGTCCGGCCAGGTATCGCCATTTATGGATTGGACCCCTCAGCCGAAGTGCGTTTACCGGAAGGATTCCACGCCGCACTCTCCTTTAAAACGCAGGTGGCCCAGGTGAAAATGGTGCCGGCAGGAGAATGCATCAGCTACGGCTGTACCTACATCACCGACCGCCCTACGCTCATAGCAATATTGCCCGTGGGGTACGCTGATGGATTTCGGCGCTCCCCCCGCAACTGGGGAACGGTACTGCTTCACGGGCAGGAGGCTCCTATTCTGGGCCGCGTCTGCATGGACCAATGCATCGTTGATGTAACGCATCTCCCACAAACGCGCATGGGGGACGAGGTCGTATTAATTGGACGCCAGGGCGAAGCCGCTTTGACAGCAGAACAGGCGGCAGAGCGCCTGGGCACAATCAATTATGAAGTGGTTGCGGAGATTCTTGCTCGCGTACCGCGCGTGGACTAAATAGATATCGTATAATTGAAGGATGAGATTACTATTTTTTGCTTGCAAAGCGTGGTTTTATGAATAAACATCGACAAATACAGCATTACACTGTTTCGCTGGCCCTTTTGCTCATTGCCATCATCAGTTCGGCTTGCACTGGCAGAGCAACGATTACTCCGCCAACTCCTAAAGTGACACCTGCGCCCACACAGCCGATAACCGCGCAACAGTTACTCTCGGGTCCGGTGGTTTATGTCGCCCTGGGAGCCTCCGATGCTGTGGGTATAGGCAGCGCGCAACCGGGATCGCAGGGATATGTACCGCTGGTGGCGAACCGTCTTCCTAAGGGATCTCACGTCATCAATCTGGGCATTAGCGGCATCCACCTGCACCAGGCGCTGAGCGAAGAGCTGCCTCTCGTTTTCTCAACGTCGCCCAACCTGATCACCATCTGGCTGGTGGCAAACGACTTTGTAGCGGGCGTCCCTTATAGCAGCTATATGCAAGATCTTGACTCCTTGCTCAAGCAGTTGCGCGCCGGGACGCATGCTCGCATTATCATGGCTAATTTGCCGGATCTCACGCGCCTCCCCGCCTTCTCTAACCTCTCAAGTTCACAAAAAAGCAAGATGCTCGCCGAGATTCAGCGCTGGAATGCTGGGATCGCACAGGTTGCGGCTCACTATGTTGTCGCCATAGTGGATCTTTTTAGCCAGCAGAGCCAGCTCACGACCCATCCTGAATATGTCAGCATCGATGGCTTCCACCCCAGCCCCTCAGGATATGTGCAGATCGCAAACGACTTCTGGCAAGCGATTACAGGATAAAGGGTGCAAAGGCGTATGGGGCTGCTCTAGCCCTGCGCCTTTGTCTCCTGCGATTGCTTGATCTCCGTCTCGCCCTCAATCGTAAAAACAATGCGTTCGCAGATATTGGTGCAATGATCGGCAACGCGCTCCAGTTTATGCGCGATCCAGAGCAGGTAGGTGGCGCGCTGCAAAACGAGCGCATCGCTCTGGAGGGCAGGAATGGCGTGCGCGCCCTCCATCATTGCCATCAAATCATGACGAACCAGGTGGTAGCGCACATCAACGACATCATCCTCCTCCCAGATGTAGCGCGCCGCATTGGCGTCGCTCTTCTCGAAAGCCTTCATCGTCCCCTGTAAGACACGCCGGGCCTCTTTACCCAGTTCCAGTATTCCCCGCATGGCCGAGGTCTCCGAGACCTGCACTTTTTTGCTATTGCCAGGAAGGCCATCAACCTCCAGTGAAGGGATGGTGCTACCCCGTAGGGGAGCCATACGTAAAATAATCTGTGCGATGCCAGCAGCCCCATCGCCCGTGCGCTCAAGATCGCCCGCGATGGATAATGCTGAAGTGAGGTAGCGCAGGTCGCGCCCGCCGAGCGGCTGTTGCAAGGTCAGCAAGCGAATAGTGTGCTCTTCAATTGCGGCGCGCAAACTATCAATGATTGCATCACCCTCGATGACCATGCCTGCTTTTGCCAGATCCTCAGCCCCCAGCGCCTCAAGAGCCTTCTCCAGCGCATCATCAACCAGAGAGCCCAGGCGCACAATCTGAGCGTCCAGCTCTCCTAATTCTTTATCTAACACAGTCCTTGCCATGTAATATCTCCTTAACATCGTGTAATCGCCCCAGCAGGCAGGCGGGCTCTTCCCCCAGCAGTCTGAGCGCCGGTCCTTTTGCCTGATATGCTAATCATAGTGTAACACATTTTGTTATAAGCAGGATAGAGCATCATCTAAATAATTCTATTCTTTAAGGATAAGCGTTCTAAAAATAGAATGTACCTGCACGGTTGCAGGCAGTAAACAAAGCGATCAAAATGTTGTATTATCTTCTATAGGATAGAAAGGACAGGGATTATGGCACAACGTGAATATCCAACCATCAATATTGAGGATTATCTCACCTTAGATCGAAATAGCCAGAGCGCACGCTACGAGTATCTGGAAGGTGAGCTAAGAATGTTGGCCGGAGGTAGCGCCGATCACTCAACGTTCACGACCAACCTGACAGGCATTCTCCACAGAGCGCTAGAAGACGGTCCCTGCAAAGTATACAACTCCGATATGCGACTACAGCTTTCTGAAGCGCGTTACGTCTACCCGGATATCACAGTCACCTGCGATCCCCGTGATGAAGCGCCAGAAGATAATAATACGCATTATCCATCTGTTGTTGTAGAAGTACTTTCTCCCAGCACCGAAAGTGTCGATAGGGGTAAAAAGCTGCTCTATTATCAAGCGCACCCTACTATACAGGAATATGTTATAGCAAATTATCAGACCATGCTGATAGAGGTCTATCATCGTGAAAAGGGCAGATGGGCATTCTTTACTTATGGGCCTGAAGATGAGGTGCAGCTAGAAAGTCTCGACCTTCGCTTCCCAGTTAGCGCCGTTTACAAAAGAACGGGTCTGATGAAACAGCATAAAAACGAGTGGAATCTTCAATAAAGTCGCAAACAAAGGAAAAAGTAATATGGCAACAAAACGACTACTAGGCGTCTTCGCCCACCCCGATGACGAGGGGTTAGTTGGCGGCGCACTTTTACACTATAACATGCTCGGTGTTGAGACGGGTCTGATCTGCGCGACCAGGGGAGAAGTTGGCGAAATCTCCGATCCGGTGCTTGCCACGCCCGAAAATCTGGGCGAGGTGCGAGAGCAAGAGATGCGAGAAGCCGTTGAGGCGCTCAACGTTCACAACCTCTGGTTCCTGGGCTACCGCGACTCTGGCATGGCGGGAGCGCCCGAAAACCAGGATGCGCGCTCGCTCGCTCAGGCCAGCGCAGCCGAGGTCATAGGCAAGCTGGTCGCTATTATCCGCCAGTTCCGTCCCCAGGTGATGATCACCTTCGACGAGACCGGGGGCTATGGACACCCCGATCACATTGCGATCTACAAATACACCACCGGCGCATTCCATGCTGCCGCCGACGCCGCCCAATATCCAGAACTCGGACCAGCGCACGCCGTCTCCAAGCTCTATTACAGCTCGTTCGCACGCCGGCACATTCTGATGATGGCCGACTGGCTCCAGGCCCAGAACTATGAAGGCGTTTTCAAAGATTTCGACATCAATCAGATGGGCCTGCCAGACGATCAGATTAGCGTCCTGCTGGATGTCGAGCCCTGGAATGAGACCAAAGCCCGATCATGGGCAAAGCATCGCACTCAGATGAACCCCAATACACCGCTCGCCCGCCTGCCGGAAGATTTGCAGCGCAAGTGGCGCAGCACTGAATGTTACCAGCTCGCCGCATCGCGGGTGGGGCCGGATGTTGCAGGGGAAAATGACCTGTTTGCGCACATTCTCTGACCTGAGAGCATTTAGCTAGCCATGCAAGAGGCTTGACATGATTTATTTAATAGGCGGAGCGCCCAGGGCAGGGAAGAGTATCCTGGCTCAACGGCTTTGCACTACATTGAAAGTTGGATGGATTTCCACAGACCTTCTGATGGTGCTTTTGAAAGTGAAGGGCGCTACTGGTATTAAAGTGAAGTGGGACGCGTCTCCCGAAGCCATCACAGCGAATGCGGAATGGTTTTTCCCGTATCTGGAACGCTTCATCTGGGGTGTCAGTTCGCTCACAGACAATTACGTGATCGAAGGCGTCGATTTTCTGCCAGCGCAGGTAGCCCAGCTCTCGACACAGTATCCAATACGCATGGTATTTCTGGGATGCTCTAGTATGACCCTGGAGCACTTTGATCAATTTCCAGGACTTTCGAAGGGGTATAGTGGTCTGCCCGAGGCGCTACGCCGTCAGATTGTACAGGATGTGCCACACTGGAGCGCGTTCATTCGCCAGGAAGCCGAACGTCTCGGTTATGCCTATGTCGATATGGCCGACGATTTTTCCCAACGCCAGGCTGAAGCTGAGATAATACTGACAAGTCGTGTCTAAGCGATGTTGTTAAAAACAAGGTTCACGGTCTAGCTCAGCTCACAACCATCCTGGCAGGTTGATCAACAGTAGGTCTTGAACTAGGAGACTAAGAAGCGTCTCCTTCGCACTCTGTGCTACTTCCTGCCCAGTTTTGCCAGCACGACGCCTTTTAGCAGGCCGACCTCTTCCACTTTTAACACCAGGGCCACGGCGAAGTAGGCGGCGGCGGCGAGGCCACCGGCGATCACGACCGTCGAGAGCTGGCCCAGGAAGGTATTTAGCGAGAAGAGTTGTACGTGGCCCATCACCGCTTGCAGGCCCCAGGCGACCGCGACCATCACCGCAGTCGCCAGCAGAATTTTCAATACCGTCGGGATCATCGGACGAATATTGATCGGGCCTATCGCCGCTCTTAATACAACGAGCAGGATAATGGCGTGTAGCGAGTTCTGAACGGTATTGGCGAAAGCCAGGGCAGGCATACCAATGGTGTGCCAGAATGGCAGCGCGACCGCCAGATAGCCCAGAATAGAGACCATTAGCACGACAACCGGAATAATCGTATTCTTACGAGCATAAAAGGCCGCGATCAAAAGCTGATCCATCGCCACAAAAGGGAGCTGGTAAGCGTAATTTTGCAGCGCCATTGCTGTCAGGGTGGCAGTCTGCTGATCGAAGTTGTGATGCTCGAAAATGGTCCTGACTATCGGCGTTTGCAGGACGATCAGACCAGCAGCCGCGGGGATCATCAACAGCAGACCCAGACGAAAACCAAGCTGCAAGGTTGCTTTGAATTGCTCCGTATTTCCCTCCCTCACATGAGTCGTGAGCGTGGGCAGGACCGCGAAAGAGAGCGCGGCAGCAACCAATCCTATAGGGAATTGGATCAGGGTAGTTGCCAGCTTCATAGCGGAAAAATTGGCCTCGCCACAATGGGTATGCATAAAGGCCGCGCAGGGCGTACTTGTCGCCAGGAATTGATCAAAAAATACCAGCCCCATACTGATCAGAAAACTAAACGAAACGGGCGCGTAGAGCTTGAGAATACGCCGGAGCGCAGGATGCTGCAGATCGAGCACAAACATATAGCCAAAACGTTGATTGCGCATCCCTGGAATGAGTAAAGCAATTTCGCCTAGCGCACCGACGACCACACCAACGGCCAGGCCATAATTGCCAAAATAGCTCCTACCTATCAGAGCGCCGACAATAGCCCCAACGATAATTCCAAGATGATACGAGACGGTCGCAAAAGCGGGCCAGCCAAACTCCTTGAGGGCATAGAGCGCCGCCAGCAGCACCGAGAATGGGGCAAGCGCGATCAATGAGAAGAAGATGATCTGCGCGAATTGCAACGTCAGAACTTTGCTTCCTGATTGATAGCCACCTGCTAAAAAGGTGTTAAATAGCCAGGGGGCGATAAAGAAAAACAGGATCGAGACGGCTACAGTGACGATGATCACCAGATTGACAATGGTGAAGACGATGCGGCGCAATTCGTCGCGTTTATCGGGGGCGGAATAGTCGTTGAAGGTAGGAATGAGCGCTCCCGAGACGGAGCCATTGATGAGGAAGTCATAGAAGCTCTGAGCTGGCGTGAGCGCGGCAAGAAATGCGCCCGCGACAACATTCCCGGCAGCGGCAACGACGATCTGCCGTACCATGCCCATTACGCTGCTCCCCAGATTGCCAAGCATCACCAGGCTGGCGGATTTGACGATCTCGCGCCGTTCTCCTTGCGGATGCTGCGCCACCGGCAGTTTCTGAACAACCTGCTCATCCTCAACCACTGGCTCTTCTATGGCAGGTGTTACCGGCATTGGCGCTCCGCCTGCCCGTTGCGCAACTTCGGTTGAGGGGGCTTCTTGCCCCTCCTCTTCGACCACCTCCACTAGCAGTTCGGGGGATGTGGTTGCGACCGGGATCGCTTCGATGCTGCTATCTCGCTGTTTTACGGGCTTTCTTTTGGTAGATTTTTTAGCCATACCGTTTTTCGCTCCTGGGCGCTATAAGTGGTAATCTCTGCACTATTTTTCTTAATTCAGGCATATCCTACCCCCTGACGCAGCTACATAACAATCTGCCGCATCAACTTATAAAGAGCGGTCAGGCAGGCGTTTGATGGCGACAATCAACTCCGTCGTCGAATGCTGCGGCACGTACGGGATAAGACGAACAGCGCCTCCATAAGCCTGTACAACGGCAGCTTCCGGCAAACGACTGCTGTCAGGCGTAGTATCCTGCGCTCCGGCATAATCTCCGCCCTTGACATAAATAGCGGGTTGCAGCAACTGTAGCAGGGCGCTGGCGGTCGCTTCGGGAAAGATCGTGACATAATCAATGCAGGCCAAAGCCGCTAAAATTTCGGCCCGTTCCATCTCAGGTACCAGCGGTCGTCCGGCCCCCTTCAATTGACGCACGCTCTCGTCGCTATTTAAGGCCAGCACCAGGAAATCGCCCAGGTTGCGCGCTTCTTGCAGATAACGCACATGACCGAGGTGAAGTAGATCGAAGCAACCGTTCGTGAACACACCGCGCTCTCCAGCGAGCTTGCGACGATGCAGTTCGACAGCGAGCTGCTGCCGAGTCAGTATTTTATAACGAGTATCGGGTAATATCCTGTTTATCATAAGATGTGCATCAATTCTTCGGTAGTGTTGCTGGCGCAGCCTAAACGACGCACCACGAGCGCCGCAGCGGCATTGGCCAGATAGGCAGCATCCGTCATACTCGCGCCAGCCGTGAGCGCCAGGGTAAAGGTTGCCGCGACAGTATCGCCCGCTCCATTAGTATCAACGATCTCACTGGCTGCTGGTAAACGGTAAATCGGCAGGTGCAGGGGAGCTTTGCCCGCTTCGAACAGGCTCATGCCCTCGCTGCCACGCGTAATCAGCACGCCATTGGCGTTGCTACCCTCAAGCAAACGCTGGCCAGCTTCGTTGAGATCCGCCAGCGTATTGATCGTCATTCCCAGCGTCGATTCGGCTTCGGGCTGGTTCGGCGTGAGCGCGGTCACGCCCTGGAAACGAAACAGCGAGCCATGCGCGTCCACCACGACTACCTTGCCCAGTTCGCGGGCGGCGGGAAGACAGCTCTCGATAATTGCCGGGCTGATGACGCCATTTTCGTAATCGGAGAGCACCACGGCATCAATCGAGGGGAGTATCTGCTTGATATAATCAATAATTCGACCTTTACATGGCTCAGTTACTTCGGTCTTGTCCACGCGATCAATGCGAACAATATGCTGCTGAACGAGTTGCGGGCTACCTGCGAGCACACGAGTTTTGGTAGAAGTGGGACGCGCGGAATCGGTCACAACGCCATCCTGGTGCATGCCAAGCGCCTCCAGGGCCTGACGCAAACTATGGCCGGGGGCATCATCGCCAACAACGCCAGCCAGAAAAACCTTCGCTCCAAGCGTGTTAGCGTTGATAGCTACATTGTTCGCTCCTCCTGGCACCATACGCTGTTCGTGCAATTCAAGGATCAAGACAGGAGCTTCGCGAGAAATGCGCGTTGGACGTCCTATCAGATATTCATCCGCTACCATATCGCCGATTACAAGCATACGCTTGCCACGAAAGGCCTCAATCAACGAACGTAAATGTGAAGTAGCTGCGGGGGAGGCATTAGTATCGAGTGTCATTGTTTTCCGCTCCCTTTTAATAGAACTTGCAAGGCAAAGCGCGGCAAGGCCAGCATTCGTCGCCAGCGCCAGGGCTCGCGATAGAGGCGATAGCACCACTCAAGGCCCATCTGCCGCATCAGCAGGGGAGCGCGCCGCTGGCGACCAGATAGAAAGTCGAAAGCGCCACCAACCCCCATTGCTACGGCTACAGGGAGCCGCGAGAGGTTACGTCGTATCCATAGCTCCTGCGCGGGCGCACCGTATGCTACACATAACACGTCCGCCTGCGCGCTATGGATGCGCTCAATAATTGCCTCTTCTTCCTCAGGAGCCGGAGAACCGGCATACGTACCGGCAATCTGCAATCCTGGAGCAAGTTCCTGGAGCCGCTCGCCTGCCAGTTCAGCGATCCCGGGAGCAGCCCCCAGCAGGTAGAGACGATAGCCTTTAGGAGCGCAACGCCTGGCTAGCTCGGCTACGGTATCCGTGCCCGTAACTCGCTCAGGAACGGGGGTCCGCAGGTAGCGCGCCGCCCAGACAATGCCCACACCATCGGCAACGACAAGCGCCGCCTGATTGATACACTGGCGAAAAACAGCATGGTGCTGCGCCATCATGACAAACTCTGGATTGACTGTCACAACTTGCTTGCACGGGAGACTATTATCAGCATGATGCAGCTCAATCATCTGCTCAATCGCATCAAGGGTCTGCTGCTGCGAAAGACGATCTACGCGCACACCCAGCACATAAGCAGGGGACGGCAAACCCGGCTGGGGGGTATGTAACATTTGTAATGACATAGATTTACCAGTTAATTATTTCTGTTTCAATATGAGAGAGCACCAGATCGGGACGCGACTCTTCGATATAACGCTGCACACGCCCAAGTATCTCGTCGGCATGCTGGCCACTATTGCTCACGCAGCTTATACCAAGCACGGCAATTTGCCAGCGATCATTCTCATCGACTTCGGCAATTGCCACTTCAAACTGGTTGCGCACCCGCGCCATCACCGATTTGATAACCTGCCGCTTCTCCTTTAGCGAATGACAGTCCGGCAAGTGCAATGTAATTTCGCAAGCTCCTATAACCATACGCTCAATATGTTCCCCTTGACTCCTCAGGAGTTGATAGCTATACTTCGCCTCCAGGGAGCGGTGGGAGTCATTATCCCTGTTCGATCCGCTTCAGGGCACTAGAAAAGGACACGGGAATAGTATAGCATACTCGACCGACAACGTCATTCAAGATGTGACTACCGTCAGGGTTTCTCAAACGTCGCTGCACGCTTTGACTCCTCGCGCCGAAGGCGTTCACTGGGAGAGGAAGGTGCTGGCGGTGGGCTGCGCCCACCGCCAGCACCTTCCTCTCGAACGGCTCGCAAGCGAGCCGTTCTGTCTGAAAAGACCACGTTTGAGAAGCCTTGTAGGAATGCACGAGCTGATTCGACGCACATGCATAACTTTGATACAATTTTCTCATAAGCGTAAGCCTGGATAACAAGGAGAATTTTGTAATGACGGATATAAACAGTAACGAAGGTCGTCAGCCATTGCCCATGCAGGGAATAGCGCAGCCGACGCGTGAGGAGGTGCTTCATCTGCCTCGTGTGCATATTTCAGCTCACCCTGTGATGGCACACAAAATGACCATGCTACGAGATATACGAACCCAACCGCCGGAATTTTATCGTTTAGTGAAAGAGATAGGGGCGCTACTCGCTTACGAGGCCACGGCGGCGCTGGCCCTTGAAGCCTGCACGATTGAAACGCCATTGAAAGAAACGCAGGGGTATACGCTGGCGGGCGGCATAGGGATTACGCCTATTTTGCGAGCGGGGCTTGGCCTGGCAGAGGGATTCCGCGAGGTGATCCCCGATGCCCAGATCTGGCACCTGGGCTTACGTCGCGATGAACGGACCCTCCAGGCGCTGGAATATTATAACCAGCTCCCGCATAAGGTGGACCTTCAGGTATGTTACGCGGTGGACCCCATGCTGGCCACGGGCGGCTCCGCCATTGACGCCGTCAACATTTTAAAGCGGCGTGGCATACGCCGTATTTCATATATCGGCATTATCGCGGCTCCCTATGGCCTGCTCAAGCTCTCACAGACGCACCCGGATATTGACATCTATATCGCAGCTCTTGATGAGGTGTTGAACGATATTGGCTATATCGTTCCAGGTCTGGGCGATGCCGGAGATCGCCAGTTTGGAACGTTCTAACATTACACAGTAGCCTGGACGCCTGACATTATTTTGCGCAGGTCCAGCTATTTTTCAAAGGATTAACATCAGTGTCTACTTCAGATTCCTGGCCGCCAGAAAATGAGCAACACCTGATCGAGCCATTCCAGGAAGGGTTTCCCGGCTCTATAGAATCAGAGCAAGAAGAGCTGAAACTACCAGTTCAGCAGGAGCCTTCCCTTGAAGCAATGCTCCCACCAGAGGCTCGGGGAGAAACCAACGGAGGACCGCTTGGCTGCTGCCTCGGCATTGTCGTCGGCCTGTTGCTCACGCTCGCAATCATCCTGACCACCTCTATCCTGCTATCAAATGGCGGTTATCTTGGCATTGCTACATTGCCGGTCGCCCTGTTGGGGGCTGCGCTCTGTGGGTTTCTCGGCTGGAAAATTGGCAAACGCTTCTATCGAGAATATGAACCTGATCCCCGACAGCAGGAACGACTTGAGCGCCTGGAGCAGCGATGGCAATCTAAACGTCCTTAACACACGCCATTATGACCAGAAACAAAGCTATCCAGCAGGCACATTCGTTATGCATATTACTACTTATTTGTGTATATATTTAAGAGGAGGATAGAATGCGAGTAGTCATTTTTTGCGATATGGAAGGTATCTCCTGCATCGAGACCTGGGAACAGGTGACAGGCGGGACGGCGCTCTATGAAGAATGTCGAAGGCTCTATACTGAAGAGATGAATGCAGCGGTGCGGGGCGTACGCGCGGCTGGCGCTAGAGAAGTCACCGTTGTCGATTGCCACGGGGCAGGGGGAGCATATAGTTTTAAGAGTTTCAACCCTGAACGGCTGGAATCGGGCGCGGAATATGTCTTTGGGTATCCCTGGGCGCGTTATATCGAACCATTTATTCAGGGCTGTGACGCTATCTTATTTGTGGGCGCACATGCAATGGCGGGTACTCCTGATGGCGTGCTTTGCCATACAGTTTCTTCGGAAGCCTGGTATAACGCCTGGATTAATGACACGCTGGTGGGCGAAAGCGGGATTCTGGCAGCAATTGCGGGTTGTTGGGATGTGCCCGCGATCTTCGTTTCCGGTGACGAAGCAACCTGCCGGGAGGTACGCACCCTGCTTGGTGATGAGGTCGTGACTGCTCAGGTCAAGAAAGGACTGGGCCGCTTCTCTGCCCGTTGTATGGCGCCTAAAGATGCCTGCTCTTTAATTGAAATGAACGCCGCCCAGGCATTAAGTATGCGCAACTGGCCCAAACCCTACAAAGTGGCCGGACCGGTCACATTCAAAGTGGAGCTGGCAACGCCCGACCGCGTTCACGACTTCGTTGGGCAGACCGGCGTGCGCATTGAGGGGCCAAGAACGGTTACATCAACCGCCGATACTTTCTGGCAAGCCTGGGATCAGTTCTGGTACCGGCGCTAATCGTTACTACCAGGGGGAACAGCGGCAATCTGTTCCTCCCAGCAGCACCTCCTTTCCAGGAACTCCTTTTTCCGATCCCCCTACTTTTGTACATAGTCGCAGGGCTATTTACTTCTCTGAAGAAAAGGGGGTCAAGGGGCATAGCCCCTTGCGGGGCGCGGGGTGTCCCCGCTCATTCTTCTCCCCCCTCGCCCCCGAAGGGGGCAAAAAAGAAGAAGTAAATAGCCCTGACATAGTCGTCTGACCACTTGACAAATTCTGGAAAATTCCAGAGAATATCTAAAGAATATCCAAATGTATTGACCGGATCAGTCATAATACAGCGTCTTCCTTATGAGGGGTCGCGGACAAAGCCGTCCGTGGAGTTCTATTTGAGTAGAAGCAGGTTGCTTTTTCGAGCAGGGGATAGTACAAAAGTAAGCAATTTGGCGCCCAACTTCCAATTGTTTACTGCTGTACGTAGATATTTTAGCGAAAAGCCTTACAGAGAGTAGTGTTTTATTCGGCGGTGATATCGATGATACTAGACGAATCAGGTGGTAGGATCTTAGAGAATGATGCCACAGCGTTACAACAGACTGATCAGCACGAATTCGGATCGCTTAAATACGATGAAAGAGTTTTTGATCTGGAGCTTCAGGAGACAGCACTGGCCGCTTATGAGCAAGCCATCCAGCTAGCGCCGCGAGCAGCTATTCTCCACTATCACAAGGGGCAAGTGCTCAAGCAAATGGGGCGACACGCAGAAGCGCAGCAAGCCTATGCGGAAGCGCGCACCCTGGGATTTTATTTATAGGTAGAGTTGAGCAAAGGCTGATCTATCTTCACAGTTGAAAAACAGCCATGCGTGAGCGTAAAGAGTTGGTAAGCTCCACAAGATGAGCCATCGAGTGCTGCATTTCGCGCATGTGACGGGTAATATCGCCGGTCATATGCAAAATCTCGGAGACAGCACCGACAACCAGTTGTGAACCCTGTGACTGATTTTCCGCCGTCTCGCAAATCCCCTGGATGAGATTTGTCAATTGCTCTGTCACGATACTGATGGCTTCGAGCGCAACTCCCGTCTGAGTCACCAGTTCGGTCTGCATCACGACCTTCTGTGTACCCTGCTCAACGCTTTGAGAAACGGCGGTTGTTTCATGCTGAACAGTGCGGATATACATATCGATCTTGCGAGCAGCCTCGGAACAAAGCATCGCCAGCGTGCGAATCTCCTTCGCGATCAAAGCGAAGCTCTGGCCCTGCTCCCCTGCGCGTGCCGCCTCAATCGCCGCATTCAACGAGAGCAGGTGCATACGCGTGGTCAGATTATTGATATCGAGCACCGTTTCATTGATTTCCTGTCCGCTCTCGCTCAGCGATTTCATCGTGCGAGCAGATTGCATCGTCGCCTCACGAACCATCCCCATCCCTTCTACTGCCCGGTCAACGGCTCCTTGCGCTTCAACTGTGACATCAACGGCATCGACAGCAGTTTTAGAGAGAATAGCAGCTCGCTCCGAGACGCTGTGCATCATGCTCGCGATATCGTTAATGACCTGCGATATCTGATGTACCTGCCGCTCCTGCTGGGTAGTATCACGCACCAGGGATTCAGAACTGCGCTGCACGCTGTGCGTATGATCATCCACCGCATGGGCCACCATCTGCATATCTTTCAAAATGCCGTTGATCTCTTCTATCATAACATTGAGCGTATCGGCTATCGGTTGCAGTTTCTCATGGGAAGAGCGGATATGCGTGTGCATATCGCCGCCGCGTAAACGTTCCAGATCTTCTCTCAGCAGCGCAACCCCCTGCTCGAGAGCAGCGTGCTCTTCCTCACGTTCCTGGAAAAGCCGGGCATTATCGATGGCTATCGCGGCCTGACTGGCAAAAAGCTCCGCGACCTCAATGCTTTCCAGAGTGGGTATCTGACCATCTTCGGGGGCATCCAGAGAAAGGAAGCCGAGCATCTTTTGCTCGCGTGGGCTAAACATGGGGACAAGCAGGGCATCTCCCGGATACCATCCTCCAGGTGCATAGTCCTCAGGCATTTTAGAAGTAACGGATGTGCCGCCTTCAAATGCTTCTGTATGCTCGTGGGAAATAAAATAGCTCTGGCCGATACGAAATTCCGGGCGCATCAGTCGTGTTATCTTCTCAGCCGGATCATGCGCATTGCGTAAAAGATCTTCATCCTCTTTAGATAAGCCAGCAAAAGCTACACACATGATGTAGCCAGCCTTCTCATTGATCAGGTTGATAGCCAGTTCACGAAAACCTGTACAGCTTGCAGTGGAGGCGGCAACATGTTGCAGCACTTCATCTAGACCCAGGTCCGCACGCAGCAAATTGCCCAGCCGCAGCAACTCCTTCACCTGCCTGGTGCGTTTCTGCTCTTCCTGAATGCAAGCCAGTCTCTGCTCTTCGCACTCTGCATGGGAAGCAGCACCATTGGATGATACAGCATGAGTTACGTCATTTGCTTGCATCCCATTAACGGTCCTGCTGGGCAGTGAGCTATACCTAACTCCATTTGGCTGCATCCCATTGGGGACTCCATTCTGGGTTAGATTGTGTCCATTTCCATTCGACTGCATAGTAGTAGCGACTCCATTTGGCTGTACGCCGTTGGTGGATTGCGCAGGTTCATGCTCTTTTTGCGATGGCTCTAAAAATGAGCGAAAGCGAATGCGTAACGGCACAAATCTTGTTTGCGGTTTTCGTTCTGGCATAGATCACTTCTCGCTTCCTTAATTAGCCCGAGAGGCTAAAGCGCCAGTTTATAGCAGCATAACACATCCAGTGCTTCTGTACAAGCCACATAGCACTTATAGGCACTTGTTAGGCAATACACGGTCATTGCCTATTTGTAGATAGTATCAACACAAATACGGGCTGGTGGCACCTACTCGTCAACAGTATTAGCGATGTAAGATGAATAATAGTCATAGAGCGAACGAGGGATACGCCCGGCAATAAGAGTGCCTTCCGGCACATGTTCTTCCATGTCTACATGGCCTCGCCGGTGAAAAAGTTCCACAAGTTCACTCTTGTTAAAAGGAATCAACACCTCAATCGCGTCCATACTTTTTGCCAGTACCTCAGCAATTTTCTCACATAGGGCATCCAGCCCCATATGTTTCAAGGCAGACACAGCAACGGCATTGGGATAGAGCGTCGTATCCAGCTCTGCCGGATCGTCAAGCAAGTCAATCTTATTGAGTGCGGTCACACGCGGCTTTTTGCCAGCCTCCAGATCGTCCAGCACATCGTTTACCGTTTCGCTCTGCTCAATGGCGTTCTCGTGGCTGCTATCCACCACCTCCAGCAAAATATCGGCTTCGATCACCTCTTCAAGGGTTGCGCGAAACGCTGCGATCAGTTTTGTGGGCAACTTCTGGATAAAACCAACCGTATCAGTGATGAGCGCCCCTTGATTGCCGGGCAACACCACATGACGCGTCACCGGATCGAGAGTAGCAAAGAGCTGATCCTCTACCAGTACCCCGGCCTCGGTCAGGGCATTGAACAGAGTAGATTTTCCAGCATTAGTATAGCCCACAAGAGCAACAACGGGAATGGCCCGAGCGGACCGCCGCCGCCGATAAACGGCTCGTTGCGCACGTACTTCTTCGATATCTTCTTTTAGATCCGCGATACGGCTGCGAATGCGGCGACGATCTATCTCGATTTTCGTTTCACCAGGACCGCGAACGCCAATCGCGCCGCCAGCTCCGCCAACACCGCCAGCTCCGCCCGCGCTTGCTGCACGAGAGCCGCCAACCTGACGCGAATAATCGGTATCGCGACCGGCCAGACGGGGTAAGCGATATTCGAGCTGCGCCAACTCAACCTGCAAACGTCCTTCGCGCGTGCGTGCGTGCTGGGCAAAAATATCCAGGATCAGCGCCGTTCGGTCCACAACACGCACGTTCAGCAGCTTCTCCAGATTGCGCTGCTGCGTTGGTGTCAGCTCATCATCACAGACAACCAGGTCAAAGCCCAGTTGTTTCTCCAGCTCTCTCAGTTCTTGCGCACGGCCTTTTCCGACATAAGTCGCGCCATCGGGGTGGGGAAGCCTCTGAATGATTGTTCCCACCACCGTCGCCCCCGCTGTCCGTGCCAGCAATCCCAGTTCGCTCACCGAATCCTCAACGCTCCATAAACGATCATGATCGCTGGCATCTACCGCGATAAGATAGGCACGCTCCGGGCCTCGGTTCACGCCCGTATCAACGAGACGATCTTGCCTGGTCGTAATTCCCTCCTATTTTCTTTCAGCAGAAAACACTCATATATCTATTGTATCTATCTAACTGGGGGAACGCAAGTTCAGCTAGCCTTGTGGAAGTTTTGGCAGGTTGGGCAGTTCTTTGACAAAAATGCCATTGACTTTGGCAAAGAGGCTATTGGTTACAGCCCCATTGTAAAAGTCATGCCAGGTTTTCAACTGGTCTACCTGGATGTTGAGCCCCGGAATAATACGCGATCCCTGATCTATCGTGTTTTGCAAACTGCCGAGGAAGGTCCCCAGCACGATTAATAATATCAGCCAGATCAGCCACGCCTCCACAAAGCCAATCGCCCCTCCGATCAGCGAATCCCCCATGTTGATCAGCGGGATCTTATGCACAATCCCACGGACAATGGTGCCAATAATATGTAATACCAACACCGTTCCCAGGAAAAGCGCAGCATAGGAGATGAGGGGAACGGCGGGCAGATTGTTGGAGGCTAGGAGCGCGGTAAAGGAGGGACCAAAAATGATTGCCACTCCAATGCCAAGCGGAATGCCAATCATGTTGACAAAGCTGATCACCGCACCATTGCGCAGGCCATTGAAGACGAGCAGGGCAACGGTGACTAGAAAGAGGATATCAATTAAGCTGAGCTGCATAAACTTTATGCCTCCTGACGTGATAAATTGCGAGTTGATGAGTCTATTATCTCACAATTCTTGACGTTACAATGAGGCCAGTTGTAACAGGAATATCCTAATTAGCTGACAATAGCTGCCAAAAAACAATCCCTGATAGTGCAGAAGCATTATCAGGGAGATGAGATGCTGGCGAGCGCGCTATTCGCCAGTAATACCGGTAAAATTGAATTTCGCAGTCCGCAAAGCAGGTGCCACCACGGGGAGATAGTCTGTGCATTGTATGCGCTCACGGCTAATGGCCTGCACATGGCTTAGAGCCTCAAGGATGCTCTGGGTGAAGCGCAAATTTTCGACCGGGCGCGTCAACTCGCCGTTCTCGATCAGGAATGTCCCGTCGCGCGTCATACCTGTAAAGAGCGTTTTGACCGGATGAACGGTGTTTGTATAGTGGAAACGCGTTACGTATAGCCCTCTGTCAACGCCCCTGATCAGCTCCTCCAGACTGGCATCGCCCGCCATCATCATGGTATTCAGTGGCATGGGACCCATGACATTAGGCGCGGGCAAGGCGTGGCCCGTGTTCGGCTTGCCTTCGCGAGCGGCGGTAAAGGAATCGTATACCACCGCGTTAGCAATACCACGGTCGATCATCATCACGCGCTGCTTCGGCACTCCCTCGAAGTCAAAAGCCTGGGGGAGTCCAGAGGGGTCGTAACCGTCATCGTAAATGGTGACCGATGGAGCGGCGATTTGCTTACCAAACTGGCCGTTCATAAAGCTACGCTCTTCCTGCACATCGGTGGCGGACAGCCCCATAAAGACCAGGTTTTGCAGCATATCGGCCACAGCATAAGCGTCCAGTACGACCTGGTACTCGCCCAGAGGGATAGACGCGGGATTGCGGCTACGCTGCGCCTTCCCTACGGCCTCGCGCGCCATCGCTTCAAAATCGATAGTCGAGGCGTCGATTGCCATGCGCTGCGTATAGCCGGACCCCTGTTCATCTGCCATGACCACCGTATGGCACTCGGCTTCAGTGCGTGGCTCGTAGGCAAAGATACCCAGAGAGTTGGCTATAGCCAGTTGATAGGTATTGGTTGAGAAGGCTCCCGCCGACTCCAATCCTTGTTCCTTCGCCAGCTTTACGATTACTCCAACGCTGCGTGCCCGCTCTTCGGGCGAGAATTGGGCGGTGCGCGGGCTATATCCAGACGCCTGGACAATTGGTTGCGGGGCAGGCAGAGAGTGGAATTCTGGATTTTCGGGCTGAATACGAGCAATCTCCAAAGCCTGTTCCGTCACTCGCCGCAGCGAATCGTCGTCCAGACGATTGGTAATCGCCACGCCGACCCTCTTCCCCACGACGGCCCGCACCCGCAGTTCATGATTGTTTTCCGCTACATTCTGATGAATATGGTTATTGGCGAAACGGGTCAGCGCGCTCTGCGTCCCCTGATAGACAACTTCCGTCTGCTCCGCCTGCGAATAGCTTAACGCTTTCTTTAAGAGTGCCTGGACGCTCGTCTCATCAAAATACATCTTCTACAGCCTTTCTTTCATAAACTACGACCAGCGACCCACGCCGACCTGCACATTGCGAAAACGAGCAGGCGCGGCGCCGTGTCCCGTGCGCATAACCTGCATCGGCTCGCCCTTACCACAATTGGGCGTTCCCCACACCGTCCACTCGGCAGGCCCACAGATGGCGTCGCACGAACCCCAGAACTGCGGAGTAATACCCGTATAGGTAGCGTTTTTGAAGAGACGTCCAAGCTTGCCATTTTTAATCTCATACGCCATCTCTACACCGAACTGGAAGTTGAGGCGGCGATCATCAATGCTCCAGCTTTTATTAATGCTCATATACAGGCCATCGTCGGTATCAGCAATCAAGTCGTCAAACTTCCAGGTGCCCGGCTCAAGGCTCACATTGGTCATCCGAATCATTGGCAGACGATTCCACCCATCAGCCCGCACACAGCCGTTGCTGCTCATCCCTACCAGGGGAGCGGTGTCACGCGACATAAGATATCCTATAAAAAGTCCGTCGCTGACAATCGGCGTGCGCTGCGCTGGCACCCCTTCATCGTCCCAACCGAAAGTGCCCAGCGCGCCGGGAATAGTGGCATCGGCTGTTATATTCACAATTTCTGAGCCATAGCGATATTGCCCGTTTAATTTGTCCAGGGTCAGGAAACTCTTGCCAACAAAACCCGCCTCCATCCCCAGCACGCGGTCCAGTTCAATCGGATGCCCGCACGACTCGTGGATCTGGAGAGCAGTCTGCGGACCATCAAGGATAACCGTCATGATGCCGCCGGGACACTGAGGAGCTGCCAGCAGGCGTACAGCCTCTTCGCCAACGCGCGCGCCATGCTTGACCAGATCCATTGCCTCGATAAATTCGTAGTCGGAGGTACCGGCTTGCCGTCCAAATGAGTTAGGATAGGAACGAGTCTGAATCTCGCTGCTCTCGGGATCAACCGCGCTGGCGCTGATTGCTGCACCGGTATCGCATAATTCCTGCTCGACCTCGCTACCCTCCGAACTCATAAAAATTTTACGTTCGCGCGCATATTCCATCATCGCATTGGTCAAAGATACACCCTTAACGCTGCGCATAGCATCATCAGCATCCAGCAACAACTGCACTTTCTGGCTCAAAGGAACTACAAAAGGATCGACCTTCATTGGCGTACGATATGTGCCCTTTTGTGCTGCCAGCGGCGAAAGAAGCACTGGCTCGCCCGCGACCAGCGCGCTGGCGCGAGCGATCTGCACAGCCTGTCCTGCCACTTGATCCGCCTCCACCATATCCATGCCGGCGCTACTGGCAAAACCCCAGGCCCCATTTACAATAACTCGCACATTAAAGCCGCTGCTGATGCCACTTGAGACTCCTTCCACACGTCCATTTTTGACCTCAATCCCCTCAGTTGTACGCTCCATAACGCGCACATCAACATAGCTGGCACCAAGCTGCTGAGCAACATTGATAGCCCTGATTGCTAATTCACGCATGCATACACTCTTTCTTCTATAGTTTTACTATCACTACGCTCTATTGTACGTGTTTTATGTATGACTGTCCATAAATTCTCAGCCCCCATCACGGGCCAGAATATTGCTATCTGCATCTGCGCTTGATAGAATAGCGATAACTTTTGGACATATAAAGAGCCAGTTAGAAGGAGCGGCATGGATATACCCACATCCGGCGAGAGCGTATCAGAGCCATCCAGACAACCACACGACCTGCAATTGCCACACGGCGGGTTGCAGCTCCCCGCTTTTATGCCAGATGCAACGCTGGGAGTAGTGCGCTCAGTCGATGCTACTGACCTCTCGGGCTGTGAAATACAGGCTGTGGTGATGAACACCTTTCATCTGATGCAGCGGCCCGGTTCATCAACGATCCAGGCACTGGGCGGCCTGCACACAATGAGCGCGTGGCCGCGTCCCATCATTACTGATTCCGGTGGTTTTCAGGCATACTCGTTGATTCAACAAAATGCCCGCTTTGGTAGCCTGGACAACGATGGTATCACCTTCAAGCCCGAAGGTTCCGACCGTAAATTTCATCTCACGCCCGAAAAAGCCATTCAGTTGCAGATCAGTTATGATGCTGATATCGTCATGTGCCTCGATTATTGCACGCATGTCGATGCTCCGTTCGCGGTTCAGGAGGAGGCGGTTGCCCATACCATCAACTGGGCGAAACGCTGTAAAAAAGAGTTTCAACGCGTCATTGACCAGAAGCGCCTTTTGCCTGAGAAGCGGCCTCTACTATTCGCGGTAATCCAGGGAGGCGGGTCGCTTGAACTGCGCAGGCGTTGTGCTGAGGCGCTGTTAGCCATCGGCTTCGATGGCTTCGGCTATGGAGGCTGGCCGCTGGACCACGAGGGAAAGCTGCTGACCGATATTATCACTTACACACGCGAACTGGTGCCGGCTTCATATCCTATGCATGCTCTGGGCGTGGGGCATCCCGCCAATATTACGGAATGCGCCCGCATCGGCTATGGCCTCTTCGATAGCGCCATGCCCACGCGAGACGCACGCCACGGACGGCTCTACGCCTTTACTAACGCTGACGCTTCTAATTTCGACGAAAAATGGTTTTCCTATATTTACGTCAACGACGACAAATATATTAAAAATGATGCGCCCGTATCCAGCGTGTGCGATTGCCTGTGCTGCACGCATTACTCGCTGGGCTACTTACATCACCTTTTCAAAATTAATGATGGGCTGTTTCTGCGCCTGGCGACGATCCACAATCTTAGATTTATGACCATGCTGGCCCAGCGATTGAGAGCGTGCTGTGATGCCCCCTGCTAATCAGCAGTCCCAGCTTGACAGACTGATCAACGATGTTAGCGCCAGCCCCAAATACAGCGATATCAGTTTGGATCTGATCAGACGCATCGGCGCACAGGAACTGGCGAAACGACGTAGCTTTAAGGAGGCGCTAAAAAGTACGCGCAACAAGCTGCACCAGATCGGAGGAGCTTATTTCGATGGCCGCCATGATTACAGTCGCTGGCTTGACGAGCTGAGAGCGGCAGCCAGGGCAAGCGATAGAGCAATTTTGCAGCAAGCTTGCAGGACGATTATGAGCCATCATGCCTCCACAAAGGAACGCCTCTCCACCCTAGATCAGTTCTATGCCATCATCCTGGCCGACCTTCCACCCATTCGCAGCGTCATCGATGTCGCCTGCGGCCTCAATCCGCTTGCAATTCCCTGGATGCCGCTAGAAACAGATGCGCAGTATTACGCCTGTGATATTTACCGGAGCATGTTAGACTTTCTTGCCGACGCTCTCGCCCTCATGCCAGTCAAGAGTGCTGTTCAGCAGTGCGATATTATCCAGGCGTGTCCCGCACAACAGGTTGATCTCGCGCTGGTACTAAAAACGTTACCATGCCTGGAGCAGGTGGACAGGCAGGCAGGATATCACCTGTTGCATGCGCTGAACGCCAGGTATCTTATCGTTTCCTTCCCGGTACACAGCCTGGGCGGCCACAGCAAAGGGATGACCGCCCACTACGAAGCGCATTTCCGGGAGCTGATACGCAACGACCCCTGGGACGTGCAGCGCATCACATTCCCGACTGAGCTGGTATTTGTCGTCAAGAAAGCTGCGCTATGAGCGATCAAAGTCGCGCACACTGAGCAGCCAGCAAGCCGTAAGCTCATCTGGTGCTGTAACTATTTTTTGTATCAAAAGGTCTAATATTTCAGGGCTCTCAATGCGCTCGGCTTCTCTGTGCGCCACATCAGTCAATGACGGGAAACGCGTCTTCACAATGTTCACTAGCAGCCTTCATAGGGTCAGAAGTTCTCCTTGAACAATGCCTTCCGCTTTGCCTTTTGCTTCGCCTTTCGCCTCACTTTCGGCTCGTATTTGTCGCACTTTGGGATGTTCTTCCCATAAAGGATCATACATTTTTATGCTTCTCCTTATCTTCTCTTTCTCTTCTACCGGCACGGTATCGGTCCGTGCCAATAAGAGCTCCATCCATACCAACTGTTGCGCCAATGTGACCTCGTCATCCTTGTATAGTTTTTTCAGTTCATCCATGACCCGCTGCATCAGTTTATGATCGACATTCCGCATTGCAGGCAGTAAAGGATACATACATGATACATGCTCACGTACATAGTATTCCGCATCCTGCAAAAATAACGGCAATTTCAAAAAGTTGAAAGTGACAATAGCTTCTTCCCCACTCTGCTCTGGATTATAACAGGCATAAAGAGAATATGCGATAGCTCATTTTTCCTTATACGCTTGCCTGGTCCACATCCCATAATTACATCCATCCACAACACTTTCCGCTTTATTCAAAATGGGCGGTATAGGAGTGGTAGAGCGAGAACGATGTAGGAGGAGAGAATGAACAATTACGATATGTTACGCAACACCTGGATCTATCAGGAGATTGAGGAGCAGATAAGGGCGGAAGAAGGCCGACGCTATCGCGAGGAACAGCGCCAGATGATGCTGGAGATTGTGCAGGCACGCTTTCCACGGATCAGATTCCCGGTCAGGCAAGTGGCAGAACAGATTACAGACCCCGCAACGCTACGGAAACTGATCATTAAAATCGGTAGCGCGCAGGGAGAAAAGCAGGCAAGGCAGGTAATTCGTGAAATAAGGGATACACTGAAAAACGAGGACGGCGGAAAGGATGGTGCGCTCGCAGCAGATCCATGCTATAATGAAAGCTAATGATGACACCAACAACAGCAACACCACAACCAATAATGAATCAAAAAACGGATCTACTTGCGTTCACCCTCCCACAGCTTCAACAATGGCTGAAAGAGCGGGGGGAGGCGCCTTTTCGCGCCCGGCAGGTGTATAACTGGCTCTACCGGCAACTTGTGACCGACTTTACGTCCATGACCAATCTGCCCCAGTCGTTACGCGATAAACTGACAGCAGAGGCATGCATTGGACCAATGGTGGTGAGGAGCGAACTGCACTCGAAAGATGATCGCACGCGCAAAATCCTGCTGGAACTGGCTGATGGTAAGCTGATCGAATCGGTCTTAATGCTCTATCCGCCGATGAGGGAAAGCGGCGCACGGGCGACGGTCTGCGTCTCCAGCCAGGCTGGCTGCGCCTTCGGCTGTACCTTTTGTGCGACCGGGCAGATGGGTTTTGATCGCCATTTGAGCGCGGGCGAGATAGTGGCCCAGGTGCTTTACTTTGCCCGCGAACTGCGAGCCGCGCCCTGGGTGGCCGCTGGACTCCCTGAAAGCAATCCCATCGACCATATCACCAACATCGTTTTAATGGGCATGGGCGAGCCGCTGCACAACTACAATAATGTGCTGCAAGCATTGCGCATCCTGAATAGTCCAGAGGGCTTCAACCTGGGAGCCAGGCATATGACCGTCTCCACCGTCGGTCTGGTACCCGCTATTCGCAAGCTCAGCCAGGAACAGCTCCAGGTCAATCTGGCAATCTCGCTCCACGCCCCCACCGATGAGGCGCGCAGCCAGACCATGCCCATCAACCGGAAATATCCCTTAAAAGAGCTGCTTGCCGCTTGCCAGGATTATATTGCAGCCACACGGCGGCAGGTGACATTTGAATATGTCCTGTTATCAGATGTCAACGATACGCCCGAACACGCGCGGCAACTCGCGGAACTGCTCGCCCCGCTCAAACAATTTGCGCACGTCAACTGCATTCCAGTCAATGCAACCTCTGCCGACTATTGTCCCCCTGGCCCAGAGGCTATACGTGCGTTTCGCAATGTTTTGTTCGAATATGGAGTAAGCAACAGCGTACGAGCCGAACGCGGCGATGATATTGCAGCCGCGTGCGGGCAGTTGCGCACGCATTTTGAAAAGCAGCGCAAGACGGCAGTGCCAACTGTCACTGCCTAATTATCATATTGGATAAATTCCCCCACAGGCAACAGGATACCCACAAGGAGCACTCCATCAAAGTAAAGTGCCCCTTGTGGGCATCCTATCCCCACTGGCACAGAATGGCATAGCCGATGCTAGCGGGTTTTGGGCAGCTTGCTCATAGTGCGCAGGCAGCGCGTGCAAATATTGACGGTGCGGGGCCTGCCATTAACTTCAATGCGACGACGCTGCACATTAAGCACAAAGCGGCGGCGCGTGCGATGCTGGGAAAACGGTACATTATTACCATACATCGGCTTGCGCTCGCATATATCACAACGGCCTGCTGGCATATCAACTTCCTCCCTAAAATCTCAATAGACTCTTTTGGGCCTTCCAGAATGGTTCACCTTCACGCTCCGCTATGCTTACTTGATTATCCCTGGAGCCTCTGGTATACTGCATCAGTAAAACTCGCGAACTGATCTGGGAAACCTGAACACGTTAAGCGAGTATAACCGATATCAAGAATTTTGGCAAGAGAGAGATATGTGCGTATGCCAAAAGCATCTGCTATTCAACCACAGGATGGTTCTCGCCCGCTTGGTAAGATTGAGATTTTGCCCAACGCTATCCATACAATTGCAGTCCAGGCCACCAGCGGATGCTACGGCGTGCTTGGCATTGCGGCCACGCGCTTACAGAATGGGCGAGCCGTCATCCTCCCTCCCGAACAGAGCAATCAAGGAATACGGGTAAATACCATCAACAACCAGCTCATCGTCGATGTGTATGTCGCATTAGAATACGGGTTGCGCATATCTGAAATCGCAAATAACATTATGAGCAGCGTCAAATTTTCGATAGAGAAAATGCTAGATATCCCGGTTGCCCAGGTCAATGTCAATGTCCAGGGACTGCTGCACGGGCCGGCACAATCAGCGAAAGCAATAAAGGATAAAAGGTAACAGAGCCGTTATGCAGGAACAATCACCGCGCAGAATACGTATCAGAGCCAGACGTATCAGCGTCTTTGATGGTCAGGACCTGAAGAAAGCTATCCTGGCCGGCGCTGCGTGGTTAGAAGAACATCGCGATTCGATCAATGCACTTAACGTTTTCCCCGTACCCGATGGCGATACAGGCTCAAATATGTCGGCGACGATGAAGTCTGCCATTCGCAACATCGCCACCAGCGACGAAACCTCCGCCACGGTCATTGCATCGAAAATCGCTCATGATGCTTTGTTGGGGGCGCGAGGCAACTCCGGCGTTATCCTCTCACAGACGCTACGCGGCCTGGCGGCAGGTCTGGAAAAGAAGTCAACCTTCACTTCCCAGGATCTTGCCATTGCGCTACAGGAAGCTTCTCGCCTGGCCTATCGCGCGGTGATTAAGCCCGTGGAAGGCACTATCCTCACGGTGGTACGAGAAGCGGCTGAGGCGGCCACGCAGAGCGCCGAGAAAGGAGATGACCTTGTCGCGCAGATGCAAGAGGTTGTCGCAGCCGCCCGGCGAGCAGTAGCGCGCACCCCCGAACTGCTTCCTTTGCTTAAACAAGCAGGCGTGGTGGATGCCGGCGGTCAGGGCTTTTGCACGCTGTTAGAAGGCATCCTGCGCTACATTCGCGGCGAAGCTAACGCGCCATCTTCCCCCGCAGAAAATATCGTCAAAGTGCAAAAAGAGCCAGAAGCTCGCACTATGAAGGGCCGCGTCACTATCGAAGAAGAGTTTGGCTACGAGGTCGTTTTCCTGCTGCGGGGAGAGAAGCTTGATGTTGAAACCATTCGTCAGACGATCATCGATATGGGTGGCGTTTCTACCGTTGTAGCGGGCGATGAGAAAATGCTGAAGGTCCATACTCATACCCTGACCCCAGGAAAAATTCTTGACTACGGGGTGAGCCTGGGCAGCCTGCTTGATATCAATATCGAAAACCTGCAAGAACAAAGCCTTACCTATGCCGCCGAGAGCGAGGCCGAGCACGCCGCGGAAGCAGTTCAAGAGACGGCGCCAGTAACGCAGATTGCCACTATCGCCGTCGTCTCAGGCGCAGGCTTCGAGAAAGTCTATCAGGGGCTTCACGTCAACGCTATTGTCGCGGGCGGTCAGACCATGAATCCCAGCATCGAGGAGCTGCTCTCCGCTGTTGATGCGCAGCCAACCAATCAGGTAATCATTTTGCCAAATAACAGTAACGTGATCCTCAGCGCCCAGCAGGTGGTCGATCTGACGCCAAAAGAGGTCTATGTCGTTCCAAGCAAGACGCTCCCTCAGGGCATTGCGGCCCTTCTCAGCTTCAACTTCGAGGCCGACTTCACTACCAATTGTCAGCATATGACCGAAGCGATCAAGTATATCCAGACCGCCGAGATCACAATGGCCGTGCGCTCTGTACATATAGGAAGCGTACGTGTGCGTGAGGGCGACTTTATTGGAGTCGTCAACGGCGATCTCGTGGTCGCAGGCCAGGATATCACGCGCGTTCTTCACGACACCTTGCAGCGTATGAACATCGGCGATTACGAGCTTTTGACGCTCTACTATGGAGAAAATGTCACGCACGAAGAGGCGCGACAGACTGCGAAATCCATCAAAGAGCGGCATTCTCACCTTGAGATTGAGATCGTCGATGGAGGTCAACCTTACTATGCCTATATCATTTCAGCGGAGTAAGGCTACCCTGTAGAGACGTTTTCTCACCACCGTTTCGCACTTATTTTGTCCTTATTATTTTCTTTACATCAGGAGGCCCTATGGTCGTTCGTATTGTCACCGATAGCACCGCAGATATCCCTGTGGTCCAGGCGGAAGCTCTCAACATCACGATAGTGCCGCTCACCGTTTTTTTCGGGGATGACGCCTATCTTGATAACATCGAGTTGGATAACGCCGCTTTTTATAAAAAGTTGCAGGAAAGTAAAGATTTACCAAGAACGTCGCAGCCCTCGCCAGCAGCATTTGAAGAGGCTTTCACTCGCCTGATCAACAAGGGAGCCGATGCCATCCTCTCGGTCCACCTTTCCTCAAAACTGAGCGGCACATACCAGTCTGCCTGTACGGCTCGTGATGCGCTCCCCGAGAACCTGAAGAAGATTCCCATTGAGATTGTAGATTCCCAAAGCATCAGCGTCGGCATGTCATATCCGGTGATGGAGGCCGCCAGGAAAGCGCAAAGTGGGGCGGGCCTCGAAGAAATCAAAGCGCACCTCCTTGATCAACTCGCGCGCACCCGCATTCTGGCAGTACTGGATACGCTGGAATTCGTCAAGCGTGGAGGGCGCATCGGGGGAGCCAGAGCATTGCTGGGGAATATGCTGAGCTTCAAGCCGATTATTTCGTTGAAGGATGGCGAGGTCATTCCGCTGGAGCAGCCTCGTACGCGCAACAAAGCCTATGTGCGTCTGGCGCAACTGGTCGGCGAGATGGAGCCTATCGAGTACATCGCCATTGCCGAAGCAAGTGACGAAGTCGGTCAGCAGCTCGCACAAGCCTTAAAGGCGACCTATTCCGGCGAGATTCCTATCTATAAACTGGGGGGAGTACTGGGAACCCATACCGGGCCAGGCACCGCAGCGGTCTCTGTAGTGACAGCAGGCTAATTCAGATCGAGCATAGGCATTGACTATCCTGGCGCAGTCACGTACAATAGTAATAATAATAAATCAAGTTCAACCTATTACTTCTTGCACCTTGAAATGTTCCGCGTTCCAACGCTGCTGGCGCGCTAGCAGGGCAGGGGCAAGCCCTGCCCCTACAGAACGCGGAGCGGAAGTACCTGGACGCACCATACTCCACTTCTCGTACAGGCGTAGGGAGATTCGGGAAACGTTCTATCAGAGCGATACGTGCTATTACATAGGGGCATCTAATCAATGCCCACTCACCTGTTCCATGTAGTTCGTTTTGTTACAAGGGGCAACCAGACGGAAGCCCTGAGATTGTTCATCGTAAATCGCCATGCGAAATTGGCGTAGACTTACGAAGGAGGAACGACAGTGGGAATGTTACGGGTAATGTCACGGCGCGGCGATGACCGTATTACCTGGGAAGAGCAGAAAATTCTGGCGGGCGATCCCGAAGCGGTTGCAGCCGTGCGGGAAGCAGAGAGGATCTTCGCCCAGGAACGCTCTAAAGGTGCTACGGCCTTCCGAATTGACCCTGGGAAACCAATACAGCGCATCGACCAGTTTGACGCTACCGCAGAACAGATAGTGATGGTCCCGCGAGTCGTTGGCGGATGAATCTGGTCTCTCAGGTGCTTACCGCCCTGTGCTGGATTGTCATTCTGCTCGCAATCTTACCGATGGTATGGTTAATCTTTCAACCATACTTTAAGGGATGGTCGCGCGCAGAGAGGCGTGCCGCGGACCTGCTACGCGATATACTTACACCAGAGCAATTTCGTCAATTGAGCTGGCGAGGCTACCTGGAAATACCCAGCCCCACCGAACCTCAACGTGTATATCGTGTCCCCCGGGCGAAGGGATATGTCCAGGTAATAGAAAACGGTCACGCCGTTATGCGGCTCTGCTTGCAACCGGTCGAATGCTTACCTGATGCCGATGTTGTGGCGCTCCATAAGCTCATGATTGAAGCCAATGAGGAGACTTACCTGCAGAAAGCAAACAAATACTTATGCATTGACTGACTAAGGAAAGAAGAGCGCGAACGTTCGCGCTCTTCCTATTCCTCGTCTTCATCCTCCTCTTCGCCCTCCCTTTCCTCGATATGCAAAATCTCTCTGTGACCGTTTTGCTTGACACAGGCATGCGGCCCGCCATCAAGAGGAGTATGACATAGTGGACAGACGGGGCGACCAGACGTCACTACCGCCGTGATCGAGCTGGCGAGTTGCCGCGCGTCCTGTTGAGTAAATGTAAATGAGATCGCATCTTCCTCGCGCATCACTAGCTGGGGTTCCATGCCCTGACTCATGATGATCCCGAGCGGCGTCACCTCCAGGCCAAACATGCCATCGCGCTCGTCGAAGCTCAGTTTCATCTGCCCTACCTGGAACTCATGACCTGGTGATCCGGGAAAGTCGAGAGGCATCGGTACAGGCTTATCACTCGCATCGGCTCTCGCTTCTACACGCAATACCTGCCCTTCAGTCACCTGCGCTAGAATACGATCTATCATCACCGATAGATTGCTCAACTGCTCCTTCTCCATCCACATAATGGCCGCATCTCTAGCTGTCTGCACAAAGAGGCGAAAGCGGCGTTGGCCTGGCTGACCCACGGCGTCCGCGCCCAGAACACGTATATGGCCTAGATCTCTACTCATCGTTTACCTCTCAACTCTCTTCTACAAAGCTCCTAATATCCACGAGCCGGATCATACAAATTGAGCAACGGCTCACTGGCACGATAGCGCCGCAGATTGTTAGCAAAGAGGGCTGCCAGACGCTTATCGTAGTGGACGCTTACCCCGGAAATATGCGGGGTCAGGATGACGTTTGACATCGAGTATAAAGGGCTGTCAGCGGGCAAAGGCTCCTCTTCGGTGACGTCCAGCCCGGTTCCGGCAATCCATCCCTCTTTTAACGCCCGAATCAGCGCAGGTTCATCAATAACGCGCCCGCGCGCAATGTTGACCAGGTATGTGTGGGGCTGCATTGCGCGCAATTCGGCCTCCCCAACCAGTTTTTCTGTCTCTCGCGTCAAAGGAACTGCGATCACCACATAGTCGCTCTGGCGCAACATGTCATGCAACTTTGCCATAGGATAGAAGCGGTCCACATCAGGATCTACCTCGTTACCGGTAGCCGAGCGTCGCGTCGCCAGCACGCGCATACCAAATGCCTTCCCTAGCTGCGCAATACGTCGCCCAATACTGCCCAGCCCGATGATTCCCAGCGTCTGATCAACCAGCTCACGCCCGCCCAGTTTATACCAGTTCGCGCTGCGTGGCCAGATATGACGGTCCTGTAAACGCACCATCTCCGGCCATGTCCGGTTAAACATCAGCATGCTGCCAAAAACGTACTCGCCAATCGAGGTGGCATGGATACCCACCGCAGTTGTCACAATGACTTTACTGTCAGGATCGAGAATACCGGTCGCGGTAAATCCATCAACGCCCGCGCCAGATCCCTGGAGCCAGCGCAGGTTGGGAGCCAGCTCTCGCCAGTTGTTTGGCACCCAGTAGGAACAGAGAACTTCAGCCTCTCGCAACTTGCTTAAAAACTCTTCTGTATTGGTGATACAGAGTATTGCCCCACCAGCAGCCTCGCTGAGCATTTCCTGCGATGTAGAGGAAAAGGGATATGTGCTGATCACTCTTAGACCATCAACCATGCTTATAGCTCTCCTTATGAGGTTATTATCAAGCTCTGTCTTTTTCTCTTTATCTCAGTCTATCCGAATCCTGACAATGTGGCAATAGCTTG
>DASRHT010000032.1:0-93270 GCA_035650355.1 Ktedonobacteraceae bacterium
TTGCTCGACTTGGTCAAATATGCTAAGGTTCACTTCAGCTATTCCCTGCCTTCATAGGTAGTTTATGATTTTCCTATTCTAGCAAGGAATAGCCTTCTTTTTCTCCCTTTTCGGGACTATCGGGTATACTCCAAAGCCCTGTGCTCTTTCTGCTTCTGCTTGACAAGCATCCTCTTATTTTGTATGTTCCTAGAAGAGGAATGAAAAACGGTTTTGCTACAGTAACGCGTTCTCATTTTGCAGTGTATTAAAGGATAGCAAGTGATAGTATGGCAGAAAAATCATCTATGATTAAACATCCAGCGTTCCCCGTTGAGGCGTGGGAAATCCGCGAGACGGCCCTCCACCTGAATATTCTGGCGCAGACAGAGTCTATTTTCGCGCTCTCAAATGGACATATCGGGCTGCGGGGGAATCTTGATGAGGGCGAGCCGTATGGTATCCCCGGCACTTACTTGAACTCAGTCTATGAGCTGCTACCCCTGCCATACGCAGAGGCAGGATATGGCTATCCCGAATCGGGACAGACGGTAATCGACGTTACCAATGGCAAACTGCTGCGTCTCCTCGTTGATGATGAGCCTTTTGACGTGCGCTATGGCGAGCTGGAGAGCCACGAGCGGGTGCTTGATTTCCGTGATGGCGTGCTGCGGCGCAATGTCCGCTGGACTTCGCCGGCGGGTCGCACAATCAAGGTGTCTTCGGTGCGCATGGTGTCGTTCACGCAGCGAGGTATTGCCGGGATCTGCTATGAGGTCGAGCCTGTTGATGAGGCGCTGCGCGTCGTTGTGCAGTCGGAACTGGTCGCGAACGAGGCGTTGCCGGACCGGGGGAAAGATCCTCGGACAAGCGCCGTCCTCGAAGCTCCCCTTGTGCCAGAAGAACACCTGACGCATGACACTATCGGGCTGATGATCCATCATACTAAAGCCAGCGGTCTGCGTATTGGGGCGGCGATGGATCATTACGTCGATGGGCCGGAGAAGACCATCATTGAGGCCGAAAGCTCCCCCGATGTTGCTCGCATTTCTATCACCGCGCAATTAAAGCCGGGCGAGCGGCTGCGGATCATCAAGCTCATTGCTTACGGCTGGTCGAGCCAGCGCTCGCGGCCCGCGATTCACGATCAGGTGATGGCGGCGTTGGGAGCTGCGCGCCTGACCGGTTGGGAGGGGTTGCTGGCCGAGCAACGAGCTTACATGGACGATTTCTGGCAGCATGCCGATGTCGAGATTGAGGGTGATCCCGAAATTCAGCAGGCGGTCCGTTTTGCCCTCTTCCACGTCCTTCAGGCTGGCGCTCGTGGCGAGCATCGGCCCATTCCGGCCAAAGGGCTGACCGGGCCAGGCTATGACGGACATACCTTCTGGGATACGGAGATCTTCGTCTTGCCGGTGCTCACATTGACGCTCCCTCATGCCGCCGCCGATGCGCTGCGCTGGCGCTATGCCACGCTGCCCCATGCGAAAGAGCGGGCGCAACAGCTTGGATTGCGCGGCGCCGCTTTCCCCTGGCGCACCATCGCGGGCGAAGAATGTTCGGGGTACTGGCCCGCGAGCACGGCGGCCTTCCACATTAATGCAGATATCGCGCACGCCGTCACGCGCTACGTTGGCAGCACGAACGATACTGAGTTCGAGGAGGGGACCGGCCTCAGCCTGCTCGTCGAGACCGCCCGCTTGTGGCACTCGCTCGGCTATCACGATGCTGCTGGCCGCTTCCGTATCGATGGCGTGACCGGACCCGACGAGTATAGCGCCATTGCTGATAATAACGTCTACACCAACCTTATGGCCCAGCACAACCTGCGCTCGGCAGCCGACGCGGTGAAGCGCCATCCCCAGGAGGCAGAGCAACTCGGCGTGAGTGCAGACGAAGTGGCAGCCTGGCTAAAGGCAGCCGAAAAGATGCTCATCCCCTATGACGAGCGTCTAGGCGTGACCCCACAGGATGAGACCTTTACCGAGCACGAGGTATGGGATTTCGCCAACACTGCACCCGATCAGTATCCCCTGTTCCTCCACTTCCATTACTTCAACCTCTATCGCAAGCAGGTGGTCAAACAGGCCGATCTGGTCCTGGCGATGCAGCTATGTAGCGATGCATTCACGGCAGAGCAGAAGGCGCGCAACTTCGCGTATTATGAACCGCTCACCGTGCGCGATTCCTCGCTATCCGCGTCAACGCAGGCGGTGATTGCTGCCGAGGTGGGCCAGCTCCAGCTTGCCTATGACTATCTGGGGGAGGCGGTGCTGATGGATCTTGACGATCTGGAGCACAATACGCGCGATGGGTTGCATATCGCCTCGCTGGCGGGAGCCTGGACGGCGCTGGTGGCCGGCTTTGGCGGCCTGCGTTCGCACGATAGCACGATCTCCTTTGCGCCACGGTTGCCGAAGGGCATACGGCGGCTCGCGTTCCATATTATGTTCCGTGACCGTCATCTGCACGTCGAGATTACGGCGGAGCGGGCAATCTATCGCCTGCTGGATGGCTCTCCGCTCAAAACATGGCACCACGGCGACGAGATAACGCTCTCAAAGGATGAAGCTGTCAGTCGATCCATTCCACCTGTTCAGGCTGGTCCTCGCCCCTCTCAGCCTCCTAGCCGAGAGCCGGCGCCGCGCGGCCCGTAATCATCCTCAGGATGATTGTATAATCTGTTCAGGATATATCAGGAGCTACGCCTGAAGAGATACAGCATGGAAGGATTATGGAGCATGTCATCATCTTCACCGGACCATAAATCGCTCATCCGGCAAGAGTTCACGCAGCAGGCGCAGACCTATGCTGCCAATCCCTCGATTGTCGATCCTGCACGCCTCAACCGGCTGGTGCAGGCAGTGCATCCGCAGCCCAGGGCGCGCGTGCTGGATGTGGCGACCGGCCCGGGCTATGTCGCTATGGCCTTTGCGGAGGCCGGCTGCGCGGTGGTGGGCCTCGATCTCACCGAGGCGCCACTAAAAATCGCCGAGGAGGTGAGTCGAACGCGCGGGCTTACCAATGTGCGTTTTCAGCTTGGAGACGCGGAGCAGCTTCCCTTCGCCGAGCAAGAGTTTGATATTGTGGTCTGCCGCCTGGCGCTGCATCATTGTGAAGTCCCACAACGCGTCCTCACTGAGATGACGCGCGTATGCCGCCCTCAGGGAATGGTGGTGATTGAAGATCTGGTAACAAGCGAGTATCCCGCGCGCGCCGCCTATCAAAACCGCTTCGAGCAGCTCCGCGACCCGTCCCATACGCGCGCGCTCCCCATCAGCGAGTTCCTGACCCTCTTTACCGCCTGCAATCTGGAAGTCGGGCAGCTCTACACCGATTATCTCGTGCAGTCGGTTGAACAGTGGCTTGCCAATACCCACACGCCAGCCGAACCCGCTGAGCAAGTTCGCACGTTGATTGCCCAGGACGAACTCCACGACCTTAGCGGAACACAGCCATTCAGGCGCGATGGAGCCCTCTATTTTCACCAGCGCACAGCAACATTTGTCTGTCGCAAACTCGCAGCCGCTCAGGGAAACTCTGCTTGAGAGAGATACAATTACGAGGTGATTGCGATTAGCATCTCGGCATAGCGCACAAACGCTGCGTAAGAGCCGACAAAAGGAACTTCTTTAATCAGTTCTTGCAGGCGTTGTGTTGTATAGCCGCGCCTGGCTATATTCGCCAGCCAGACGCGCGCTTTCTGAATGCGTGTCTGATCGGCGTCGCTGAGCGGCTGATCTGGCAGGCCGCGTCCATAGTTGTAGCGTCGTAGCAGGTCTGGATCGAGCAGATAGGCTCGTAGCAGTGGAATGAGCGCGGTCCGCAGGGCCTCCTCGCCGACGCTCTGGCGCAGATAGGCGGCGAGCATCTCTTCGTTGGGCGACGCTGCCGTTTCCATTGTATGCAGCAGTTGGGTGCGCAATTCCATCGTGGCCCGAACGGGGTGAATGAGTCGGGCCTGCTCGTCAAAGTGGACCTCGTGCAATGTGCCGATCACGGTTGCGCCATAGCCCAGGCGTCCTACCCAGCCATCGAGCGCAGGCGTGTAAGCGCGATGCGCGTTGACCGGACTTTTGTTCTGCCATTCCAGGGCGAGATGGCGCGAAATGGGCCAGCGCAACCATACGCGGCAGGGCTGCACCTGTGGATCGAGGAACATAACTTCGTGCGCGGTTGCCAGTACGGCCTCAATAAAGGCTTCCTGTTTCTCTCGTCGGTTGGTGCCGATGATCCAGGTATCGATGATGCCTGCTTTACGATATGCTTCGTGGCGGTGTTTCCACTCGCCTATATCAAGGGGAGCGCACTGGAATTCGATAGCCCAGCGCTGCCCATCGGCGTGTGCGACAAAGATATCCGCGATGCGGTTGGGTTCGGGTAGCCGCTCTTCCAGCGTGACGGTGGCCTGTGGGAATTGCTCGCGCAACCATTGTGAGAGCACTATTTTGCCTTGTGCGTGCCGCACCGTCTCGGACTCGGTGCTCCACGCGCATTCCCCCTTCTGGTGCGCGAAGTGGAGCTGCGTGCGCTTCTCCGCTCCTCCGCGTATATGCACCACGCCACGACAATTGGGACAATACAACGCCCGTTCGCGCGACCAGTGCTGGAGCTGCTCCAGGTGCGCATTTTCCGCAACCACTGGCCTGCTATCCGGCCCGTAAGCGACGAGCATAGTGCGATCCTCATTTATGCTCAGCTAAAAAGAACGCCTGTACTATATAGTAGTATAGCATGTCTGAGCGCAAAATGCAGCTCCTTACGGCAGTGGAGGCGTCGTCACATTTTTGCGGGAACGTGGCTCCCATGCTCCTGCGGGAAGGCCCCTTCTACGCGATCAGGGCTCCATTACCAGACGTACGGGATGAGGCGGTATTTGACCTGTGCCATATAGACATCGTAGCCCGGCAATTCCTTCGACTCGCACGTCCCGGGCATATTGCCCGTGTAAGGCGCTCCTGATAGCTAGAATTTGCGCGCTATCACCACGCCGGTATTCAGGCCGACGGTGTGCAGGCCGCCGAAAAATCTGGCGTGCTCCATCTTAATGCAGCGGTTCTCAACGAAAGTCAGCCCCGCCTGCTGCGCTTTCCTGGCAGCCTCCGCGTTAGTGATGCCCAGTTGCAGCCACAGCACCTTTGCCCCGATCTTGATCGCCTCGTCTGCGATAGGAGGCGTATCCTCCGACTTGCGAAACACATCTACCACCTCGATCTGTTCCCCCGCCTCTTTGGCCTCTGTAAGAGTAGAGTAGACGCGCTTGCCCAGAATGGTCTGACCCGCGTAGCGCGGATTGATGAGGACAATATCATAGCCTTCGGCCTGGAGGTAGATGGCGACAAAGTGGCTGGGGCGGTACTGATCGGCGGATACTCCCACGATAGCGACGTGCCGGTACTGCTGCAAGAGGTCCAGGCGTTCATACATATCAGGCATAGCATGCGGCTCCTTCACTGGCTTGATTTTATCTTCTATGGCACATTGTAGCCCTATGGCAATGCGCGCGTCAATGTCGCTGCCGGGGCGGTCGGGGATACCTTAAAACTCATTTGCCTCCTGTTGCGGGCCGCTGGAAGGCTGCCAGGGCCATTTGCCATTGATCTCAACTTCCAGTGACCAACTCAAGAAGGTTCGGACAGCCACGATCAGGCCAAGCACGCCCACACTGATAAAGGTGGGATCAACAGCAATGCTGCGGATAATATCGGCGGCAACCAGAAACTCCAGCCCGAGCAAAATTGCTCGCCCTAGTCCTTGCCGCAGTTGACGATAGGCTGCGGATGCATCTTCTCTTCGTCTGGGCAGGTCCCCGATGTACTTAATAAGTGCGAAAAGGGCGCCGATGATGAGAGCAACCACGCCGCTTATCTCAAAAATCATAACGATTCCTTCAATGGCGTCTTTGAAGTTCATAGAGTGCGGCCTTTTCCTCCTTTAGAGCGAACTTTGTCTGATCTGTAAGGTGTACCCCAAAATCCAACTTGCGGATGATGTATCGGCGGATAGTTTCCTTTATACTATACTCCGAAGCATTATAAATAGATGCTAAAGGAATTTGTAGCTGAGGTTTGTTTGCTTTATATATGGTTATGGGAGAAGACGTATAAGGATAAAAAGTGATAATAGCTGCGCTGGGAGGAAGCTCTTGATGAAAAATCTGCTTAAAACTATGTCCAGACTGGCGCTCGTACTCCTGCTATTGCTCTTATGGGGAGCATTGAGCCGACCGGCATTTGCAGCGACGTCATCGCCGGGCAAGTTAATCGTGATTAGCGTTTCGCAGCAGTGGATGCATGATTATGAGAATGGGAGCGAGGTGTATAGCGCGCCAATAACTACGGGAAGGCCGGAACTGCCGTCGCCGCTGGGGACGTATCATGTTTACCAGAAACTGAGTCCCACGACCTTCTATTCGCCGTGGCCTCACGGGTCGCCGAACTGGTATCCGCCCACGCATATCAACTACGCGCTGGAATGGGCGCCAGGCTTTTTCCTGCACGATTCCTGGTGGCGCACCGTCTATGGCCCCGGCACGAATGTCTGGCACTATGACCCCGTCTATGGTCAGGAAACGGGGACGCATGGCTGTATCACCATGCCCTTAGGAGCAGCGCGCTGGCTCTATAGCTGGGCGCCCATCGGGACCACCGTCGAGGTGGTTGGCTAGAACGCCAGAGGTTCTTGCAAAAATGAGGCAGTTCTCTCAGCCTGTTATGCTAGAGAACTGCCTTAGCTTATGCCGTTTTTTGGGTCAGGGTGACGCGAGTGAGATAGAAAAAGTCGCGCTGGGTGCCGTTGAGATATTCGGTGCCGAAGCCCTGCATTTGCGGATTCAGTTTCTCGATACCGAGGGTGCCATGCTGGTTGCGGTTGTAGAGGAAGGCCCGCACCCAGAAGGGGTTGATATCCGTTTGCATCGCCATCACCGCACCGGCAGCTTTGAGCGCCTTCCCCAGCGTCTCGGCGGTGAGCGCGTTGCCAGCCGCATAGACAAGAGATCCGTCCGGCATCATGCCAATGGCCGAGCGCCAGGTATAGGCGCTATTCAAAATGGTGCCGCCCCAGGCCGCGCCATCGTGCGTCAGGGGATTGATCACCCCTTTATCAATCAGCAGAGCCGCATTTTGTCGCCAGGCCAGCAGGTCTGAGTTACGACTGTTGAGCAGCGGGTCCACATCCCAGGCTCCAAGCGCGATTTTCCCCTCTTTCGTAATCGCGATAGTAGCGGAGCCGCGTTGTGGCGGAACGTAGACGACTCCGTTGGTCATCAGTCCGTATTGGCCATCTGCATACTTGAAGCCGCCATTAAAAGCAGCCAGCAAGGCATTATTCTGTAAGTCTGCCGCCGGAATGCGTCCCGGTCCATGCACGCCGCGCGGTCCACCGGGTTCGATGGTTCCCCCAATGATATGTAAACGGGTAAAACGGGCATCAAATTGCAGCAGCGTGACGATGGCGTAAGGATGAGCTGGATCGGGGCGGATAAAAGCTCTGGCATCTAGCGGGAGGTAGCTATATGGCACGGGAGCCTGGCTCAGGGTGGTCCAGCTCCCTTCGCCGGGGAGCGCCGGAGAGATCAACGGGTTCATGGACGTGAGCTGCATCGGCATAAAAACAGCTTTGGGAGGAGGCGGGGGCAGCGTTGGGCCGGATGATACGTTCCAGGGTGCAGCCACTTTCTTGTCACTCAGTTGATATTGTAGCTGTGATCCCATATTGGTGAGGCTGAGATACCATGACTCGATCTGCGCCGTTGCCGTGGGTCCGAGTAAGGCGCGCATAGTATCGGCCATCCATGCTCCCGCTTCCCCATTGCCCTGAGAGAGAAAGAGGACGGCAAGCACGGTAATGATGCTACAGATAGCGAACCAGCGGGGGAGTTTTTTCTTACGACGTGTTTTTGGCTTTCCCCGTGAATTGAACGTTTCCGTGACTGGTAACGGAGAAGATGGATCGGCGACCGTCACAGGTCCGAAAGATACCAGAGTGGGTTGATTGCTAATCTCATAGGGCGATCTTCCCTGAAAGGTAGAGAATGTAAAAAAACCATCTGACCTGGATAGCGGGGAGGGATCTACAAACTGTCGCCGTACTGGTGTTCGCTTTACTGGTTCCATGCTGCTTTACTCGCTATCTATCTCAAGAATTCAGATATATTGCTCAATGCTTATGTGAAGATGTATCAACACATATACCAGTATAGTAGGACGCATCAAAATAGAGGCGGTAACTCATCAGCCAGATATCCTATCTATTTGGCATCATGCGCCTGGAGATGGTTTGGAGGTTGAGCGCACAGGTTAGAGCAGTTGCGAGGCAACGGTGCCAGCGACATGGCGGGCAATAGCCTGCCCATCATCCAGCGAGTTCAATCCCTGTGTGTAAACGGCGATGATATAGGTTTCCTGCCCCAGCGTCACAATGCCGGACGAGTTCATGACCCAGAAGTTATTGTCATCTGTCACCCAGCCATCTTTGAGGGCGACCGTCGCGCCGCTGGGGGCGGTATCTCCCACGCCCACCTGTTGGTCAGGCTCGACCTGCTCCATCAGGGAAAGCGCCAGATTGCGATGAGAGGGAGTCAGAATTTTTCCGGTATAGAGCAGCGTCAGGAGGTTGACCATTGCCTGGGGCGATATCGTGCTATATCCCCAGGCGTCACCGTTGGGGTTTACGCCGCTAATACCGATTTTTTGCATATAGTTTGCCACCCCTTGCGCCCCGCCGATCTCCCCATAGTAGAGCGCCGAAGCCGAATCGTTATTGGAGTTCTCGATCATGGTGGTGAGCAGGTTCATCTCGTCATCGCTTGGTTCGCGCCCCTGCTGCTCAATCATATCAAAAAATGTCAGCATAATCGGCACTTTTGCCGAACTGGCCATCATGAGCTGGTTATTGGCATTGTAAGTGTAATTGCTGTGGCGGGTCAGGTCATAGACCGATACCCCGACGTTAGAGCCGAGATTAGTAAGGTACGCGCCCAGGTCTGGGGAGAGTATGTCCAGCGAGGCCCAGGTGGGAACGTTACCGGGCGAGCTAAAGGTCAGCGACGTTGCTACCGCCCAGCCTGTTGCGTTATGTTTGGGCGCGCTCCATTGAACGCGGTACCAGAGTGT
This sequence comes from Ktedonobacteraceae bacterium, assembly GCA_035650355.1. Classification (GTDB taxonomy): domain Bacteria; phylum Chloroflexota; class Ktedonobacteria; order Ktedonobacterales; family Ktedonobacteraceae; genus DASRHT01. The sequence goes on from DASRHT010000032.1 coordinate 9,096, forward strand.
TCCGGCGCTCCAGGATGTATCGCCGGGTAACGTTAGCGGATAATTTCCCCCAACGTGAGCCAGCGCGTGCCCTGTCCCTGGCGCATCGAGCAAGGCTGTATCTGCCTGTGTCCAGGCGTTCGGCTGGAAGCCAACCGCGACGGCAGGCGGCCCGATGGTACGCAGATAGGCTATGCCTGTATCCAGGCGGCGGATTGTGGGTTGAGCTGATGCATCGGCAGTGGTTTGATCAAGAATCAGTGCGTCGCGCCAGAACGCCTGCACCTGCATTTGATGGGTGACGCCATTTTCCACTGTAGTAAAGGAAAGGGCTTCAGTCAGTGGCGCTCCGAAATCGGCCTGCCAGCCATCGGGCGAGACATCTGTGCGGTTGATATAGTCCCAGAATGGTGCAGGGATGAAATGTCCAACGACCTTCCCTAAGCGGATACCCCCTTTAATGAATGTACTCTGCCGGACCGCGAGTGAGGTGGGAGTCGCCGTCGCTCTGGTTGTTGGTGCGAACGGCATCAGGTCGGGATTGGTAGCCTGCCGTAAATCAACGTATGTGAGCGTGCTGCCATCTCCTCCCACCGGCACCTGGCTCCCTGCTGCCAGTAACGTTTGTAGTAGCGGGAGGCGAACGACTCCGGTATCGCTATCCTTTATGCCGTTGCGAATCATGTCAACCAGTAAATCCTCGGTATTTGGATTATGATTGGAGACTATCGGCAATAACAACGCCCCTGAGCCAAAGAATTGCAGCCAGCCATATACTGTGGGGAATGCAACCGTGAGAGGCGTCCCCAGGTTGTTCGCTCCATCATGGCTCTGATAGTAGCTCTCGAAGAGCGGAGAGATGCTCGCTGCGTCAGTTTCTGATGCCGAGAAGTCAAATGTGGGCAGCGTAATATCGCTATCATCAGCCCAGCGATCAGCGCCATTTGTTGCCAGCGTTGCCTTCGTCAGGAATGTATTGAGCGACGGTTGCACCAATTTAGTGAAAGCGAGGTCAGAACTTAGGAGGGTTGCAGCTCCAACGGTCGTCAGCAGAGTGCAGGCGACGATCACACCTTTGAGAAGAATAAAAGATCGCTTTCGTTTCATACTGCGCTTCCCCTCCTCATAGACCATATTTTTGTGGTTTCTTTATCTCATAGGCCAATATCTTTACGGCATCTTTATTCCATGATACCAGAGATTAGCCGAAAAATTGTGAAAGAAGTTTCAAGATTCTATCATGAATTAGAAAATTGCCATTATTTTCAAGGCTAAAAATAATGACGCTCTTAGAGGGAGCAAGCGGACCTACCTATTTTGTCTATCGACTCTGCTCTACTCTATTTGAGAGCTATCCAGACAAAAATAAACAGACGATGAGAGAGCCACCCTCGCGCAGCATTTCCGCGAGGAGAGCTCTCCCATCGTCTACCATCAACAGGCTAGCGCAGATTGACCCAGACAGTTTTTGTCTGTGTATACGCGTCGAGTACGGCGTGGCCCATCTCTCTGCCATAGCCGCTTTGTTTATAGCCGCCAAAGGGCGCGGCGGCATCGAACTGATTATACGTGTTGGCCCAGACGACGCCCGCCTTGAGCGCAGAAGCCATACGGTGAACCTTCTTGACATCGCTGGTCCAGACGCCCGCAGCCAGTCCATAGATCGACTTGTTGGCGCGCGCCGCCACTTCTTCGATATCCTCAAATGGCAGCGCCACCACGACCGGCCCGAAGATCTCTTCGCGCGCAATCGTCATCTCGTCCTTCACATCATCAAAAACGGTCGGCTGCACAAAGTAGCCCGTCAGATGCTCCCCTTCGGCCCGCGCGCCTCCGGTCGCTGTCCTGGCCCCTTCACGCTTGCCGGTCTCGATATAGCCGGTGACGCGCTCCAGTTGCTCCTGCGAGACCAGCGGCCCCAGGTCGGTGCTGGGATCGATGCCATGCCCGATCTTCATACCCTTTGCCATATTGGATAGACCATCCACGACCTGGTCATAGACTGACTTATGTACGAACATGCGGCTCCCCGCTGTGCAGACCTGGCCCTGGTTGAAGAAGATGGCCGTTATCGCACCGCGAATGGCATATTTCAAATCGGCATCGGGGAAGATGATATTGGGCGATTTCCCACCCAGTTCCAGCGTGACGCGCTTCAGATTGCCGACGCTGGCCTGCAAAATTTTCTTGCCCACCTCGGTCGAGCCGGTAAAAGCGATTTTATCGACATCGGGATGAGCTGATAGGGCCGCGCCCGCCGTCTCGCCGAAGCCTGGCACGATGTTGACCACGCCTTCTGGGAAGCCTGCCTCCAGAATTAGCTCGCCCAGCCGCAGCGCAGAGAGCGGCGTCTGCTCGGCTGGCTTGAGGATGACGGTATTGCCGCAGGCCAGCGCGGGAGCCAGTTTCCAGGCAGCCATCTGGATCGGGAAGTTCCAGGGGATGATCTGCCCCACAACTCCCACAGGCTCACGCAGCGTATAGGTGAACATATTGGGGATCGAGACCGGAATGGTATTGCCTTCCAATTTCGTGGCCCATCCGGCGAAATAGCGGAAGTGCTCGACCGTCAAAGGAATATCGGCGGCTTTAGAGTACTTAATCGGCTTGCCGTTGTCCAGCGTCTCCAACTGTGCCAGCTCCTCGGCGTGCTGCTCAATCAAGTCAGAGAGCTTCCAGAGCAGGCGTCCCCGCTGGGCAGGCGTCAGTTTAGGCCAGGGACCGCTCTCAAACGCTTTGCGCGCAGCCGCCACCGCGCGATTAATATCTTCGGCGTCCCCCTCCGCAACCCTTGCGAGCACCTCGCCGGTCGAAGGATTGTACGTCTCGAACGTCTTGCCACTGGCCGCCTCCACCCATTGACCGCCAATCAACATCTTCACCGGCTGCTGCTGCAAGAAAGCAATCTGCGGCATCGCAGTAATATCAGTCGCCATGCGTAATAAACTCCTTATGGATGATATGCTTATAGAACGCTGTCGCATTTAGCATATCATCTACAAGGGGAGAAGGCCAGACGACCACGTCTTAAAACGTTCCGATGCCTGCCAGCAGCAATACATGGATAGTGCTATTCGCGTTGTGCGTTTCAATTGTTGTGGGCGAGCCACCTGCAAGGCTGCCTGTGACTAGCTTTTGCACTCCTCTATCAAAGTAAAGCAGGGCGTAGGACTGGCTGTCACTGGCGATTTGCGTAAAGGGGTAAGCCGCCTGTCCATACTGGCATGGCAGGGCGTCTGTGGTTGTCAGGCGCGTAAGGCCGCTGCCGTTGGTGTTGATTTTCCAGAGGCCATCCTGGCTAAGATCCCCTCCCAGCCCTATCCACCGCCCCTTGCCCCTACCGCCTCCGGTTCAACATGACCGGCCCCGTTTAGATTTCTTTGGGACCAGATGTCGATCCCATCGAAGAGCCAGTAGGCAAGAAAGGCAACGGGATAGACAATCATGAGGAGGAACGGTAGGGGCAAGGGGAGGGGCGTGGGTGGATGCGGGGGCCTTGCGCTTGCCCTGCTGCGGTCCCCGATGTTTTGCGTAATGGATGGTAGGGGCAATACACCTCGCGCTTGCCCTGCTGCGGTCCCTGATCTCTTGCGCAATGGGTGGTAGGGTCAATGCCTCGCGCTTGCCTGGCTTGCTGGTAACATTACCATTACCAGCAAGCAGGAAGGTGTTATTGGGCTTTCAGGGCTTCCATGTCGGCACGCTGGGCGGCCTCCTGATCGGCTTTGAGCCAGCGGGCACCAATGATGCCGATGATGCCCGCGATGAAGAGCGAGGTGGGGTAGGTGTAGATCAGGGCCATCGTGAGATCGTGCCCGGCCAGATTGTTGGCGAAATGAGCACCCGTAGGATCGAAGCTGCGGGCCAGCCTGCCAATTAAAGCGGGGGCGAAGGCGTCTCCCAGGATGTGACCCACGAAAACAGAGACGGCGACCGCCGATGCACGCAGCGACGATGGTACCACATCCTGCGTTGCCGCGCCCGCCGGTCCCGCGCTGAGATTGAGCAGGATGGTGGTGAGAACGAAGAAGATGGTGTAGAGCCCCAGATTGTGCATGTTGACCGCAATCAGCGCCGAGGCGGCATAAGTAGGGGCACTCAATAAAAAGCTCAGGCCGCAGATCAGGATGCGCGCTCCGGCATAACGGCGGCTGAGAAGATCCGAGAGGTAGCCTCCAAGCACAACACCTATGACGCCCGCCAGCACAATGCCGATGCCGGTAAACAGGCCCGCCTGCGCCGAGGTCATCCCCAGCGTGTCCTTCTGCTGCAAGTATATTGAGAGGTAGGTCACGGTGCCGCTGGTGACAAAGAAGGTAAAAATTTGCACCATGATCAGGACCAGCAGCGTTTTGATATGCAGTAAAGCCCAGAGCTGCGACCAGGCTTTGCTCAGACTACCAGTACTGTGTGGCGGCGCTGAGAATTCGCCCGTCATGGAGAGATCAGGCAACACTCCCCGCTCCTCGTCGTCGGCCTGGTTGCGGCGTGGCTCGCGCAGACGCCAGGCCAGCCATGCCAGCAGCAGGCCGGGGATGCCGGTGAAGAGAAAGGCCAGTCGCCATGCTCCCGTATACAGGCCCGCCACAACGCCACCAAGAATAGTGCCAATCATCAGTCCGATCAGACCGGCGGAGGCCCACCAGCCCATGATTCGCGCTCGCCTGATGCGCCCGAAGTAATCGCTGATGATCGCGGGACTGGACGGCGAGTAGCCAGCTTCCCCAACACCCAGCACGGTGCGCGAGAGAAAAAGCGTCGCGAAGTTTGTGGCGAAGGTGGTAAATACCGTGGCGATGCTCCATATGGCAACGGCAATGGCTATCACATTCTTGCGCTTCGTCCGGTCAGACCAGATGCCAAAGGGGAGCACGCTGAACGTAAAGAAAATAATAAAGGCGGAGGAGAGATAGCCGATATCGTCGATGGTCAGGTGCAGTTCTTTGGCGACAACGTTGGCGGCGCCGGTCAGAATATAGCGGTCCATCGCGTTCAGGACGCTGATGGCGAACAGCACGTAGAAAACGTACATGGGATAGTTCATACTGCGACGGCGAGCAGTTCGCAGCTCTACGTTGGCCGACGAGGGAAGCTCACTCATGTTTGTCTCCAGTTTGAGAGCTAATAAACGACCGTTACAAAAGGGATAAGCGTGAGGCAATTATTCAGCATTATAACATAAGAGCAATTGGAAAGAGCTAAAAGGGGGAGAGACGGATAAAAGGCTATCTCAATGACGAGATGAGGCTCGATGAAGAGAAAAACGAAGAGGGACTATTCGCTGGCTTTATGGGTATATCCGCGAGGGATGCTCCTACAAGACATCGCACCCCCTCTAGCTCTATCCTGCAAGAACATCCCTTACGGATACACCCACTGCCCTGGAACCCTATCGGAGTGGCTATGCTTTACCGACCAGTTCCTGCTTGCTCGCCTGTTCCGCCAGTTGTGCCGCCTCCATATCGGACTTGACCCAGCGGGAGCCAAAAATACCTACTAATCCGGCAATCAATAATGCGGGCGGACAAGTGTAGACGAGGGCCAGGCTGAGATCGGTGCCCGCTATACCTTGAATAAAATGCTGGCCGTGCGTGGGATCGAAGACGCGAGCCAGGAAGCCCACCAGCGAAGGCGAGAAAGCATCGCCCAGGATATGCGCCAGGAAGGCGATCACGCCCACCGCCGATGCGCGTACCGCCGAAGGTACGATATCCTGGCTGGCCGCGATGGATGGACCAACGTACATATTAAGCAGGAGCGTCGTCGAAAAGAAGAAAAAGCTGTACAGCAAGATGTTATGCAAAACCAGCGTCACCACGACCGAGAGCACATAGAATGGCGCGCCGATCAGGAAACCAATGCCGCAGACCAGAATACGCGCCCCAGGATGACGGCGATTGAGATAGTCCGAGAGATAGCCACCGAAGACGACGCCCGCCACGCCCGCCACCGCAATGCCAAAGCCCGAGAAGATCGCCGCCTGTGCTGAAGTCAGGCCAAAAGTATCCTTCTGCTGAAAGAGGGTCGGCAGGTAGACTGCGCTGGCAGCCAGGACGAAGAAGGCGAAAATCTGCATCACGGTCAGCACGATCAGGCTTTTAATCTTGAGCAGGGTGCCCAGTTGCGGCAGGATCTTTTTGGGCATAATCAGCGGGTTGACGCCCTCGCTGACGGCGTAGGAGTCAGGATCACGTTGCGCAGCCTCTTCGTCGGCCTCGTTGCGCTGTGGCTCGCGCATCCTCCAGGCCAGGAAGGCCAGGATTAACCCTGGAATGCCGGTGAAGAGGAAGGCCAGGCGCCAGGCTCCGAAGTACAGGCCCGCTACAATGCCGCCGATGATGATGCCGAACATTAAGCCAATCAATGCGCCAGCCGCCCACCAGCTTGAGACGCGGGCGCGCCTGGCGCGATGGAAATAGTCGGCCATCAATGCGCCGCTGGATGGCCCGTAACCAGCTTCCCCGATGCCCAGTACTGCACGCGAGGCCAGGAGGGTCGCGAAGTTTCCTGCCAGCGCCGTAAAGGCCGTTGCCAGGCTCCAGATGCCCACGCAAATTGCAATCACGTCCTTGCGTTTCGCGCGGTCGGCCCACGCGCCCAGAGGGAGCACCCCGAGCGTGAAAAAGATCAGGAAAGCCGAGGCGAGGTAGCCGATGCCATCAATGCCAAAGTGAAGCTCTTTGGCGATGATGTTCGCGCCTCCGGTCAGAATATAGCGGTCCAGGTAATTCATGAGGTTGACGAAGAAGAGGACGAAGAAAACGTAGGTTGCGTAGTTGCCTGCTTTCCGCCTGCTCACTTCGAGGTCGGCGGAAGGTGCAATATCACTCATGTGCGCCTCCTGGTGATGGACAAATAAAGGTTCGTCACGATTCGGCTTCGCCCAGGTGAAAATACCGTGATAAAATTGTGATATACTGACATAACCTATACCATAAAAATGTTCTGAAAAGGTTCCGTAGAAGAAAATGCTGCTCGATCCCCAAAACGTTTTCAGAACATCCCTATGGTACAGTATCTCCATGATGGTTTGCCATACGGACGGCCACTATTCTTTCCTCCTACCGCTTGAAGGCAGGTGGGTTTCCAGAAAGGATTTCTTATGACGACACCTGAAGCACCTCATGTTATGTCTGGTGAGCGCATTGAGCGTACGATTGATGTCCAGGGCATCCAGACCCATCTCTTTGAGGCCGGTTCGCCCACCGCTCCTCCGTTGCTCTATCTGCACGGTACCTATCTGGGAAATCTCTGGCTCGACTATCACACGGCCCTGTCGCAGCACTTCCATATTTTCGCGCCCGATACGCCCGGCTTCGGCCTGACCGAGCGCCCGGATTGGATGCGCAATATGGACGACTATACCCTGTATTTCCGCGATCTGATAGATGCATTGGGCTTGGAGAAGCCGGCTATCGTCGGGCACTCACTCGGCGGCTGGATGGCGGCGGAGATTGCCGTCTGGTTCCCCGAACGAGTCGGTAAGCTCGTGCTGGCTAACGCAGCAGGCATTCGCGTGAAGGGCGCTCCCATCGCCGATCTTTTCGCCATGAATCCACAGGAGAGCATGGCGATCTGCTTCGAGGATCTCTCCGCCGCCCTGCCCCTGATGCCAGCCGCCATCAATGAGGACTATCTGATGGCGATGTACAAGCAATCAACCACATTGGCATCACTGGCATGGAATCCTCACTACGATCCCAAGCTAGAGCGGCGGCTGGCCGGGGTGAAAACGCCCACGCTGGTGATCTGGGGAGCTAACGACCGTCTGATCCCATCGGTGTATGGGGATACCTTCCATAAGCTGATCGCAGGCTCGCAACTGGTCAAGCTTGAGGGTACCGGCCATATGCCGATGTTTGAGAAACCCCAGGAGTGGAGTTCCGCCATTGCCGCGTTCTTAACCGCGAGTCAGGAGGCCACCGTATGAAAAAGCTCTCGTTCCACTACTTCCACCTGATGCCCTGGCCCCACCTGCCGCCAGACTTCGACGAGAAGTACGATTCAACCTGGGTCACGCTGCCAAACTCAATCTATGATCCGGTCATAGGCCACGAACTCTATAACCGCTATTTCAACGAGATTGAGCGCGCCGATCAGATGGGCTGGGATAGCGTTATCGTCAATGAGCACCATCAGAATGCCTATGGGACGATGCCTTCGCCCAATATCATGGCTGCTGTGCTCACCCAGCGCATCAAGCGGGCGAAGATTGGTATCGTTGGCAATGCACTGCCTCTGCACGATGATCCTATTCGCGTGGCCGAAGAGATCGCGATGCTCGACGTCATCAGCGGCGGACGCATCATCAGCGGCTTCGTGCGCGGCACCGGCATGGAGTACTTTAGCTACAACATGAATCCGACCATTAGCCGCGAGCGCATGAACGAGGCTCACGATCTGATCATCCAGGCGTGGACGCGCCCCGGCCCGTTTGCCTTCGAGGGCGATCATTACCGCTACCGTTATGTCAACATCTGGCCGCGCCCGATTCAGCAGCCCCATCCGCCGATCTGGCTTCCCGGCACGGCCAGCATGGAGACGATTGACTTCGCCGCCAGGCACAGATATCCCTACATGACGGTATTCATGCCAATGGAGCAGCGCAAGGCCGCCTATGAGATGTATCGCCGCGTGGCCGAGGAAAAGTACGGCTACGAAGCCCCGCCCGAACAACTTGCCTTCTGCACCCCCTGTATCGTGGCAGAGACGGACGAGCAGGCGATCAAAGAGGGCGAGAAGTACGGCATGTGGCTCTTCAACAAAGGGTTGAAGGTGCGCCCGCAGTTTAACTTCCCGCCAGGATATGTCAGCGAGCGCAGCTTCATGGGCATCCTCAAGAGCGGCGTCTGGCAGCGCACTGAGCGACCCTCGTTCAAAGAACTGATGGATACCGGCGTGGTGATCGCGGGCAGCGTCGATACCGTCATCGAGAAGCTCTCCTACTATACCGACGTGCTGCACGCCGGAATGATGGTCAGCGGCGGCCATGTCGGCGAGATCCCTGATGAGCTGGTGCTCAAGCATCAAGAGTTAATGTCGAAGTATGTCATGCCGCACTTCCGCGAGAAGCCGACCACCAACGAATCCAGGCCGATTGAAGTGAGCAGTGGGCAGTAACTGCGCTGATGAGGTGTTATGGGGACGCCTTTAAGAGCGTCCCTCGCTTTCTTGCCTGCTCTGCCCTTCGTGCATGTCACTTGACCCCAGGGGATTTGACGAGTATACTCCTCCTCTGGGAAGGCGGGAGCTACCAGCGAACTCGACTCGCTTGAGGATACTGAAATCATGACTATTGCAGCATCTGATTTTAAATCAGTTCAAGCCCATCTCGCGGGTGCCGTGACCATCATTACCACTCGTGATGCAGAAGGGCAGCCGTGGGGGCTTACGGCTACTTCTTTCTGTAGCCTGTCCCTCGATCCGCCGCTGGTATTGTTCTGCCTGGCGCTCTCCGCCGACTGCTACAACGCCTTTATCAATAGCCGCCATTTTGCCGTCAACATTCTAGCGGCCAGGCAGTGCGAGCTATCGGATCGTTTCGCCACCAAGAATATTGCCAAGTTTGAAGGAGTACCATATACGGAAGGCAAGACAGGGTCTCCGCTCTTGCCTGGCTGTCTCGCCCAGATGGAATGCAGCGTCCAAACCATTCATCCAGGCGGCGATCATGTCATCATCGTTGGCCTTGCCGAGTACGGTCATCATGGGACGCACGAGCATACTGCGTCTCCCCTGCTCTACTATGCCCGTGCGTATGGTACGTATGCTTGCCTGCCTGAAAAGCTGTAGGGGCAATCCTGGCGGTTGCCTTGTTGCTCGCTCAGCGGGTTAAGAGGTGACAATATTCGTCATTTGGTACACGAAGCATATTCTCTAGTGAGAAAATATGGTAATATGCCATCAATAACGTGGACCAGGTACGAGTAGAGTAGATAGCGCCTCTTGCGATATGGCTGAGAAACTGCAAATTTATCTGCTAGGCGAGTTCCGTTTATACAGGGATGGTACCCTGATCACGCATAAAGACTGGCATACGCGGCAGGCTCGCCAACTCTTCAAGCTGCTTCTCACGGAGCGCGGTCGCACTGTGTCCATGAGGAAGCTGACAGCCCTGCTGTGGTCTGATTATGCCGATAGCGCCTATAAGACGCTGAGAAGCGCGGTAAGTACGCTACGATCAGTGCTGGAACCCGAGCGAGCCCCACAAGCTCCCTCGCGCTTCGTTCCCCGAGGTCACGCTGGCTATACATTGATCTTTCCCGTCGGTAGCGCCGTCTGGCTCGATGTGGTCGAGTTTGAGTGCCTGCTCGATCAGGCGCTGGCGGCTCCAGAAGTCCATAACCAGGAACGACGAAAGCTGCTGGAACGCGCATTGCAGCTCTATAGCGGAGACTACCTTGCTCAGGATGAAGAGGCGAGCTGGGCTAGAGCTGAACGTGTACGCCTGCGCGAACGCTATTTTGCGGGCGTAGCCGCGCTGGCTGAGTGGCAATATGAGGCCGGACTATATAGAGACGCTATCGAGTTGTGTCGTCAGGCGCTTGAGTTTGATAGTTGCCGCGAGCCGCTGTATCGCTTGATGATGCAATGTCAGGCGCAGATGGGGGATAGTGTCAGTGCGCTGCAAACGTTTGAGCAATGTCGCCAGTTGCTTGATGAATATCTGGGAGCCGATCCTTCTCCCCAGACCCTCCACCTGCATACTGCTATTTTGCGCGGCGAGTTCCAGACCAGAGCGCCGCGTCCCCTGCACCATCTCCCACCTTACCGCTCTCCAGTTCGCATCGCCTCCCCATTCGTGGGTCGCAAGACGGAACTAGATCGTTTGATGCACCAGCTTGATGAAATGCAGACGCAGCCGGCGCAACACGCGCGCACTATTGCGTTCGTCGGCGAAGCAGGGATCGGCAAAAGCTTTCTACTGCGCCTCTTCTTACACCACGCCTCTTCCGAGAACGTGTACGTTATGACTGCCAGTTGCCAGGCGATTGAGCAGCAGGTAGCGTTCGCTCCTCTGGTGGCGATGTTGAGTGCGTGGCTCCTTGAAGCCAGCGAAGAGCAACTGCAAACGCTGCCCATTCTGGCGCTGTCTCCGGTTGCGACGCTCGTTCCCGAACTGGTCAGGCGTCTGCCCGGCATCGTGCCATTATCGCCTGTGGCGCCAGAGCAGGCGTACAGCATGTTGATAGGGGGGCTGGTTGATCTATTAGTGGCCCTGAGTCGGTTGCGCCCGCTTGTACTCGCCTGGGACGATCTGCAATGGGCCGATGAATCTACCCTGCTTGTCATCAATCGCCTGGCATGTCTGGAGCAGATAGCGCTTTTGCAGGTCCTGGCATATCGGCCAGAAGATCTGAGCGAGAACAGGCCGCTCGACTCCATGTTGCACTATTTGAGGCGCAATGAGCATGTGCAGATGTTGCCTTTGCCGCCATTTAGCCCGGAGGAGGTCGAAGAGTATCTCGCGCTGCACAACATCGCTCCTCCTCTTTCACCTGAACGCTTGTATCGGGCCACGCAGGGGAACGCCCTTTTCCTGGTTGAGGCCGTGCGTACGCTTTTAGAGCAGAAAAGCGAGACCCCGCAAATACAGCAAGCCGATCCCGGCAGTTTTCTGCTGCATTCGCAGCAGATTCGCGATATCGTGCTGGCGCGAGTTGAACGGCTGCCCGCCTGCGCCATTGAACTATTGAAGATCGCAGCCGCAGTCGCTCATCCCTTCACGCTCGATCTTTTGCGGCCACAGCTCTCGCCCGACGATTACGATGCCCTGAACATTCTGCTGGTGCGTCGTTTTTTAGTCGAGGTCAATTCTGAGCAAGAGTATCGTGATTATGAAGTGCGGCTGGCCTTCTCGCATGAGATGGTGGGGCAGATCGTCTATGCCACCTGCACCGCGCCGCAACTGGCGCAACTGCATGGGCAGGTGGCTGCTAATATGGTCAGGCGGTACGCTGCCAATACGGAGATGCATGCAGCGGAAATAGCTTTTCACTATCGCCGCTCCGGCCCGGGCGCGGAATCGCAGGTCCTGCGCTATGAAGTCGAAGCAGGCGATTACGCCCGCCACACCTTTAGCTATCGCCAGGCGCTGGTGCATTATGATACGGCTCTACAACTCTTGCCGCGCTTACAGTGCCAGCAGAGCGAGTCGTCAATCGATATTGCTGAATGGGCCGCCAGAGCTTATCACGGACGCGGCCTTGTCTGCGAGGCGCTGCTTGACTGGGAAGGTGTGCAGGAGAGCCAGCGCAACTTGAGCGAGTGGGCGGCCACCAACAAGAATATCGCCTTTGCCAGCAATAGCACCAGGCGCATGGCAGGCATTCGCGGTCTAATGGGCTATCTGCCAGAAGCTGCCACGATAGGCATCTCCGTAGTGCAACATTTGCAGGCCGACGCAGAAACCAGCTACGATATTCAGAATCATACCCAAAAAAGCCTGCGCACTATGCTTGACATGACGCGACGCTGGGCCTCACTGGTGACGGTCGATGCGCCTCATCTTCAGCACGAGCAAGCATCCTGGGATGAGATGGCAGCATCGCCATTCCCCCCTTTCTATCCCGCTTCCTCGCCAACCATTCAGGATTGGCAGGAGATAGTCGAGGCCCTGGGCGTATCTCAGGCCGCGCTTACGCTGGCAGAATACGGCTGGGTACTGCTGCTACAAGGGTTGAACATCGAGGCGGAACGCTGTCTCAAGGCTGCTCTGCATGCGGCTGAGGAGACCGACCAGGTGACGTACTGGATTCTGGCGGCGATGCATCTCAGCCGCGTCTATCACCTCTACGGACAACCGGAGGAGGGAAGTTTCTGGTTTGGTCGCTGCCTTGAGCGCAGTCGCCAGCTCTCAGCCGAGGCGACCTGGCCCATGACGTGGCCTCTGCTCAACTATGCCTACTATCTGATCAGCTTAAATCGGCTCGACGAGGCAGAGCAGGTGCTGAAGCAGTTGCAGGCTCAGTTAGATCAGCAGCGTGATTTTCTGGCGCATCGCTATAGCATCCAGATTGGCTTTGGCCTGATCGCACTGAGCCGCTCCGACTTCGCACAGGCCGAAGCCTTGCTGCAAGGCGCGCTCAATCACCAGCCCAACCTCTACATCGAAGCCTACATCCTGGCTGAACAGGGCATCGTCCGTATTGCCCGGCATCAGAAACGCTATCACGAAGCGTTCAGACGCCTGCGGGCCATGCTGGCCTTCTGCGGGCAGCGCAGCCTGCTGCAATCGTACAGTTATACGGTATTTACGCTGGCGCGCCTTGCTCTGCACACGGGCCAGATCCAGGGCATCCCCAACCTGCTCGAACAGCTCAGCCAGCTCGTAGACGCGGCAGGCTATACCGACATTCACCGCCAATGTTGCGCCCTGCTCGCCCGCGTGACCGCCGCCAGCCGATAACGTGATTCGTTTACGCGTCTCGCCCAATTAAATTGCTCTGTAAACACTTGACAAAACGCAAAATAGATGTTACTCTGTCAACGATGGCAGTGGAGCGGTTGATAACACTTTTTAGGGAATAGAATGCCCGTAGCATGCATATACAGGTCTCGCTGTTCTCCATATGGCCGGAAAGAAGCCCCCACTGCCCTTTTTTGATACCGAACCATGAAAGCAAGATGGTAGGTACCATACACCCGTGTGGCGCAGCGGTAAGCGCGCGGTCCTTTATGGACTGAGGTGATAGGTTCGACTCCTATTGCGGGTACCAATGGTTTCTGAGATGCAGTTCAGACTGGATGCTTATTCCAGGCTGCCTCATCTCATGAAAAGCTATGCCTTCGTCACTCCATGCTTTCCGCCATCTGCTAGCAAATGGTTGCGACGCTTTGCGCTCCAAATAAACGGTATCAAAGGGCAACTATCGACCTTTTGTCGCTGCCAGTGAAGCCTCCCCTATTGTATTACCATAGCATTTCAGACGGAAGGAGCTGAAGAAGACAATGGCAAAGCGGAAGTTTGAGCGGACAAAGCCACATGTGAACATCGGGACGATTGGGCATATTGACCACGGCAAGACCACCTTGACGGCGGCCATCACCAAAGTTCTGGCCTCAGCTCAACTTGCCAGGTACACCGCCTTCGACCAGATCGACAACGCGCCCGAAGAGCGCGAGCGCGGCATCACCATCGCGATTGCTCACCTGGAATACCAGACCGAGCAGCGCCACTATGCCCATATCGATTGTCCTGGTCACGCCGATTATATCAAGAACATGATCACCGGCGCGGCCCAAATGGATGGCGCTATCCTGGTGGTCAGCGCGCCCGATGGTCCCATGCCTCAGACGCACGAGCATGTCTTGCTCGCTCGGCAGGTAGAGGTGCCGGCGATGGTCGTGTTCCTCAACAAAGTGGACATGATGGACGACGAGGAGCTACTCGAACTGGTGGAACTGGAGGTGCGCGAGCTGCTCTCCAAAAACAACTTCCCAGGCGATAAGGTTCCGGTCATTCGTGGCTCGGCCCTCAAAGCTCTGGAAAGCAAGGGCGACCTCTCGCGCAACGATCCTGATGCACAATGCATCTGGGCGCTGATGGACGCGGTGGACAGCGCGATCCCGACGCCCATCCGAGCGACCGACAAGCCGTTTCTGATGTATGTCGAGAACGTCTACAGCATTCCAGGCCGTGGCACCGTTGCCACTGGACTGATCGAGCGCGGCACCATCCAGACGGGTGAGCCTGTGGAGATCGTGGGGATGAAGGAAAAGAAGCGTACCGTCGTTGTTACCGGACTGGAGATGTTCCATCAAACGTTGGAACAGGGAGGCATTGCCGGTGATAACGTTGGTTGCTTGCTGCGAGGTCTGGCGCATGACGAGATTGAGCGCGGTCAGGTGCTTGCCAAACCAGGCTCGATCCAGCCGCATGCCACCTTCAAAGCTCAGGTCTATGTGCTCACCAAAGAGGAGGGTGGGCGTCACAAGCCCTTCTTCAGCGGCTATCAGCCACAGTTCTACGTGCGTACCACCGACGTAACGGGCGCGATCAAACTGCCGGAAGGCGTAGATATGGTCATGCCGGGCGATACCATTGAAATGACTGTGGAATTGCAGCAGCCGGTGGCGATGGAAGAGGGAGTCAGCTTTGCCATTCGCGAAGGCGGCCATACCGTCGGCGCTGGCTTCTGCACCGGAATCGTGGGGTAGCTTGCCGGTTTGAAAAGCTCTAGAGAGGTAGTATCATATGTACTACCTCTCAAAATACTGTCATACAACGCGATGAAACGCGAGAAATCGCTAGATTTTCAAAGACTCATTTCGATACTCATCAGGAGGCAAGAGAGCAAGAGAGAGCCGCCTTTAATTCAGCTCCGCAAATATGGTATACTTCCTCTTGAATAAGCTCCTGAGGGCATTAAGAAGAGGAAGGAGAGAGGTCGTATGGATGCTCGCTATAAGCCCAACGCACAACTGAGGCGTCACCGGCAACTGAGAGGGTTCTCACAAAGCAAGCTAGGGGAACTCATCGGGGCCGATCAAAATGCGGTGAGCCGGTGGGAACGAGGTGAACGCGAGACCAGCCCGTACTATCAGGAAAAGCTCTGTGAACTCTTCAAGAAAACCGCCGAGGAACTAGGATTTTTGGACAGCACAACAGCTACTGCTGAACCTGCTCGGGAAGGGTTGACACGCTCTCTCACCCAGGAGCATGAAGGACTCCCTCAGCCGGCTCGGGCTATTGCTCAAGGGATCTTGGCCGCTAAAATATTTTTTCTTCGGAAAGAGGTCTGCTATGGAGATCCATTTTCTGCGACACGCCACCTTTGTGATTACCGTAAACAACTTGCGCATCCTTGTTGATCCGATGCTCAGCGAGGCGGAGGCGATGGACCCCATTGCCAATGCGGGCAACCAGAGGCGTATCCCTATGGTTGAACTGCCACTCTCGCAGGCTGAGCTTGAACAGTTGCTTCAGCATATTGACGCGGTGATGGTGACGCATACTCATCGCGATCATTGGGATGCACGCGCACAAGCTTTGCTGCCAAAGCACCTGCCCATTTTGTGCCAGCCACCAGATCAGACTGTCATCGAA
This sequence comes from Ktedonobacteraceae bacterium, assembly GCA_035650355.1. Classification (GTDB taxonomy): domain Bacteria; phylum Chloroflexota; class Ktedonobacteria; order Ktedonobacterales; family Ktedonobacteraceae; genus DASRHT01. Next base: position 25,123 of record DASRHT010000032.1, read on the forward strand.
CAGGCCGGATTTACGCAGGTCGTGCCGGTAACGCAGCACCTGGAATGGCACGGGCTGCGGATAGACCGTACCGGTGGCCAGCATGGAACGGGCGAACTGGGGCGAAAGATGGGTCCCGTCTCCGGCTTCGTCATCCTGAGAGCGGGCGAGCCAACGCTCTATATTGCGGGCGATACCGTCTGGTGCCCTGAAGTGCAGCAGGCTCTTGAGCAGTTTTCTCCTGACGTGGTCATCCTCTACACCGGAGCCGCAAGTTATGTCACCGGCGGCGGCCCAATTACCATGTCCGAAGAGGACGTATCCCAGGTTTGCCGCGCTCTCCCGACAGCCCAGGTGATTGCCATCCACATGGAAACGATCAACCATTGCCGCCTTACCCGCTCGGCCCTGAAGGAGAAGATGACAGAAGAGGGGCTGACTACACGCGTGCTGATCCCAAAAGATGGGGAGCTTATCGCGCAGCCAGCGCCGCATTAATACAGATAAACAAATGATGCTGGTGACGCCCCTGTGGCGTTTTGATGGATGGCAAGCGGCAGGGCAATGCCTTGCGCTTGCCCTGCAACCCTCCCCACAATGTTGAAGAGAACCGGTAGGGGCCCTTGCGCTTGCTCTGTAGCGGGATGGCTCCCCGATTCATCGTAGGAGGTCCCTACGGAGCCTCAAAATGGATCTCGCTGGCCGGCTGCAATCGCACGCGGCACTCACCGGCCCAGAAGCCATTGAGCGTCTCGTTATAGAACGCAATAATTTTTTCCGCAGGCAAGCTCTCGCTATCATCGGTGGTGTGGGCATCGCTGGCCAGCAGCACATTGTAGCCCTGGGCAACGGCCCTGCGCACGGTTGTATCGACACAATATTGTGTCTGGGCTCCCGTGATGACCAGGCGTTTGATGCCGCGCGCCTCCAACTCCGTCTGCAAACACGTCTCATGGAAAGAATCGGGCGATTCTTTCTGGACGACAGGTTCACCCTCGTGCGGTGCAATCGCCGGGTGAATCTGCCACAATGGCGTACCTGGCTCCAATTGATATCCCTCTTGCTCGTTGTGCTGTACATAAATCACGGGCGTCCCACTGCTGCGGGCGCGATCCAACAATAGATTGATGTTCGAGAGCACCTCGTCGCGGTGATGGGCTTCTCCCACTACGCCTACCTGGACATCAATGACTACCAGAGCTATATCTGTACTCATCTAATCAGACTCCTTTCCGCATCTCAAGGATTCGTTCATTTGTCCCAAGTTTACCAGAAAATGCGGTCAAAATCCTTCCGCATTTCTCACGTATTCAGCCAATTCTGCTAATTTCCCCCGATAAAAGGGTTGACAGACGGGACTCTTCTCCTTACTATTAAAGTAAGTTATGTTGTTGATTTACTATATCAACATTATCATAAAATACTTTGTCGGGCTGGTTTTGCGCCTGTCCACGATTTTGTAGGGGCTGGCCTTGTGCCTGCCCACGCGCCAGGAGATGTCGATGACACAGGACCACAATGAGGCCGCTCGTAGCTTGATCCAATTGGGAGCGGGCGAGGGCAGCAAAGTTGAACGCATTAAAGTTTCCAGCAATCATCTGCGTGGGCAAGTGGCTGAAGAGCTGAATCAAGATACAACGCACTTTGCAGAAGACCAGGTGCAATTGATTAAATTTCATGGCATTTATCAACAGGAGGACAGAGATGCGCGCCAGTTGCGCAAGAAGGCGGGCGAGGAGAAAGCGTACCAGTTTATGGTGCGTTCGCGCATCCCCGGCGGTGCATTGACCGCCGAGCAATACCTGGTCGAAGATGAGCTTGCTGACAAATATGCTAATGGCTCATTGCGCATCACCACGCGCCAGGGCATACAGTTGCATGGCGTGCTCAAGGGTGATCTTCATAAAACGATTCACAGCATTAACGAAGCTCTGCTCTCGACGCTGGCAGCCTGTGGCGACGTTAACCGTAACGTCATGGCCTGTCCTGCTCCCATCGCTAACCGCGCTCAGGCCAGGGTGCAGGAGATCGCGCACCGCATCGCCATGCATCTTGCGCCACGCAGCAAGGCGTATCATGAAATCTGGATCGATGGCGAGCAGGTCAGCACCGTCGCGGACCCGCAGGAAAGTGAGCCTATCTATGGGGACACCTACCTGCCGCGCAAGTTCAAGATCGGCGTTGCCTTTCCGGGCGATAACTGCGTCGATATCTATACCCAGGACGTTGGCCTGATTGCCTGCGTTGAAGACGAGGAGCTAGTCGGCTTTACCGTTGTCATCGGCGGCGGCATGGGCATGACGCATGGGAAGAAGGAGACCTATCCGCGCCTGGCGACCCCGCTGTGCTTTGCCGGCGTCGATGAAGTGCTCTCCGTCATAGAGGCAATCGTCACGGTTCAGCGCGACTATGGAGATCGACAGAATCGCAAGCACGCGCGCATGAAATACGTGGTGGAGGAGCGGGGCATCGAGTGGTTCCGTGCTGCAGTTGAGCAGCGGCTGGGTTATCGCTTGCCAGATCCTCGACCTGTGGTATTGCATGATGTGGAAGATCATCTGGGCTGGCATCAGCAGGGCGATGGTCGCTGGTTTGTTGGTCTGCATGTCGAGAATGGACGTGTTAAAGATAGCGCGACAATCCGCCTGCGCTCAGGGCTGCGTCACGTCGTAGAGCAATTCCGCCCTGGTATTCGTTTGACGGGCCAGCAAAATATTCTGTTGACTGACATCGCTGAGGAACAGCGCAAGCCGCTTGAAGCCTTATTAGGCGAATATGGTATTTCCACTGATCCCAACGCCGCCGGAGCGTATCGCTTCGCGATGGCCTGTCCATCTCTCCCGACCTGCGGGCTGGCATTGGCGGAAGCCGAACGCGTTTTGCCTGCGGTCATGCTACAGATAGAGGAGGATCTGCGCTCATTGGGTCTGGAAGGGGAGCCGCTCAGCGTGCGTATGACTGGTTGCCCGAACGGTTGCGCGCGCCCCTACATGGGCGATATTGGCTTTGTCGGTCGCACCAAAGATGTATACAACATCTACGTCGGCGGCGACTGGGCCAATACGCGCATGAATACGCTCTATGCTTCCTCGGTCCACCTCGGAGATCTGGCCTCGACCCTGCGCCCGCTCCTGATGTTGTGGCGAGATGAGCGCAAGCCCGGGGAAACGCTCGGTGATTTCTGTCACCGCAGTGGCGTCGAGCAATTGCGCGCTCAAGTGGAGGCGCGGCTGGCGACGCTCACCCGAGCCGGATAACTGCCGTAGGGACCCGATGGTAATGTGTATAATCGCGTCCCTACGAGGTGTGGGCAAGGTCATCGCAGGCGGGCAGGGCAACCGCAAGGGATTGCCCCTACCCTTCCCATCCGGTTCCCCATCATCGCGGGCACCGCCGCAGGGCAACCGTCCAGGCTTGGCACAATGATGGATGCGGCAGGCGAATGGCTAGGGGCCATCCCTCGCGGTTGCCCTGCTCGGACGGGAACATAACGAAAGAAGAGAGTGCATGCCTAAATATTATCCTGTCATGCTTGATATACGAGGTCGCAAAGCGGTTGTTATCGGCGGTGATCGCGTGGCCGCGCAGAAGGCCGCCGCGCTTACCGCCAGTGGCGCTGATGTGAGCGTTATCGGTCAGCAGTTCTGCGATGAGCTTTTGCAGCAGGCCGCACACCACAGGGTCAAACTGGTGTGCAAGTCGTACGAGCCGGGCGATTTAGCCGGAGCCTTTGTGGTCATCGCGGCAACCAGCGATCCCCAGATGATCGAGGCCATCTGGGCAGAGACGCAGGAACGTGGGCAACTGGTCAACATCGTCGATGTGCCGGAACGCTGCACATTTATCATGCCATCGGTCCTGCGCCGCGATCAGCTTACCATCGCCGTCTCGACCGAAGGGGCCAGCCCGAGCCTGGCGAAACGCATTCGCCAGCGCCTGGAAGACTACTTCCCGCCCGCCTATGGCTCGTATATGCGTCTGGCAGCCCTGGCGCGCACGCATTTACGCCAGCAAGGCGTCTCCTATGAAAAGCGCGACGATTTCTTCGAAGATTACTTCACTTCGCCTATCCTGTCATTGTTGGGTGAGAATGATGTGAAGCAGGCAACCACGCTGACCAGCGCGTTATTACAACGCTACGGTGTGGCTGTTCCGGCTGAAGAGCTTGAAGCTGAACTTGCGAAGGAAATAGAGGGAGTTAGCGATGCGGTATGAGCAGAGCGATAGGGGAAAAGTCTATCTTGTGGGAGCCGGCCCGGGCGATGCGGACCTGATCACCGTCAAGGGCCTGCGCTGCCTGCGAGCCGCCGACGTGGTGATTTACGATAACCTGGTCAATATCGAACTGCTGGACGAGGCTCCTTTGCAGGCTCAGCGCATCTTTGTTGGCAAAAAGCCGGGCAGGCATTCCGTGAAGCAGGAAGAGATTAATGAGCTGCTCATTCGCTATGCCAGGGAGAATCTCGTGGTTGTGCGTCTCAAAGGAGGCGATCCCTTCGTCTTTGGGCGCGGCGGCGAGGAGGCGCTGGCTTTAGCGGAGGCGGGGATACCGTTCGAAGTGGTGCCGGGGGTGAGTTCGGCCATTGCCGTTCCAGCTTACGCAGGCATCCCCGTGACTCATCGCGACTATACTTCGCTGGTGACTCTCGTGACCGGACATGAACAGCGTGGCAGCAACGGCGTAGACTGGGAAACGCTGGCGCAACTGGGGGGGACGCTGGTGATTATGATGGGCGTGAGCCGTTTCGCGCAGATCGCTCAGCGCCTGCTTACCGGCGGCATGGCGGCTGATACGCCGGTTGCAGTAATTCAGCAGGGGACGCTACCTCAGCAGCGCATGGTGAAGGGGACGCTGGTCGATATTGTCGAGCGAGCCGAGGGAGCGGGCATCAAATCACCGGCCATCACCATTATCGGCGACGTGGTGAATTTGAGCGACCCGCTGGCCTGGTTCAAGGCTCGCTATGCTATGAGCGAACTGGAGCCGCCGCCTACCTTGCAAGTTTGTTTGCCTTAGTCAGGGCCTGGTCCAGATCCCACAGGATATCCTCGATATTCTCGATCCCGATAGAGAGGCGGATCAGATCAGGCGTTACGCCGCTTGCTATCTGAGCCTCCTCCGCGAGTTGCTGGTGCGTTGTGCTGGCCGGATGGATAATCAAGCTGCGCGTATCGCCAACGTTCGCCAGATGAGAGAACAGCTTCACATGATTGATCACCGCTTTGCTCGGCTCGTAGCCTCCCTTCACGCCAAAGGTGAAGATTGATCCCGCGCCACGAGGTAGGTACCGCTTAGCCAGTTCGTAAGAAGGGTCATCGGGCAGTCCGGGATAACGCACCCAGCTCACAGCAGGATGCTCTTGAAGGAACTGAGCCACGCGTATCGCATTCTGGCAGTGGCGCTCCATGCGCACTGAGAGCGTTTCCAGTCCCTGTAACAGCAGGAAAGAGTTAAACGGGCTGATGCAGGCGCCAGTGTCGCGCATAGTCTCGCAGCGCAGCTTCATGCAGAAGCAGAAATCTCCGAAGGTCTCATAAAAGCGAACGCCATGATAGCCGGGCGAAGGATCGACGATATGGGCGAAATTCCCATTGTCCCAGGGAAATTTGCCGGATTCAACGACCACGCCAGCAATAGAATTGCCATGTCCGCCAATAAACTTGGTTGCCGAATGAACCACGATATCCGCACCGTGCTCAAATGGGCGGCAGAGATAGGGAGAGGCAAAGGTATTATCGATCACCAGAGGAACGCCAGCCTCATGCGCGATATCCGCGATAGCGCGAATATCCAGCACGTCTCCGCGCGGATTACCAATAGTTTCTCCGTAGAACGCGCGCGTGCGCGGTGTGAGCGCCTTGCGAAAATTTTCCGGGTCAGTGCCATCCACGAAAATGGTATTGATGCCCCAGGTGCGTAACGTGATATCAAACTGCGTGTGCGTTCCACCATAGATGCCGCTAGAAGAAACAATCTCATCGCCGGGGCGCAGTAGCGTCATCATCACCGCTATCTGTGCCGCCATGCCGGAGGCCGTCGCCACCGCCGCTGTGCCCGCCTCTAAAGCGGCAATCCGTTCCTCGAAGGCGGCGGTTGTCGGGTTCATAATGCGGGTGTAAATATTACCGAAGCGTTGCAGCGCGAAAAGGTGAGCTGCGTGGTCGGTATCGTCGAAAATAAAAGAAGTTGTCTGGTAAATGGGCACTGCTCGCGCCCCCGTCGCCGGATCGGGCCGCTGGCCTGCGTGAACCGAGAGGGTGTCGAAGCCAAAGACATGGTCACTATCGATTTCTGGCATGATGTATTCCTCTCCAATCTGAGCATTTTTCTCCTGCCATATATGGTACCACATTCAATCGCGGGCAGACACGCGAAATCGTAGGGATTGACAAGGCCCCTCAAACGTCGGTACAGGCTTGGGCTGCTCGCGCCTTCGGCGCTCACGGGGAGAGGAGGGTGCTGGCGGTGGGCCGCGGCCCACCGCCAGCACCCTCCTCTCCAGAACGGCTCGCACGCGAGCCGTTCTCTATGAACAGACAACGTTTGATAAGCCCTGTCAATCCCTACGATTTTCAATGCGCACAAAATTTCACCATCTAAAAAGACCCGAAAATGATATCTGAAATGTCTATTCCTCAAAGAGGATTGCGCTGGAAATAATAAAGGAGGAGATTATGGATATGGAGAGGCAAGCGCCGCGCGGCTATACCGAGGGGAAGCTGAAAACGGACCGTCCCGAGAAGATGTCCCTCTGGCGATTGCCCTGGGCATATTCAAAGGTGCTGTTCGCCCCCTCGCCTCACAGATTTGCCGAGGAGGCGCGTTACGCTCGCTGGGGGCTGGTCTGGTCTCAAGTGTTAATCCTGCTGATTGTCATTGCTGTCGCAGGCGCGATAGTTGGCTTCACCAGAACGACCGAGTATCTGGGCGCGATCTTTGGTTTGAGGGTAGTAACGGCATTCCTGTCGTTTTTTTCGGTCAGCACATCCCTGGTGCTCACACTCGCCCAGTTGATTTTCATCCCGCTCGCCTTCTTCTTTGTCATGTTCATTCAGTATATCTTCTCGCGTGCCTTTGGCGGTCGAGGCTCATTCCTGGCGCAGACCTATACAAACTTGCTGTATTATGTGCCGCTGACCATCATCGGCAAAATTGTAGCGGTCGTGCTGGTATTTTTCCCCATAGTGGGCATATTCACCACCTTTTTCGTCAGAACAGGCATTAACCTGCTTTTGCTTGCCTATGGCGTTGTGCTCAATGTGCTTTTACTCATGGGGGTACACAGGCTCAAACGTGAGCGCGCTATAGGCGTGATCATCTGGCAGCTCATCGTGCTGGCGGTGATCGCAATCGCTCTCATTGTATTTGTAGGCGTTCTTCTGGACAGGAATCTCAGACCTGCTGTTGGGTAGTGCTATTCAGGTAGAAAGTTCATCGTAGCGTATTGATGACAATGAACAGAAATCGGGCGCGGATACATAGCCGCTCACGAGCGCGATATCCGAGAGCCGTTATCCATCAGGAGGAAAATTGAGTATGTCACAGGATTATTACGACCCACAGCAGAACCCGGATCAGTCAGGCTATAATCAGGGGCAGGACTATACGCAGGGACAACAAGACTATGGTCAGCAGACGGGGCAGGGGTATGACCAGGGACAGCAGGGCTATGGTCAACAGCCGGGTCAAGGGTATGATCAAGGACAGCAGAGTTACGGGCAGCAAACGGGGCAGGGGTATGACCCGGGACAGCAGGGCTACGGTCAACAGCCCGGACAGCCGGTGGGGCAAGGTCAACAGCCGGGCCAGGATCAGGTTTCACAGGCGGCGCAGATGGCGAAGCAGCAAATTGGTCAGGTGATTGATCAGTTCGCGGGCAGAGTTCCGGGCGGCCAGCAATATTCTCAGCAGGCTAAAGATGCCGTCGGTAATGTCATCGATAACATCGCGCAGCAAGTCCAACAACGCGCCGGCGGCATGTTCGGAGGGAGACCCTAAGAACCTGCATCCAATTCTAGTTATGACAGGGAGGACAACCGGCCAGCGTTGTCCTCCCTTTCTGTTCACGGAAAACATAAATATGTGGTACACTTTAGAAGCGAGTTTACCAGTGTACTCCGGCGCTCTCGCGTTTAGGTTCCATCATCTCTCTGGGTTTTCTCGACCTATCAGCCTTGTTACACGCGCTAATGCATAAAATAGTCTGCGGGAGGAGTTGGTGAAAACAGACTGGCGAGCGTTAAAATGTGTAAGATACCTGAGAGCATAGAGCGTTTTTTCTTTGCTCTCATACCCATCGGAGTCTGATATTTATTGTAGCACTATATGGAGATGCTTTCCTGATGACACAAACAATTAACCAGACAACGCATGCCACGGTTGGTCAGTCGGCGCGTCGTAAGGACGCGCCCGATAAATTGACCGGGCGTACGCGTTACGCAGGCGACCTGGCGTTTCCCCGGCTGGTGCATGCCCGGCTGGTGCTCAGCCCTTACGCGCATGCCCGTATCGTCTCGATTGATACGGCAGCGGCCCAGGCGATACCGGGCGTTGTGGCCGTTTACACGAGCGAGACGCTTGGTATGGCTAACGCTCAAAGCACCTCGCGCTCCCAGGCTCCTCTGGCGCACGGTGAGGTAAACTGGTGCGGCCACCCGGTCGCGATAGTGCTGGGCGAGACGGAGGAGGCCGCCGAAGATGGGGCTGCCGCCGTTGATGTCGAGTACGAGCCGCTGCCCGTCGTAATCGATCCGCTGGTTTCGCTGCAGCCGGATGCCCCACTCGCGCGCATACGCAGCGAAGCAGAGGTCTCCGAGATTGCAGGCGGCGGCGCGCATGCAGCCGTACCCGAAGAGGGCGTTGAGGAGGAGGCCGAGAAAGAAGCCCTGTCGCAGAATGTCAGCGATAAAGCGCATCTCAAGACCGGTGATATCGAGGCGGGCTGGCGCGAAGCCGAAGTAGTCGTTGAGCGCACCTATCGGACGCGGCCCGTACACCAGTCCTATATGGAACCTCAATCGATTACCGTCGTGCCGGACGGGTCCGGGCATCATTTAACCGTCTGGCCCAGCTCGCAGGGAATGTTTGGCGTTCGTAAGGATATCTCCGAAGCTCTCGACATGCCTGAGCGCCAGATCCGCATAGAGTCAACCCCCATCGGTGGGGCCTTCGGCGGCAAATTTGGCCTCTCAGAGCCGCTTGCCGCCGCCGCTGCCGCCGCCTGTCGCCGTCCTGTACGCCTTGTCTATACGCGCCAGGAAGACCTGCTGGCAGGCAATCCTGCTCCCCAATCTGTGATTACGCTCAAACTGGGAGCAAAGCGCGATGGCACGCTGGTCGCGCTACAGGGCAAGGCCATCTTTGACGCGGGCGCGTATCCTGGAGCTGCTGCCAGCCTGGGCGGCTTCCTTATGGCCAGCACTTATAACTGCCCCAATGTCGATATCCATTGCTATGAGGTGCTGACGAACAAAGTGAGCGTTGGCGCATACCGCGCCCCTAACGCTCCCCAGGCCACATTCGCCCTGGAGAGTACCGTCGATGAGCTTTGCGAACAGATGCAGTTTGATCCCATCGAGTTTCGTAAAAAGAATGCCGTCAAAGAGGGCGATACCATGATCGACCGCCGTACATGGCGGCGTATCGGGCTGATAGAATGTATAGAAGAACTACAAAAGCAGCCGCTGTGGAGCAATAGAACGGCTCGACAGACAGTGCCGGAGGAGTTGAAGGGCTGGAAAATCGGCATTGGCGTTGCTGCCGGTGGCTGGCCTGGCGGCACCGAACCGGCGGCTGCCGCCTGTCGCCTTGAGAGCGATGGCACCTTTACCGTCGTCGTTGGCACGGTTGATCTGACCGGCTCCGATACCTCAATGGCGCTGATCGCCGCCGAAGTGCTGGGGGCCTCTGTTGAGAGCGTGAACGTGGCGCATGATAGCACCGACACCATGCCTTATAGTGGTGGTACCGGTGGCAGCAAAACTACTTACGCTATGGGGTCCGCCGTTCTGGCAGCCGCGAACGACGCACGTCAGCAGATATTAGCCGCTGCCAGCGAAATGCTTGAAGCCTCCATTGACGACCTGGATATCAGCGATGGCAGCGTAGTGGTCAAGGGCGTACCGGGCAAAAGCATCACGTTGAAGGGGATTGCCGCCGCCTCTATGCGCTTCGCCGGACAGTTTGAGCCGATCTATGGACGTGGTCGGGCCGCCAACAAATTCAGTTCTCCCATGTTTACGGCTCATCTTGCCCGGGTCGCCGTCGATCCTGACACTGGCGAGGTGCGCGTGCTCAATTACATCGCGGTACAGGATGTGGGCACTGCCATCAATCCTGCCGAGGTTGAGGGCCAGATTCACGGTGGCGTCGCTCAGGGGCTTGGCTGGGCGCTCTTCGAAGGCTTTGAGTACGACGAGAACGGGCAGTTGCTCACCTCCACGCTGATGGATTACGCGCTGCCGCATAGCCAGGATGTGCCGAATATTGCTACTGTGCTGGTGCAGATACCGTCCGCGCTCGGCCCCTTTGGCGCCAAAGGCGTGGGCGAGCCTCCAGTCGTACCCGTTGCCGCTGCTGTCGCGAATGCCATTCACGATGCTGTCGGCGTGCGTATGACCGATATTCCTATGACCCCTGAACGGGTCTTCACGGCTATGCAGCAAAGGCAGTAAGCCACACTGTAAATCATAGAGAAAGGTACCTACGGGTTTCTCCCTCTCAAGAGGTGAAACGTTCGCAGGTACCTGTTTTTTGGCTCTCGGGATGCTATACTATAAGTATTCTCTCTACATCACACCGAAAATCTCCCGTGTTACGTATACGTTTCGTAGTCCGTTCCCCAGAAGTTGCGTCATAGTTGCGTGATTGGAGTGCCAATTTTAGTATGTATTGATTACTTCTAAGGGACACGAAAAATGACATCTTCAGACCACTCTTATGATATAGATCAGGTCCATGCCTCCATGCCGGATCAATCGGCTCTTGAGACCACGCCTCCTGTGGGCGTTACGCCGCCGCAGGTACTGGCGGAAGAAGCTGCGGCAGGTCGGCGCGGCGCGGCCTGGCGACTGCTGCACTGGATTATCCAGGACGATCCCCGCGCCGTCATCGCCGTCTCCTCGCTCAATGATGATCGCCTGGCGCAAAATCTGCTCGAATTTATCGCTCTAGGAACCTGGGCCGGCAAGCCCTTTGTCGTCCCCGTTCCTCTGCGGACCGCGCATGCTCGTACACGGTTGCGCACGCTGTTTCTGCCCAGCTCTGGCATGGATTATGCTCGCGTTGAACGTGTATTAATCGCTGCCGTCGCTGATAAACGTCCGGCCATGCGAGAGTCTGCGGTGTACCTCCTGGGCATCATCGGGAGCCGCAATGCTACGCCCTTGCTGATCCAGGCATTAGACGATCCCATACCTGCGGTGCGTTCGCAGGCAGCGAAAGCTCTAGGCCGGGTTGGGGATGCCACTGCTGTTCCGGCGTTGCTCAGATCGTTACATACGGCAGACGAGCAAATGAGCAGCCAGATTGATTTTGCTCTGGGACGCCTGGGTTTTGCGGCTGTGCCTGCGCTTATTGCTGAGAGTAAGAGCAGCTCGCCCTGGATACGCTGGCATTGCATACGCGCTCTGGGAGACGTCTGCGATTCCCGCGTGCTTCCTGTGCTGGTGGAGTCGCTGCGCGACCCTGATCATTCGGTGGCATGGATGGGGGCTAAAAAACTGATAAGCTTCGGCAAACGCTGCGTTGAACCGTTATTGCACTTGCTGGTCGTTACCGATACATCTCCCTGGCTGGTAGAAGCGGCCTCCTATGTGCTGCATAATATATACCTGCGCGATAAAAAGCTCAGGCCCCACCTGGAGCCGGTTGTCCAGAGTATGCACAGCGTGGCCTATCAGATTGCCACGCCCCAAGCCGCTCGCCACGCCCTCTCGCAACTGAGTGCGGAGGGGGCATTGATAAATGGATAGTGAATACCCTGTATACTGAGCAGGTAAGCCGAGATGGCTTACCTGCTCAGTATATTTCGTATAGCCAGAACTAACTCATCTCAGGAATGATCGCTCCGTGTGCCTCGAACAGGTCGTCAACCAATTGATAAATCTCGTCCAGCGTCAACTCTGCCGAGGTATGCGGATCGAACATCGCGGCGTGATAGACATGTTCGCGGTTGCCCGTCAGCGCCGCCTCGACAACGAGCCCCTGCACAGTGATATTGCTGTTCTGCAAGGCCGCCAACTGGGGAGGGATGGGACCGATTACCGTCGGCTGAAGTCCGTTGCTATCGACCAGGCAAGGAACCTCAACGCAGCAGCCCTGGGGCAGATTGGCGATCAGGCCATCGTTGATAACGTTGCCATAAATGACCCTCGGCCTGTTCGTCTCCATCGAATGGATAATCAGGGCAGCGTACTCGCCGCTGAAATCGGGATGGAACTCTGCGGTGCCGTCGAGCAATTGCTGGCGGAGCTGCTCCCAGTGTAGATTCTGGGCCTGGCAGCGATGCAGGTATTCATCGATAGGGATATGGAAGCGTTCGACTAAATCTGGTCGATCCCTCCGAATAAAAAACTGATTGTACTCGGCGCTATGCTCGCTCGATTCTGTGACAAAGTAGCCCAGGCGCTTGAATAGCTCGAAGCGCACAGGGCCTTTACGCCATATATCTTCCTTCTGCGCCGCTTCACGCAGCAGGGGATAGGCATCTTTCCCCTGATATTTCAGCTCCAGGTAAAAGGCCATGTGGTTGATGCCCGCGCAACGATAGGTTAGGTCTTGATATGGGATGCCCATGTAGCGGGCGAGCTGCCGGGCCGTCCCCTGCACGCTATGGCACAGCCCCACCGTGCGGATGCTCGTTGCCTGCGAGACGGCCCAGGTATTCATCGCCATCGGGTTGACATAATTCAAGAACAGCACATCCGGGCAAACTTCCTCCATATCGAAGCACATATCGAGCATCACCGGAATCGTCCGCAGAGCACGAAAGATACCGCCAATGCCCATCGTATCGCCGATTGTTTGCTGAAGTCCGTAACGTTTGGGAATCTCAAAATCGATCAACGTGGAGGGATAGCCGCCAACCTGGATCGTATTGATGACATAATCTGCATCTGCCAATGCAGCTTTACGGTCCGCGAAAACGGTGATGGTCGGATGTGCATTGAGTGACGCTGCGACCTTGTGCGCCATCATCTCCGCGATATGCAGGCGTTCAGCATCAATATCCATCAGGGCGATCTCTGCTTCCGCCAGCTCGGGAAACGAAAGGATATCGCCGAGCAGGTTAAGCGTGAAAACGACGCTTCCTGCCCCGATAAAGGCAATTTTTGGCATGAGATTCTCCTATCCTATCACGCCCGCGCTATACCCTGGCGCGATCTCCTGTCCGGTGTTAAAACGGTCGTAGGCGAAGTACTGCATATCGGCTGGCTTCTGGCCGGTCGTGATGAGATGAGCCATCCATTGCCCAACAATAGGTGAGAGTTTAAAGCCATGACCGCTAAACCCCGCAGCGCAGTATAACCCTTCATAAGCGGGGAGCTGGTCAAGGATCGGGTGATAATCGGGGGTGTCGTCGTAGATGCCGGCCCAGCCACCACGCGGTACGGCGCGGGCCAGCGCCGGGAAGCACTCCCTGCCACGGGTACGGAAATAGCTGATCTCGTCCTCCGTCAATCCTTGAGCATAGTGATCGGGATTCTCTGGCGTCAGCACGTTCTCCGTTGTGCCAACGAGCGTCACGCCGCCTATGTCCGGGCGCAGGTAAATCTCGCGTGCCATATCCAGGCAGACGGCATGGAGCCCTTGCCGACCGCCGGCATCGTTGGGGCGGCGGAGAGCTACCATAGGATGGCGCGTCGCGATAATCGGCAGTGTGATACCGATGTCTTGAGCCAGGGCCACGCTCCACACATTGGCAGCCAGCACCACAAGCGGCGCGGTAAACGTTCCCTGCGTCGTCTCAACACCTGTGATGTGCCCGTCTTGCGTCAGGATGCGCGTGACGGTAACGCCTTCGTGAATGGTTACACCGTAATCTCTGGCTCGTTGCCCGAAGCAATGCGTGGTCGCCATCGGATCGGCCACGCCCGTATCGGACTCATAGCAGGCTAGCTCAATACCCTCTCCGCTATAGCCAGGTGCGACCTCGCCAACCTCGGAAGGGGCGATCAGCTTTGTCGGTACGCCCTCTTGCTGCTGTAATGCCACGTTCGCTTTCAATAAGTCGGCTCCCTCTGCGTTAGCCATAACGAGCATGCCGGTAGTGGTGAAGCCGCAGTCGCCGCCGACCACATCAGCGAAATGGGCAAACACCTGCAAGCTGTCCCGCGCCATCCGAATCGTAAAGTCATTAGAATAATGCTGGCGGATAATCGCGCCCGAGCGTCCTGTTGTGCCGTTACAGAGAGCCTGTCGTTCGCATAAAATAACGTCTCGGATGCCTGCCCTGGTGAGGTGGTAGGCGATGCTGGCGCCCATGACGCCTCCCCCGATGATGATGCATGCGGCTGTCCTGCTCATGGTGGTCTCTCCTGACTGTGGAAATATTAGAGGCTTTCTTTACTTTCAGAGTACCAGCAGAGCGCGTAAATTGCAAGCGTGGACAGCCGTACAACAGGTGTTCCTGTTCCATCAAGCGGAATAATTTATCGGTTACCCGTGTTTACACCTATGAATATCTTAGACGATAGATACCTCGCAATGTAGCTCGACCTTCTTTGCCGCACTCCTGAGCGAAGCTAGATGCGAAGGCAGCGTTGGAGTGCGGAATAGCAAGACATTCCTTGACAAGCAAAAAAAGTGCATGGTAATCTTTCGTTAGTTATTAGAGAAACTAAATTGATTAACTTAGTCAACATTGAGGTGATCGATCATGGGAGATGCGTCCCGAGAGATTATGCGGCGAGCGCGCCAGCAGGTGCCGGAATGGAGCCCTGGTCAGGTACGCGAAAAGCTGGCCGATGATGGACAGGATATCGTTCTGGTAGATGTGCGTGAGAAGCTCGAATGGAATGAAGGGCACATCCCCGGCGCTCTCCACGTTCCGCGCGGCTTCCTTGAATTGCAAATTGAAGAGGCCGTTCCCGATAAGTCTAAAACGGTCGTGTTATATTGTGCGGGCGGAGTGCGCTCCCTCATCGCTGGCAGCACATTGCAGCAGATGGGCTACGACAATGTGATCTCAATGTCCGGCGGTTTTGGGCAGTGGAAGAACAGCGGTTATGGCTTCGTTCAGCCGCGTGTCATGACAGATGCGCAGGCCAGAAGGTATAGCCGTCACTTGCTCATCCCTGAAGTGGGCGAGCAGGGACAGTTTAAGCTGCTCGACTCGCGGGTATTGTTGATCGGCGCCGGCGGCCTGGGATCGCCTGCGGCCTATTATCTGGCCGCGGCGGGCGTGGGAACGCTTGGCATTATTGATGCCGATGTCGTCGATGATAGCAATCTGCAACGCCAGATTCTGCATAATACCGAGCGCATAGGTCAGTACAAGGCCGAATCCGCCCGTGAGACCATCAAGGCGCTCAATCCCGATATCAACGTGGTTACCTATCTGGAGCGACTGGACGAGACCAATGTCCGGCGCATCATCGCTGATTATGATGTGATCCTCGACGGTACCGACAACTTCCCGACGCGCTATCTGCTCAACGACGCTTCCATTCTTGAGAATAAGCCGGTGGTGCATGGCAGCGTCTTCCGCTTTGAGGGTCAGGTCACTGTGTTCAAGCCCTATGATGGGCCATGCTATCGCTGCCTCTATCCCGAGCCGCCTCCGCCCGCGCTGGCACCGAGCTGCGCCGAAGCTGGCGTGCTGGGCGTGCTTCCTGGCACGATTGGTCTGCTTCAGGCAACCGAGACCATCAAGCTGTTGCTCAAGCTTGGAGATCCGCTGGTAGGCCGCTTGATGACCTATGATGCCCTGGCTGGCGAGTTCAGTGAGCTGCGGCTCTTCCGCGATCCCAACTGCCCGGCCTGTGGCGAGCATGGACATCCAGAAGATTTGCCAACCTATGCCGATGTTTGCGCTGTGCCTGCATAAGCAAGCATGGCGCAAGCCTGAATAGAAAAATTAACGCTTATTTGAAGGGGAAACATATATGGCCAATGTGCGTTTAGCTCCTGTCTTGCGCGCCTCCGCCGGCGGCGCGAAGCAGGTCAGTGTTGAGGGTAGTACGCTTGCCGCCGCCCTCGCCGACCTCTATCAGCGTTTTCCAGCTCTGAAAGAGCAGATCCAACCGGGCGAGGAACTGAGTCGCTTTATTAATGTCTATGTCAACGATCAGGACGTACGCTACTTACAGGGATTGCAGACGGGCGTTCATGCCAGCGATACCATTACCCTGTTGCCTGCAATGGCGGGCGGATTCTAGGAGCGACTCATGCGCTACGGCAGCATACTGGACACCATCGGCAATACTCCTCTGGTCGAGCTAAAGAGTTTTAGCCCACGTCCAGGTGTAGAGATTTATGCCAAGCTGGAAGGAATGAACCCCACCGGCAGTATCAAAGACCGGGTGGCTAAAAGAATGATCGAAGAGGCGGAGGCCAGCGGCAAGTTGCAGCCGGGCTCCATCCTGCTTGAGCCTACCAGCGGCAATACGGGCATCTCCCTGGCGATGATCGCGCGGATCAAAGGCTATCAGTTTATTGCAGTCATGCCCGATAATGTCACCAGAGAGCGTAGCCAGATGCTTGAGCTTTATGGCGCAAAGATTGTCTTCTCCGATGGCTCGCTGGGCAGTAATGGAGCGGTCAAGCTGGCGAAAGAAATGGCGAACCGTGACGAGCAGTATGTCATGCTCTACCAGTATGGCAACGAGGCTAATCCTCGGGCGCATTACGAAGGAACTGCATCGGAGATTATCAGAGATTTGCCCGATCTTAATGTGTTCGTCGCTGGACTGGGCACCGGAGGCACGCTCACAGGCAATGCTCGCCGTTTGAAAGAATACAATCCGGCCATCAAAATTGTCGCTGCCGAGCCCCTGCAAGGTGAGGGGGTACAGGGGCTACGCAGCCTCGAAGATGGCTTTGTTCCTCCAATATTCGATAGATCGCTGCTCGATGCCAAAATCCTGGTGTCGAGCGCCGATTCGATTCGGCGCACTCGCCAGCTCAAAGATCAGGAAGGCATCTTCGCCGGTCCATCGTGCGGAGCCTCGTTACACGCGGCCCTGCGCGTTGCCGCCAGCATTGATCAGGGTAAAATCGTGGTCATGCTGGCTGATGGGGGCTGGAAGTACCTCAGCGAAGATCTCTGGACGCGCGAACTTGATAAACTCGAAGATGACTTAGAGGCAAAAGTATTATGGTAGCTGATCCAGGTTTTGTGGTGCGTATCCCCAAAGGGATGTACGAAGAGATGGTGACGCATATCGCCGCCAGCTATCCCAACGAAGGCTGCGGCCTGTTAGCGAGCAAGGATGGTCAGGTAGTGAAGAACTACCCGACCGCCAACGCCGCCGAACATCCCGACGATTTCTCCGAGATCGATTCTCTGCAACTTTTAGATATTTCCGATGATATCGACGAGTATAATGGGGAGATGTATTCCTATTACCACTCCCATCCGATAAGCGAAGCCTATCCCTCCCCGCGTGATATCGCCTGGGCAAAGCATAACAAGCTCTATTACATTATCTTCTCACACCAGTACTATCCCAAACCTCCTTACGCTCGCGTCTTTCTCATTGGCGATGACGATTCTGTGACTGAGGGGAAAATAGAGCTGGTCTAGCCTCCTTAGTCTGATGGTCTCCGGTTAAATACCATATAATGGGATTATCGAATTGATGGAAGGCAAAAACTATGTCACAAGAACCAGAGCGGGAGAGAAGGATACTGGCTGAAGCCCTGCTTGATATTGTGCCCAAGCTCTTGCGGCGTGTCGGTGCGGATGTGCCGCTGGATAAGGGGCGATCAGAAGCCGATCCGCGCTGGCATGCGGTGTCCGAGCTACGCGCGACCCCGGGGCAATTAACGCTGCTGCATGTCCTGATCGAACA
Organism: Ktedonobacteraceae bacterium; assembly: GCA_035650355.1. Lineage (GTDB taxonomy): Bacteria > Chloroflexota > Ktedonobacteria > Ktedonobacterales > Ktedonobacteraceae > DASRHT01. The sequence goes on from DASRHT010000032.1 coordinate 43,117, forward strand.
TCCACGTTGCACCATGCAAGAACTGGCGGAACATCTGGGCGTTGCGCCATCCACCGCCACAGCAATGGTGAAGCGTTTGCTGGCGCAGGGCTACGTTGAGCGCAGCCGCGACGATGTTGACTGGCGTACAGTCTGGGTCAAGACAACCGAGCGAGGTCGGCAGGCAGTGACCGCCTTCGATAGCGCCCGTCAGGCTTCGCTGAGCCATCGTTTAGAGAAGCTCAGCGAAGAGGAGCGCAACTGCATCATGGCCGCGTTGCCCGCATTACGTCATCTCGTCGAAGGGTTTTAAACGTCCAGCCTCTCAGGCAACGGCATCGCCATGTTTATGCGCCGGGCGCAACGCCGCCACAATCATAGCGATCAGACTTAATCCGCAAGAGACCAGGAACGCGGAATGCAGCCCGCTCATAAAGATAGCCAGCGCGGCAGGATATTTACTCATGCCGCCGCCATAAATGAATACCTGCATCATGGCGTCTTGCGGCACGTTACTTAGTGCTAGCGGGAAGACGATGGCGATACTCAACATCTGACCCGTATTATTCAGCATATTCAGGATGCCCGAGGCCGCGCCGCGCATCTGCGGTATGACGGAGCTCATAATCGCATTGGTATTTGGTGACACGAAGAAGCCGGAGCCGCCCCCCATCAGCGCCATGAAGATGCACATCAGCCAGAACGGCGTGTATGGCTGGATAAAAACCAGGCCCAACAACCCCAGCGCGGAAATACCCAGGCCGATGGGGGCAAGGATCTTCGAGCCAATGTGATCGGAGAGCCTGCCGCTCAATGGTCCAATCAGCAAGAATGCCGCTCCAAAGGGAGTGAGCATCAGTCCAGCCGTTAACGGATCTTTCCCATACGGCCCTTGCAGGAAGAAAATCAGCAGGAAAAGCACAGCGCCCCGCGCGATCCCATTCAGCAAACCACTCAGACTCGCCAGCGTGAAGAGGCGATTGCGGAAGAGCCGGAGCTGTACCACAGGTTCTTTAATGCGCGGCTCAACGATGCCAAATAGCGCCAGGCAGACAATGCCTAAAATCAGAATGGCGTAGATATCGGCCAGGGGGAGCATAGGGAAGGCCAGCATGGTTAACGCCAGCAGCACCCCGGTAAGGCCAATCGCCAGGGTCGCGCCGCCCAGCCAGTCAATATGCTGGTGCTTTTTAAACTGGAGCGGTTCGCGTAATCGCCATATGCCCCAGATGACTCCAAAGACGCCCAATGGCACATTGATCAGGAAGACCCAGCGCCAGGACCACTGCGCCAGCAGTCCGCCAATAATGGGACCGAGAAGAAAGCCAGCGGCGCCGGCAATTTGATTAACCCCGAGTCCGAGACCGACCTGACCTTTACGGAAAGCGTCGGTGACAATCGCAGTACTATTTGTCACCATCAGCGCGCCGCCAATGCCCTGAAGCACGCGCCCACCGATGATATCGAGCCCGTGGAGCTGTGGTTGTGCAAGACCGCCAACGAGCGAGCCAAGCGTAAATACCACAAAGCCGCTATTATAGAGCGGCTTGCGCCCCCATATGTCGGCCAGTCGTCCGATCACTGGTGTTAACACTGTTAAAATCAGCAGATACGAGAGCAGCACCCACATAATCACGAAAAAAGACACTTGTAGCTGTTGCATAATGTCAGGAAGCACGATCAATAACGCTGATCCCTGAATGGAGGCAAGGAGCGCACCCACTGTAGTAACAGAGAGAGCTGTCCACTGATAGCCTTCCGCATGCGCCTGTGCCTTTTTTGTCGCAGAGGCCTCTTGCAACGTAAGATCATTTGATGCTAGTTCGGAAGATGAAATACGCGAAGGTTTCATACGTTCCCTTTCATTCGAGAAGGCTCTTGTGGTAGAGAGCAATCTATAAGCCTGTATGCAGGCATCCCATACCATCACTTCGACACACAAAATATATGATTAACGAAACGATATCCCTGTAATAATATAACAACATTTCTATGGTTGAATATTTCCACAAACGAAAAGCCGGCGGAATTGTTCTAGCTCCACCGGCCTGATCGTCCCTGCTGAGTTGCGAAACTCCTGGTTTTTACGGCCCAGAGAGGACACAACGACCTTTAAGGTTATCCCATTCTTTCTGAACCTCGTAGGGATGGCCGTTAAAGACCACATCGCCGCCGCTGAGGAGGGTGGGACCGAAGTTGAAGTCGCATTTGTCGCCGATTTCATTGCCCGATGTATCAAACCAGGCATCAAGGAATGGATCGGTCGCAGCCTCGTTCTGCTCATGGGAGGTGACGTTGATGGTGCTATCGGCGTCAATGTCATGGTTGGGGCTGGCCGGTACGCCACAGCCCCCCAGGCTGGTACCTGTATAAGGTATCGCAGCATAGATTGTCCCAGTGCCATAGAAGCCGTGATAGCCGCAGAAAGTAGTAAAGCTGCAGACGAAGGGACTGATGCAAATACTTTCATTTTTGGCAGTGAAAACGAAAAAGACATTGTAAGTACTTGTGGCCCAGCCATTAACGGCTCTGGCATGAGTGACTTCCGCCTGCACCTGTGCGTCCGAGATCGGGTTGGAGGGATAAGGTGTCTTGTCTACATAGGTGCCGGAGAGCACGACATTGCTGGCAAAATTCCCGCTGGAATCATGATACTGAATGTTGTTGTGATAAAGTTGAGAGCCACTGATGTCGTTGAAGTAGCGTGTGATCAGGCTATTGTAGGTGGGGCTGACGTACCAGCCATTTGGCTCCCAGAAGATGGCGTAGGCGTGCGCAGTTCCCCCCATCACCGGTCCGCCATGATACAGCAGATTGTTGGCGTGAGGTCGAACCCGATGCGCCGACTTCGCCCATCCCTGATGAACGCCTGTGGCTGTGATTGACGCCGCGCTGGCCTGTAGCGGTCCTACAAGAACCGTGACCAGGAGCGCCAACGCCAATGGAGCGCTGAGCAATACGCTGCTGCTTTTTTTCATAGAAGATCCTTTCTTTATCCCATTGAATTAAGTGTATGTCTGATTCTCAGCATGAGCGTCCGCTCACGCTTGCGGCGCTCGCTGGATGGAGGAGGTGGGGAAACATGCGCGAAGCGCATGTTTCCCCACCTCCTCCATCCCTTGCGCGGCGAAGCCGCACAAACGCTGCAACGAAAGGGCGAAAACACTCGGAATCGGACACACTCTAAGAGATAATGGTCAAAGGTATGTGCAAAAGGATGAGAAACTGTATCCTGATTGTTTGATAGAGAGATGGGCAGAGAATCTCATCCATGATTCTAGTGTACAGGTCCGTGTATTTTTCGCTTTGCAACCGCTAGAGCAGCCAGCAGAGCAGCTTGCATACAATTTTTGACCGGGCAGAATGTATAGCGTTCTGGCCAAAACTGTGCTAAGATTGGCTAAACTCAAAAGGAGAGGTTTTCATTTGGCAACGCATGAGAGAAGCTATGTGATCATCGGGAATGGAATTGCGGGTACAAGTGCGGCGGAGACTTTGCGCAAGAATGATCCCAATTGCAGTATTGTTCTGCTCACAAACGAGCCGTATCCGCTCTATAACCGTGTTTCGCTGCCGCGTTTCCTGCAAGGTGTGCTGCCTGAGCAGAAAGTAATGATTCGTGACTTTGCATGGCACGAGCAGCGCAATATCAAGCTCATTACGGAAACCCTGATCACAGGTATTGATACTGACGAACGGGTAGTTACGACCAATACGGGACGACATTTTCCCTACGATGCGCTGCTGGTTGCGAGCGGCGGATGGGCCAACCCGTTACGGGTGCCGGGGGCGGCGGAAGCTGCAAATATTTACAACTTCGTCACCTTAGACGATACCAAAACAATCATTGCCAAGATGCTCGAGTCTCGCAGCGCCCTGGCCTACGGTGGGAGCTTTATCTCGTACGAGCTTTGCGATGGCTTTGCTATGCGCAAACTCAACACCACCTGGTTGATGCGCGGCCCCTACTGGTTACGCAGCTCTCTGGACCCTGAGGGCGGTGAGGTGGTAGACAACATCGCTAAGAAGTTTGGCGTCGAGGTCATTCATGGCGATGAGATCGAATCTGTTGTGACCAGAAATGGGCTGATGTGTGCCGTAAAAACGAAGAAGGGGCGCGAAATCCAGACCGATATGCTGGGGGTAGGCCTGGGCATCACGCTCAATACGCAGATTCTGGAGGGGACGCCGGTGGTGGTGCGCGATGGCGTGGTGGTGAACGAATATCTGGAGACCAATGTTCCAGGCGTTTATGCGGCGGGCGATGTGGCCGAGTTTTTTGATCCAACGATTGACCGCCATCATACGATGGGAACCTGGGATAATGCGATGGCTCATGGGCGCCTGGTCGCGCTCAATATGGCTGGTGGTCATGAACCTTATCTGGATGTTCCCACCTATACCAGCCCTCTATTCGATGTCAATATTGCGGTTGTTGGCACGGCTGAGTCGAATAATCCCGAACTGGAAAGTATTGCCCGGCGCGAGCCCGGCGAGAAGGGCAACGAGAACTACCGCAAGCTCTTCTTCCGCGACAATAAGCTTGTCGGTGTGCTGATGATCGGCAGCCCGAAAGGGCGCAAGAAGCTCGTTGATATTGTGAAAAACCAGCAGGTCTTTCAATCGCCTGCGGAACGTGAAGCTCTACTCACCTTGAAATAAAGCGGGCTTTTGTGAGTATATTCGCTCACAAAAGCCTGTTTTTCATCAGAACTGATCGGGTTTTGATGCCGCATAAAAATGACTAGATGTACTATTGCACGATTTATTACTTGACTGAAGAGGGCTTCTAAGATATTGTAAGGGACGTCAGTAGGCTCTACCTGTAGGAGATGTTCTTGTGGCGATACTCTGTTCGCACTGTGGTGCGGCTCTTTCAAAGGAAGATTCTCGCTATTGCAATAATTGTGGGACGCTGGTTGCTTCACATCCATTTAGCCCCCAGTCATTGGCTGCCAGGAAGAATCCTTCTGACTCCGCACCTCCCCTGCCATTGCCTGTCCCGGCAGCAGTAGAGGAGGAAAAGCCTATAGAAAAACAAAGGCCGATCATACGGGAACAGATAGCCCAGCAGCCTCCTGTTCGTCCGGTGCATGAGCTACCCGATTGGGTCAGCAAATCTGAAAAAGAACAGTATGATGCGCCCAGACCGTCTGATCTCCCCACCAGGGCTATGGGAACAGAGCATGTAGAGAAAGCTCTCTCCACCATGCACGAATTACGGGTGAAGGTATGGGAGCAAAAAGAAACCATCTCGATGATAGCTGTTCCAGAAACGCCTGCGCTGGCTAAAGAGCCATCACTGTTAGATGAAGAGGCCATTGAGAAGTTCCCGACTGCCCAGTTATCGACGCCATTCCCGGAGCAAGCCATAGAAGCGCAGGACGAGGAAGAGGATATTGAGGATCGCCCAACCCGATTGATGGCAGTGCCGCCTTCTACTAACACAAGCGTGATAGAGCCATCAAAAGAATCAACGCCCCGCCCACATAGCTCAGCCCTTGAAACACCGTCTTTGCGCCAGGCAACGCCACTCCCTCCCATCTCGCCTGAGGCTGCGTCTCCGATGATACCAGCTCAAAGTATGCATGAGAGTTATCTTAATGAGCTAGAGCGTCTGGATACGCTGCACCTGCCCGCCGCGCAAGTTCCTGCAAAATTTACGCTTCCAGTGCCGGTACAGCCGCAACCAGTTCCTCCAGGAGGACAGCCAGTTTTGTCCGGGTCTCCTGTCCCGCAAAGCAGTCCGGCGGTTCTGCCCGGTCGCTCACAGCGACGGTTGCCGTTTACGATAGTTTCCGTGTTGTTGCTCGTGTTGGTGGGTATAGGCGTGGGCACATGGATATATTTATACCAACCCTTTAGCATTGCCCCTGTTACGCAACCGCAACAGAGCTTTAAGGATGCCGCGCTTGGCGTCTCATTGCTCTATCCTGGCGGCTGGACTGCAAAAGTAGATCGCAGCAAATCTACCCTCTACGTTGTTGATAGCAGCAGTACTGCTCAGGTTACGCTTACCATCACCAATGGCGGCGATCTAAACCAGTATATGCAGCAGCAGGTGACCCGGCTAGCAATGACGGGAGCGAAACCCGGCGCGCCTGTTACCTTCGCGGGTGCTACATGGCAGCAGATACAGGGGACTATGCAACAGAGCGGCGCTAACTATACCGCAACTCTCTTTGTCACTATGCGCGGCGATCACATCGTCACTCTGCTACAACAGGCTCAGCAAACGGTATATCCTGAGGAAGAAACCACCATTTTTGCCCCATTACGTGCCTCCCTGCTGCTTTCATAAGCGCCTGCAAAATCGAAATTGAGCGCGCCCAACCGCTTTTCTTGCCTGGAAATAGAATAGAAAAAGTAGCAAAAAAACTGTGGAGGTTGCTCTGCAAATTCAACCAAAGGAGAATCGCTCATGCTGGCTTCGATTAAACATGATGGTCTGAAGATGACCATGACCCCTGGATTGACATGGGATGGCGAGCGCTCTATCTTCACCGGCTCGGTGCTCTACGGCGATGAAGTGCTCACCCTTTGTATTGCCAAAGAGCGCATGCGGCTCGCGATCAATGCGGCCTTCGATACCAACGCCGATATTGAACGATTATTTGACCCTGAGGAATGGATTGTTTACGCGGAACATCCCCATGACCGCGAAGTATATTTTGAGGAGGAAGAGGAGCTGGGACCGGAGCTGTAGGGGCAGGGCTGGCCCCAGCCCTGCCCCATCTGAACAGGGATGTGACCAATGGGGGCAACCGCAAGGGATTGCCTCTACAGAACGGGGCTCACCCTATGACAAGGGATTTGTACCTATGGAATGCCATCATTTAAACGGGAAACGTTGCGGAATCTGATGATCGTTGGCGTGACGATAGTCCAACGCATCCTCGGCGATCAGGATGCGGAGCAAGTTGGCCGATCCTTCGCCTGTACGGAGGAAGGCAGCGGTGTTGAGATGGCGGGCAGCCGGGTATTCGTCGGTCACGCCATAGCCGCCGAAGACTTCGTAGGCGCGCTCGGCTGCATGATACGCGACTTCGGCGGCATAGTATTTGGCCTGCGCGCTTAAACGCGGCTGACTTGTTCCGGTTACATCAAGCATCCAGCCCAGGCGATAGACGAGGAAGCGAGCGGCATCGAGTTCCACCACTGTATTGGCGATATGCGCCTGGATCTGTTGAAAACGGCCAATCGGCTGACCGAACGCGGTACGGACTTTAGCATATTCCACCATATCATCGAGCGCAGCATGCGCAATGCCAATACAGCGGGCCGCGACCGTCAAGCGTCCATAATCGAGGGCGTTCATCGCAATCTGGAAGCCCTGCCCTTCCTGTCCAACCAGGTTTGCAAGGGGAAGCTTCACATCATCGAGCTGGATAGTGCTGGTGGGCCAGCACTCGCCCAGCACGCGTGTGCGCACCAGGCTGGTGGAGAAGCCGGGCAATGACGTATCGACGATAAAGCAGGAGACGCCGCGATGACCCGCGTTGGGATCGGTCTTGCAGAAAAGGATACCGATATCAGCCACGGTCCCCAGTGTGATAAACTGCTTGGCGCCGTTAATGACATAAGAAGTATCGCGGCGTTCGGCCCTTGTATGCATCCCGCCGAGGACGTCGGTTCCCCCTCCTGCTTCGGTCAGCCCGAAAAAGCCGATTTTCTGCCCCAGAATCCAGGGAGCGATATATTGCTGGCGTTGCGCGTCCGTGCCCCAGTTCAGGACGGTGAAGGGGCAGGTCATCGCGTTCATGTTGAAGGCTGCCCCTAGCGCCTCGTGGGCGCGGCTGATCTCTTCCGCGATAATGGCAAAATTCAAGAAGCCCAGGGCGCTCCCGCCGTACTCCTCTGGGAACGTTGCTCCCAGGAAGCCCAGCTCACCCATGCGTTCATAGATCGAACGAGGAAAAATCTCATCGCGCTCCCATTCATTAACATGGGGGCGAATCTCATCGCGGGCGAAACGCTGCACTGTATCGCGGATAGCTTTGTTCTCCGGGCCAAGTTCAAAATCCATAGGTTGCTCCATTCGTATTTTCAACTACCTGAAAAGGCTGCTATAACATCCTACCATGCAGATGAATTGGCGTGGGAAAACGATGGTGTTCGTCTCATGTTATGGTATAATGGGCGCGAAACCTTGCAGCTTTATTTAGATGTACACTATTATGCAAAAACAGAGCAGTTTAACCAATGTACCATGTACTTCGACGCCGCGTCCCGTAGGGGCAGGGCTCGCCCCTGCCCTAGAATCGCGTCCGGCAGCGTTGGAACGCGGAAGGTTTTGAGGGTATGTACATGTGTACATGGCGATAGACGGAGATCACAGAGAAAGGAGCGTGTAGCAGTACCAACGCTGGCTACGCAGAAACCAGAACCTATGGATGACATTCACTTCGAACGGCATTTTCGCACGCCTTACTCGGAGGGCTACTACATCATGCAGGGGAGTAGCCTGCAGAGTAATAATCGGCTGGGGACCGTAGATATTCACTTTACCACCACCGCAGTGCATGGAACGCTGATTCTGGAACGGGAGCTGGAAGAGGCTGATCTGACCAAGTTGATCGAGCAGATTGATGAAGACCTTGTGCTTTCCGCAGATATGCCGCGTGACGACTTTCTGGTAAGCGTCTACGTGGGCAAGGATGTCGGTTTCTATAGTGATGAGTACTTTGCAGAAGAGAGTAGCGACAACCTGGACTTTGATAACGAGTAGGTGTTGTCTGGCTCCTCTGCACCATTGCCATGTCTCTGTCCCCCCTCAATTTTCTAAGAGGCCGCGTCGCATCGCGTACTTGACGAGTTCGGCGCGGCTGTGCAGATTCAGTTTATCCATAATGTGCGTACGATGGGTATCTACGGTTTTGGGGCTAATGACGAGCCGTTCGGCTATCTGGTTATTGGTGTAGCCCTCGGCGACCAGCTTGAGAATTTCGCGTTCGCGCTCGGTGAGGCTGCTGTAGCTATCCTTCTCTTCGCCTGCTCGTACCCTTTGCAGGTAATCTCCAACCATCACCGATTGAGCTGTTGGTGACAGATAGAATTGCCCGCTTTGTATGACCCGCAGTGCTGTAATCAACTCGGTCGGGACAGCCTCTTTCAGCATGTAACCCGATGCGCCGGCCCGCAGAGCCTGGAAGACATATTCATCGTGTTCATGCATAGTGAGCACCAGTATGCGGGTCTCGGGCAGGAGCTTTTTGATCTGTCTGGTGGCCTCGATCCCGTTAATCTCTGGCATCGTAATATCCATCAGCACGATATCAGGTTGTAGCCTCTGGGCTTCATTGATGGCCTGGCGACCATCCTGCGCCTCGCCGACGATTTCCATGTCCGGTTGGGCGTTCAACATCATTTTAAGCCCGGCTCGTAAAATGGTATGGTCATCGGCTAACAAAATACGTATTTTCTTCTGCAATGTCTCTTGATCGTCGGTGGAAGGTGTAGATGTGGGAATTGATGAGCTCATACGGCAAACATTACCTCTTTTCCTTTGAAGCCTGTTGAATGATGGGGAATACAGGCATGAACGGTCGTTCCGCGCCCTGGCCTGGAGTTAATGGTCAGCGTGCCATCCAACAGGTGCGCTCGTTCATACATGCCCACCAATCCCCAGCCGCCACGTTCCTGTCCAGGCATCTTTTGCAATTTTTCAATATCGAAGCCGCGCCCGTCATCGGTGATAGTCGCGTGTACAGACTCATAATCTCCTTTGAGCGTCACTGTCACGTTCTTCGCATGTGCGTGCTTGGCAATATTGGTGAGCGATTCCTGCACTATTCTATAGAGCGCCGTCTCCATTTCGGCGGGTAATCGCTCTTCTAAACAATCAACCTGAAAATCGACAGAGATCGAAGTCTTCTGCTGATACTCCTTCAGGTACCAGCGCAGCGCCGGCAGCAGGCCCAGATCATCGAGCGCGCTTGGACGCAGATCAACGCTGAGATTGCGAATGGCGCGCAGCGTCTGGTGGGCCAGCATGCGCGTTTCAGCGATCCGCTGCTGAGCTTCGGGCGTCGTGACTGACTCTTCGAGCACTGCCAGGCTGATCAATAACGAAGTCAGCACCTGCGAGGTCTCATCATGCAGCTCGCGGGCAATACGTTTGCGCTCTTGCTCTTGCGCGTTGATAATGTGCGCGGCGCGCTGGCGGTTGGCTTCGTCGATAGCTTCCAGCATCATATTGAATGTGCGTGCAAGCTGATCAGCCTGCCGGTCCAGCCCGGTGAGCGGTGCGCGCAGGCTGCGTTCGCCAGCCTGGACGCGGTTCATCACCTTGCCGAGGTCCATCAGGGGGCGAAAGGCGATTTGCAGCACGACGAAATTGAGGATCACGCTCACCAGCCAGCCAACGGCAATGAAAATGCCGAGGAAGGCCGCTCCAGAGGGAATCTGGTTGAGTCTGGAGGCGAGCCATGTCCCTCCAGTTGCACCGACAAAAATTATCAGGCTATTGGCAATCAGTACTTTATAGAATACCGGGAGGGCGAGCAGGGGCCTGATCAGCCTGTTGCTGCGCAATGCATCCTCGTAATTTGTGCTGGCGTTACTCATATGAGTGCTCGGTTGGAATGTACTCTTTCTTTATTTGTTCGTCTGTTGTAATTGTATCGGTAATTGGTGGAGGCTGTCAAACTGTAGGGGCAGTGCCTTCAGGGCTTCTCAAAAGTCGCTGCACGCGCTGACTGCTCGCGCCAAAGGCGCTCAGAGGGGGAGGAAGGTGCTGGCTGTGGGCTGCGCCCACAGCCAGCACCTTCCTCTCCGCGGCTCGCTTGCGAGCCGTTCTGGATGAAAAGACAACGTTTGAGAAGCCCTGGCAGTGCCTTGCGCCTGCCCAGCAAACCCATCCTGTCATTCAAGGGCAGGCGCAAGGCACTGCCCCTACGAGAGGTAATCAGGTACATCGTAGGGAAAAATCAGGTATCTACCTGATGGCAAGCGCCGAGGGCGAGGGTATGCTTATCTTGTAAGAATGGCTTTGTGGAGGGCCTAAGGTCAGATGCCCTTCCCTTAGGCTCGCATAATTTATTATAATTTAGGGTAAAGATGGTCCCAGGATTGTGGGGCAAGAGTTCTCACCTCTCAACGAAAAAAGTTTTTCTAGCTTTGGCGAGAGGGGTACCCGTGTGTACTCAAGTGTGATATAATTTGCCACACTACAAGGACTTTTGCGATAAAATCTTTCCAAAACATGGTCAAGTCTTGATCCTTTTGAGGAGGCATTGTGAGCTCTACTGCTAATAACAATGGCAAAAGCTTACTTGACATTGCAATGCAGAAGACGATGGAGAGCCAGCTCTGGCGCTCTATTTTTCGTCATGGCTATCCCGACACGCCTCTGAACCAGTCTCTGGTGATGATGAGCAACGTATTTCTGCACCTGCACCCCGTCAAAGTGAGCCGACAGGCGATGAAGATTACCTATACCTGGTGTATGGGTGGCATATCTTTCTTCCTTTTCCTGTTGCTGACGATCACTGGCGTCTTTTTGATGTTCTACTACATCCCCAGCACTGATGTGGCTTATCAAAATATTAACCAGTTGAATAGTGCGGTATCTTTTGGTCTGCTGACGCGCAATATGCACCGCTGGGCCGCTCACCTGATGGTGGTCTCAGTGACTTTGCATATGATTCGCGTGTTCTATCATGGCGCTTACAAACCCCCAAGGGAGTTCAACTGGGTGGTTGGCGTGATGCTATTTTTCGTGACCTTATTCCTGAGTTTTACCGGCTATCTGCTTCCCTGGGACCAGATCGCGATCTGGGCTATTACGGTAGGTACGAACCTGGCCCCTTATACGCCGCTCCTGGGCGATCCCGTCTATAAGGTGCTGGTCGGCGGTGGCGCGGTAGGTCAGGCGACGTTGATCCGCTTCTACGTTGGTCATGTGATCCTGCTTCCATTGGCTGCGGCGTTGTTGATGGCGGTACACTTCTGGCGCATCCGTAAGGATGGCGGCGCGGCTGGTCCACCACCACCCTCTCGTCGCGAATTGGAAGCTCAGGCCCGTGAAGAGCGTGCGGCGGTTGGTGCTACTCATTCATAAATGAGGGTTATCTGTTCTGTATGGCGTGCAACAACGCTATGAGAGGATATCGACATGTCAATTGAACAGAGGGAAAAAGTACAGACCCAGGCATCGGCCACCCAGCGACGCTACCGCACGCTGGCTGTAGTGAAGCAGGAGGCGATCACGCGCGTTGAGAAGCCTCTTGAGGACTCGGTCTTTGTGTGGCCCCATCTGCTGGTGCGCGAGTTTTTCGCCGCCACTGCCGTGACGGTGATGGTGACGCTGCTGTCAATTGTGGTGAATGCGCCATTGCGCGAGCCCGCCAACCCGAGCGTGACTCCAAACCCCGCGAAGGCTCCCTGGTATTTTCTGGGACTGCAAGAACTGCTGCACTACTTCCCGCCGACTACCGCGGGCGTGCTGGTGCCGGGGTTTGTGCTGGCGGCCCTGGCTGTGCTGCCCTATGTGGACCGCAATCCCAGCCGTGCCTACGCTGACCGGAAAGTAGCGATTGTGACCTTCACGATGTTTGTCGTGTTCTGGGCCGTGATTACGCTGGCCGGTAGCTTTTTCCGTGGACCAGGCTGGCTCTGGGTATGGCCCTGGCAACATATCTACTTTGACTTATAGGCAAGGGAAAGGCCAAGAGAATAACTATGAGTATAGATACACCACCCATTACCCCACAACAATACGAAGTTCTTCATGGTGGTGGTGCTGAAGCTGCGGAGATCGCAAAGCAGCGTCTATCACGTCGGCGCTTCCTGCGCCGCTCCATGCTGGCCGTGTGGGGCGTATCAACCACCGCCAGCGTCGCGGGCGCGCTCTATCTGCTTTATCCCACCCTGTCCGGTCAGTTTGGTTCTGAGCAGGTGGTGGGGAAAAAAGCGGAGTTCCCGGCAGCGAGTCTGGGCCAGTTCAAAATTGATGCCGCGGGCGTATTCCATAAGCCGGTTGCCAGAACGTACGTGGTTCACATGGCGGCTGACACCAAAGGCAAGTTTTTGCTGACTGGTATAGAATTGAGCGATCAGCTAAGCTCGGAACAGTGGGTGCAAGACAAGGATGGCTCATACTGGATCGCGCTCTACCAGCGCTGCGTCCACCTGGGCTGTACGGTGCCGTTCCGCGATGACTGCGCAAGCTTCAAGTGTCCCTGTCATGGGTCGCACTATAACGTTGACGGCGAATATCTGGATGGTCCCGCTCCCAGAAGCCTAGATCGCTTCCAGATGTCCTTCAATGGCGATGACGTCGTGGTGAATACCGGTTTCATCGATAATACGGTACTCCATCCCGATGACACCACGCGTTTGATTCCTAAACCAACTATCGCGTGCAGCGCATCCTGACGCCCTGTCTGCTGCTTGAAATATGCCATCATCATAGCATGGCACGCTGACGGCTACTGTCTCTAAAGATGGCATATCTTGAGGAGGCAGTATCCTGTTGGTATAAGGGGCAATCAGGCGATCTTGCTCTCAGCGGTGAGAGCTATCAAGCAGATAAAGGTTGTGTGTTATGGTAAATTTTGGACAAGCTGCTGTAGGTCTTATCCTGGTGTTAATAGTGATAGGCGGCTTGCTATATATATTCTACTCGCGCACGAATGCCATCGAGAAGACGGGGTATGGCTCTCTCATTATGCTGGCCGTCGTCTCGCTCATGATCCCGCTCTTCTGGATTGTGGAGAGCGGCAACGAGACGACAGCGCAGGCCCAGCAGCATACCCTGGCTATACAGCGCGGCCTGGCACTCTATGCCCAGTACTGCACTGATAATTGCTTTGGCATACAAGGCGGCAAGGTTGTCAATGCCAAGTTCAACGGCTATACCGTTGATGCTCTGAATCAGATGAGCGACGATGATCTCACGCGCATTATCAGCGCAGGCATCTATAATCCTGCTGCTCCGCCACCGGCTAATCCCAATGCCATCCCCAGAAGTGATCGCTACGGTGGGGCATTGCTCAGCAACGATGTAGATTACCTGTTTCAGTTTATCCGTTCCGCCAGCCCGCAATATTTAAAAAGCAAGGGCTTCGATCCGACCGAGAATGGCTTCAATCAGTTACCGGACTACCTGCAAGCCAACTCTCCCGCGCTCTATCAGGCGGCAGTTTCTCTCGGTAGCTCCGATCAGTTCGGCAAAGTCGTCGATATGACGAAGCAAAAGGCCATCACCATTAATATCGTGCAGCCGTTCGCGGGAGCTCAATGCACTCCTTCGTGCTTTGAGGTGCTTAACGCGAAGGTGAAGGTGGGTACGGTCATTACCTGGATCAACAAGACTGAGCTGCCACATACTGTTACCGCGCTCCAGGGAAAGAATACCGCTGCTCCCAAGCCCGCGTCGGACATTTTTGACTCGGGCATGACTAACTTTATTCAGACCAATGGCAAGTTTACTTATACGGTGACTCAGGCTGCCTATAATGCCAACCCTGATCATGTGCTCATCTACTATTGTCAGATCCATCCTGGTATGCTGGCTGAGCTGACAATAGTACCATAAATGCTGTATCGCCGCGCCTCTCTACGGGGCGCAGCGGCGTTTTACTATTTTAGATCGCTGAAAGGGATTGCGATCCATGCAACACGTACAACAACAAGAGTTGCCAGAACGAATATCGTGGGCGAGGGCGCTGGTTTTCGCCGTCGGCTTCTTCTTCATCGCCGCGATCCTGATCGGGCAGCTCCCTGGATACATTTACTTGCAAATGACGGCTGCATCCCTCGCCGGATTGGAGCAGGGCTCGCTGGGGCTCGCTGTGGCCTTCCTGGGCACTTTTGCGGTGATTCAGGCGATAGTGATGCTCTTCGATCCTAAACCGGTTGTGCCCCCCATCATTTTCACCGGTCTGGGGGCAATCTTTGCGGTGGTCGGCCTTGCTATTGCGGTCCTGGCCTCTATTACAGGCTGTGCTCCCAATCAACAGACGTGCAACCAGTTTTTCCCGACGGCAGCAACAGTCTGGAACCCGCTATTGGGCGGCAAGGTGCTCTGGTTCCAGCCCAACGCAGTAGACTTTGTGATGATTGGTATTGGTCTGCTCGGCGTTGGCGTGGCCTGGATTTTCTATAGCCAGCTAGCTATTCGCGAGCAGCGTAATCCAGACCTGCGCGACCTGGGAACCACGCCCGCGATCCGCTGGATGATTGTTGGCAGCTCGATTCTGCTGGTCCTGTTTATCATTGCTTATGCGTACGTCAATGATGCGGGTCTTGCGCAACTGCTCTTCCCACAAAATCCGTTCTTTGGCCTGAAATTGGTCGATCTGTTTGCCGCTATCATTCTCGGGATCTCGATGTTCCTGGCTCTGGGTGCTCTGCTGCTGCGTTTGCACTATCTGATGCGCCCGATGCGCAAAAAGGCGATGCCTGCCCTCTATGCCGTGGGTGCTCTGGGCCTGGCTCAGACAGGAGCGATTTTCCTCGTTGTGTGGTTTGTGCTCTATCCGCTGGTCGCCTGGATGCATACGTGGACGTTTATCGGCCTCAATGATTATTTTCTCATTTGCGCCCGCAAAACGGCCATTCCTGCAAGCTGCTCGTTCTCGCCACAGGCTGGCTATCTCATTGATGCTATCGTCACGACCAACTTCTTTGTCCTGATGCTGGCCGCGGTCTGGGTCTGGAAGTCGAATCGTACCCTGGTGGCGGTCGCGAGCATCGTGACGATAGGGGCAATCGCGGCGGCGACTCTGCTGGTACACACGTCACCAGATCAGATCCTGTTTGCGATGATCCTTTGCGCGGCCATGCTGCTCCTGGCAGTGATCTGGACGAGCGTTGCTCGCCGCGAGTTCGCGATTGTGGGCGAAAACAATCTGGGCTGTCTGGGTCAATGGCTGGTCGTAGGCACCTGTTTGTTTGTCTACCTGGCAGCGTTTGCCTTCTTCTCGATCCCGCTATTCACGGAGACGGAGCCGAATATTCCCTTCATCTCCGGCCTGGCCGTACCACCGCCACCGCCAGGTCCTAATCAGCCACCGCCGATACCTGCTGTCGATGCGGTTGTGTTGCTGTTTGTGATGGGGATTCTGGCGGCCATTCAGTTCTACTTCCTGACACGAAACCGCTATAAGGTCTGATCATACAACGCAAAAGACCTGGAGAGGTGACAGCATAAAAAAACGACTGCCTTCTGTCACCTCTCTATTTTTGCGTGTTATAATGTGGAGTATTCTTTGAGAGTGGGAGGGAATATCCATGCAGTATGAACAGCCTCTCCGGGTGTTGATTCTCGCTGCAGAGATTGTGCCATTTGCGAAAGTTGGCGGTCTGGCTGACGTCGTGGGAGCCTTACCAAAGGCGCTACATGCTCTGGGACACGACGTTCGCCTGGCGATGCCGCGCTACCGCCAGGTCGATCCCGGGCGGTTCCATCTAAATACTGTGCTCGATACGCTTAGCGTGCAAGTAGGCGATTTTCAGCTTCAGACCAGTGTGTGCCAGGGAGAGATCGGCGATCACATCCCCGTCTATATGATTGATGCGCCACGCTTCTTTGATCGCGAAAACATCTATGGCTATATCGATGATGGAGAGCGTTTTATTTTGTTCTGTCGCGCCGCTCTAGAGTTAGCCAGGGCGCTTGACTGGTCACCGGATATCGTGCATTGTAACGATTGGCACACAGGCATCGTGCCCAACTGGATGCACACAGTCTACCAGGACGATCCCTTTTTTAGCGATACTGCCACGGTCTATACGATCCATAACCTGGCCTATCAAGGCATCTTTGGCTATCGCATCCTTGAGGTGGCAGGGGTGGCCGCTAACGGCTTCCTGTATCCCCAGATTGCAGAGCTGGCTAATGTTGTCGATATTATGGGGCGCGGCATTCTCTTTGCCGATGCTGTGACGACGGTGAGCGAACGCTACGCCCAGGAGATTTTAACGCCGACCTTTGGCGAGAAACTCGATCACCTCCTGCGCTCTCGACGCGACCGCCTCTTCGGCATCCTCAATGGCATCGATTACCAGGAAATTAATCCCTCCACTGATCGCTATATCCATACCCAGTTTGACGTGCATTCTCTGGAGAAGCGAGCCGAGAATAAGCATGACTTGCAGCAGTTCGCGCACCTGCCGGTACGTGCCGATGCGCCGCTGCTGGCGATGATCTCGCGCCTGACCGATCAGAAAGGCTTTGATCTGCTCTCGCAGGTCATACAACCATTGATCACGCAGGGGATACAGTTTGTGGTGCTTGGTATTGGCGATCAGCACTATCACGAGCTGTTCCAGAATCTGGCGTCCCGCTATCCCGAACAGGTTGCTATATTCCTGACCTTTAATGCGGAACTGGCCCAGCGCATCTATGCAGGCAGCGATATGTTCCTGATGCCCTCGCGTTTTGAACCCTGTGGCTTGAGCCAGTTGATTGCCATGCGCTATGGCTGTGTGCCTATTGTGCGTAGCGTTGGCGGACTGGCCGATACGGTTCAGGAATACGATCCCCATACCAACACGGGCAACGGCTTTGCGTTTAGCAATTATGATCCCTGGGAGCTGTTCGCCGCTATCGTACGCGCTCTGACTGTCTTCCGCTTCGAAGACGCCTGGCGTACTCTGCAAATACGTGGGATGGAGGCGGATCATTCCTGGCACGCCTCCGCGTTGCGTTACGTGGAGGTGTATCGTAACGCGCTGGCATTCCATAAGAGCGGGAAATAATCCGGTTTGACGCAGAAATTGACATTCAAACGAAAAACATCTATAGTAAGGGCAGTGGCTGACGTTGTATGGTTGATTTGGAGGTACAGGGCGTTGTGGATAGTGTGTGTAGGATTACTGACGAGTGTGAACGTGATGAGGAAGTTGTTAAGCGTCGGATTGGTCTGGCTCAGATCTATGGCTCTCTTCCCCGCTACGCCTCTGCCGCGTTCTGGCGCACTCTGCAAATGGCTGATATCCCATTAGAGGTGCTGGTGCGCTGCTTTCGCTCTGCCCTGGCTCAGGGAGATGTTCAGGGGCGAGATCGTATCATTGAAATTATTTTCCTGCGTATACAAACGATGAACGAATACTGGGCTGCTAGCGTGCTGAAGAATCTGGCAGTGCGCGCGGATGAGCGGTATGCGCTCATGTGCGATTTGTGCGCTGATCTTTATGAGAGCGTTATTCGCGCATTAATGGACCCGGAACGCCTCTTTTGGGAAGAGAACTTTTTGCATTGCCTGTATTTTGAGCGCAAACATGTCTATCGCTCTTTGATGATGCGCGAGGGGCGCTGGCACGATTTGAGCGTGAAGAGAGGGACACGCATACCACGCGGGCTGCTGGCGAGCCTTGACCAACCTGTACAACAGGCAGATAACGGCATCCATTCTTTTGACATTGAAGATGAACAGGCGCAGAGAATGCTACAAACGGTTGAGTCTTTTGATCTCCTCCAACTGGTGCTGCACCTTCCCGATAGACTCAAGGCCGTCGTGTTGCTGATTTTCTGGGAGGGAAGGTCAGAGAAGGATGCGGCGCGCGTGCTGGGAATTAGCGACCGCACGGTGCGTAATCGCATTCAGGCGGCAAAAAAACTATTACGCGATCTGCTGGCGACTGAAAGAGAATGTGCTTTCTATGGCTAGAGAACAAGAAGAGGCTCTATTACGAATTACCGCTCGCTACGTTGCGGAGGTGCAGGCTGGGCAACAACCCCACCTGAGCGACTACCTGGCGCGCTATCCGCAATACGCCAGCGCCATTGCCGATTTTGTGGCATACTATCACGCCGTTGAAATGTATGTACCTGCCGGAATGGATGCGGCTACCTCCCTCTCCGATATCTCACGCGAGGTCCTGCGGCGCTTTCAAGCGCGGGCACGGCTGCAACCCGAGCAACGTGGCAATTTGTTGCCATTAGCGAACGGGCGTTCGTTCACTCTGGAGGAGCTGGCCGATAGACTTAACTTGAGCCTGGATATTATGATACAGTTAGAACAGCGCATGATCGAGCCTGCTACTATCCCTTATGAGCTATGTAAACGATTAGCGGCAGCTCTGGAGCAACCAGTAAGTGTCGTTCAAGAGTATTTTCAGGCAGATGATCAGTCACGGCAAGGGGTGGGGAGCCGTGCGAAACCGAGCTTATGGGTTGCGGAGGAACAGGCATGTTATCCTGGAAGCACGCAGCGACCCGGCTTTCGTCAGGTCCTGAAAGCCAGCCTGCTCATCTCTGCTGAGCAAGCAGCCGACTGGGAAGCGATTCTGGCGCGCGAAATGTTGTAAGAGAGGCGAGCATGATGAAACAGTCGATAGCATACCTGGATTGCCACTCTGGCATCAGCGGCGATATGTTTCTTGGCGCATTGCTGGATGTCGGTCTCTCGCTCGATACCCTCAGCAACTCACTGGCAGGGTTGCCGCTAGAGGGCTATCAGTTGACGCTTGAGCCTTATCAGGATAAAGGGGTACGTGGCGTACGTTTTGCTGTGACAGTAGCGGAACAGGAGCATCCGACGCGGCATCTCTCGGATATTGTGGCCCTGTTGCACGCCGCGCCGCTTCCTCTCCGTGTACGTGATACCGCGCTGGCGATCTTCCGCTGCCTGGCCGAAGCTGAGGCGGCTGTTCATGGTACGAGCATCGAAGCAGTGCATTTCCACGAAGTGGGTGCGATTGACGCCATTATTGATATTACCGGAGCCGCGCTTGGCATTGAGGAACTAGGGATCGTTCAACTCTATGCCTCGCCTTTGCCGCTGACGAGCGGTCATGTCAAGACTGCTCATGGGCTATTGCCCGTGCCGGCTCCGGCAACCCTGGAAATTCTGCGCCGTGTGCAGGCTCCTTGGAAAGCCTGTCCTGCTGAGGGCGAGCTGGTAACGCCAACAGGGGCAGCAATCCTGGCGACGCTGGCCCGTTTCGAGACGCCGCCCATACGCATTGAGCGCGTCAGTTACGGCTTTGGCCGTAAGCAACTCCCCTGGCCCAATTGCCTGCGTCTCTGCTACGGCCATCCGCTCTCTATGCAGCAAGAATCCGCCGAGGCTGATGTAGACTGGGTGGCTGTGGTCGAATCGCATATTGATAATATGAGTGGAGAACTGCTCGGTGGGCTGATGGAGCGCCTGTTAGCATCAGGTGCGCTCGATGTGAGCTATACTCCCATCCAGATGAAGAAGAATCGCCCCGCGACCCTGGTAACAGTAATCTGCCCTCCCGATGACGGTGATCGGCTGGCAATGCTCTTATTGCGCGAAACAAGCACGTTGGGAGTGCGGATACAGCAGGTGCAGCGCCTCAAAGCGCAGCGTGCGCAACAACAAATCGCCACATCGCTCGGCCCCATAACCATCAAAATCAAACGTTTAGGCACACGCATCATCAGCGCCGCTCCCGAGTATGAGGATTGCTCTCGTATCGCCAGGGAACGTGACATACCGCTGATGGAGGTGTATGAGGTTGCGAACCGGGCGGTGCAGGCTCTGTTAAATCAAAAGGAGCGTCATGATGCCCAATCCTAAACGCTATTCGATGATCATTGAATGGAGCGACGAGGATCAAGCATCATTTTCAGCTCGAAGTGTCAGTCGATATACCAGATAGCTCTCTATTGCAGGCAAGAAATATATGGTGTATGAAAGCTGTGGTTTTCCCTTGCTATAATATGTAATAAATAACATTGTGCAGCATAACAAAGAAGGTGACCTATGGATTTTGTAGACTGGCGCAAGTCACCAGAGAAGAGCAAAACGAACGAGGGCGAAGGCGAGAAGAAACGCGACCCGGGCAGGTGGCGAGGGAAAAGATTTTACGACCACATTGACGAGATTATTCATGAAGCTCAGGAGCGAGGGGAGTTCACAAACCTGAAAGGCACCGGTCAGCCGCTACATCTCGAAGACGATAGCTATGCGGGTGACAGAGCGATGGCTTACCGCATGCTAAAAAATAATGGTTTTGCACCGCCAGAAATCGAGCTTGCCAACGAGGTGCGTAAAGAACGCGAGCGGGCAGAGGCAAAGCTAAGCAGGATTGTTCATTGGGGAGAATCGCTGCGCAACCGCCGTGTTCCCCCCTTTGCCAACGAGAAGCGATCCTTCAATGCCGCTCTGGAGAAAGCCGTTGCCGAATACGATCAGTCACTCCGCGAGCTGAATCGCAAAATTTTGACGCTGAACTTGAGCACGCCCTCTGCCATGCACCAGCCCATGCTGGAGGTTGAGCATCTGGTTAAGCAATTTCGCGAAACCTGTCCCCCTTTTGAAGTATAGTCCTGGTAGGGCCATAAAGGCCCTATCATAAGCATAATTTGCTGCCATCTTGATTTACTCCACGCCGTCTATATCTCCCCCCTTTTCCGAATATACCCCACTAAAACTATCATCCAGGCGTTCCGCAGAAACGATTTTATCCCATCTAAAGCTGTTCGTTTACTAAGATATCAGGTATATTTAAAAAATATCTTATGGTTATTCATGGAGTTAATAGCTATGTCGGAAACGACGGACATCCTTATGAATGCGGCTGATCGAGAGTTTGGGCAGGCCAAACAATCAGAAGACCAGCGCGCCAATATCACCGGGCTGGTCGTGATAGTAGCATCAGCAATACAGGGCGGCTTGACTCAGATAGGGCTGAATAGAAGCGCATTACCGCTGACCATTATGTTAATGATCCTGGGAGCGTTTGGTATGCTTGCCAGTATCAAGCTATACGAGCGTTTTAGACGCCATGTACGCCTGGGATTTTTGATGCGAAAAAAGCTAGAGGAGCTCCATCCAGAGACGCAGCTCTCCTCGCTGCTGGAACTGGCGCGAAAGGAGCAGCAGGAAGAGTTCCCGCTGCTCCGAAAAGTCCGCCTCTATCTGATCTGGATGGCGCTGCACGGCATGATTCTGCTGTTAGGCATTATCTACACGTTCATAGCTATATTGCGTTGACATAAGAAAATCGAACAGGACGCGCTCAAGCGGGTGAACGCGCTGTAGCTCTCCGATTCATCGTGGGAGGTCCCTACTGCACAAAAGAGCGGCTGGCGGGGATAATGTGTTCCGCGATTATGCGTAGCTGTTCGATGGTTTGCTCGCTCGGATCTCCTCGCTGTACGAGCATAATCTCTTCAACGCCTACATTGGCGTAGGTATGGATTTGCTCGACAATGATCTCTGGCGTGCCAACGAGGAAGCCGTTGTTATGCAGAGCGGTGATGACCTCGTCGAGCGACTTGTCGGCCAGTTCCGGCCTGCTCTGTCGCCATTGCAATTGCTGGTCCAGCTCGTTCATATCGCGCCCTAGAAAGATCGGAGCCATCAGTGTGCGCTTGACGCTCTTCGGCTCGCGTCCGGCCTCGCGCAGCAGCGTATCGAGATAAGTTGAGCGTTCGCGGAAGGTTTCGGGAGACGTAAAGGGCGCGTTCCAGATATCGGCATAGCGCACGGTCAGCGGCAAGGTACGTTTCACACCTGTGCCCCCGATCATGATACGTGGGCCGCCGGAATGCTGCGGACGCGGCAGGAGCGTCGCGCCGCGCAGGTGGTAGAAGTGGCCCTCGTAAGTAACTGGCTCATCGCTATGCAGTAAGCGGGTGATAACCTCCAGCCCCTCTTCCAGCCGGTTCATACGCGTGGGGATATCGCCGAGGTCGTGCCCGAAGAGGGTATGTTCGCGCTCCTGCCAGCCTGCGCCAACGCCCAGGATCATGCGTCCGCCGCTCAGATCATCGAGCGCGGCAGCCTGGCGGGCCAGCAGCGTCGGTTCGCGAAATGAGAGCGGCGATACGAGGGGGCCGAAGTGGGCGCGCTGACTATGATCTGCGAAATAGGTGAGGGAAACGATCATCTCAAGCGAGTTCTTATCGGGCGGCCTGGCGTTGGTATAGTGGTCGGAGCGGAACAGGCCCGCAAATCCCAGCGCCTCAACCTCCGTTGTCCAGCGTTTCCATCCTGTCCATGTCAGACCATCCTGCCCTTCAATTTGCAAGGAGATATCAACCATGACGAATACTACCTTTCTCACGATTTAGAAGTACGGCTATAATGAGGATTGTGTTTTTGGGTCTGCTGTAAGAGTAAACAATTTTGAGGGGTGGCGTCAATTTAGGGGATGGCGCCATCTCACAAATAGAGGTGAGCATGCCGGGAAGCTTCTGTAAGAGAGGTACTTAACGTAAATCCCATAGAATTTGAAGCTTAGAACTAGTATACTAAATGGAGGAAAATTTTGAAGACGAGGATTGACAAGCGTGAGTATTGATTTGCTGCAAGTCGAATGGAATAATAAAGATCCATTCTTCGACAGAGATCTTAACAACTTTCGTTTGTTATTTGAACTTCGTACAATCAGCGTAGGGGGTGATCGTTACCCGCTATGATGAATTGCAACAGATCTTCATCAGTCTTGGTAGAGGCAATTCCTATGGGGCATCAACAACCCACATGAGCAAACTACTTCCGCGAATAGAAGGTGGAGGTGGCGGAGGATGCCCCATATTGGTTTTTGGGATTTCAAACAAACTATACGTACCTGGAGCATAATGTATGAATAATGAGCGTTGTGATTTAACGCCCGTCGAGGACTTATTACATAGTAATCTTAGACAATTCGGCACCATTTTAGCCGATCCCCCCTGGCAGTTTGCGAACCGTACTGGCAAGATGGCACCTGAGCACAAGCGGTTATTGCGTTATCCCACCATAACCCTTGATGATATTTTGAATCTTCCCATTTCTGAATTAAGTTTGCCTCAAAGCCATTTATACTTGTGGGTTCCCAATGCGCTCATCGCTGAGGGGCTTGAAGTTATGAAGCGATGGGGATTTACCTATAAAACTAATCTTGTATGGTATAAAGTCCGTAAGGATGGTGGGCCTGATGGGAGAGGTGTTGGTTTTTATTTTCGCAACGTCACAGAACTAATCCTTTTTGGCGTTCGTGGCTCTTTACGTACACTTGAGCCTGGACGTCGCCAGGTAAATATTATTAGCAGCCAGAAACGAGAGCACTCCAGGAAACCTGATGAGTTATATCACATTATTGAGCAATGTAGCCCTGGACCATATTTAGAACTTTTCGCGCGCCATCTACGACCAGGATGGCAACAATGGGGAAATGAAATAGCTAACGCTGTTGATGTGGCTGATCTTTGGTCGCATCAGGAAGCCAGCCCTCTTCTTGTGACCGAGCCATGATAAAGAACATCTAGCGTGTATTATCGTTTGCTGGGCGTGGACGATTAAGCTTATCCAGATCGGTCTTGCGATAGTATACTCGCCTTGTAACGCCTCTTGTATGCTTCTGTATACCATAAGCTTCAGCCCTTCGGCGAAGTGTGTCGCGTGTGATGCCGCCCAGGTAATTACAGGCTTCTTCTACTGTATAAAACTCCTCATTATCAATGATAATTGGCATAACCTTGTCGAACCTCCATTAATTAGTAGATATAGCAAGTATACGCCTATATCCTGCTCTACGCAACCATTTTGTGTTTTTCTTAGCACTAATCTCATTAATAACGCCGATCTATTGACTAACGACGCTTTTTATAGTACTATTATAGCGTAGTAATGCATAATTATGCAATATTGGCAGGCTACCAAGTTAGCAGAAAGCGAGCAACCTTCATGACAGAATATGAAAGGCTAGAGGTAGGAAACAACACCATTGAAGCAGATACCGAGTTTGCCAGTGGCTATTACAATGGAAACCTCCACTATTACGACACGAACTGTCAGCTACCTCGTTCCTTGACCAGTGAAGCAATCTGCACCTTTGTGCAAGATAACCTGTTTGACCAGCAAGCTACTTTTCAATGGAACGTGGGATTTGTTTTCGGGTGGATAACGGCTTTGTGCGAGAACAATCCTGCGTTTTTCTTTACGAGTATTGTTATTCCTGAATCGACAAAGGTTACGGAAGCGTTGCCTATTATCACTCTGCAAGAGGCTTAGGCTGATAGAAGGCTACCTAAAAGGGTAGCCTTCTATTTTGAGAGAGAAAAGAGATAGATGCCACTATTTAGTAGATCGAATAATACGTCGAGAAAAGGCGAAATTACTGAGAGTATGATTCTGGCGCGGTTAGTGCAGTTAGGATATGAATGTCTCATACCCTGGGGACATGATCACCGCTATGATATTGCTATTGATGATGATGGAAAGCTCGTTCGTATCCAGTGCAAAACAGCACATTATGTCGAGGAATGGGGATGCCTTGAGTTCAACACAGCTATCACGTATGCCAGAGTTGGAGGGAAACCGCATATCAGGAAGGGATATAAGGGGGAGGCTGATTACTTCGGTGTGTACTCCCCTGAAACAGGTAAAGTATATTTGGTTCCAGTGGACGAAGTACCGATTGGCTCTAAGGCGAAGTTGCGCCTCGAAGCCACAAAGAACAATCAACAAAAAGGTGTGAAATGGGCAAAAGATTATGAAATATAAAGAGCCGGAGGTCGGATTCGAACCGACGACATTTCGCTTACGAAGCGAACGCTCTACCCCTGAGCTACACCGGCTTGTCCTTCATCTTCCACAGCCCCAGATGGAGCCTCAAGAAATCCTTCAGACACCGCAGATTATAACGCGAAAGGGCTGTGTGTGTCAAGCATTTTTTTTGACATGCTCAGGGCTTTTCCGTTTTCGTCATGCTCGCAGGGCGAAGCCCTACTCGCAAGGGGAGAGAGATGCTGGCAACGCCGCATCGCGGCGTTGCCAGCATCTCTCTCCCCTTGCCCTGCGCCCCGTTGGGGGCGCGAATCCCGTTGGCAGGAGCCAGAGGAGAGGACAACTGAAAAGCCCTGTAACATGCTTGCGCAAAATTCGGAATTGCCGGGTCGTGTAAGGGGAATGCACCACAAGTTATATTGCCGCTCTTGCAATCGAGCAAACTCGATGTAATCTTATAAATATTTTCCTGAACTAATGCGCTCCACAAGATAATAGTAATACTGTAATATCTCTCCTTCCCATAAAAATATTTCATGCAATATGAGCAAAATAAGGAGCTTACGCCAATTTGTAACCAGGAGGCGCTACTTGCTTTTATTTCATTGACCTAAATTACTATATTCCTTGCTATTAGTACGATCTCTTGGTATAGTATTGGCATTAGTAACAATTGAGATAAAGATGTTAAAAATGTTTACAATTTTGCAATATTTTTGTAAAACCGATTTATTAATGAAATATATGTACTAAAATACCCAGCAGACAAATTATTTGATATGATATCTATCTGGCATATTTGGTAAGCAATGTGCATGGGGCGACACGTATTCTGTGAGGAATGCAGAATACCAAAAGTAGAACATTATTTTTGGAGGAGAAGCAGGCGCCGGTTATTTATCTGAGTTGGGGGCAGATCCTGGCTTTTCTTCCTCGTTCGTGTGCTGAAATTGGGGAGCGATGTCTTTCTTAACGGGAAACATAGCCCTCCTCTGCTATTTTTTTGTCTTGGTTATCTTTTTCCAACCAGGTTGGCGATGAAAGGATACCAGATGTACAAAATCGACCTTGCAACTCTTTTACAGTTATTTGAAGAGTTCCAACGGAGTGGAGTCTTCACGGCAGAGATTCCTCGCGGTACCCTTGGACTGAAAGAGCCTGGCCTGGCACGCGTTGAAGTGATCAACGGCATGGTGGTGAATTGTGTGATTCTGGGACGAGATGGGCGCTACCTTTCCTCTGGAACCGACGCCCTGCGCAAATTACATCAGATGGGAGGGCTGAAATGGCTGATGAGCACCCAGACGGGTTCCTCTCCTGTCAAAGAGACCTCGCCGTTGCGGTCTTTACCACCTGCTCCGCTTCCTGCGCCGAGAGTGACAGGGAATCTTGCGTTTCACACCCTGATCCCTATGCGGCTCGCGGCGATGGATCGAGGGGTAATGAATAGACTGACCTCTATGCAGAGGCGGGTGCTGGTCCTGGTTGATGGCTCTCGCAGCATCACCAAGATCGCCGCCCTTCTCTCTGTTCGTGTGGAGATAGTGCAGGGGGCCTTACGTGAACTCGAAGCTATGGGACTGATTATGATTGGGCAATGACACGACACCACGGTACGCGCGTTTGATGGTTGTACGAAAATAACATCTGGTTCATCCGCAGGACAGGAAGATCGGATGTAAAGGAGTCCGTTTTGAACATGAACATGAATACGCTATTCCCTCCGAATGACAAGGATGCCGTCGGGCAATGGTCCGCCAAATACGTTGATAGAGAGAGCGATATTCCACGTTCGCGGTTTCGTCTATTAGAGCGATGGTATCAATGGACTGCACCCCCCATTCCGCCAGCGACAGCAGGGCTTGAACAAAGAGAATCTGCTCGCCGGGGACGATTAACCAGCACGATTCTGCTCCTGATCATCGGTATTGTCTTTGGGCTTGCTTTGCCGGTAGCAATTGCTCAGCAACTCCTCATCCTCATGCTCATTCTGAGCGTCATTATGGTCGTGCTCATTACGGCTCTCTTCTTGAATAGAACTGGTCGGAGCTCGATTGCTGCCTGGCTGCTGGTGGCGATTATCGATCTGGGGCTCTGTTTGTCGATCCTGACCACGCCGGGGCCAGCAGGGCTGAATGCGAACTCTGTCCCTCTCTACGATATTATGGTCCAGTCAGAGCTCATAGCCGTCTCCCTGCTGCCCGCTCGTTCGGTTTTTATTATTGCTTTCTTTAATAGTGGCTTCATCGCACTTAGCCTGACATTCGCGAAACATGCTCCCAGCCTTAATGCCTTATTGGCGACGGCGGGTCCAGAAGTATATGCACGGCCTATCGCGCTCCACATCATCGTCGCGGTGGTGACGTATCTCTGGGTACGCAGCGCCACCAATGCGATTGCCCGCGCCGACCGTGCTGAGGTGATTGCCGCCCTCGAACACGAACTGGCGCAACAGGAGCATACAATCGCCCTGCAGAAACGCCAGCTTGATTACAGCATCAATCAGATCATTGATACCCTGATGCGTATCTCCAATGGCGACTTCAATGCGCGCGTTCCGCTGACACAGGATAACGTGCTCTGGCAGGTAGCGGGTTCCCTGAATAACTTGCTCTCGCGCTTACAACGCCTGCGTCATATCGAAAGTGAAATGCAAAAGATGCAAAAGCGCGTACAACAGACCATCCATCTGGAGCATGAAATTTTGCGTATCCGCAATGAAGCCAGACGCCTGGCGGAAGCATTGGGGAATGCAAAAGCTTCTAAGCGTGCGATTCATTCAACCAGCACAGGCACGCTGCTCGATCCGGTGCTTGCCGAACTGAACGGGAGCTTTCTGTTTCAGTCTGCAAATGCCGAGGAGAGCCAGCAAAAGATTCTCACCACCACCAGCCCCCTGGACCCATTCAACACGCTCTCAAAACCTCTAGAGTTTAGTCCTAAGCTGTCGGAATTTAGCCCTGCACCGGCTCTAGAACGCGATAGGAGCGATCCCTTGAGACAGATAAGGAACTCTCGCCTGTTCAGGAAGGAACCATCCTAGATTATTTTTTCACATGACAGTTGTAAGGAGGATATTTTATGTTTACGTCTCGACCATTTCGCTTCGGTATTGCAGGGGAACATGCCAAGACACGCAACGAGTGGATTGCAAAAGCTCGCCTGGCCGAAACACTGGGATACCATATTTTTCTCGTGCCCGATCACTTTTGGATTGACGTTGCGCCTATTGCTGCGCTGATGGCGGCGGCTGATGCCACTACTTCTATTCGCATAGGCAGTCATATTTTCGCCAATGATTTTCGCAACCCTGCCATGCTAGCAAGAGAAGTGGCAACGCTCGATATGCTCTCTGAAGGCCGTTTTCAATTGGGGCTGGGGAGCGGCTATCTTCCGGCTGATTATCAGCAGGCGGGCATTGCGTTTGATGCGCCTGGAGTGCGGGTTGACCGGCTTCAGGAAGCAGTCCAGCTCATCAAGCAGTATTTCACTGACGAGGCTGTCAATTTCTCCGGCAGGTATTATCGCGTGAACAACTTAAAAGCGAACGGGGTGCATGTACAAAAGCCTCATCCTCCCCTCTATATCGGCGGCGGCGGCAAACGCATGCTGTCTCTGGCGGCGCGCGAGGCAAGCATTGTTGGATTCGCGCCCCAAAGCGATGCTCAGGGACTGCATTGGGACGACTCTACGGTAGAGGCGACGATCCGCAAAGTGTCCTGGGTCCACGAAGCCGCCGGAGATCGCTTTTACTCCCTGGAGTTAGCGACAGCCGTGTTTATCGTGGCGGTGACTGACCATCAGATGCCGGTGGCCCAGAACATTGCCGCGAAGCTTGGTATCACGCCCGAGCAAGTGCTGGATAGTTTGCAGGTACTGATCGGTACCGTCGATCAAATTGCTGACACTTTGCTGCAGAGGCGCGAACGACTGGGGATCTCGTATATTCAGATCGGCGATGCCCATATCGAGGCGCTCGCTCCCGTCATCCAGCGTCTTGCCGGTGTATAACCGGCTCAGGTGCTAAAACAGGGTGACCCCATTCATGGACGTTTTTACTGGTCTGCTGAAGTATTTCAGCAGGCCACACCAGTGACAAGCCGTTAAAAGCAAGCGCGAACGCTGCTGGCGCAGCTAATGGACCTGATACACGAATCCAGGGGAGAATCTGGGAGGATTTTGTGGAACGTTGTTGCCTTCTAGACGAAGTTTACTCACTCGTTTGAGCGGCAGCTCATAATCAACTGTGCCGCACCCGCAACTGGATACATAACTCGCTGGCAAGTCATTCTTTGCAGACAGCCTGGGCTGTAGCTCCCCGATTCATGGTGGGAGCGCGTCAGCAGCGTTGGCTGTCTGGAATAGCAAGCTACTCATTACAAATAGCCACGCTTCCTTTCCACATTTTATGAGGGGGGGCTGGATGTGTTGGTGGCGTTAGAGTGCAGAATACCAAAACGGCTGACAGCCCGACCAGGGCTGCATAGTAAGATTTATTTTGTCGAAAGGAGTGCCCACATGACCCTGGTATCACAACATCCTGTGGAAACAGCAGATCCCAGGCTTATTCTCGATATGAACTACGCATTTGCGCGTACTGCTATGTTGGTAGCTGCGGTACGCCTGCACCTTTTTAGCGTGCTTGCAACGGAGGGCATGGACGCTCAGACACTCGCGCAAGAGCTGCGAACCGATCCCGATTTCACCGCTCGTTTCTTAAAGGGGCTGCATGCCCTCGGCCTGATCGAGCAAGATGGGGCAAAGTACCGCCTGGCTCCTGTCGCCTCCCACTTCCTGGTGGAGGGGAAACCAACCTATCTGGGCGGGGATACATCGATGGTGATGGACTTCATGCCTGCCTGGTTCGCGCTTGACCAGACCTTGCTCACTCACAAACCCTACCGCGACCTGGGGCAAGCAGATGAGAGCGCGGCGTTCTTCGCGCCTCATACCCGCGACCTCTTCTCACTTACCTATTCCTTTGCAAAACGCCTCGTTACCTCATTGAAGCTGAGAAACTACGAACGGCCTTTGCGCGTGCTGGACGTGGGTGCCGGCAGCGCCTCGTGGAGCAGCGCCTTTGCTCAGCACTACGCCGACGCTCAGGTAACGGCGGTGGATTTGCCCGCCGTAGCCGCTCAAGGACAACAGCAGGTTGCAGAGTTGGGGCTCGCTGATCGCTATCACTGGATTGAGGCCGATATTATGACAGCTTCCCTGGAACCGGCAGGCTACGATCTAATCATTGTGGCCCATCTCTGCCGTTTTCTTGGCGAACAGCGCACCCGTGACCTGCTCAAAAAGCTGGCGAGGAACTGCTCGCCGGATGGGACGCTCGTGATTGTCGATATCCTGCTTGCCGATGATCGATCTGGTCCCGCCTTTGCTTTGAACCTTGACATTTCTATGTTGCTCAACACTGCACAGGGCCGTTTATCGACCTTTCAGGAATTCGCTGCATGGCTGCGCGAGAGCGGCTTCCAGGCAATCTCTTCCCTGGACATAGCCAGCCCTTCTCCCGTCATTGTGGCAAAGCGAGGGATGGTATGAAGCGGCGTGTAGTGATTACCGGGCTGGGTGTAATCTCTGCCATCGGCAGCGGGAAAGATGCCTTCTGGCAGGGTCTCCTGGCCGGAACATCGGGCGAGACGCTATTGTCTGACGTGACATGTTGCTCGCTCTTTGAGCATCATTCCTTTGACGCCCAGGTCGTCTGCGAAGTAAAAGACTTTGATCCGCTTGCCCAGGGCGTACCCGCGGACTGCCTGGAGATGGATCGCAGTATTCAATTCGCCGTTGCAGGCGCTCATCAGGCCATGCAGGATGCTCAACTGGCGGAGCTGGACGATTGCGAGCGCGCAGGCGTGGTGCTGGCGACTGCGATCTGCGGGACGCAAACGCTGGATAAAGAGTTTACGAAGGTCACGGACATGGGGAGCCATCCCATTCGCTCCGCGGGCGCCTCTCCTCACCTCTACGCGGCTGCTATGGGCAACTCCGCCGCCCTGGAGATTGCTGCCCGCTATGGCTTCCAGGGGGAGACGGTGACGCTCTCAACCGGCTGCATCGGCGGAGTGGACGCCATTAGCTACGCATACGAGAGTGTTGCCGGTGGCGAGCATGATATCGTGATTGCCGGAGCTGCGGAAGCCCCTATTACTCCTATCACCATAGCGGCCTTCGATATCATCCATTGCCTTTCGCACCACAATAGCAAAGCGTCACGACCCTTCTGCGCCAGTCGCGACGGTTTTGTACTTTCCGAAGGGTGCGGCATCGTGGTCCTTGAAGAACTGGAACATGCTCGCGCCCGTCAGGCGCCGATTTATGCGGAGATTACTGGCTGGGCGGTGACCGAACATGCCATGCACATGACCGATATGTCGCCGGAGGGTAGAGATCTCGTGCGCGCTATCACCGATACCATCGACCGCGCGGAGACATTGCCCACGCAGATAGATTTCATCAATGCGCATGGCACCTCTACGCCGCAGAACGATATCCGCGAGACGCAGGCGATTAAGGCTGTCCTCGGTTCACATGCCAGCACGATCCCTGTCAACTCTACCAAATCGATGCTAGGTCACTCGCTTGCAGCAGCCAGCGCGCTAGAGGTGGTCGCGTGCGCCCTCTCGCTCCAGCATCAGACGCTTCATCCCACCATCAACTATCTGGACCCCGATCCTGCGTGCGACCTGGATTACGTGCCAAACGTACCTCGTAGATATGACATGGAACAATTGATTACTACGGCATCAGGTTTTTCTGGTCTACATGCAGCATTAGCGATAAGAAGTGTAAAGGATGACAGGAGGACACTATGAGTTCACGTATTGTCATCACGGGTGTAGGCGTTGTTTCTCCCTATGGAGCCGGTCCATCTTTGCTCTGGGAGCAACTCATTGCCGGGAGATCGGCGCTGCGACCGCTACTTTCGTTTGACACCGAACATATCCATTGTAAGGCAGGAGGTCAGTGGGTTGATTTCCTGCCAGGCGATTTCCTGCCTGCACGGCTGGCACGCAGAATAGACCGCTTCTCGATGTTCGGTCTGATTGCGGCCCAACAAGCTTTTATGGATGCAGGCTTTTCATGCGACAGTCTGCTCCAGGCCGATGATTCTCAGAGGCAGAGGGCGGAGCGCGTCGGCGTTACCGTTGGCAATAATCTCGGCGGCTGGGAATTTGCCGAGCGCGAACTGGCGAACTTATGGCAAAAGGGGCCACGCGAGATCAGCCCCTACATGGCGACAGCCTGGTTCCCGGCAGCGGTTCAGGGCATCATTTCCATCCAACTGGGCTTGAAAGGCATAGGGCGCACTTTTCTAGGGGATAGGGCCAGCGGCGCGTACGCCATCAAACACGCGGCACAGTGTCTACAGGTCCATCACGCCGACAGCATGTTTGCCGGTGGCGCTGAAGCTCCCTTTTCCCCCTACGCCGCTCTCTGTTACGAGACGTCCAATCTCATGTCGCGGCAGGCGTCCGAACGGCCAGCAGAGGCATACCGACCATTCGATCAGGCGCATGATGGTCTGGTGGCTGGAGAAGGGGCGGCCTTCCTTTTTATGGAACGGGAAGAAGATGCTATCCAACGTGGAGCGCATATCTATGCGGAACTCGCTGGTTGGGCCACCACGCATGATGGCTATGATCGGACGCAGTCTGCCCCCGATGGCAGGCGTTTCGCCGACGCCATGCGCAATGCGATGAAAAAGGCCGGCGTTACTGCCGAACAGGTCGATTGCGTGTTTGCCGCCGGTTCCGCTATCCCAGCGGAGGACATTTCCGAAGCACAGGCAATTCGCCTGGCTTTGGGCGAACAAATATCTCGCGTACCCGTCTGTGTGCCTAAGTCAGCTTTCGGCAATCTTTTTGGCGCGGCTACGCCCGTCGATGTGGTAATCTCCTTGCTTGCTATGCAGCATCGGACATTGCCCGCGACGCTTCATCTCGATCAGCCTGCTTCAGATTGTCACCTGGAGCATGTCACAAAACAGCCACGCTCGGTTGCGCGCCTGGATGTGATCGTGGTGAACGCTCGCGGCATCGGTGGAGCTAATGCCTGCCTGGTCCTGCGACGGGGACCTGAGGAGAGCGCCGGAGGCACAGGCGCATAGGATTACTTTTACCACGACTGTTGAACCAACGAAAAATTAGGAGGACGACAAATCATGACTATTCTCGAATCCACACGCGACGACATCTTTTTGAACGTGCGACAAACCATCGTCAGCCAGTTTGAGCTGGACCCGACGGCTATTGAGTCTGCAACCACATTTACCGAACTGGACATCGACTCGATAGAGCGAGTCGATCTAACGCTGCAACTGGAGAAACAGTTTGGCATCCAGCTCCCCGATCAGCGGGTGAAAACCTGCCAGACCATTGGCGAGCTTGCCGATTTAGTGCGGACGATCAGTGAGAAGCAAGCAGCAGAACTGCAACCTGCTTTACGGGAGAATTAATCATGCCAAGAGCTGAAGCCAGTATCATTATTGCCGGCGATGCTGACCGGATTTTTGCCATTACCAACGATATTGCTCGCTGGCCGGACCTTTTTCTCGAATATCGCGGCGCCAGGGTGCTCTCCACGGTCCGTCACGAACGCTTTGCCCGCTTAGACTTTGAGCTGACCAATGCGGAGGGCGCAACATGGCGTTCCTGGCGCATGCTGGACTACGAGCAGCGCATAGCCATCGCGCAGCGCCAGGCTCCGCTGTTCCCCTTTAAATATATGCACCTGACCTGGAGCTATGAGCCGGTGGAGCAGGGCGTCAAAATGACGTGGGTGCAGGACTTTGAGATGGACCCGGAAGCGCCCACCTCCAACGAACAGGCCATCACCATGATGGTGGCGCATATGCAGAAGAATCAGGAACGTTTCAAAAACGTCCTTGAGGCTGAGAAAGAAAAGGTGGGATAAACCATGCGAAAACCTACTCCGCAACAGGTGCTGCTGAACGAACTCAAGGGCATGTGGAAGTCGTACGCGATTCAGGCCACCGCCCATTACAACTTCGCCACGCTCATTGGCGAGGGCAGCAAAAGCGCGGCAGAACTGGCGCAGGCGACGGGGACGCAGGAGCAGTGGGTCCACCGCGTCCTGCGTCTGCTGGCCTCGTTAGGTATTTTTTGCGAAGTGTCTCCGCGCACCTATGCCAACACCGAGCTCTCGGCCTGCCTGCGCGATGGCGTTCCAGGCTCGCTGCGCGCAATGGCCCGCATGATGGGCAGCGAGCGCTACCGCCTTGAGTGGGGACTGCTCGAAGAGAGTATGCGCACAGGAACGTCCGCCGTTGCCTTGCTGCATGGGCAGGATCTCTATGAGTATCTCGATGAGCACCCACAGGAACGGGATATTTTCGACCAGGCCCTCTCCGGCTTCTCCGCCATTGTCGATGACGCGATAGCCTGCACCTACGATTTCTCGTCGGTGAAGAAAGTGATCGATCTGGGTGGCGGGCGTGGCAGCTTGCTGGCGGCGATTCATGCGCGCTTCCCTGAGCTTCAAAGCACGCTCTTTGAACGCTCCTTTGTGATCGAGAAGCTTCATCAGGCCGGTGGCGTTAGCCGGCTCGATGGCTCTTTAGACCGCTCCATCGATCTGGTTGTGGGCGATTTCTTTGCAGGCGTGCCCGGCGGAGCGGATGCGTACCTGCTCAAGGAAGTTTTGCACAACTGGAGCGACGAGCAGTGCATTACCGTGCTCAAGCATTGTCGCCGCGCCATGCATCCAGATACCGTCATACTGGTGTGCGAACAGGTCATCTCTCCCGCCAACAACGAGGGAGATTTTGCCAAAGGGCTAGATCTGCTCATGGGCCTGGAACAGCAGGGATGCGAGCGTACGGAGGAAGAGTTCCGCGCCTTATACGAGGCTGCGGGATTGCGTTTAGCGCGGGCTATCCCGACTCCTTCACCGCACTGGATACTTGAAGGCGTTCCGGCCTGATACGGCAGCTTTGATTGCGAAGGAGTTGAACATCCTATGGCATACTGGCCCAAACAAACTATCGTTGAAGTCGCTGATGGCGTTGTGGCGGTGCTCAATGGTGATGGCGAGATAGGGGTATCAAACGCGGCCTGCATCATTGAGCAAAAGCGCGCCTTCGTCGTCGATACCATGACCTTCCCCGAAATGGCGGAAGGCATGGCGCGCGAAATTGCCCGGCGCGGCGCTCATGCCGATATAGTGCTGAATACCCATCACCATATCGACCATATCGGTGGTAATAAAGTCTTTGCCGATGCGCGTATCGTGGGGCATCCGTCCTCCATCGGGTATCTTCAGCAGCTCGGGCTACCGGTCAGCCTGTACGATACCTTGATGCCACAGTTTCGCGGGCGCTTTCAAAATATTGAGCTGGTGATACCGGAACCGGCCATCGACCAGCTCATATTGCCGCGCGGGGGTGAGTTGCATGTCTTCACGCCCGCGCATACCCTGGCCGATCTCACTGTCTGGTTTCCTGAAACGCGCGTGCTGCTCGCGGGCGATGTGAGCTTTATCGGCGTGACTCCTTTAGGGGTGCATGGTCTGATCTCGTCGTGGATAGAAGCTCTGGACACCCTGCTGGCGCTCAAGCCAGCAGTGGTCGTCCCTGGACATGGACCCATCGGCAGCAGCCAGGATCTCTTGAGGCAGCGCGACTATCTCTCTGCCATCTATCACCTGGGGCAGCGCGCCGTCAAGGAAGGTGTATCGCCCCAGGAGGCGCTGGCGTCCTTCGATGCAAGCCCATTCGCGGATTGGCTTGAGGCTGATCGCACCCCGCTCAACCTTGAACGGGCAATGAAAGAGGTGCGGGGCGAGATTCATCGCGACAATGTCATAACGAGCCTACCTAATTTGGAGGATCGCTGATATGGCGTACTGGTCAATTTGGTCAGGGAGGTAAAGGAACATGAAGTTAGGAAGAATTCTACGTGCATCCATCGATCAGGCAGTGCCGCGGCTGGTAGCGGTATTGCCTGAGCGCAATCAGGTGCTCGATCTGGCTACGATGGAATATCACCGGCTCTTGCGTGGCGGCGCGACCGCCGAAGCGGCTCAACGGCTCGCAGCGGCGCTCTTTCCGTCGAGCATGAGCGCCGCCATTGGGGCAGGCTCCCGCTTTCTCGAAGCCGCGCAAGCCTGCCTGGATGCCGCTTTCGTCGAAGAGGCGGTCTTTGCCATCGACGCTGTCAAATGGCTCTCGCCGCTCGATCCGTCGATGATGCGCGACTGCCTGGCATTCGAGCAGCACCTGCGTAACGCCTTTCTCGTCGGGCAAAAGCGCCCCATCCCCGAGGTGTATTACGAGATGCCGGTGTATTACAAAGGCAATCGTTTCAGCGTCATCGGTCACGAACAGGAGGTTCCCTGGCCCGATTACACGCAATATATGGATTACGAGCTGGAGCTTGGCTTCGTGATTGGGCGCGACGGCTATGATCTCTCGCCCGATGTTGCCCGCTCGCATCTTTTCGGTGTGACGATCTACAACGACTTTAGCGCGCGCGATATCCAGCGCAAAGAGGGCGCTGGCGGACTGGGTCCGGCTAAAGGAAAAGACTTTGCCACGGGGCTTGGTCCCTGGATTACCACTGCCGATGAAGTGGATGTGCATAACCTGAGCATGATCGCACGCGTGAACGGCGAAGAGTGGTCGCGCGGCTCCAGCGCGGATCTGATGTGGCGGGTAGAGGAGATTATCGCGTACGTCTCCAAAGCCGAGGGCGTTCACGCAGGCGAGCTGATCGGCTCCGGCACGGTTGGCTTCGGCTGCGCCCTTGAACTGGGTCGCCAGTTGCGGCCCGGCGACGTTGTCGAGCTTGAAGTCAGCGGCATCGGGACGCTGCGCAATCGGATCGGTGCGCCAGGAGCAAAGGGCTGGACGCCATCACGGCGACCATCCAGTACGACTCAGCAAGAGGCTGAGCGCAAATAGCAGTTTTTTCATGTGAAGGAGATAGAAGAAGATGTCAACGATTATCGCCAAAAGCGACCTGTGTACCTTGATCAATGTGTTTACCGTTGCGCCAGAGCGGCAGCAAGAGCTGGTGGATGTACTGGTAGAGATCACAGAGCAGGTAATAAAAGATTTACCCGGTTTTGTATCGGCTAACATCCATAAAAGCATCGACGGGGTATGCGTGACCAACTATGCCCAATGGGAGAGTCCGGCGGCGCTGCAAAGCATGTTGAATGATCCCGAAGCCTCGCAGCACATTGCAAAATGCCGCGAAATTGCCAGGCACATTGACTTCCACCTGTACACCGTTGAGCATTGCACTACTGTGGCCAGTAAGCCCGTCGCCTCATCTATCAACGAGTGAGCGCGTGCGCAACAGGCAGAGAGGCAGAGCAAACCCTTTGCCTCTCTTCTTTGAGAAGACTGCTTTGGAGTGCTAGTTTCAGTATCCTCAAGCGGATCGAGATAACTACGCGCTCTCGCCGCCTCCCTTGAGGGCTACTATATATGTCATTTCCGAAGATGTCAAGTGGAAATGCACTAGAGAGGCATTATTTCGCTATCGTTGTAAGAGGGAAAAAGTATGATACAACCACATAAGCGGTTGACCGGAGAACAGCTTGCTGGCTGGGTGCCAGGAAAGATTTCCGCTTCGCTCTACCAGGTCCAGTGTGAGCCTGATATCGCCATTGAACTGCCTGATGGTGTAATATTGCGCGGTGATTTGTATCGCCCTAAAGCCGAAGGAACCTTTCCGGTGCTGCTGGCATGGTCGCCGTATACCAAAGAATTGCAGAACACCGGCCTGCCGCTGCCCATTAACGAAGTGGGCGTGACCCGCTATATCGTCGCGCGCGGCTATTGTCACCTGATTGTAAATGCCAGAGGTACAGGTAAATCGGGCGGCATACGCAGCGAATCGTTCTCTCCCTGTGAGCAACAGGATATTTATGATACTATCGAGTGGGCAGCTCGTCAGGCGTGGTGCGATGGCAATGTGGGTATGACGGGGATGTCATATTTCGCCGTGGTCCAGTATCTGGCAGCCGCCAGACAACCGCCCCACCTGAAGGCCATCTTCCCTTATCTAGGCTTTACCGACCTCTACCGCCATTTTGCCTATCATGGCGGAGCGTTTCAATCGGATTTTTTCGCGACCTACTATACCTTCGTTGGCTCGACGCAAAAGCTATCCGTCAAGCCGGCGCTGCGCCACGCCCTCGGCTATCTGTTGAACCGAGCATGGGTGCAATCGCTGATCATGCGTATTTTCTTTTTGAACCGCACCAAGATGCCGGGCCGCTTGCATCCGCAGGAGTCCTGGGCGCGGGGCTTTGCCACGCTGGCCTTTGATCAACGCTTCGATGGGCCGTTCTATCGAGAAAAATCGGCGTGGCCCGTCTTACACCAGATTGAAATTCCCGCCTGTATTGGTACCAATTGGGGAAATTTCGGCCTGCATATGAAGGGCGCGTTTCAAGCCTGGGCGGGGATTCGCTCGGAGCAGAAAAAGCTCTTTATTGGCCCGCCCGATCCGCGCTGGCCCTGGTCAAACTATCAGGAGGAGCTGCTTGCATGGTACGACTACCATCTAAAGGGCATCGATACCGGCATTGAGGAACAGCCTCCCGTGCGCTACTGGCTCCAGGGAGCTGAGCGGTGGCGGACAGCGGCGGACTGGCCCATCCCCGCGGCGACGAAGCAGCGATTCTACCTGACACCCTGCACAGACGATGCATTAACCGAGCAGCGTTTGCAAGCGGAACAACCTGAGCAAGCGTCCACGCTGGCATTTGTGGCCATTCCACGCCACATGCTCTACCCAAAAGTGCTGGATCGCTACGAGGCGCAGGTATTACGCTACGCTACGGAGCCGTTCCAGAACGATACCGAGATCACGGGTCCGATTCGCCTGTATCTCAAGCTAGCCTCAAGCGCGATAGATACCCATATCATCGCCCGTATCAGCGATATTGCGCCCGATGGCAAACGACGCAAGCTCTCGTTCGGCTGGCTCGAAGCCTCGCATCGTCGCGTCGATCAGGAGCTTTCGCGCGCCGATGAAGTCATCCATGAGCACCAGAAGGCCGAGCCGCTGACGCCTGGCGAACCAGTCATTTGTGAATTTAGCTTAACGCCAACTGCTAACCTTTTTAAACAGGGGCATCGCTTGCTGCTGGAAATTGGCAGTCAGCCCGATCTACTGGGGACGAACGCGTTCGAGGGCAATATCTTCTTCTCATATGACACGCCTCCCTATCCCGCGAGAAATACCATCTTTCACGGCGGCGCGAGCGGCTCATATGTGGAGTGGGAAGTGCGCAACGACTGAGATCGCATCGCGTCCCATCGTAAGCTAACCCCGACGATCAACAACAGAATTGGAGATAACAATGCACGTTTCACTGAATAGAATCCATCATACCGGAATAGTCGTTCGCGACCTGAACCAGGCACTGCGGTTTTTCAAAGAGGTTTTTGGCCTTGACCCCATCTTCATCCATGATTCGTCCGGTCCTGAAATCGACCGTGAAGAGCTTGGACGGCTGGTGGACGTGCCCAATCCTGACATCCGCTTTGCCTTTATGCAGGTGGGGGATACCAGCTTTGAACTGGTCCAATATCGCAGCCCGGAGGGGCGAGCGTTTGATCGCCGCAATAACGATGTGGGGACGATGCACATCTGCTTTGAGGTGGACGATATTCACCAGTCCAGGAAACGGCTCAAAGAATGGGGGATCGAGTTCACCACCGATCCCATCCACGTCGATGCAGGACCATTTGCAGGCTACTCGTTTGCCTACTTTAAAGGGCACGACGGGCTAACCTTTGAGCTGTTTGAGGTTCCTCAGCACTAAATTAAACATTAATGGCTACATAATGTCCAGGGGCGAAAAGCCCCTGGCGGGTGCAGATAAACCAGCTACCAGGGCAAGCGCAAGGTCCCCCCTTGCCCCTACCATTTCTCTCCAACATCACATCATACCCAACACCCAATCCGAACGGGAACTGCCATGTTCGATGGTATCCGTAGGGGCAATCCCTCGCGGTTGCCCTGTTCCCCAACTGATCCTGCTGCACCTCTCCCATAAGGGCAATCCCTCGCGGTTGTCCTGGTCGGGGCAAATGAAAAACTGAAAAGTTTTGGTGCGAATCTAGATTCCTAATCTCGACAACTATACTGTGATATGATAAGATGGAAGCCATATTTCAGTTCTGCCTAGTTAGGAGTCTATATGCGCGCTCTGTTACTGGCAACAACCAATCGTGGCAAGTTGAAAGAGTTTCGTGCTATTTTCGCGGATTTGCCGTATCAGGTTCTTTCCTTGAATGATATTAAGCTTGACATGGATGTGGAGGAGACGGGGACCACGTTTCGGGAAAATGCAGAACTGAAGGCCCTGACATATGCGCATGCGTCGGGCATGCTCTCTCTCGCTGATGATTCTGGCCTGGAAATAGATGCTCTTGGCGGTGCCCCAGGAGTGTATTCTGCCCGCTTTTTGGGTCCAGGCGTGTCGTATGAAGAACGATTTCGCATTATTTTTGAACAATTGCGGGGACTACCGATGGAGCAGCGCACTGCCCGTTTTCGCTGCGTCATTACTGTGGCTGAGCCGGGAGGAGATCATCGGAGCGTGGAGGGGACGATAGAAGGGGTGATTGCTGAGGCCCCTCGCGGGGAAAATGGTTTTGGCTACGATCCTATTTTCCTGGTACCGGAGCTTGGAAAAACGACCGCTGAACTGGAACCGGAGAAAAAACATCGCATCAGTCACCGGGGAAAGGCTGCACGCTTAGCCCTTGAACTGCTCAAAGACTGGCCCCCGTCGGGCAGTTCAGGCAATACCCTACAGAAGTAGCGGAGAGACATGAGGACCTGATAGCATATGGCGAGAAAAACTGCCATTCGTGTTGCTCTCGACCTGGAAACCACCGGTTTGCATGTGGAGCAAGATGCAATTCTTGAGGTTGCCGCGATTAAGTTTCAAGGGACCGAGATTCTCGATACGTTTGAATCTTTTGTGTCCCCTGGCCGCTCGATTCCCTATCGTGTGCAACGGCTGACGGGCATTAAGCCCGAGTTATTAACCGGCGCTCCTCCATTCACTGCGATTGCCCATAAGCTGCAAACATTTCTCGGCGATTTCCCCATTGTCGGCCATAGCATCCCCTTTGACGTGAGCTTTCTGCGCCGCTGGGGGCTGGCCCGCGCCAATCCGCTGATCGATACCTTCGAGTTGGCGACTGTGCTGCTGCCGTCCTTGAGCAGCTACAATCTGGGCCAAGTGGCTCAGACGCTGGGCATCCAGGTTCCGCTTGACCGGCATCGCGCGATGGTGGATACGGCGCTGGCGATGAAGGTTTTCTGGGTGCTGCACCAGCGTTTGCAGTCGGTTGATTTGACCCTGCTCAAGGATCTAGCGAATCTCGACGCGCCGCGTTCGTGGCCCTTACTCCACTTCTTCCGCCAGGAGTTGCGCGAGCGGCAGGAGCAAGATGGGGTGCAAGGCAGACTGACGCGGGGTAGCCTGGGAGATCGTTTCGCGGCACAACTCGGCATGGACCCGCGCATCCTCTCTTTCTCCGTCGCCAATCAGCAAGAAGAGCAGCAAGACAACGCACAGCCTGCTGATACCTCCTCGCCTCCACCTCCTCTTGCTTCCATCAAGCAAATAGAATCGCTGGTTGAGGTTATTCCTGAACAGGCTGAGCCGCCCGCCCCTAAGAGCTATCAGACGGCGCGTATGGCGGTGCGAGAGGCGCTGGAGCAGTGCAAACCGCTCTTGATCGAGGTGACAATCGGCGGCAGCGATTATACGCCTGCGATTCTGCCCGCGCTCGAATGGTTGACCGAGCCTCCAGGCGAAGAAAAAGCTCCTCCCAGGAGGCTGATCATTGCCTGCTCTCACCAGCAGGGCGCGCGTCGCCTGGTTGAGACGATTCTGCCGCGTTTGCAGGAGCAGCTCAAGAGCAAGCTGCCGGTGGCCTATCTGGCGGAACGCGGCGGCTATCTCTGCACTCATCGCTGGTTTGGTGCGGCTTTACGCCGCACCAGCGGCGAACTTACTGCCGAACAGGCGCGCGGACTGGCGAAGCTGGCGCTGTGGGCGCAACAAACCCTGACCGGCGAGCGCAGCGAGTTAACCCTGTTGCCGCAGGAGCTTGCCGCCTGGGAACGTATCTCCTCCGGCGTCGAGCGCATCCCTTCGGGCGATAGTCGTTCGGGTGATAGCTATCAGCGTTGTACCTATCGGCGCAAGGGTTACTGCTTCGTGAGCCTAGCGCAAGAGCGGGTCAAAGCTGCAACCATCGTGGTGACGACCCATAACGGGCTGTTTGATGACCTCTCTCATGCTCACTCGCTGCTGACCGGTATTGATCGTCGCCTGATCCTGGATGCCGAACTGCTTGAAGAGGAAAATGCGCGCTGGAGCAACTCCGAACTCGCTCAGCCGCGCCTTTTAGAATTGCTCAACACCATTGGCATAGAACTGCCAGATGGTCGCTATCAGGGGCTACTGGCCCTGGCTGCCCCAGCTCTGCGCATGAACGGCCCTGGCGGCCTTTCGACGACGCCGACGGTTGCCAAAGCGGAGCTAGATCAGCGCATGCTCACCTGGTTCCAGTCCCTGCGTCAGACGCGCGCTGCCGTGGAGAAGCTCTTTAGCTGCTTTGCTCAATTGCTGGAAGAGTTTTTGCAGCAGGGAGCAGGCAACGGAGGGAAAGATAAAGGGCGCGGGGAGTCGTCCGGTCGCTCGCATGGCGGACGCGGCAATGAGCCACGAACCGATCAGCCGTTGCGTTTGAGCGGGCAGATTCGCAACCTGGGCGCGTGGAAGGATACCGAACGCGCGTGGCAGCAGGTCGCGCAACGACTGCAAGCGGTCATTGATCTGGCGCATGAGGCCGAGAAGATCATCCTGACCACGCAGCGCAACCGGCATCGGCTTGATATTGGGAGCGGCGAGGATAGCTCTGTCGCCGCCGAACTGGTCGCGGTCGCTCACCAGTTGTTGAAGCAGAAGCAACTGGGGCAGCAGGCGATGTCCTTTACAGATAACGAACATGTTTACTGGCTGCGGATGCCGCCTCCGCCTCCGCCGTTCGCGCAGTCCACAGCGCATCAGCGCCATACAGAGG
Source organism: Ktedonobacteraceae bacterium (assembly GCA_035650355.1). Classification (GTDB taxonomy): domain Bacteria; phylum Chloroflexota; class Ktedonobacteria; order Ktedonobacterales; family Ktedonobacteraceae; genus DASRHT01. The sequence continues at coordinate 86,611 of DASRHT010000032.1, forward strand.
CGGCAGGCGCTCAAGCGAACGAAAGCATGCCTGTGCTGCACACGCAGCTCGTCCAGACCTCAGCTTTTTTGCGGCGCTTACTCTTATCGGACAATACCTGCACGATCTTTTCAGGCTCCGCGCTCTCGGTTGACAACTCATTTGCGTTCTCGCGCGGCACACTCGGCCTGGACAACGATGCCTGCCCCGCGCTCTCGGTCGTTACCGAGCACCACAAGCAGACGCTGTTATATATGCCGAACGATGTGCCCGAACCCAACGCGCCGCAGTACCAGCGACACCTCGACGAAACCCTGATCCATCTCGCGACCGCGCTGGAAGGGCAGCTTGTTGCGCTCTTTACCTCGCATGCCGCTTTGCGTAGCTCCTATGCGACGATCAAGCCGTTGCTAGAGGCGCGCGGTATCCTGGTAGTAGGTCAGGGCGTTGATGGCTCGCCGCGCCAGCTCTGGCAAATATTCCAGCATCAGGAGCGGGTCGTCGTGCTGGGCACCGGCAGTTTCTGGGACGGCGTCGAGGAGATCGACCGCTCGCCCGCGTGCTTGCTGATCGCTCGCCTGCCAATGCCTGTGCTCAACGACCCGCCAATGGCCGCCCGTGCCGAGCACTACTCCGACCAACTGCACCAGCTCACCGTCCCCGTGGCCGCCCTGCGGATGCGTCGCGCCCTCAATCGCCTGGTATGGAGCGATACCAAACGCAACGCCGTGGTATTGTTCGACCGCCGTGTGATTTCAAAGGAGTACGGTTCCACGATCCTGCACAGCCTGCCCCACTGTTCGCAAAGGCAAGCCGCCGTCTCGCACATGCCGGAGACGATCCTCGATTGGCTGACAGGTACGGGGGGGTGGGAGTAAGGGAATACGTGGTGGCGACGAGATTCAGCATCCCGCAGCAGGGCAAGCGCGAGGCCCCCGCGTCCACCCACGCCCGTCCCCTTGCCCCTACCCCTCCGGTCCAACATTCCAGTAACCGTTTAGGAGGATGGTAGGGGCAGTGCCTTGCGCCTGCCCTGCCATGGTCGCCGACCCTGTTCCCCGCATTACGGTAGGGGCAGTGCCTTGCGCCTGTCCTGCCACGGTCCCGGACCCTGTCCCCCCGCGTCACGGTAGGGGCAGTGCCTTGTCCCTGCCCCCGATCTCGTACTAATGGACAGGTGGCAGGATTGCGAGACCGTCGGGGAGACCGGTAGGGGCAAGGGGATGGGTGGAAATGGGGTGGGGGCCTCGCGCTAGCCCTGCTAGCCCTGCTAGGATTTTGTCAATTGGCTCTTGACGTACAGCACATAATAAGGCACAGTATCATCAGCAAGCAATTATCCAGAGATTGAAAGGATTTCAAGAGCATGTCGGTGCAGGCTGAAGAGAAACAGAAGCTACGAGTCGTTTATGGGGTATGTCCGCACGATTGCCCCGATTGTTGCGCCTTAGAGACGCACGTTGACGAGCGGGGACGCGCCGTCAGCATCCAGGGGCGGGCAGACCATTCGGTGACGCGCGGCTGGCTCTGCGCTAAGGTCAACCGCTATCTGGAACGCGTCTATCATCCTGAGCGATTGCTCTACCCAATGCGGCGCGTCGGCCCCAAAGGCAGCGGCCAGTTCGCCCGTATCTCGTGGGACGAGGCCATAGCTGAGATTACTGGTCGCTGGAAAGATATTATCGCCAGCGATGGCGCGCAGTGTATTTTGCCTTACAGCTATGCAGGCACGTTGGGACTGGTGCAGGGAGCCGTGACCGATACGCGCTTCTGGAACCGCCTGGGCGCGTGCGGCCTGGAACGCGCCATCTGTGGTCACGCGGCAGAAGAGGCGGTCCAGCTTACCGTCGGCGGGCGACTGGCCCCTTCGCCGGAGATGCTCCTGCATAGCAAGCTGGTCCTGATCTGGGGCAGCAATCCAGCCAGCACCGCGCCCCATCTGATGCCTTTCTTGCGCGAAGCCCAGCGGAAGGGCGCGCGTGTAATCGTGATTGACCCCATACGCACGCTGACGGCTCGTTCCGCCAACCAGCATATCCAGCCCTACCCTGGCACCGACGCCGCGCTCGTCCTGGCAATGATGCACGTCATGGTGACCGAAGAACTGCACAACGCGCCATGGATTGCCGAGCATACGCTTGGTTGGGAGCACCTTTTAGAACGGATTATGCGCTTCCCGCCGCAACGGGCCGCCCAGATTACCGGTCTGGCCGTCGAAACCATCGTTGATCTTGCCCGCACCTACGCCACCACTGCTCCGGCGATGCTTAGAATTACCGATGGCATCAACCGGCATACCAATGGCGGTCAGACCGTGCGTATGCTCGCCTGCCTGCCGGCAATCACCGGACAGTATGGGCTGGAGGGCGGCGGGCTGATGTATAGCACCAGCGACTGGATCAGGTGGGACGGCAAATCTGCGGGCCATAGGTACGAAGCCGTCTGCCCTCCCAGGCCGCGCACCGTCAATATGAACCGCCTGGGTTCGATCCTCACGGGCGAGGCCGATCCGCCGATCTATTCGCTTTATGTCTACAACGCCAATCCCGTTGCCTCTTCGCCCAACGCCAGCAAGATCGTTGAGGGATTGATGCGCGACGACCTTTTTACCGTCGTGCATGATCTTTTTGAGACCGATACCGCCCGTCACGCCGATATTATGCTACCAGCCACCAGCCAGCTTGAGCAGGTCGATCTGCACAAACCATACGGACATCTCTCGCTACAATATAACATGCCTGCCATCGCTCCCCAGGGGGAGGCGCGCAGCAACTGGGACGTGATGCGCGCTCTGGCGGCTGCGATGGGCTTTAATGAGCCGTGGCTGACCGATGATGCCGACGCAATCATTCGCGAAGTATTGGCGGCAACAACGGCGCGCAATCCGCTGCTCAACGGCATCACCTTTGAGCGTTTGCAGGCGGAGGGTTCCATCCCCTTTAATATCCCTGCGGATGAGCGTGTGCCCTTCGCCAACGGAGTGTTCCGCACGCCATCGGGCAAGGTCGAGTTCTATTCGCAGCAAGCTATGGCGAAGGGCTATGACCCTGTGCCGGATTGGGAGCCGGAAGTCGAGTCGAAATTCAAGCTCGACACGGACGCGCCCGCAGCGAACGATCAGCTCCTGCCATTGCTCTGTCCAGCGGCGCACCACTTTGTCAGCTCAACCTTTGGCAATCAGCAGCGTTTGATCGGCAAGGAGCGGGCGCCCACCTTGCGCATCAACCCCATCGATGCGCAGGCGCGCGGCATTCGCAGCGGGCAACTGGTCAGGGTCAGCAACGAGCGCGGCTGGTGTCGCCTGATTGCCGATGTCACAGAGGATGTGCGTCCAGGCGTCCTGGCAACGACAACCGTATGGTGGCCCAGGTTCAGTCCCGACCAGCGTAACATCAACTGGACCACCTCCGACCGCCTGGCCGACTTCAACGGCGGCAGCACCTTCTACACCAACCTCGTCAAGGTCGAAGCAGATAATACCGGCGATGCATAGCGATAGGGCAAGACAGGGCAGGCGCAAGGCCCTGCCCCTACCGCCCTCCTGAAACGGTCCCTGGAATGTTGGACCGGAGGCTGTAGGGGCAAGGGGATGAAGGGAATGGGGTGGGGGCCTTGCGCTTGCCCTGACTGCGGTGCTGCGTCTGCCCTTAAAAGGGAGATATAGGGCAGGTGCAATGGGAACAATGACAACGTAGGGACCCGATTTATCGCGTCCGTGGGCGATTTATCGCCTTCCCCGAAAGGATGTATCCCGCAACAGGGCAAGCATAAGGCATTGCCTCTACCAGTTCCGTCGATCATTGCGGGACCGCCTCAGGGCAAGCGCAAGGCCCCCACATCCCCACGCCCATCCCCTTGCCCCTACTGTCCTCGTCAACATCGCGCAAGCCGTTTGGATGCAATGTTGGAGAACGGGCGACGGGATATCAAATCATGGGGCGCGGTAGGGGCAATCCCTTGCGGTTGCCCTGTTGCGGGACGGGCCTGCGCCTCGCCCTCTCTGGTTTGTCCCGCCTCATGCCATTATACCCTTTACGCCTGCCCTGCTGGTTCCACATTGCGACGATGACGATATGATAGGCATGCCTATGCCGGAAAACAAACTCTTGCGCTACTGATGCATAACACGTATACTAAAAAATAACTATTTCATACTACATTACGCTTAGATAAATATAGCTACGGAGAAATTGGCATGGACGCCGGTACGCAGGTAGAGAAGGTAGATTGCGCAATTATCACCATCCTTCCCGAAGAGTTTCTCGCCGTTCAGGAGCGGTTCACGTCAACGCGCTATAAGCATCCTACCAGCCAGCACACCTATGGCATCAGTCGCGTGCCGACGAAGGACGGCCAGATCTGCGTTGTCGCGCTCGCACGCACCAGCGGGCAGGGGAATGATGTGTCACAGCACCTTGCCACGCGCATGATCGACGACCTGGACCCGCAGATCCTGCTGGTGGTGGGGATTGGCGGCGGCGTGCCTGATAACGACTTCACGCTGGGCGACGTCATCGTCTCGTCGCATATCCACAATTTCGATCTCAGCGCTGTCAAGGGTGAGCAGACGACCTTTAACGTCACCGGAGGCGTGCATCCTCATGTGAGCGAGATTACCGCCAATCTCTATTTCTACCATGAGCAAATGGCCGACTGGAACAGCGAGGCATCGATCAGAATGGCGCGCCCGACGTTGCTGCTGACCGAGAAGGATATAGAGCGTTTCCTCGACAAAGATGTTGACGAGGCGTGGCGCGAGAAGGTCAAAGAGGTTGTGCTCTGGCATTTTGGCGAGCAGCAGCTCGGCAAGCGTGCGCCGAAATTCCTGACCGGTCCCATTGCATCCAGCAATAGTCTGATCCGCAGCGATGCCATCCTGGCGCACTGGTTGGGGACCGCGCGCGGCATTCGAGCGGTGGAGATGGAGGCGGCAGGGGTCTACCAGGCGGCGCAGCGCATGCGCCAGCAATATCCCGTGATGGCGATTCGCGGCATCAGCGACATCGTGGGCTTCAAACGTCACGACGACTGGAAGCATTACGCCTGCCACACCGCCGCCGCCTTCGCCCACGCCTTCATCGCCGCCGGCATCGTCGAGCCGCGCGAGCACACGCCATCCCCACCAGTCGAACCACCCGTCCAGCCACCGCCAGCCCCACAGAAGCAGGAGAGCGAGGGTATGCTGTTTAAAAAGAAAAATACCGGCGCAGTCAAGATTTTTATCGTTTTTGCGGAGGAAGATAGACGATACAAGGAACGCCTTGAAAAGCATCTTGCTGTACAAGTGCGGAGCGGGCTAATAGAGCTTTGGGATAAGGATCGATTTTTGAGTGGTAGAGACAGCCTCAAAGAAGTAAGTAAACATATCACCTCTTCTCACATCGTTCTCTTATTAGCCAGTTCAGACTTTACTGCTTCTGAAGAATGTTACACCCAAATGGAGCTTGCGATGCAACAACGCGCAAGCGGCAAAGCTGTCGTTATCCCCATCCGTGTTAGTCCTTATAACTGGCCTGACGCCCCTTTCGAAGGGCTTCTTGCTCTTCCTCGCGATGGTAGGCCGATAACCTCCCGATCCAATCCCCAACAAGACGAAGCCTGGTATAACGTTGCGATAGACATTCGCAACGTGTGTGAGGCGGAGTTCAAAAAAAAGTGATCTTATATTTATATATTCGAATATATAAATATAAGATCAAGCATAGCGATCAGCACATGCTTAACGAGCAAGTTGTGTGGCATTGTAGGGATGCAGTAATGCAGATGAACAATTCTGTCAGAGGGAGGGGAGGACCCGCCCCGGCAGCAGGGCAAGCGCGAGGCCCCCACCCAATCCCATCCGCTGCCCCTTGCCCCTACCGGTTCGGGCGATCATAGTGGGGACCGCAGCAGGGCAAGCGCAAGGCATTGCCCCTACGGGTTCGGTCGAACATGGCGGGTGCCGCAGCGGCAGGGCAAGCGCGAGGCCCCCGCCCCATTGCCGCCCATCCCCTTGCCCCTACCGTCCCCGTCCAACATGGTGCAACCCGTTTGGATGTGTTGGGGGTACGATGCGATGCCGGGCAAGGGACGGCGATATCAGTGCCGTAGGGGCAATGCCTCGCGCTTGCCCTGCCGCGGTCGTCGCCATGTTGGATAGAACCGTAGGGGCAAGGGGCGGCGTGGAGAATGGGTGGGGGCCTCGCGCTTGCCCTGCTTGCCTTGCCGTAGGTCCCGCTCATAGCTGCAAAGGAACTTTTGCAGAGGCAGAAACGTCTATTTCCGATAGAGGTATTATCGAGCGTTTTTCTGTAGGCAGCAGGGCGGGGGCAAGCCCCGCCCCTACGGCGTTTACCGATTCGTATGGGTAGGGGCAATCCCTTGCGGTTGCCCTGCCCAACGATGGATGTATGGGTAGGGGCAATCCCTTGCGGTTGCCCAGGCTCAATCGGGTCGGTACGAAATTGGGATGCCTACGCTTGCCCTGCGGGTGCGCGGGAAGGAAGGTCTATTGCGATGCATAATTCTCAACGCTGGCTTGTGCCTGTTGGTATTATTCTCATGGTTTTGTTGATTGGATGCGGACATAACGACGGCAGCGCGAGCGGCAACGGGTCGGGGACAGGTGGAGCAAGTCCGACTCCTACCGGATCGGGCAACGGTGTGACGCCCACCACGGGGAGCGGTCCAACCTCGCATCCC
>DASRHT010000033.1:0-18691 GCA_035650355.1 Ktedonobacteraceae bacterium
GCATGATCGTTCTCCCTCCTTTCAACCGGGAGAACGATGGGGAGAACACGTCTTGTTTTCGACGAGAGAGAACCCCTTCTCCGGTCTTGGATGTTCCCCCATCCAGGAGGTCCCCTTGACATTGAACACGGTATCTACCACACTGACTCCCCGTTTGGGACCTTGCGCATAGTTGTTGCTATTAGCGTTTCGCGTTCCACAACGTTGTATGGGCTTCCTGGCTGGATGCGTGTCCGGCTTCGATGATGGTGCGGCGCAGGAAGTAGCCGCCGATCAGTACCAGCAGCGAGATCACGATCCCCCGGCCCGTGCGGCGTTTCTCGGGACGACGCCTGAGAAGCGTGAGAGTCTGGAGCAGCAGGGGTAGGGCTAGTCCGCCGCCGAACATAAAGCGCCAGAAGGTTTTGCCCTGCTCTGTCGGACCCGTCCCGACCAGCGGACGCGCCGCTCGCCCGGAGCCACGCAAGAACGTGAGCAGGCCCGCCATCTCTACCAGCATCGCCACCAATTCCAGATTTTCCAGCTTATGCAAAGCTCTGGCTGGCGCACCCGCTATGCGCAACACCAGCGAGATCAGCGCTGCGCTGGTGGAGATGGCCGACGAGACGAAGATGGCTCCCAACAATTTGCTGCGCGACCAGAGCGGGACGCTTGTCGCTGCTAGCAAAACGCCCGTGTAGCCGCCCAGGAATATTCCGAACACGGCGCCTGGCATTGCCAGCAGCCTCTGTGGTATGCTCGCGAGCAACTTTGCCCCCCACCATTTGCCCAATAGCCCATCGCGTGCCGCCTGGTTGACCGCCGTCGCGCCGCTAAATAGTGAGAAGCTGACCAGACCCCAGACGCCCATCGACATGGGAGACTTGACTTTGAAGATGCGCAACATGTTCAGGAAGCGTTCAGGGCGTCCCAGGTCTTTAATCAACAGCGGCGGGCAGGGCAGTAAAGCCAGTAGTGAAAGATAATAGCCGGTGCGGACCACGGCCCGATCCTCTTTTGAGCCGAAAAGCGCGGCGATGCTGGCAATCACGTAGCAACCAGCCGCCAGCCCGCCGAAGAAGAAATACCAGATGATCTCCCAGCGCCAGATAGGAGCCTTCAACACAGGATAATCATAATATGTTGGCTCCTGTAGCTCCTTTTCGGGCTCGGGAGTGTAGCCCGTGGTCAGTGCGGCTAGCTGCTCCATCGTGTCGTCCGATATAAGCTCTCTCATCAAAAATACTCCCTACTATAATTTGCTATTGACCCCTCAGACCGCGATGAATATACTCTCTCCAGAGATGCGGCAGCCATCATAGTCCTGCTCGACCCGTTTGGGCTTGGTACTACTCTCTGAAGAATAGAATCCCCATCAGGCCCATGATGGCTGCCGCCAGGATCGTCCACAGGGATGTCGGGACGACATTGTTTGAGGGTCGCTGAGGGTTGCTGGGCAGGTTGTACACTTCGGGTTCGTCCAGCAAGAGAAAGAACGAATTGAGGCCGCCATCAAGGATGTTATCGTCAACCCCGTAGAGCTTTGCCTCTTTGACGCCGCGCTGCTGCAACGTTCCTAAACGCTCCCGCGCCTGCTGTTTAAGCTGTTCAACCTCGCCGAAGACGATAGAATCGGTCGGGCAGGCTTTGGCACAGGCTGGCTCTAAACCGTCTTTCAAGCGGTCGTAGCAGAGGGTGCATTTATGGGCAGTATGATCTCCCTGCTCATCGCGGGCAATGACGCCGAACGGGCAGGCCACGATGCAGTAGCCGCAGCCATTGCAGATATCCTGCTGTACATAGACCGTGTCGAATTCTGTGCGAATGATCGCGCCCGTTGGGCAGGCTTCCAGGCAGGGCGCGTTGGCGCAGTGCTTGCAGACATCGCTCTGCATCAGCCAGCGGTCGCTGCTAAAGAACGGGAGCGCGGTCCCCGGCGGCGTACTGGGAATAGCGCCGTTGCCTCTGGCCTCGCTTGTCTGGCCGTTGAATAGCGGGAGATCAGGCGAGACGGTGGTCGTTGGTCGTCCGCGCCCGATCTGTTCGATAAATTGCACATGTCGCCAGGTGGTTGCGCCCAACTGACCGGTATTGTCATAGCTTGAGCCGCGCCATACCGGTTCGGTGGCCGGTAACTGATTCCATTGTTTGCAGGCCACCTCGCAGGCTTTGCAGCCGATGCACAGACTGGTATCGGTGAAGAAGCCCATCGCGGCCTCAACCGGCAGCGACGGCTCCTTGCGCAGGGGCGCGATAACGTCCTGCGCTATCTTCAATACGTCCAGTTGCCTGCTGGTGCGCTCAGTAGGCTTGATCGCCATTGTCTACTCCTTAACTGCATTTCCGCTTGACATTTTCGGACTCGATGGTATACTTCCCCTTCAGGGGGCGGCGGGAACCGGTGGCTCCCTTGAAACGTTCCGCGTTCCAACGCTCCCACGATGAAGCGGGGAGCGACAGGGCAACCGCAAGGGATATCTTGCAATTCCGCCCGCCAACGCCGCTCTCGCGGCTAGCTGCGCTCAGGCGGGCGGCAAGGAAAGCCCCTACGGAACGCGGCATCGAAGTATCACGACCCGCTTGAGGGTACTGAAATTACGAGATACGCCCCGGGCGCACATTGCAAGTGAACGCTTTGGCTTCCTCGATACTCACATTTGGCTCCAGTACCATGTGGGCCAGATCGTTGGTGATGCTGCCCTTGCTCTTCCCCTGGAAACCCCAGTGGAACGGCAAGCCAATCTGGTGAACCATCTGTCCGTGTACGCGTAAAGGCCGCAGACGTCGCGTGACCATCGCTCGCGCCTCGATTTCGCCGCGCGGTGTGCTAATGACCATCCAATCGCCGTGCTTGATATGATGCTCCTGCGCCAGTTCGGGACTGAGTTCGGCGAAAAGCTCCGGCTGCAAAGCGTTGAGCCAGGGCATCCAGCGCGTCATAGGACCGCTAAGATGGTGCTCGGTCAGGCGATAGGTGGTGATGACAATGGGATAGCGCTCATCCCCGACCGGCGCAAGAGCGTTGTCCTTGCGCTCCCGATAATAATGGGCCACCGGGTTGCTCTGCTGCTTGTAGAGCGCATTATGCACCGGAGATTCGGCTGGCTCGTAATGCGCGGGCAGAGGACCATCCTTCAGCCCTTTGGGAGCGAACAGCCAGCCTCGACCGTCCGGTTTCATAATAAAGGGATCGCTGCCGGAGATCGCATCCATCCCCTTCGCTCCTGGCGGCGGCGCATAATCGGGCGCTTTATTCAGCGGAAAATCGGGTACATCGTAGCCGGTCCATTTCTTCTGCTCCTCATCCCACCAGACATACTTTTTGCGCTCCGACCACGGACGACCCTGCGGATCAGCCGAGGCGCGATTGTAGAGGATGCGCCGGTTGGCAGGCCAGGAGAAGCCCCATTGCAAATTCGTATAGCCGTCGGGGATGCGCGACGCTGCCCGGTTATTGCCCGGCTCTGGATAGACGCCACTATAGATCCAGGAGCCGCAGGCCGTGCTGCCATCGCCTTTGAGGGCAACGAAGTTCGGCACATGGGGCGCGTCCCGCAGGCTATAGATGCGTGTCGGCGAGTCGCCGGAACCTTCGGGCGAACGGACATAGTACCCGTTGATTTCTTTCAGGACCAGGAGCGCGTCTGGCTCGTCCGGTATGCGTGAATCCGGATCGGGCTCTGTCGCGTCATAGTCCCAGGTCAACGCCTGCAATGGACGATCTTTCGGCGCTTTACTATCCGCGTATAACTCTTTCAGCCGCTTGCCCAGGTGGTAGACGAACCAGAGGTCCGAGCGGGCATCGCCGGGCGGATCAACCGCTTTATCGCGCCACTGCAAGAGGCGCTGCGTATTAGTGAAGCTACCCTCTTTTTCCGTCGAGGCTGCGGCTGGCAGTAAGAACATCTCCGTCTTGACCTTCTTCGGATCGACCGGTTCTCCCTTTGGTCCTTTATACCAGAACGCCGCCGACTCCACCTCGTAGAGGTCGCGTACGACCATCCAATCCAGTTGTTCCAGTGCCTGGCGCTGCATACGCGAATTGGTGCTGCCCGCGGCAGGATTCTGGCCGAAGAGGAAGTAGCCTTTGATCTTGCCATCCAGCATATCGTAGCTGGTGACCAGGTGCGAGTGGTCGCCCACCGTCTTGGGCAGCCAGCAGTAGCCACAGTCGCTATCGCCATCGTGGATGGCCTCGCCGTACCAGGCTTTGAGCAGGCTCATAATATAGGCTGGGAAGTTGGACCACCAGCCCGTTTTCTGACCGGAGGTCGCGATATATTCAGCCAATGTTTGCTGGGGCAGCAGCGCGCTTGGTTGTGGCATATAGCCGGCCAGCAGATCATAGAGCGTTGGAACGTCCGTTGAGCCCTGAATCGACGCGTGCCCACGTAGCGCCATGATGCCACCGCCGGGACGCCCGATATTGCCCAGCAGAAGCTGCATAATCGCCGCTGAACGAATAATTTGCACGCCCTTCGATTGCTGCGTCCAGCCGACGGCGTAGCAGATCGCGGTCGTGCGTTCGCGTCCGGTATTCTCAATCAGCGTCTGTACCACCTGCATCCACTCTTCGCGCGACACCCCGCATGTCTGCTCAACCATCTCCGGCGTGTAGCGCGCGAAGTGGCGGCGCATGATCTGGAAGACGCACTGCGGATCTTGCAGCGTCGGATCGGTCCTGGGCTGCCCGTGTTCGTCGCGCTGGTAGTCCCAGCTACTCACATCAGGATAAGAATCTGTCGCGGGATCGAAGCCCGAGAAGATGCCGTCCAGGTCTTCTGTGTCCTTGTAGTCTGCGCTGACCAGCATGGGCGCGTTGGTATAATTCACCACGTACTCGTGGAAATAGGCGTTATTCTCCAGCAGGTAGCGAATAATCGCACCCAGGAAGACGATGTCGGACCCTGCCCGCGTCGGCACATACAGGTTTGCCAGCGCCGAGGTGCGCGAGAAGTGCGGATCGACATGGATCACCTTCGCGCCCCGCTCCTTCGCCTTCACCACGTTGGCAAAAGCAATCGGATGGGCCTCAGCCATATTGCTGCCCATGATTAAGATACAGTCGCTATTAACGAGATCCTGCGGAAATGTCGTGGCCCCGCCACGCCCTAATGTTATACCCAGACCGGGTACAGTAGAGCTGTGTCATATACGGGCCTGGTTCTCGATGGAGACGATGCCAAGCCCGCCGGTGAGCAACTTCTTCATCAGATAGTTCTCTTCAACGTCGAGCGTGGCCCCACCAAGAGAGGCAATGCCCAGGGTATGATTGACTTCGCGCCCATCGGGCAAATAATCGACAAAGGTCTCGTCGCGCGTCTTTTTCACACGCTGCGCGATCTGTTCCATCGCCCAGGCGAGCGATTTGACTTCCCAATGGGTGCTGTACGGCGCGCGGTAGAGCACCTGCGTCAGGCGGCTGGGATTGACCGTATACTGGAAGGTTGCAGACCCTTTAGGGCAGAGCGTCCCATGATTGATGGGGCTATCGGGATTGCCCTCGATATCAATCACCTTGCCGTCTTTGACGTAGACATTCAAGCCGCAGCCCACGGCGCAATACGGGCAGACGCTGTGGACCACCTTAGCGTCTCGGATGCGTGGAGCCTTTTCCAGGCTCTCCTTGCTAAATGGCTGTACTGTCGAGCCTATCTGCATGACCTCGGAGATCGTGGTCTGCACTACTTCTGGCAATAATGAATGTTCTTGCATAGCATGCATTCCTTCTTGTGGGATATCCCAGACGGGGTCTCTCTCATCGCCGCTTCTTGCTCACCTTATTCCCTAGTATAAATGTGGTTATATTGTACCATAGCGCCAGGTTACGAATAAACCAACAAGCGCGCGTCAAAATTTAGCGTCAATAATGTAAAGCCAGGAGGGAACCTGCTGGAGATAGTGGGTCACCAGGGACATATATCCCCGGTGACGCAAATTATGCTGCGAGAATACTATTTCCCGCCGGTAGCAACTGGCGCAGGCTGTTCCTGACGCGCTTGAGCGCGAGCAACCAACGGCAGGGCACAGCTTACCAGCATGATGCCGGCAATAATGTAGAGCGCCGTCCTGGTATCGATGCTCGCGATAAGAATGGGACCGACAATGCCGCCTGCGCTCCAGGCCGTGAGCATCGCGCCATAGATCGTGCCAGCGTTTTTGGGGCCGAAGAAGTCTGCCGCGAATGCTGGCATGGTTCCGAAGCCGCCGCCATAGCACAAGCCAACGATTGAAAATGGTATAAAGAGGATGGCGAAGCTGCCGATAAAGGGCGTCAGGGCGAAGGCAAAGATCTGGATCACAAACAGGCTCAGGAAGGTGAACGGGCGACCGATGGCATCCGAGAGCCAGCCCCAGAACAGGCGTCCCGCGCCATTAAAAATTGAGATGGTAATTACCAGGGTAGAGGCAAGAGCAGGCCCGACTTTGGTAAAGTCCTGAGCCACCGGCGAAGCAACCGAGATTAGTGCGGCGCCAGCCGTGACGTTCAGCGCCAGAATGAGCCACAGGACATACCATCTAGGAGAAGCAAGCGATTCTCCCAATGTATATTCGCGTGTAGCGCGAATTTCTTGCAGTTTCGGCGTCGGAGTCCAGCCAGCAGGAGCATAACCGTCGGGTGCGGTGCGGAAGAACTGGGCCGCGACAACGACGATGATGAAGTAGGCGATCCCGAGAACAAGGAATGTGTTGCTGAGCTTCAATGTGGGCAGCAGATAGGCAGCCGCAACCGGTCCGGTAATGGCTGCACCAGCGCCGAAGCCCGCCACCGCCAGTCCCGTGATAAATCCGCGCCGGTCCGGGAACCACTTGATCAGCATTGCCAGGGCGACGATGTAGCCAAGCCCCAGGCCGATGCCGCCGATGATGCCGTAGGTCAGGTAGAGCAGATAAATATTGGGCGCCACGAATCCGGCAAGAGCTATCCCCACCCCATAGAAAATACCCGCAACGGTAGCGATAGTGCGCGGTCCAAAACGGCTGTTAAAATAGCCGCCAAAACCGGCGGTGACGCCTAAAGCGAGCAGGGCAAAGCTGAACGTGAGGTTGCCTTGCGCCTTAGTGACGTGGTAGGCGTTAGTTACCGGAGTGAGAAATACGCTCCAGGCATAGACGGCGCCCAGGGCAAGCTGCATAATAAAAGCTGCGATGGCAATGACCCAACGATTGGGGAGGGAAGAACTACTAGTGGCTGTGCTGCTCATGGAAGACTCCCTTCTGAAATAATTCCGCTCTGCAATGGATTATGACAAAGAACCGGAGACCAGTATCGCTAGCGAAGCTGGTGAAACAGTGGATCTAACTTCACCAACTTAACCATAAGTATACTCGGAAATAGCCGTTTGTACAAGGAAATGCTGTTGATAACACAATTAGGTCGCTTGCTTGCATCCGCTGATTGCTGCCATTTTTCCTACGCTAAAAGTACTGGATTTTAAGCTTTCTCAGTCTTCTAAGCGTATACTTATCTTGATAAATAGAATCTTATACGTTATACTGGCTCTAACCTCATGTGCCGGTTGAAATTCAACGATACAGCGAGACGTAGTGTGGAATATGTAGGTCTGGGTTGTATAGTAGCTATATACCCGGAGTTTTTAAGGAATAGACCTGGAAAGCAAGAGAAGGGGCTGATGACTTCGCATGGAAACTCCCCAGAAAGATAACCGAGAGATAACGAATCCCAAAACGCAGAACACGTCCCCGAAAATGGCGAAGATGCAAAAGCTGCTGCTGCATTACAGAGTAGCGGTGCTGGTGATGTTAGGCGTACTTTTGTTGCTGGTTGCAGGGATTCGGTTTGTAAGTATTACCGTGGGAGCAACTTCGGTCCAGGAGAGGCCGATTAGCGATCTGCTCAACATGGCCGATCATCACCAGTTAAAGGCGGTGACGATTAGTGGCAGTGACGTACTGGCCAGGAGTAGCACGGGGAATCAGTACCATGCCGTCAAAGAAGATGGGCAGCCGATAACCGAGATATTGCGGCGCGATGGCGTGACTGTCAATATTGATAATGGTCAGCGCAACCAGTGGGCGCAGGGAGTAGTAGATTTGCTGTTGATTGCGCTCGTTATTGGTGGAATGTATTATTTCATCCGGCGCAATAACATGGGCGGCCAGGCCATGCCCTTTGCCCGCTCAAAGGCGCGGCGCTTCAATGAGTCGCGTCCAACCGTGTTATTTAAGGATGTCGCGGGTGTTGAAGAGGCGAAGGTGGAGCTGCAAGAGATTGTCGAGTTTCTCAAACATCCAGATCGCTTCACGGCGATGGGTGCGCGCACGCCCAAAGGCGTCCTGCTGGTTGGTGCGCCTGGCACTGGCAAGACGTTGATTTCGCGCGCGGTCGCGGGCGAAGCGGGCGTTGCTTTTTATAATATCAGCGGCTCCGAGTTTGTAGAGATGTTTGTGGGCGTTGGCGCCGCCCGCGTGCGTAGCCTCTTCAAAGAAGCCAGAGAGCATGCCCCATGCATTATCTTTATCGACGAGATTGACGCCGTCGGTCGCCAGCGTAATAACTCAAGCACAGGCGGCAACGACGAGCGCGAGCAGACGCTCAATCAGTTGCTGGTCGAGATGGATGGCTTTGACAGGCATACCAACATTGTGGTGATTGCCGCCACCAACCGGCCCGATGTGCTTGATCCCGCTCTGCTGCGCCCGGGCCGCTTTGATCGTCGTGTGATGCTGGATAAGCCGGATATTCGCGGTCGCCTCGCCATTCTTGAAGTCCACGCCGAAGGTAAGCCGTTCGCTCCCGAAGTCACCCTGACCGATCTGGCGCGGCAAACGGCAGGCTTCTCCGGCGCCGATCTCGCCAATCTTTTGAATGAAGCTGCCCTGCTGGCGGCCCGCGATGGCGAGAGCCTGATCGGTAAGCCCCATCTGGAGGAGTCGATCCTGCGCGTGATGGCCGGTCCCGAGCGCAAAAGCCGGATGATCACTGAGGCCGAGAAGGCGATCATCGCCTATCACGAAGTTGGTCATGCCATCGTGATGCGCTCAATGCCCGGGGCCGATCCTGTGCAGAAGGTATCGGCGATTGCGCGCGGCATGGCGCTCGGCATTACCGTCCAGGCTCCGGCGGAGGATCGCTATTTGATGCGCCGCTCGGAACTGCTGGCGAAGATGGCGGGAGCGATGGGCGGACGTGCGGCGGAGGAGATCATGTTTGGTGATATCACAACGGGCGCCAGCCAGGATATAGAGTATGTGACCAATATCGCTCGCCGCATGGTCTGCGAGTTCGGTATGACCTCGCTTGGCAATGTCTTGCTCAAGCCGGATGCCGAGGGCAACTCGTCGATCAGCGCCGAAACTGCGGCGAAGATCGATGCCGAAATCTCCACACTCGTCGAGCAGGCATACGCGACGGCCCTCAATATCTTGCGCGAGAAGAAAGAGAAGTTGATTGCTATCTCTGAGCATCTGATCCAGGTCGAGACCATCGACGGGGCGGAACTTGATAGCATGTTGTTTGCCGCATGACCAGAACGTTTATCGCCCTGGAAATGAATACTGCCTTACAACGCCACCTGGAGGAAGTGACCCGCCAGGTGGCGCGGGCATTACCCGGCGTGCGCTGGCTCGATCCCGCCGGCATCCATCTCACGCTGGCCTTTCTTGGCGAGCTAAACGACGAGCAGCTCAGAGAGGCCATGAACGCCTCCGCTACGGCTGCCCGGCAGGTCAAAGCTTTCTCCTACCGCCTCTCGCGGCTCGGCATATTTGGCTCGCCGCGCCAGCCGCGTATTATCTGGATGGGCATCGAAGAGCCATCTGGCTCGCTCGTACGCCTGCATCGTATGCTCAATCAAGAGCTAGAGCAACGCGGCTTCGAGATCGATAAGCGCCCCTTCTCGCCGCACCTGACCCTCGCGCGCCTCAAATCTCCCCTCACGCCCAATGAACAGCAGGAACTCCAGCGCCTGCTCACAGGCGACCAGCGCGGCATTGCCTCTCCCACCAACTATCCCGCAAGCCTCATCCATGTGATGAAGAGCGAACTCTCCAGAAGCGGCGCGCATTACACCAGTTTGCGCGAATATAAGCTGACGGTCAGCCTCTAAGCTTTTAGAGAAGGAGCGAATATAACCAGCCTCCTCTGTTCAGAACTCTGTAAACATAGCAACATAGTCCTGAACCTTGCAGATCAGTATTGCTATGTGCTATAGTTGTTATAACAGATAGCAATATCCAGCAGCAATAAGCTACACCGAGAAGCGTTTGAACTTTTTCTCGTAAATTTAACTGGGAGGTCATGATGACTCATTATGTTGCCTGGAGCCCCTACATAGGGAGCAGCGCCTACATCCTGGCGGGTTTTCTGCTGCTTATCACATGTGTTTTGACGTTTTTAGGATTTCGTTTTCATCATGCCATAGCTGTGAAAGGACCTGGAAAGTTTCTGGGGGCTTTACTGGTTGGATGCTGGTTCTTAGCTGGGATTGCATTTTTGATTGGCATCACCGTCTACGGGCGAACCCAGCAGCAACAGGCGATCCATTTCAAGATCACCAATCCCATTACCCCTGTCACCTTCGCTTCGGCAGTAATTGCCTTTGTCGTCATCCTGTACCTGGGGCGCCAGAGGGGACCCATGATAGCTATCGGCAGCGCCATTGTTGGCACCATAGCGGCGCCAATGATCTTCGAGCTTCCCTTCGATCTGCTCGTCATGTGGCACACCTATCCGCCCGCCCCACCGGCCCTGTACACCTTGCTGTACTTTTTGCCGCTCTTTCTAGTGGAGATTTTGAGTTTCGCCTTGCTCTCGTTTTCTCCTGCCATGCGTCTGACGAGATACACCTTCTTCCTGCTTGCCACTATGTTCCTGGTCTTCGCGGTTTGGGCGTTGTTTGGCTTCGCCTATCCATCCGCGCCCGTCCCAATTGCCCTGAACATGCTCTCCAAAGTCGTAGCCTTTGCGGTAGCCGTATCGCTCTTTATCACTACTCCGCTATCTGGCGAACGAGCCATGACCAGTTCCTAGTAGGGGCAGTGCCTTGCGCCTGCCCTACAACCTGCCGCGATAGGCAGCGAGGGCAACCGCAAGGGATTGCCCCTACAGACATGAAAAAGTTGTTGATCTCCTATTCCTCATACTTCTCCTGGCTGTTTGCTACCTGTAAACACAAGTTTTTGCTTACTTTTACTAATATAGATGGGCTTTGTTGCATCTGTCAAGCTTTATTGACGTAGTTTTGCGTTTTGACCTATAATTACCATAAAAATAGGATACGACCGTGAATGATAAAGACTTTCTTTCCGTCGAAGAAGTAGCCAGGCGCCTTAGCTTAAAAGAAGAAACCATACGCACTTATATTCGTGATGGGTCGCTGAGTGCGTACCGTTTTGGCAAGGTCCTTCGTATTCGTGTCGATGATTTTGAGCAGTTTGTGCAAGAGCGAAGAATTAAACGGGACAAGCAGTAACTTTTGTGACAAATAACGCAGAATCCTGTCAGGGCTTTTCCGTGTTCGTCATGCTCGCAGGGCGAAACCCTGCTTGCAAGGGGAGAGAGGTGCTGGCAACGCCGCGTCGCGGCGTTGCCAGCACCTCTCTCCCCTTGCCCTGCGCCCCGTTGGGGGCGCGAATCCCGTTGGCAGGAGTCAGAGGAGAGGAACACGGAAAAGCCCTGGAATCCTGTTTTGGCATATTGCTAAAACCGCTGGGTCATGATATAATCACGACATGCTTACGGTTCTGTAGGCGAAATGATGATCGGGCGTAGCCAAGCGGTAAGGCATCGGTCTTTGGAACCGACATTTCCCTGGTTCGAATCCAGGCGCCCGAGCTTCTTTTATTACGATGATAAGTATGTTGGTTGTGTGTGGATGCAAAGCGGGAAAACCATCCAGGTTGCTCCTTCACCTTTAGTTCGGTTCCGCCTGGCATCCTCGGGTATGGCATATATTGATCTTCAAAGAAGGCGGCGAGCATGTGTGGCTATCTCGGTCAGCTTGAGGATACTGAAATCTTATGAACACATATGCGACCGTAGTGCTGGCAGCAGGTCAAGGTACGCGGATGCGTTCAACATTGCCGAAGGTGCTCCATCAACTTGCTGGCGCTCCCCTATTGGCTCATGTGCTCAAGTCGGTTGAAGCTATTCCCGAGCCTATTTCGGTCCATCGTCCTATCGTTGTGCTTGGGCATGAAGCGGCACAGGTGAAAGCTGCCTTTGGCGAACGTTGCCTTTATGCGATCCAGCAAGAGCAACTGGGAACCGGCGACGCCGTGCTTGCCGCACAACCCGTAGTTGACGAGCTTGGCCCCTTGCCACAGACCGTTCTCGTCTGCTATGGCGATACCCCCCTGGTCCGTAGCGAAATTCTTGCCCGCGTCCTCGCCGAGCATCTTGCTCAGAAGGCGACAGTGACCTTTCTGACTGCCTGCACGAATCAGCCGTCCGATTTTGGTCGTGTGGTGCGTGATGCCAGCGGACGCATTCAAGAAATTGTCGAGATCAAACGCGCGACAGAAGAGCAGAAACGCATCAATGAGATCAATTCGGGCGTGTACTGTTTTGAACGTTCCTGGCTCTGGCCCACGCTCCAGAACTTGCCGCGCAACCCCTCAGGCGAGTACTATCTGACCGATCTGATCGGTATCGCCAGCTCACAGGGACGCACTATCGCCAGCGTGCAAGGGACCCTGGACGAGACCATCGGCGTCAATAACCGCGTGCAACTGGCTGAGGCCGAACGCTTGTTGCGCCAGCGTGTGCTGGAACGGCATATGTATGATGGCGTAACCATCATCGATCCCGCCACCACCTATATTGATGATGAGGCGGAGATTGGCATCGATACTGTCATTTTGCCTGGCACTATGATCACGGGTAAAACAACCATTGGCCCGGCGTGCAGGATTGGGCCGGCGACAACTATTGATCATTCAAAAATTGGTGCGCGCTGCGTTATCCGCAACTCGGTGGTTGAAGCATCAACCTTAGAAGATGATGTAAGCATGGGTCCGTTCAGCCATTGCCGGCCCGGCGCGCACCTGGCGCGTGGCGTGCGTATGGGCAACTTTGCTGAAGTAAAAAATTCATATATCGGGGCCGAGACGGATATTCACCACGTCAGCTATCTTGGCGACGCCACTGTGGGCGCGCATACCAATATCGGCGCTGGCACGATCACTTCGAATTATGATGGCAAGCACAAGCACCCGACGATCATTGGTGAAGGGGCCTTTCTTGGCTGTGATACAATATTAATTGCCCCTGTTACAGTGGGTGACCATGCCTATACTGGCTCAGGCGCTGTTGTAAACAGAGATGTCCCTCCTGGAGCGTTAGTAGTTGGGGTACCCGCGCGCTTATTGCGTATGCTCTCGCCAACGGACGAACCTCCGCCGGAGGATCGCAAAAAGGAGTAGATGCTTTTATGGACGGCCCTGGCTTATCGAGCTTAGCCGCCGGAGTTGACTTTTCCATTCCACCACTTGATGCAGAAGCGTGGTTACAACTGATTGTGCTGGCTATAGCCCTGATCCTTTGTGGCGTAGCTTCCGCCGCCGAAACTGCTCTGACCTCTATTAGTCGTATCAAGCTTAAAAACCTGGTTGAAGAGGGTGATCGACGCGCAATTGAGATTGAGCGCGTCCTGTCCGAGCCCAACACCTTCCTTTCCACGATCCTGATAGTCAATAGTGTCGCGGTGATTGTTGCCTCCAGCATGGCGACCGTGCTGGCGCTGCGCTTTTCACAGACCTGGGGTGAGCTGATCTCCTCCGTTCTTATCTCGCTTATCGTCTTGATCTTCTGTGAGATTACCCCCAAGACTGCCGCCGTCCAGAACCCCTTGCGCTGGGCCCGCGTTCTGGTGCGTCCGGTCAAGGCCGCTTCCTGGCTATTGCATCCCGTGGTCTGGTTTCTCGGCACAATCACCTCGTTCTTCGTGCGCGCTGTGGGTGGTCATGTCGTCCATCGTGGCCCCTTCGTCACCGAGGAAGAGCTGCGTCTGCTGGTGACTGTAGGCGAGGAGGAAGGGGTGCTCGAAGAGGAAGAGACGGAGATGATCCATAGCATCTTCGAGTTCGCCGATACCACCGTGCGAGAGGTGATGATCCCGCGCATCGATATGGTGACTTTGCCCAGCGATGCCACCGTAACGCAGGCCGTGGATGTGGCCTTGCAGGGAGGCTTTTCGCGCATTCCTGTATACGAGGTCAGCATTGGCGTTGACGAAATTATCGGCATTCTCTATACCAAAGATATGCTCAAGCAGTTGCGCGAGGGCCATAATACCTTTCCTATTCGCGATCTCGTGCGTCCGGCGTACTTCGTGCCCGAGACGAAAAAGCTGGATGACCTGCTGCGCGAGATCCGTCAGAATCGCATTCATATGGTGATGGTTGTTGACGAGTACGGTTCCGTTGCCGGTCTGGTGACGATTGAAGACCTGGTGGAGGAGATCGTCGGCGATATCAAGGATGAGTATGATCGCGAAGAGAATCTCATTGAGAAGATCAACGAGTACGAGTATATCTTCGATGCCAAGATCAGCATCTACGATTTTAACGAGGTGATGGGAACGCATCTGGGAGATGAGGATTATGAAACCCTGGGCGGCTTTGTCTATGCCCAGCTTGATAAGATCCCGAACGAGGGCGATACCATTGCCTACGAGAACCTCACCTTCACCGTGCTTGCCACGCGTGGGCGCCGGATCACCAAGATCCGGGTTGAGCGCAAGACTGAAAAAGCGCAGGAGCGCAAATCTGACCTGGTCCTGTTGCCACAGCCCGATGAGCAGGCCGAAGAATCGCGTCATGATGGCGAAAATAAATCTGCGAAGCAGTCTTCGCATTTCGAGTATAGAGGGGCATAAGCAATGATCCCGACTTATACGGCTATCTCGCGCTCCGTTCGTGTCGTCGAAGTTGGTCCGCGCGACGGCCTACAGAATGAGAAAGCCCAGATCCCGACCCAAGATAAAATACAGTTCATCACCATGCTAGCCGCTGCCGGGCTACCCGTTGTCGAAGCCACCTCGTTTGTCAGCCCGCGCGCCATCCCGCAACTGGGCGATGCTGGCGCTGTCATGGCGAGCCTGACGCGACACCCCTCCACAGACTATCCCGTACTGGTGCCGAACCTTAAAGGCATGGAGCGGGCTCTGGCTGCGGGCGTCAGTTCGATAGCCGTCTTTACCGCCGCCAGCGAAGGCTTCACGCGCCACAATATCAATGCCACTATCGCCGAGAGTCTGGCGAATTTTCGTCCCGTGGTAACACTGGCGCAGCAAGAGAGGATACGGGTGCGTGGCTACATCTCGACGGTTTTTGGTTGTCCATACGAAGGAAAAGTCGATCCGCATCAGGCGCTTTCCGTGGCCCAGGCTCTGCTGGAGATGGGCGTCGAGGAGCTTTCGCTGGGGGATACCATAGGCGTGGCAACTCCCAATCAGGTGGCAGACGTGCTTGATCTATTGCTGACAGAGGGCCATATCCCCGTCGAACGTCTGGCTGTTCACTTTCATGATACCCGTGGTACCGCTCTTGCCAACGTGTTGATGGCCTTGCAGATAGGCGTCAGCATCGTAGATTCTGCCGCTGGCGGTCTGGGAGGTTGCCCTTATGCCCCTGGCGCAGCGGGGAATCTGGCTACCGAGGATCTGCTCTACATGCTGCACGGCATGGGCATTCATACCGGGGTAGACCTGGATAAGGTCGTGGCCGCCACCAGCTTCATCGCCCCCCTCCTGGGCCACCCTCCCACCAGCAAATATTATCAGGCGGCAAATTCTCCCTGTAATTGAAACGCGCTTTGTAACGAATGGTAGGGACAGGGCTTGCCCCTGCCCCTACAAGCTACTAATGACTCTTCAGGTATTTAATAGCGGCCACCAACTGAGTATCGCCGCTATCGATGATTTGCTGCTCTGTCATGTGGCCGGCGTTCTCATCGTTGGGCGTCAGCGTGGTCGCGTTGGCCGGGAGTTTGACGACGATATTGGGTTTAATGCCCTGGTTGCGGATAAAATTGCCGTTGGGCGTGAGCCATTCTTGCGTTCCTATCAGGATTGCCGAGCCGTCGTCAAGAGAATATTGTTGCAGGACTGTACCGGTGCCAAAGGTCGTTTCTCCGATGATGATCGCGCGATGGTTGTCCTGGAGCGCGCCGGTGACAATTTCGGCGGCACTGGCGGAATTTTCGTTCACTAAAACAACAATGGGAATGTTTGTATCAATCGGGTTGCCATTTACATGCACAGGCTGGCGCTGCCCCGAACTATCCTGCTCCAGCAGGACATTGCCGCTCTGCATAAAGAGGCTGGCAGTATTTACCGCCTCACTCAGAAAGCCGCCGGGATTATCACGCAGGTCGAGGATAATTTTGGTTGCTCCCATACTTTTCGCTTGATTCACCGCATCTCTTAGCTGGCTGGAGATGCCATCTGCGAATTGGACAACTTGAATGTGGGCAATGTGGCTCTGGGGCATGTAATGCATCAGCACATTGGGAACCTGGATCTTGGCACGCGTTACATGGAAGGTTAGAGGCTGCGCTACCCCTGTCCGTTGCACTGTGATATCAACTAATGTGCCTTCTTTGCCCTGGATCAGAACGCTCACTCCAGCCACATCTTTGCCAACAGTGCTGACGCCATTAACCGCTATGATCACATCGCCATGCTTCAGCCCGGCCTTCTCCGCAGGTGAGCCGGGGATAGGCGAGGTGATGATCAGTTGTTTGGTATTCGGGTCCTGGCGCAGGTAAATGCCTATGCCGGTAAATGTTCCGCTTAACTGCTGGTTTTCGGCCTGGACCTGATCAGGGGTCAGGAAGCGCGTATGCCCTTTATCCTGGAGGGAATCGACCATTGCCTGAATTGCCGCGTATGACATTTGCTTATAGTTCACCGCTTTGCGATCAACATAATTCTGATCCACCGCGTTCCACGCTTGCTGGAACAGGTGGGAGTACATCTGCGATTGGCTACTCTGCTGGAACGAGTCGCCGAAGAATTGATGGCTGAACCAGCCACCCAGGAAAGCGACGACAACGAGGGCAACCAGGGCGAGGATCTGTCCGAGCGCCAACTGAATGCGACGTCCAGGACCAGGGGGGAGCTGTTGCGCAGCTCTCTGTTGTCGTTGAGAAACATCGTTTTCAGCCGGTGGGATTGATGGATATGGGGACTGACTGAAATCATTGAACGCTGGCTGTCTAAGAGGTGATGGGTTAGCATCCTGTTCTTCATACCAGCGCGGATCATCGTATCTACTCACCGATTGCCTCCGTACGCACCGGTTTGCGGCGCGCTTTTGTATAGTACACAGCTTCTAATTGGATTAGCTCTATCTTAGTTGCTGAATACCTAAAAGTCAAATGCTGCCTGCTAAGATAGTGTTTGATTACCATCGTCCTCGCTATCTCGCACGTCCGTGGCGTGCTCGCACTGACGTGCTCGCGCAGGTTTTCCTGGATGGTGCAACAACAGCGCGGAGCGCTGTTGTTGCACCATCCAAAACAGTTTATGAGCGCCGCAGGCGCGATCACTCAGGGAGCCAGCACGCGGTGGCCACCGCAATCAAACACTGTCTAAGAGGCAGTAAAAAAGGGTATAGCTCTGAAAACTATACCCTTCACAATCTTGCTGACCTGTCACATGAACTCCCTATGTGGTACCAGGGTCGCTTGATTCTGCTGACAAAGAGCGAAGCGCATGGCGTGAGAAAACTTCTGCTAGTTTCAGTACCCTCAAGCGGAGTCGAGATAGCTATCAACTCACACCGCCTCGCTTGAGGGGAGTATAGACATCTCACCCGAAGATGTCAAGTGAAAATGCGCTAGGAGGTCTCTGTCGTATCGCTGCTCTGAGGCGCATCAGTACCGGTGGCTGGCGTGGCGCGGTTCTTTCCAGCGGGTGGGGCAGCCGGTTGTTTCTTTGGAGGCTCCCAGCCCGGGGCCCGAGAAACAATCATCGACATCATTCGGCCTTCCATTACAGGAGGACGCTCGATGGTTGCTATTCCCTTCAACTCTTCTGCGATGCCATCCAGCAACTTCCGACCAATGTCAGGGTGGCGCATATCAGGACCACGAAACTGCACGCTGACTCGTACTTTATCCCCCTCGGCCAAAAACTCCTGGATTTTGCGTGTTTTTACTTCAACATCATGATCGTCGGTACGCGGACGCATACGAATCTCTTTGAGCGTAATCGTCTTCTGATGTTTACGCGCCTCATTTTCTTTCTTGGCCTGCTCGTATTTATATCGCCCATAATCCATTAGCTTACATACCGGTGGCATGGCATTAGGCGACACCTCGACCAGGTCAAGATTCCTGTCACGGGCAATGTCTAGAGCGCGAATAGGCGGCATCACTCCCATCATTTCGCCGTTTTCATCGATTAAGCGCACCTCGCGCGCACGAATGCGTTCGTTCACCCGTGTTTCGCGTGTACGGTCGCTCCCTCGAAAGTCCTTGTTAATAGGCCGAACCTCCTCTTTTATACTGTGGTGACTATACTGATTACAAATAGAACCTTGCAACGAACGGTACAAGTATACTACGCACAATGCTCGTTTGCAAGTGTGACTGAGATGGCCTCAGGGCTTTGGAGTATACCCGATAGTCCCGAAAAGGGAGAAAAAGAAGGCTATTCCTTGCTAGAATAGGAAAATCATAAACTACCTATGAAGGCAGGGAATAGCTGAAGTGAACCTTAGCATATTTGACCAAGTCGAGCAA
>DASRHT010000034.1:0-30451 GCA_035650355.1 Ktedonobacteraceae bacterium
GCCAAAGAGCGAGCCAATACGGAAGAAGCCGGTTTGCGGATCTACTAAGCCGTTTTGACGTGTGAAGTAGCCATAGATGCCATAGAGCGCGATAGCAATCGCTACTAATATGGTCGCATCGATTAGCCTGAGCAGGCGCTGGCGCGTGGTGATAGCGTAGATCGTCAGCACGCCGATAGCCACATACGTCAGGCGAAGCGTCCAGGCCACCACGAAATCGCTCATTGGGATGGGCGAGATGCCAATGCTCAGCAGCACCCAGAGCACATAGCAGAGCAGCAAAGGCAAGGCTCGCATGCGTCCAAAGGCTTGTTTAGTGGGCAGGCAGAAAAGCAGCAAGATCGTCGGTATAGTCAGGCCGGAGAGCAGATTATTGCCGCTCAAGACCGGTATGGATGAGCCAATGAAAGCATTAATCAGCACCCATCCTAGCAAAAGCGCATAGGGGTAACGTAGAAATGCCAGTATGACCAGTGAACCAAAGGCGATGCGCAGCGTCAGGAGCGCGTTGAGTGCAGAGCCGGCGACGCCCGCCGCAAAAACCAGCAGCGCGATGGCAAGATGCGTAAAGCGTTTATAAAAAGCGTAAGAGATGCCAAGCAAGGTTATACCCCCTTCTTCCAGGCGGTCCACCGCACATAATAGGAGTCTGGACCCGGTTGCCAGATTGTCGCCAGTATTTCCCAGGGTGGCATGAACAGGCCAAGCTTCCCAATCGTCCGACGAAGCAGGGCAAGCAGGATAATCATTGTGCAGGAGTAGACGATTGAGGTAGCAAGCGCAATACCAAAGCTTTGCCACAGGCGACCAAAAATGTAGTCGAAGAGCGCGTTGGCGAAGATGCTAAAGATCGTCACATACATCAAAACGCGCGTTTTCCTTAGCGCGCTGAAAGCTCTTGCCGTGATAAAACCAATTGCCATAGGGGTCAGACCGATGGCGAAACCGATCAGCGTGATTGCAGTTCGATTGGTATCTTTAGCCGAGAACGCGCCATGTTGGAAGAGAACTTGCACGATTGGGCGTGCCAGCAGCATCATCGCGCCCGTCGATACTGCGGTGCTTATACCAACTATCCATAGGTATAAGCGAAAGGTTGCTTTAAACGCTGACATATTCTTGCTGGTAGCTTGATGGGCGAGGTAAGGGAGCATGGCCCGCCCGGCGGAGGCGAACATAACACCAACCGGCACGCTGATCAGCTTGAGGGCGTTATTGATAGCTGCAATGCTGCCGTCGCTTAGCTGCGAGGCGAAGATCTGGTCCACGATTGGGCTGGCCTGGTTGATCAGCGCGCCGAACAGAACAGGCCAGGCCAGCCCCGCAATAGTTGCCATCTCTTTGCAGCGTAAATCCAGCACGAGGCGGTATCTGATATTGCTGGCATGAGCGCGTATCATGACCATGACAAGCTGTAAAACCTGTCCGATCAGCGTGCCAATACATAAAATCGCCACCCCGGCGGATCTTCCTCCCAGCAGCACGAAGGTCGCGGCTGTGATCGGTACCAGGATGCCAATATATGCAGGCCAGCTAAACTGGCCCTCTGCATTGAGCAGGCATTCCATAAAACTGTTCAGAGTCATAAAAAGGAGCATTGGAAAGATGAAAGGGGTCAGGTCTGCGGCAAGGGTCAGCGTATGAGCCTTGAGCGCTGGCGCTGAAAAAAATATTAGCTGGCTGCGCAACAGAAACATTGTGGCAATACAGGGGATGAAGCCGATAAGCAGCAGGTTTAAAAGGGTACTGAACAGGCGTGACGTCTGCTCTTCTCCCCCCTTTGTGCGTACTTGTGCATACACCGGAATAACCGAAGATTCCAGCGCGCTGCTGAGCATCTGCGCCAGCAACACCGGCAGCGCCTGCGCCACATAGTAGGCATCCATTGTTGAGCCCTGACCAAATTGAGCTGTCACAACAATCTGGTTGAGCATCCCTATGATGCGGATCAGCAGATTAGCCGAAGCCAGGCTCAGCAAAGCTCTAAGGATGCGATTATTAACAGATTGAGCATGGGCAGCGATAGCGTGAGTGCTGACTGTTTCTGGTAATTGGGATTCGAGCTTACCACCGCAGCCTGAAGTTTCAGACATAGATATAGCCGTTCTGTGCTATCACCAGTGTTATAACCGGAATATTTTGGGATCAGCGATAGTTCTGGTCATATTGCGCGTATCGACGATGCTACGCGCCTCATTGACGATCCAGGCGGCATCATAATAGCTGTGATCGGTCACAATCACCACGCAATCGGCTGCCTGTAAAAGCCCGCTGCTCAGCGGTTGAGAGCGCAGGACGCGACCGGATAACGTCAGCGAAGGAACGTACTCGTCGTTATAGAGCACGACCGCCTTCTGTCTGATCAGCTCTTGAATGATATCCAGCGCGGGCGATTCGCGAACGTCGCTCACATTGCCTTTGTAAGCAACGCCCAGAATAAGGATGGTCGAGCCGTTAAGGCTGCGGCGCATCTCGTTCAGGACTTTATTCACTTTGCCCACCACATAATGGGGCATGCTGCTGTTGATTTCCGCCGCCAGTTCGATGAAGCGCGCGGTATAATCCAGCGTCTTTAGTTTCCAGGACAGGTATTGTGGATCGACCGGGATACAGTGTCCGCCCAGACCGGGGCCGGGCAGGAAGCGCATCAGACCAAACGGCTTGGTGGCTGCGGCATCAATCACCTCCCAGACATTAATATCCAGCTTCTCACAGATGATGGCGATCTCATTGACGAGGCCAATATTGACGGCGCGGAAGGTATTCTCTAGCAGCTTTGTCATCTCGGCGACGCGCGCTGAGGAGACCGGAACGATCTGCTCGATGGCGGCGCTATAGTAGGCTTCTGCCAGCTCAGTGCAGGCTGGTGTGACGCCTCCCACGACCTTAGGAGTATTGCGCGTGCCGAAATTGGGGTTGCCTGGGTCGATGCGCTCGGGCGAGAAGGCCAGAAAAAAGTCTTTGCCGACCCTCAATCCGGTCGATTCCAGCTCCGGCAGCACTATTTCATTGGTTGTGCCGGGATACGTTGTGCTCTCCAGGATCACGAGCTGCCCCAGATGAAGGTTCGCCTGGACCTGCCGCGTTGCTGCAATGATGTATGAGATATCGGGATCGCGCGTTTTGCGCAGTGGCGTCGGCACGCAGATGCTGATGGCATCGATCTCTTTCAGGATGGAAAAATCGGTAGTGAAAGTCAGACGGCCAGCTTCGACCAGGCTTTGCAAGGTGCTGCTCGCGATATCTGGTATATAGCTTTCGCCCTGATTCGCCAGATCAACTTTTTGCTGGTCTATATCAATGCCTGTGACATGGAAGCCTGCTTCCGCCAATGTTGTTGCGAGCGGCAATCCCACATAACCAAGGCCGATGACTCCGACGCGTAGAGATCGTGATATAATTTTTTCTCGTACGAGTTGTAACATAGCTTCCCCTTCCTGCGCGTTTGCCACCATGATCAAAATAATGAGTTAAAGATGTGCTACCTATTCTTCACCGGCTGAGAGGGGGGAAGTTCTGGCTCTTCGGGCGAGCGATCAAATGGCTCGGTGGGGGGAGAGATGACAATATTTTTTCTAGGTACCGGCTGAACGTTATTGAGGTATGCCTGCACATTGCTAAGTTCTGACCATTGGCTTTTGTTAAGAGCTATCCCTAAGATCCTGGTGCCAGTTCTTTGCAATAAATGGTGTGCCCGTGCAAGAGCCTTGCGCGAAGTTTTTGCCATATCGACCACAAGAATTGTTGCCTCGATATGGGAAGCCAGAATCTGAGCATCGGCTACCGGTAAAACGGGCGGAGCATCAAAAATGATGTAGTCGAACTGCGACGAGTTTTTTAAATAGCTGAAGAACTGCCGGGTCAGGTGTGATTGTAAGATCTCTGCGGGATTGGCGGGCAGTAGCCCGGATGTTAACACCCGCAAAGATGGAAATTTGGTAGCCTGAGTTTTCAGATCCACCTTTCCAGACGCGAACGTGCTGTAGCTCCCCGCTTCATCGTGGGAGGTCCCTACGGAGGGAGCTTCCGACTCGAAGAAGACGTTTGATAAGCCTTTGCGATTGTTGAGCTGGAAATGTTCGTCTAGCGCGGGGTTGCGCAGATTGGCATCTACTAGCAGGACGTGTTTGCCGGACAGAGCCAGCAACGATGCTGTTCTGGCGGCGATAGTAGTTTTTCCCTCATCGGCAAGCGTGCTGGTGATCAGTACTGTTTTGAACGGCTGAATTTGCTGCGTTGTCGTAATGGTGGTGGATAGCATGCGGCATCCTTCTGCCAGGGCTCCCTGCTCTTTTTGCTGCTGCTCCCACTGCTTGCGCGGTATTTCAGGAATAATGGCCAGCGTATCAGTTTTAAGAAGGCCATCGATCTCTTCGGGACTGATCAGGCGGTCGCCAGTCCATTCAAAGACAACGATCAAGGCCAGTGCAAGACTCAGGCCAGCCAGCGCTCCCAGTAGAGCGTCCAGCGAAGGCCGCGGATGAACGGGATCAGGCGACACTATCGCGGGCAGAAGCTGAATTTGCGCCGCGTTCCCTAGCTGGATGCTTGAGAACTGGGCAAAACTCTGCACAACCTCGTTGGCGAGCTCGGCAGCGAGTTGAGGATCGCTATTCTCAACATCGACCTCGATGATCTGTGTATTAGATTGCGGCTTGACCGAGATCATATTGCTCAACTGCTTGAGCGTGAAATCATGTCGATCAGCGACCGGCTGAAGTATTTTGGGAGCCGTAATCAGTTGCGCGTAGGTTGGCAAAACTTCCAGCGATGCCGTAGCGTCTTCGTAGGGCGATTGGGAACTGGTCACGCTGAGAATAATGGTGGTGCTCGCCTGGTAAACGGGAGGCATCAATTTGGTAACAATATAGGTTGCGCATCCCCCAACGACGATGCCCAGCACGATGAGCCAGAGCCAGCGTTTTAGCAGCAGTCTATAGCGACTGAGCAAACTTTGTATACTTTGCATATCCAGTACCACCTTACTCCATGATCAATGCGCGAATGCTTTATTCAAAGCTTTCATCATTGTTGTCTGTACTGTGCCAATTGATAAACACATTTATATAAACAGTATCGACAATATACTATCTGGCTTTACGTCGCTGTAAAAAAAACACCGATTGCTCGCTGGTGATCTGACCATCGTTGCCTCCTTCGTACGTAGTGGCTCCTGTTCTCAAATTGGTTTCCTGTAAGGGGAGAGACCTTTAGTATCAATGAGACTAAATAAATATTTCTATGGACCCGATAGATGATTAGAGAAGAGTATTCAGGTCCCCGCTGAGCCTGATATTTTTTAAAGATGGGGTGAATTGATGATGAGCGATATATGTGTACTAAGGAGGATCTGCTGTGAACATTTCTGCCGATATGCAAAAGCCACGAGTTGCTGATGAGACTACTTCTTATGATGCAGTGGTTGTGGGGGCAGGACCTTACGGCCTCTCAGTTGCTGCACACTTGATGGGACGAGGGCTTACTATAGCGGTCTTTGGCAAACCTTTGCAGCTCTGGCGTGACAGTATGCCTGAAGGAATGTTTTTACGTTCCTACTGGTGGGCTACCAATCTTTCCGATCCGATGAAAAAATACAGGCTGACGCGCTACTTCCGTGAGCGGCAAATGGCTATTCCAGACCCATTACCGTTAGAGATCTTTATTGATTATGGCTTGTGGTTCCAGAGGCAGGCTGTTCCAGATGTTGATGAGACGTTTGTAACGACCATCCGGCGGCTTGGTGGAAGGTTTGAGCTGATCCTGGAGGATGGTCGGGTGATTCGTAGCCAGGCTGTCGTAATGGCTTCTGGCCTGCAATATTATGCTTACTGTCCAGAACAGTATAGCCACTTATCGCCAGACCACGTTTCGCATTCTTCCGCTCATACTAGTTTTGAGTACTTCGCGGGTAAGCATGTTGTTGTGATTGGGGGCGGGCAGAGCGCCTTAGAAACGGCTGCCCTCTTATATGGAAGCGACGCCCAGGTAGACCTGATCTCGCGCAGCCCTTTATGCTGGCTGGGAGAACATTCAGCCATAGATAGAAGGCCGCTGGCGGAGCGCGTCCGTACGCCGATGGCGGGAATTGCGCCTGGCTGGTTCAATTGGGGATTAGAGCATACGCCATACGCTTTCCAGATGATGCCGCGCCCCGTAAAGGATCGATTGTTGCGAGGACGGGGGCGCTACGGACCTGCTGGCTCGGCCTGGTTGCAGCCGCGCGTACTGGGCAAAGTGGGGTTGCATGAGGGCGCGGTGGTGCAGAATGCCAAAGACACGAAAAAGAGTGTGGCGCTGGAACTTTCGAGCGGTCAGACGCTCAAGGCCGACCATATCATCCTGGCAACCGGCTACCGTGTAGACGTGAGACGCCTCCCTATGCTGGGAGACGGGCTTAGCGCAAGGATTCGGACCTATCACGATGCGCCAATCCTGAATAATCAATTCGAGTGTACTATTCCCGGACTCTATTTTCTGGGCATCTCCTCGGTATCGAGCTGCGGACCACTGTATCGTTTCGTTGTCGGTACTGATGCTGCGGCCTCGCGCGTGGCGGGAGCGATAGCGCGGAAAGCCGCTCATGTGAAGTGAAAATAGTGTCATCCTGTACAATGAATCGCCTGGAGACTGTGTATAACATAGGAAGTATGGCCTATGCGTAAGCGATTGGGCGTGTTGCTCGCTACTCTCTTCTATTATAGCGGCCTGGTGAAGCTGTCTCGCTGGTTGATGCAAGATTCGCAGCGGCGTGTGATTATTCTCAATTACCACCGTGCCAGCGGCGGCGATTTGCGTCGTCAACTGCTCTACCTGCGTCGTCACTATCGCATCATGCCTATGGAAGAGGCGCTTGCGGAACTGTACGCACCCGCCAGGAAGCAAGAGCGCCACGATGATCGGCGCACGCCGCTCGTCTTGACCTTTGACGATGGGTACCGCGATTTCTATACGCATGCCTTTAAACTGGCATGTCAGTTGCAGATACCGATTACCGTTTTCCTGATTCCAGGATATGTGGAGAGCGGCAGGTGTTTCTGGTGGGAAGAGGGGGATCAGCTTGTGGCGGATACGCAGGTTGATCAGGTGACATTGGATGGACGCACCTATCATCTTGCGCAGGCAAACGAACGTTCCGCGTTGAGCTGGGCAATAGATCGCCGTTTGCGGGCCGCGCCATCGGTCAGGGAGCGCGAGACGTTTTTGACATGTATATACGGTATGCTCGCTATACCCGCCAATCAGAGAGTTGATGCAGCGAAAGCAGCAATAAGCCGATCATTGACATGGGATGAAATACGGACCATGCAGCAGAGCGGCTGGGTAACATTTGGCGCGCATAGCATGAATCATCCCATTCTAGCTGCTCTCACGGACCCTGCTGAACTGCATTATGAGATTAAAGCCTGCCGGACGTTGTTAGAGCAGCAGCTTGGCTGTGCCGTCCGTACCTTTGCCTATCCAGTGGGCAAGCCAGAGGATTTCGGGGAAGATGCGGTAAAGGTGGTGCAGGAAGCGGGCTATGTCTGCGCGGTCACGACGGTGTATGGCTATGCCACGGTGCAGAGCGATCCCTTCCGTATCGAGCGTTTGTTAACCGATGTGAGCCGGCACTGGCTGGTGCTGGCGGCGGAAATCTCCGGCATCTGGAGCTTTTTCTCCCCTCTCTGGAAACGCGTGGTCGGTGTTTAATCATTGGCTTCCCTCTATTCGAGGGAGAGAAGCCCTGTAGATGGTGACGGAGGTAATGCATGGCAAGTAATTCAGCAGAGATAGCACAGGAAGAAAGCGCGAATAAGGCTCATCTACGAACATTCCCGCAAGGCATGACGGTTTACCGGTACGATGCCCTCGTGCTGGATGCTATGCTGCGACAATCCCTGGCGACAGTGCGGTCGCTGGGGAAGCGCGGCTATAGAGTTGCGGCCCTTGAGAGCAGCGTTGCGCCCGCGTTCTCGTCGCGCTGGTGCCGCCACAGCTTTATCTATTCAGCAAACGAAAGCGCATTGTCTTACCTGGACTGCCTGGAGCAGGCGCTTGACCGGACAGGAGCGCGCGTGCTGATTCCCTCGTCCGATGGCACCATCGCGCTGCTGCGGCGGCACCGGGAGCAGCTTGAGCAGCGTACGCGCATCGCGCTGGCAAAAGAGTCGGCCCTGGCTATCGCGGTGAATAAAGAGCGGACGCTATCGGTAGCGGCGCGTCTGGGTTTAAGCGTTCCTCGCAGCGTAACGGTAGAAGCTGTGGATACTGTTCCTGCCGCGCTCAAAGCCATCGGACTGCCCCTGGTTGTCAAACCTGTGGAGTCCTGGGTCATAGATCAAGCCGGCTTGCAAGGTACGCGTATCGCTTCGCGCCTCGTTACTACCGCTGCCGAGGCTTATAACGCTGTAGAAGGATTGACGGCAGAGGGAGGAACGGTACTTTTTCAGCAATACCTGCCGGGCAGGCGAGAGGCGATAAGTTTGCTTTATGCTAATGGTAACGTGCATGCGCGTTTTGCTCAGTGGGCCAGGCGAACCGAGCCGCCGCTTGGCGGCACATCAGTTTTGCGTCAGAGTATAGCTGTCCCGGAAGACACGGGCGTCCAGGCAGAGCGCCTTGTGCGCGAGATAGATCTGGAGGGGTACGCTGAAGTGGAGTTCCGCCGTGATAGTGCCGGTGTACCTTATTTGATGGAGATTAATCCGCGCCTCTCTGCCTCCGTTGAGATCGCAGTGCGTTCGGGGGTCGATTTTCCCTATTTGCTCTATCAATGGGCCAGCGGCGAGCAGATTGATACCATAACGAGCTATCATACAGGGAACTGGATGCGCTATCTCAAAGGCGATATGATGACAACCATCGCCGCACTTCAGCAGCGCGGCAGGCCAGGAGTGCCACCTCCCACGCAGGCAATACTCGCATTCTGCTCATCATTCCTCCAGCCTATGGATTATGACTATCTTGATTGGCGCGATCCGGCTCCGGCGCTCAAGGCCACCGCCTCATTTACGCGTAGCTGGCTGGGAGAAGCCACGAAAAAGCGCATAGGAAGGACCTTTGCACGGTAGGGGCAGGGCTAGCCCCTGCCCTGCTCATGCTGCTTGCCTCTACCGTGCCGAGGTAACACTTGCCTCTGCCCTGGTAGTTTGCCCCTGCCGATGTAGCATGAGCGTTCTATCGTTGTGTTGTTAGCATCTTGAGTGATGGGGAGAGATTGTTAGTGCGAGAGTGGATACGTCTACTGATCGCGGGCGGCTTCTATTATAGCGGCCTGGTGAAGCTGGCGCTCTGGCTCCAGCAGCACAAAGGTCGCCGCCTGATCATCCTGAACTATCACCAGGCGGGCGGCAATCTGTATGCGCAATTGCGTTATTTGCGCCGTCACTATCGTATTATGCACCTGGAAGATGCCCTGAGCGAACTTTATGCTCCACCGCGCAAACGACAAGATCCACGCATGCCGCTGGTAATAACCTTCGATGATGGGTACATGGACAATTATGTGCATGCATTTCCTATAGCCCAAAAATTGCGGATACCTATCACCATCTTTTTAATTCCAGGTTTTATCGAGAGCGGTCGCTACTTCTGGTGGCTGGCTGCTCGCTATCTGGTGCAGCACACATTGTTTGAGAAGGTGATCATCGACGGGCGAACGTATCAGCCTGCTCAAACTAGGAAGCGCGAGGCTTTAGCACGGGCTATCGATGCGCGAATACGCTACGCTCAATCTGTAACTGAGCGTGAGACGTTATTGGCCCAATTCCAGATCGAACTTGGTATGAGTCTGCCGCAGCGTTCAAAAGAGAGAATGGATGAGCCCGCGTTGCCTTTAGATTGGGCGGAGATAGGTGAGATGGAGCAGAGCGGACTGGTCTCGTTTGGCGCGCATACCATGCACCATCCTGTATTAGCCTGCATCGCGGATGTGACGGAGTTGAGGTATGAAATTGAAGAGTGCCATCGCGTGCTGGAAGCGCGTTTAAATCAGCCAGTTCGCACGTTTGCTTATCCTATAGGAAAGCCGGAGCATGTTGGCTCGTTAGCTCTGGAAGTGGTGAAAGCGACGGGCTATACGTGGGCGTTAACAACGATAGAAGCGGTCAACACTCCCTATACCGATCCGTATCTGTTAGGACGCCTCCCTGGCGATATAACGCAGCACTGGCTGGTGATGGCAGCGGAACTGGCGGGTTTGTTGGGGATTGTATCCCGTGTTAAGAGGCAGAAGGCCAGAATTTCACTCGTGAGGCTCAACCGGGGCGTCGGCCACATGTTGTTCAATTTGCTGAACAGCCTCTTTCTGCCCAGGAAATTGCTCGGGATGGCGCGTACGCCATTCGGACCAGAAAGCGATCAGGAACGCCTGTAGCACGCCCGCAATTGGCGAGGCGAAGAGGGCTCCCCAGATCCCAAAAAGTTCTGCGCCCGCAACCAGGGCCGCCAGCGAAACAATCGGGTGTAGCCCGACCGCTTTGCCTACGATACGTGGTCCGACTACATCGCCCTCAATGATATGCACAATACTAAAGTAACCAATCACCCCCAGCGTAATCGGCCATCCCTGTGTCAATGCCAGCAGGGCGCAAATGACGCCGGAAACAATCGTTCCCAGCACCGGGATGAATTCGAGCACAAAAGCCATCACTCCCAGCAACAGTGCATAGGGAACATGGAACAGCGCCATACCAATGCCGACCAGTAGCCCGATAAATGTGGAGAGCAAAAGCTGTCCACGAATGTAACCGCCCACAACGCGTTGAAGCGTGTCCAGCATGAAATTAGCGCGGTGCTGTTCAACCATAGGAAGGTTAGTCCGCGCCCATTGGGCCACTCGCGCCCCATCAATCAGCAGATAGATGCTGATCACAGCGATAATGACCGCATCCAGCATAAAGTCGAAGAAGCTGAGCAGCGCAGGAACAGCATTATTAGCCAGCCCTCCCATGTGTGAAAGAATCTGCTGCGGGAGTGCTGCCAACTGATCAGGAGGTATCCCTAGCGCAATAAGTGGTCGCTCAAGGGCTTTAAGCTGTTGCTGCCCCGCTGGCGAAAAGAGGTGCCGGAGCTGTAAGGCCAGAGCGGTTCCCTGCTCAATGGCGGTACGTACAATCGTATAGAGCAGCAGACCCAGGCCGCTGAATACAAGCAGGTAGACGATCAGTATAGCCAGAAAGCGCGGCATGATCCGTTGCAAAGTTTTTACCAGAGGAGCGGCAGCAAATGCCAGCAGTGCGGCAATGAGCAGGATCACCAGCATGCGTATCACATAGCCGGCGGCCCACAATATGACGAACACAACGCCGATCCAGGCAAGAATAGTAATTGGGCGACCGCAGCGCCGTGCCCATTTGGCGATGATCGCTATTGAGGATTCAGGCTGCGTGTGTATTTCTTCCGATGATGCATTCCAGCGAGTATTAACAGGCATTGTCTCCTCCCTACATTACGATGAGGGGGACGCTCAAAGAGGGTAAAGAGTTTCAACAAATTTTATTTCCCCATTTTTCCTATCCGTTAGACAAATGCAGCAGACTAATGCTATCGTGGTAATAGTATGGAAGAGTTACTCCCCGATTCATCGTGGGAGTTCGATTTGAAACTGGTAGAGGTTGATGGCCGGTGGCTGATACAACATTTTTTGTGCATCCTGAAGCTGAGGTGGAACCCGGCGCGTCTGTTGGGGCAGGGACGCGTATCTGGCGGCAGGCTCACGTTCGTGCGCATGCCCAGATTGGGGAAGAGTGCAACATTGGGAAGGGCGTCTATATTGAAGGGCATGTGCGTATTGGCTCGCGGGTAAAAATTCAGAATCATGTTTCGGTATTTGAGGGCGTGACCCTGGAGGACGGCGTTTTTATTGGCCCTCATGTCTGCTTTACCAACGACCTATTCCCTCGCGCTATCACTCCTGATGGCAAGCTCAAAAATGCCAGTGATTGGGAGGTCACCCCGACCCTGGTCAAATATGGTGCCTCTATTGGCGCTGGCTCCGTGGTTGTCTGTGGTATCACTATTGGAGAATTCGCGCTGATCGGGGCGGGTTCCGTGGTAACGAAGGACGTTGCGCCGCATACGCTCGTTTTTGGCAACCCGGCCCGTGTACATGGCTATGTCTGTCGGTGCGCTCGTCGTCTTACGAATGTCCGGGAAGAACATCATAGACTTGTAGGTTGGTGTAAAACATGCGGGCAGGAGTGTTCATTGGCTATATCTTCTCGCAGATAGTAAAGAAAGCTGAAATGTGTTATGCCCCAGGCCAGTTTTTCCTCATGGCAAGGTTCGCTGAACGATCTGGCAAACCTCATCTATCAAATTAGACGTTTACGTGTGTTTGGACGCCTGCTCCTGCGTAATTCCGAACGCCTGAGTATCGCGCAACTCTATTTCCGCGCGGGCAAACTGGTGCATATCGCCGGTAATCGCGGGGACGCCCGTGCTATTCTCTCTGAATTGCAAGAGTGGACCCATGGCTTTATCCGCTTTGACCGAGGCGTGACGACCAGCGAAGTGACACTGAATGAGATGTACGAGCGCATCCTGGAGCAGGTTTTGATGAATTTGCAGCGCAACGGCGTTGTCCATTCCCCCGCTCTGCCGCGGGTGATAGAGGGCGATCTAGTGGCCTCCTCTAGAGCAAAACAGTTGCTCACCCCGGCAGAGTGGCGTATCCTGGCCGAGGCGGCGCGGCGGGTTTCACTGGCGGTCGCCCACCTGGTGGGGCCAAAGAGAGCTATCAGGGTGCTACAGGATATCTTGAAAGATTGCTCCGCAGCTTTTCCAGCTTTTATTGGCATCAGAATTGCTCCTACCGGCTATCTGGTATTAGAGAATTCCTCAAAATTTGATCAGCTATCTCGTGAGGATATTCTCGAAGGTTTTACGGCGTTAATTACTACCTGCCAGTATTTTTGCTCTCCTTTGATTGGAGAGAGGGAAGCGCATCAACTGATTGTCCAGGCGTTGCAGGGGATTGGCCCCTCGGTCTCCAATCTGGGCATATTTCGCGTCAATGATCGATTGTTATCTATGCCAGCCGACCAACGCTCCCGCGATGAATCGGGGAGCTACACGCGCTAGCAGGGCAGGGGCCAGCCCTGCCCCTACAGTCGGAAAATAGCGTACAATATATTTATGATCATTGATGTTTATTTGATACAGGTGTTCCCTGCGCAGGAGGTATTTTACGATGAAGGTGCTGGTAACCGGTTTTGAGCCCTTTGGTTCCTGGAAACGCAACCCCAGCGGTGAGACGGTGCGCCACCTGGATGGCGCGACAATCGTTGATGCGACAATTACCGGCCTGGTCTTGCCCGTCTCCTATCGCCACGCTGCCGCTCCTCTGATAGCAGCTATTGATGAGCTGCGACCAGATGTCGTGCTTAATCTGGGACAGGGAAAGGCGGTTGGTGTGCGCGTGGAGCGCGTCGCGGTCAATCGTTGCCAGGCTCCCGCAGGAGGCGATAACGACGGATATGAGCCGCAGGGCGATCCGGTGGTGCCGGGTGGACCCACAACCTATCATTCAACCTTGCCGGTAGCTGAAATCGTCTCTCTCTTGACCAGCAGCAACATTGAGGCCGCCCCCTCCGATTCGGCGGGCGAATTTCTCTGCAACTACATTATGTATACCACGCTGCATCATATCGCGACTCACCGATTGCCCATCCGTGCCGGCTTTATCCATGCCTCGCCCCTGTCCGACGAGCAAGAGCAAGGCATGTCTTTGAAGCAGTGGATCGAGTTTAGCGAAGCGGTGCTGTACTTTTTGCGCTCTTCGGTTGCGGTATGATGGGTTAGCCCAGCATCTCAAACACCTGCTCGCGCACTTTTCCTAGCACGCCGAGGCTGTCGAGAATATCCGCGCCCACGCCGCCGCCGTCGCGCACAATGCCCAGGAGGATATGTTCCGCGCGAACGTAGCCGCTGCCCTGGCGCTCTGCTTCGTCCATCGCGAGCGATAGCACTTTGCGCACGCGAGGCACGTAATCGATCTCGCCCTCGCTGGGATCTTCGCCGCGCCCGATTTTCTTTTCCACGGCAGCACGCACGTACTCAAGCGTAACTCCCAGCCTGCTCAGCGCCCGAGCTGCCAGGCTATCTTGCTCGCGGATCAGCCCTAACAGGAGGTGTTCGGTCCCGATGTAATTATGGAAAAAGCTGCGGGCCTCTTCCTGCGCCAGGGTCAGTACATGTTTGGCTCGCTCGTTAAACCGCTCCAGGTGCTTGCTGGGAATCCATAGTGGTTGATAGGCGAACAAACCTTTGTGAAGGAGCTCGCCCACCACGCTGGTCACGGTACGATCTTCGGTCTTTGCGATCTGGACCACTTGTTCATAGAGATAGCTTGGCACTTCGAGTCTGCGACGATCTTTGCTGGATGGCATAGCTTGCTCTCCTTTTTCTGTTTGTAACTCTCCTTTCACGAGTATACCACCGTAATTACTGTGGTGTCAATACTATTGTGGTGGAATTCGGGAATGGCTAGAACCAATCAGTCATCGGAATCCAGGTATGGCCGCGTGGGAACAGGATGGCGAGCGCGGCAGAGGCATCGCTGGACAGGTGAGCGGTGCTGATCAGTTGGGATAACGGGCGGTAGCCGAAGACCCACTGGATCATGGCTTGCGGCGTCAATTCCAGCCGGTAAGCTGTCGAACTATTATGCTCCGTTAGCTGAATATCAGTGCCGTTGATATTCAGCACCTGCGTTTCCCCGTTAACGGTGAGCGCGATCTCGCCGCTCCACTGAGCGAGGCCACGTCGCCAGCGCGCCTGGAGTTCCGGCTGGATGGAGCGCATCAAAATGGGAAAGCTGGTGAGGCAGGCCATCCAGCCCGTGAAACGATGATGATAGCTCTGAGTCAGCACCCCCCATTCCAGCGATGGATGAATCCACTGCGAGGTGTCGGGCACTTCAAGCATATCAACCATCCACGGCACCATCGGCGCATCAAGCGGCAGAAAGTAACGCAGAGCTTTGGGAGCCGCATCTTCAGCGAATAGATGGGCATGATGTTGCAACAATGCGAGCAGCGCGTCCCAGTTCTCCGCCACTATTTCGCGCCCATGAGACATTTCTTCATCGGGCCTGTAGAGAAGATAGCCATCGACCTTTCCTTCAGGAGAAATTGCAACCGGGAGTGGTGTTTGCATATTGCTGAAGTGATATGCCTGGAACTCTAGTGATCGCTCGAAGCTGCCTGTGTAGGGCTGCAAATGGCGCTGGTAGAGCGCGAGCAGCGCGGGCGCGTCGTCTATAGTGGCCGAACGAACGCAATATGGAGACGGAGCCTGCGCCAGAATGGCGGAGCGATCAACATCTACTGCGCTTGCATCAAACATATTCGTATAGCCATAGCGGTAATAAAATTTGGGGATGCCATCCAGTAGCAGCAGGGCAAAGTTCTTTTCCCTGGCTCTCTCTAGCGCATCCCGCATCAGAGTGCTGGCAACGCCCTGTTGGCGCTTGTCCGGTGCTGTTACAACCATAGCGATGCAGCCGGTAGCCAGACGGGCTGTACCCATACATAAGAGGCGCTCATACAGCATATAGCCGCCGCAGAGCTGGTTGTCATGGAAAGCCCCTCGCGCCTGCTCAGGATAAAAGTCGGGCTGGTGGGTGATAAAGTGTTGCCAGCCTTGTGCGCTTTCTTCAGATGGTTCGGGAGAAAAAGCCGTGTCAGCGAGATGATAGTAAATATTATGCTCTTCTGCGGTAGCCAGAGGGCGAACGATCAAAGAGGGTACATTCATGGATCGCTCCGCGAGCCCCTCCCGCTCAACGGGAGGGGCTCTGTTTGGTTCACTTGTGGTGCTGACTCAACACTTTCTCCAGCCGTCGTACCTCAACATCTTGTCTGGTCTCTTCCTGCCATAGCTCCAAGGGGATGGCAGAGAGAGGACATCCGCGCTCTCGCATCTGCTCCTCAAGTTTATCGATGTTGTCTGCCACCTCCCACAGGCGGTTCGGGGCAGCATATCCCAGGCCATCTGGATCATGATCCCAGTAGCAGGTAATCTTGCCTTTGAGTCCACCTTTCCGCAGGAGGACGTACCAGCCCCAGAACTCGGCAACTAGTTCAAAGTTCCGGGATGCGATGAGTCGGTCGTGGAGTTCTTGTAGCATCGTGCTTTTCCTTTCAGCCCGCAACGCCTCTCTTTTAGGAATTATTCATATTGCCTGATGGTGATGCTATATCTGCCCGGGTCGATGATGAGGTCAGCGGGTTTAGTATCTGGAATGATTTTCTTGACGCTGTGATAGCTGTATCTATGCTCTCCTCCAAAGATGAAGACATCTCCAGAACTGAGAATGACCTCCTCGTAGGAGCCGAAGCGCTCAAGCCCTCCAATCTCAAAGATCGCATCCTCCCCAAAACTTATGGAGATGACAGGTCGATTGATCTTCTCTTCATAGTCCTGGTGGCGTCCAATTGACGATCCAGGGGGGTAGTAAGACAGATAGGCTGACTGCGCCTCATACTCGAAGCCATACTCATCTGCAACCTCTTTGCAAATATCGAGGATGCTTGCAGGAATGGGTGGAAATGGCTTGCCTGTTACGGGATGCTCCTGGACGTATCTGGAGCCGCAAGGGGGGGCATAGTATCCCCAGCGTCCGAAGTTGGTGTTCTTATACGTGGCCATCTTCACGTTTCCTCCTGTGAAACAGGTTTGACAGTTACCGCTACAATCTCGCCTGCCTATCCCTCTGCTAGGTGCGTAGTTACTGTAGAGAGGTGCTGCACTGAGGAGGCTGCTACAGTCTTGAAGGATCTGTTTTTGAAGGGTAATATCCAGTTTTTTGACTACTCCATACATAGCTGTTTCCTTTCTGCTCTGAAAAGCCAAACGGTGATAGTAATTTTGTTGCGTTTGTGAGGATTGAGCCGCAGACCAGCACTGATCTCGCGAATTTCCCATGTATAAAACTTTACATTTAAGACAATACTATGTCAAATTTTTCCCATTTGGAAATACCCAAACATCTTCTTATAAGAAAACGTATGCATTCGGGCAATCGTCACAGTTCGTTCATTGAAAATGGCTCTCCCCCATCTTTGGTGCTTCGGAAAATCTCCAGGAACACCTTCTTCTGGGAGATCAGCGATGGGAGCGGACTTTGCAAAAGTCGTTCCCCTCTATGATACAACTTAGCATGAAGGATGCAGAAGAGCCCTTTTTCTGGGTCAAGACCGTTAATTTAACGCGACGCCAGCCGCTCAGGATGTCTCTTTGTCCAATAGCGCATATAGCCTTGCACGGTCATTTCGTAATTTGTCGCGATATCGTATCGTTTCAGGTCGTGTGGATCGCGAGCGACGCGTTGTAGCTCCGGCTCGGTCTGGGCGATCAGCATCTGCGTGATCTCTTGCGCATTTTTGCCGTCGCGCATCGCGCTCAGGACGAATTCTCCCCAGGTGAAGAGTTTTTCGCGTAGACGTTCGAGATGCTGGGCTGGATTGCGTGTTGGCCCAAAGTGAGCGATATAGAGCACATCGGGCCGCAATTGCCAGAGCTTATGCATGCTCTCCGACCAGGCTTCCAGGTCGAGATCAGGTGGCGGCGTCGGCGGACGCACGTAATCAATGCCCTGCAAGCGTACACCCGCGGCATCGCCCGCAAATAACTCTCCGCTATGCACATCAAAGTAGATGACGTGATGTACCGCATGTCCGGGTGTGTAATGGACCTCCAGGCGACGGCCCGCGACATTGAGGATATCGCCGCCTTCCAGGGCGTGGAGCCGCTCTTCCGGTACCGGCTCGATAGCGCCCCAGAGCTGCTGCATCCGGTCTCCATAGATACGGGAGGCGCTGGCAACAACCTTCGATGGATCAATCAAGTGGGGCGCACCTTTGCTATGGGCATAGACCTTTGCCTCCGGCATATGACGCAAAAGCGTGCCCGCCGCGCCCGCGTGATCCAGGTGGATATGGGTCGCGATAATATGCGTGACTTCATGCGGCTCGAAGCCCACTTCGTGGATAGTCGCAAGCAGCGCCTCTACTGTGCTGCCGGGACCGGGATCGATGATAGCCAGTTCGTTGCCGCCTGCGAGCATATAGGAACCAACAATTTCGGGCTCGCCCTGGAATGGCAGCGAGATCTGCCATGCTCCAGGGCTGAGTTGAGTGAAAGCAGCCAAAGCACCAGTACTCCTTAAAATTACTTTTTGACAGAGATAGCTTTTGCCTGCGTAAACAATAACAGGTAATCGCTGCCCCCCGCCTTTGAATCTGTGCCGGACATGTTGAAGCCGCCGAAGGGATGGACTCCAACCAGCGCACCTGTACATTTGCGATTGAAGTATAGATTGCCCACATGATACTCTTCTTTTGCTCGCTCGATCCGCTCAGGATCGTGTGAGTAGAGTGAACCGGTCAGCCCATACTCGGTATCATTGGCGATGCGCAGCGCGTCGTCGAAATCCTTCGCCTTGATGACTGCCAGCACCGGACCGAAGATCTCTTCCTGAGCGATGCGAGCATGTGGATCAACATCGGCAAAAATGGTCGGTTCGATAAAGTAGCCTGGGCCTTGATGGCTGCCCCCTGCCACGAGGCGACCCTCCTTCTTGCCAATCTCGATATAGTCGAGAATCTTCTTCATCGCATTTTCGTCAATGACCGGTCCCATATAGGTGCCTGGCTGTGTGACGTCGCCCATGGTCAGCTTTTTCGTGCGCTCAAGCACTTTTTGCAGCACCTGGTCGTAGACCTGTCCAACAATGATGGCGCGCGAGCCTGCCGAACATTTTTGTCCCTGGAAGCCAAAGGCCGAGC
The DNA here is from genome assembly GCA_035650355.1 of Ktedonobacteraceae bacterium. Taxonomy (GTDB): domain Bacteria; phylum Chloroflexota; class Ktedonobacteria; order Ktedonobacterales; family Ktedonobacteraceae; genus DASRHT01. The sequence goes on from DASRHT010000034.1 coordinate 18,771, forward strand.
TGACAATGCCTTCTGCCGCCGCATCCAGGTCGGCGGTCTCGTCCACCACCACAGCATCCTTGCCGCCCATCTCTAGAATCGAGCGTTTGAGCCAGCGCTGCCCCTGCTGGTAGCGCGAGGCGCGTTCGTAGATGCGCAGGCCAACATCACGCGAGCCGGTGAAGGCGATAAAGCGCACTTTGGGATTCTCGACCAGCGCATCTCCAATCACGGAGCCGGAGCCGCTGAGGAAATTGACGACGCCCGCGGGCAGCCCCACTTCTTCCAGAATGCGCATAAACTGATATGCGATAGCCGGTGAGGTGCTGGCCGGCTTGAGAATGACGGTATTGCCGGCGACAAACGACGCGCTGGTCATACCGGCCATGATAGCGCAGGGAAAGTTCCAGGGCGGAATGACGGCGCCCACGCCGAGAGGAATATACACAAGCTGATTATCCTCGCCTTCGACCCGTACCAGCGTTTGCTCATCCGCCAGGCGGATCATCTCGCGGGCGTAGAATTCCAGGAAATCAATAGCTTCGGCTGTATCGCCATCGGCCTCGGCCCAGCTCTTGCCTACCTCATAGATCATCCAGGCGTTGATGAGAAAGCGGCGCTGGCGCATCAGATCGGCGGCGGCGAAAAGATAGCCCGCCCGTTCCGCTGCCGGCACACGCTTCCACGTATCGAAGGCTGCTGCCGCGACCTCTACGGCCTCGTTGGTCTGCTCAATGCTGGCGCGCGAAAAATAGCCAATGACCTGGTCCGGCTGAGCAGGATTGACGGAAGCGAAGGTTGCGTCATTAGTAATCTTCTTATCGCCAATGATTAGCGGATACGTACGCCCCAGCTCGCTTTTAACTTGCTCCAGCGCTTCGGCCTGTGCGCGCTTATTCTCTTCTTTGGTGAAATTGATGAACGGCTCGTTTATAAACGGCTTTTGCGCTCGTGATGTAACGTGCTCTAACATTTGTGCCATGAGTTACTCCTTATAAACACATCGTTGTGCATAAGACGAACAGAGTGTCTACCTCATTGTATCTCATGGACGCTATGGAGCGGTAGGGGGATCTTGCCTCCTTTCCCTGACAACATGCTTGCACTATCATGTATATCACGCATACTGTAGAGACGAGATTGATCGCGTCCGCTTCAGCGCCCGTTTTTGCCAGGAAGGGGAAGCAACTCCGCAGAGGACATCTCGGCAGGTCTGCTGGAATATAGCGAAACGGGCATATTATGTAATACAGGCGCTAAAGCGGACGTGATGGAATCACGTCCCTACGGGAACATTACCGGCATAGTATAATGTCCGCTGCCATTGCGACCAGCGTCATGCCCAGGCAGAGCAGGGCGACGCCGGGCCAGCCAGCCCACAGTAGCGCAAGGCCTGGCAGTAACGCGCCCAGGCTGCCGCCGAAGTAGTAGAGCGAGAGGTACAGTGAGGCCGCAGTCCCCTTTGAGACCGTTGCTTGCTCGCCAAGATAGAGGTTGGCTGACGGCGAGGTGGAGAACATGCCCAATGTGACCAGGCTCAAACCGGCGATGACCACGGGGAGGACGGGAATAAGTGTGATCAGCAGACCGATAGAGGCCAGAGCGGTGCTGAGCGCAATGGCCCATCGCGAACCGATACGGCTCGCAATCGTACCCGCCGCAGGTGAGCAGACGCCCGTTAACCAGAGGAGATAGACCAGGCCCAGAGAGATCGTGGACAGGTGAAATGGTGAACCGCTGAGGTAGTACGGAAGATAGGTAAAGACGCCGATAAAGCCGAAAAAGCTGGCGAAACCAATAGTAAACGCTCCCATCAGGCGACGGTTGCGTAGGTGCAGCTTCATGTCGTGCAGCGTCTGACGAACAAATGCGCCGTCTAACTTGAGTCCGGCAGATCGCTCCCTGATCTGTTTATCGGTGGGCGGAGCGGGCAGGAAGCGCCAGATCGCGAAGGCAGCTATCAGCGTAGGGAGGATAAACGCTTCCAGCGCGATATGCCAGTTGTATAGCCCCGCTAAGGCCGCGCTGCCGACGCGCGAAAAAAGCCCGCCCAGCACCAGCCCGCTCACGTAGATCCCCATCGCCAGCCCACGCCACTTCCCCTGAAATTCCTCATTGACATAGGCGATTGCCACGCTCGTTAGTCCTGGCATCAATAAGCCCTGCAGCGCACGCAGGATAACCAACGTCGTAAAATTGGGCGCGAAGCCGCATAGGATCGTGGGAATTGCCACCAGGAAGCTGGCCCAGACCATTACCGGCTTGCGTCCCACGACATCGGAGATGGGACCATAAAAAAGCGAGCCTATCGCCACAGCCAAAACCAGCACGGAGACGCTCAGACCCGCTGTAGGCGCGCTAATATGAAATGCCTGGCTGAGGACTGGCAGAATGGCCTGAGTGGTGTACATGTTGGAGAAAATAAAGGCTGGCGCAAGGAAGACTGCGACCAGTTCCCATACCGGAACGCGATCCTCCGCTACTGAACTGGTTGAGCTGATGGTGCCGGACATGATGATGGTACCTTTCTGATTGGTTCTCTATAAATAAATACATGCATGGGAGCAGGCTTTATTCCTGCAAATTCCGCTACAGGGTGAGACCTGCTTTATCTGCCTCTAATAAAGAGTGATGCAGATGCGAGGTTTTGTCAATAGAAGCTCAACGTATCCGCAGGACTTCGCAAAAGTCGGTGCGCGCTCTGACTACTCGCGCCTGCGGCGCTCAGAAGAAGAGGGAGGTGCTGGCGGTGGGCGCAGCCCACCGCCAGCACCTCCCTCTCCAGAACGGCTCGCATGCGAGCCGTTCTGCACGAAAGAGACGACTTTTGCGAAGCCCTGAACGTATCCGTGAGCCTGCTTGTTCGTTGATGCTTTTTGGAGGCTGACATAGTATAATAAGCGGACATTGTTAGTACGAAAGGTGGCAATACTGATGGCAGAGCCAAGAGAAGAATTCGCGATAGAGCGCCAGTTGCGCAAAGATATTCAGGAGGCGCAACGCAACCGTGACCAGGCCAGGCTTGACACATTGCGCATGGCCCTGGGCGCAATTCACAATCTGGAGGTGGCGCGTACCGACCGCAAAAATGCTGAATACGGCCAACCGCTTACCGAGGCCGATTGTATAAGAGTGTTGGAGCAGGAAGCAAAGAAGCGCAACCAGGCCATCCCGCTCTACAAACAGGGCGGGCGCAACGACCTGGTTGAAAAAGAGCAGCGCGAACTCGACATTATCCAGAGCTATCTCCAGAGCTCACAACTCAGCGATGAGCAGATACGAACCATCGTCACGGCCCTGATCGAGCAGAACGGCAAAGAGTTCCGCAAAGTCATGCCTCTTGCAGCCAAAGAGACCAAAGGCCGCGCCGACGGCGCCCGCGTCCAGCGCATCGTCAAAGAACTGACGCAATAACGTTGAGAAGGACAGAAGCCTGTCCTTCTCCCTAGTACAGAAATATCCGATCCTCCCATCTCTCATTTTTGATACTTTGGCATCCTTTTCCTGATACAGATCCTGCCACATTTTATGAGACAGTAGCACATTCGCTGTTTTTACCTCTACGAGGCTCTATCGGCACTAGCACTGCTTAGGCGGCGCGAACTTGACGGACAAGGGATTTTTCCATAGAATGAGAACAGAAATTCGCGGTGTTGAAAGTCCTGTGAGCGGAAAAGAAAAGGAGAGAGTGTGGCAAAAGCGACCAAAACTATCAAGCAATCACTTGGCTATAAGCCTGCTCATATCCTCTATTTTGCTGCAACGAAGGCGCTGTTTAACCAGGTGTGTGCTTTTTACTTTGAGGTGATTACAGCCCACCCGGCGCTCCTTGACCTTTCCTCTAAAGAGGCTCTGACAGCGTTAGAGACTCTCACCCATACAACTAAAGACCGCTCTCATCCAGTCATGCCTCTCTGTGCTGTCATCGCAGTTGATATTCCCGCGATGTTCCGTCGCGCTGCTATCCATGCTGCACTTGGCTCGGCTCACTCCTTTTACAGTCATCTAGAAAAATGGCGTAAGCAGAAAGAGAAAGCCCTGGCAAAAGGCAAGAAGTTCACCATTCGCCCGCCAGTGCCGCCGCGAAGCTGGAATAAGCCCACCGTACTCTATGCTGGACAATGGAAAGGGTATACCACCACCTGCATCATGCTCAAGCTGTGGACCGGCAAAAGTTGGGCGTGGATAAAAGTGCGCCTTCAGGGTCGTGATCTGCCCGACGGCTGGGAGATGGAGATCCCGATGTTGGTCGAGAATGGGGGCCGTTGGAACCTGCACATCCCTGTTAAAAAGAAATTCACCGTACCGGCGAAAGTCGCTGAGCAGTTGAACACGAACACCGAAACGCGGCTGTGTGCGGTTGATCTCAATATTTCACATCATCTCGCCGTCTGCACCATCCAGACTGTCGAAGGCACGGAGGTTGCGACCCGCTTCATTGGTGGGGGCAAGCAACTGCACGGCCTTAGGAAGCGACAATTAGGAAGGGTGGCACGTAACCGCCGCAAAACAGGCATCATCGCCGAAGGAGAGCAGGATAATGCGCATCTGTGGGCAAAGATACGCGCTCTGGACGAGGACAGCGCCCAGCAAGTAAGTGCTCGCATTGTCCAGTTTGCTAGAGGGCACCACGCCAGCATCCTGGTCTTTGAGCATCTGGGCAACTTCAAACCCGAAAAGGGCAAATACAGTAAACGCAGCAACGAGAAACGCTCGTACTGGTTACGGGGGAAAATCTTCCGCTATGCCAAATACAAAGCCTGGAATGAGGGCATCATAACCTGTCGTGTTTCTCCCCGCAATACTAGCCGAGCATGCGCTCGTTGTGGGACGCTGGTTGCTCGTTACAACGCAGGAGAGCCAGCCGAAGGCTATTCGGTAGGAGCCCCGCTCGTGTATTGCCCACAGTGCCAGATGCGAGGTAATGCCGATAGGAATGCCAGCATCGTGATAGGACAACGCCTGCTTGCTCGCTATCAACAGGACATACTCCAGGAAAAGCCTCCAACTCCTTTGTCCAGTGCAAAGAGGCCCGTGAAAACGGGAGGTGTTCGCCATTCCCAGGAGACCGAAGGGACTGGAAGGCCATCTACCAACCGTACCCGGCATGGAAAGGCGAACGCGCAAGGCACCGCGCAAGATACATTGTCTGGGATGGTGGACCATGTATCAGGTATTCCTAGCCAACTACGGTTGTTCAGCGAGTCGTAGCCATGCTACAATGACTTAGAACGCCGACTACGTGGGAGTGCCAGAAGAAACCGCTATTCTTTGAGGTTGTGCGGCGCGTCACTAGTACAGATGTTTGCTTGTACCATTTAAAAGTACCATTTTTATAGAGTGATGCTCCCTGCCCGGGTGCCCGTCTTCGGGAGGTATAGGCGCGCGATGAAGCTTTACAATACATTGACCAGGAGCGTTGAAGAGATCGTTCCGCTGGAAGCGCAGAAGATTAAGATGTATTCCTGTGGCCCCACCGTTTACCGCTACATTCATATCGGCAATTTACGCACGTTCACAATGGCAGATTGGATTCGGCGCGCTTTTGAATATCGCGGTTTTACAGTTCTGCACGTCAAGAATATTACTGATGTGGGGCATATGCGACTGGAGGCGGTGGATCAGGGTGAAGATAAGATGATTACCCAGGCCCGCAGAGAGGGCAAAACATCGGCCCAGATCGCTCAGTTCTATACTGATGCCTTTCATGAGGATGAGGCGGCCCTTAATATTCTGCCCGCGCAGGTCTTTCCTCGCGCCACTCAGCATATCCCCGAGATGATCGGCATTATCGAAGGACTGTTGCAAAAGGGTATTGCCTACGAGATTAATGGCTACGTGTATTACGATATCAAACGCTTTCCAGGATACGGGAAGCTATCGGGCAACCTGCTCGAAAATATGCTGGCAGGGGTGCGTGAGGGTGTGGATGCGGACCGCCACAACCCGGAAGATTTTCCTTTGTGGAAGCCTGCCGAGCCCGGTCGCGAGATGGCCTGGGATAGCCCCTGGGGACGCGGCTTCCCTGGCTGGCATATTGAATGCTCAGCCATGTCAATGAAGTATCTAGGCGAGCAGTTCGATCTGCATACCGGAGGTGTGGACAATATTTTTCCCCACCATGAGGATGAGCTTGCGCAGAGCGAGGGATTTACCGGTCATCAGTTTGTCAATTACTGGGTCCACGCTCAACACCTGCTGGCCGACGGGCAGAAGATGGCGAAATCGACCGGCAATGCCTATACGCGGGCTGAGATTGAAGCGCGCGGCTTCGATCCGATGGCCCTGCGCTACTTCTATACCACTGCGCTCTATCGCAGCCGCGTCAACTTCACCTTCCGGGCGCTTCAGGCCGCGCAGACCTCGCTGGATCGTTTACGCGATCTGGCTTATGAACTACTGCTACAATCTGATAAAGGAGCCGCTTTCTCGGAGGAGCCGCTGGAGCACGATCCCTGGTGTGAGCGATTTTTGAGCGAGATCGAGCACGATCTGAACATCCCGCGCGCGATGGCCGTCGTCTGGAAGATGCTGCGCTCCCACGAACTGGAGCCAGCCAGACGCGTGCGCCTGTTACTCAACTTTGATCGCATACTTGGCTTTAACCTGAAAAACTATCTCCAAAGCGACCTGCCTGAGAAGAGACGAGATCCCCAGACCTATCTTGCCGCCGTGCCTGCCGCCGTGGCTGATCAGGTGCGTGAGCGTCAAGAGCTGCGCCGCCAGGCGCATTTCGAGCAGGCCGATCAGATCCGTCACGAGGTGAGTGCGGAGGGCTATGCCATCAGGGATACCGAGCGCGGCTCGCTGGTCCTGCCACGCCGCGCAGAAGATGAATTCACGGTGTTATCGCGTTCGACCGATGCGCCTGATCACACGAGAATGCCCGATCTCTACGAGTTTTCTGTCAACCTGCTCGCGCACAATAGCCGCGACGACCTTGAACGCTGTATCCAGAGCATCTGTCGCCACGCCAGTCAGCGCCAGATCGAACTGGTCATCATCGATAATGGCTCGACGGATGACACTCTGCCATATTTGCAGCAGCTTGCCCGCAAAGGGGATCTGGTCGCCGCACAGAGGCAGCCGGTTGGCTTGCAGGTACTCTTTGCCGATCACAATCTGGGCTTTGCCGCCGGGCGTAATGCTACCATGCGCTGTAGCAGGGGGCGCTATATCATCCTGATGGATACCTCAATCGAGGTCAATGGCGATGTCTGGGACCCGCTCGCTGCCGCGCTGGCTGATCGCACTATCGGGCTCGTCGGGCCGTATGGGCTGGTAACTGAGGATCTGCGCGAGTTTCAAGAGGCCAGCGGGCTTGATGCCGATGCGATTGAAGGCTACTTGATGGCCTTCCGGCGGGAACTGCTGCCGGAAGTGGGCTGGATCGATGAGAGGTTCCGTTTCTATCGCCTGATGGACATCTACTTCAGCTTTTTCTTTAAAACATCAGGCTATCGCGTCTTGCAGTCTCATCTCGTCACTGAGCGCATCATCAAGCACGAGCATCGGGAGTGGTACAGCCTGAGCGAAGAGGAGCGCGTGACGAAGAGTAAGAAGAATTACGATATCTTCCGTGACCGCTGGCATCATGGGGAGAGTTTGCTGGTCGCAAATTACGATCCGGCAAACCTGTGGCGCGGCCATGATCATCCCTATCATCTGGAGGGTACGCATACCCATGCTACCAGTGAGATGCCGCCTCCAGGTGTTATGCATACGCATGTCCACCGGCACTGGCCCGATCACTCGCATGAGCATCCGCACTATCATGAACTCAGGTGATAGCGCTGTCCGGCAATCTGTTATGCTGGCATATCCCTATAGCAGATCTGTACGTGTATCATAGGGATGAATCTTACTGTCTTTTTGCAAAGCCCGGCATGGGTGTCGGAATAGGAGTTATGTTTGTCATGGCCGAGGTTGAAGGCTTGCTCATTATCTCTTCTCCTGAGCAGCTAGTCCACTTGCGAACCTACCGAGTCGTTGTGCTGCATGGCGATATAGGACCAATCAATACTGAGCAGGAGCAGTCGTTATGCGCGTTTGTCAGGGGCGGTGGCGGGCTGGTCTGTCTTGGCGATGCGGTCGAGGCATATCATGAATATGATCTTTTTGGTGAAGTACTGGGACATATCTATGGGAGTTGTAAGCCGACGTGCGAGATTATCGCCCGCGTTGCTACCGCCGATCACTATATCACTCGCCGAGTCGATCCATCCTTCGCCGTCTTTGAGAGCCTCTATCTGCTGGACGTTGTGCCGCCCGATGCAGAGGTGATATGGCGCACCTCCTGGCATTACACCGCCCGTACTCTGGCCTATATTCGTCGCTATGGACGGGGGCGCGTCTTTTGCACCACGCTTGGTTCCACCGTAGAAACGCAGGAGCATCCGGTGTTTAAGCAAATGGTCGAGCGCGCCATTCGCTATGTAGCGGGAGCTCAGGAGGAAGAGCGCGCAGCCAATGTCGCGATAATCGGCTATGGCGCGATTGGCTTCGAGCACGGGAGCGCGATCAACCATGTGCCCGGGCTGAACTATAGCCTGGTGTGTGACCGCAACGAAGAACGCTTGAAGCAAGCGGAGCAGGCGTTTCCCAGCGTGCGCACCTGCACCGATCTCACCCAGGTAGCTGAAGATCCCGGCATCGACGTCGTGATTGTTTCGACTCCTCCCAACACCCACGCCGCCATTTCCATGCAGATGTTGCAGGCTGGCAAGCATGTGGTCTCCGAAAAACCCTTCTGTTTAACAACCGCCGAGGCCGATGCTATGATCCAGTTTGCGCAGGAGCAGCGACTCGCCCTCACCGTCTACCAATGTCGGCGCTGGGACCCCGATTATCTCGCCATTCAGCAGATATTACAGCGTAATACTATCGGCAATATCTTCCATATCGAAACATTCATCGGTGGCTATGGGCATCCCTGCGATTTCTGGCATTCCCACGAGCCGGTTTCGGGCGGCGTCTTCTATGACTGGGGGTCGCACTATCTGGACTGGATACTCAACCTGATTCCCGACCCGGTGCGGAGCGTGCGCGGCGTTGAGCATAAACGCGTCTGGCACGACGTGACCAACGCCGACCAATCAACCGTCTATCTACGCTTCGCGGGCGGCCAGGAGGCCGAGTTTATGCATTCGGATATCGCGGCAGCTATGAAGCCGAAATGGTATATCCTGGGCGAGCGTGGCGCTATCGTCGGACACTGGCGACGCGAAACCGTGAAGACGCGGCGCTGGTCCGGCGACCTGATTGAGGAGCGCCTGGCCCCATCCGAAGCTCTGCCCGACCTGCATCTATTCAGCCGCGAGGCCGGAGACATTATCCATGAACAACTACTTACATTGCCTCCTTCCCCGCCCTATGCCTTCCATCGTAACCTCGCCAATCACCTGCACAGCGGCGAGGCTCTTGCCGTGCCCCCTGAGGTGTCGCGGCGCAATATCGCCGTCATGGAAGCGGCCAAACAATCAGCCGGGCGCGGCGGCGAAATAATCAGGCTCGATTGCTAATCTGACGAAGCAATCGAGGGTACCTCATCTTCGTAGCGACCCGGTTCACCGCGTCCGCTTGAGCGCCCGTTCATGGTCCTCGCCGCAGAGGAAAGGCGAAGCAATCAGGGCTTCTCAAACGTTGTCTTTTCATAGAGAACGGCTCGCTCGCGAGCCGTTGTGAGAGGAAGGTGCTGGCGGTGGGCGCAGCCCACCGCCAGCACCTTCCTCTCCCTGTGAGCGCCTTCGGCGCGAGGAGTCAGAGTGTGCAGTAACTTTTGCGAAGCCCAGGCGAAGCAATCGTGAGGGCTTGAAAAATAGCCAGTTTTAACGCATACTGTCCTTATAGGGATAGTTAATATATTACCTCGCAAGGAACTGTCCAGGTAGCGAATGGATGTACTTCGACTCCGCATTTCTGAGCGAAGCTAGCGCGTCAGCAGCGTTGGTTGGCTGGATTGCAAGATTGCGGTAGCGTCGTTGGAACGCGGAATGTTTCAATGACTACCTGTGCTGCCTGCTCACTATTTCCACAACCCTCTTGCGATGAGAGGAGGTAAAACAAAGCCGTAGCAATGGTTTTGGTAGGTCCGCGGGCATCTCAACCCGCCGGCCAATCGTGTTCGTAGTACAGCTTTTGTAATGCATCACATCAGCCATCCTTCATCATTCGTTTTACTTAGGAGGATTTATGGCAACCCTTTCATCTGCATCTGAACATGATGTTCCAACCATGCGACAGATGCTCCCCATCATCAGCGCCAGTACGATTGGTACTGCCATTGAATGGTATGATTTTTTCCTTTACGGTACCATTTCAGCGCTGGTTTTCCCCGCGCTTTTCTTCCCAAAATCCGATTATCTGGCGGGCCTTCTGCTTTCATTTACTACTAACTACTTCGGCTTTATTGCTCGTCCAATCGGGGGTGCGTTCTTTGGCCATCTCGGAGACCGCATCGGACGAAAATCTACCCTGGTGATAACGCTGCTGCTCATGGGCATTGCCACGGCGCTGGTCGGCTTGATGCCTGGTTATGCAGCCATCGGCGTATTTGCACCTATTCTGGTCACTGTTCTGCGTTTCTGCCAGGGGTTCGGAGTCGGAGGCGAGTGGGGCGGCTCGGTCCTGCTATCGCTGGAATATGGCCATAAGCACAACCGCGGCTTCTGGGCGGGCTGGCCGCAAGCTGGTGTGCCAATAGGTCTGGTGCTCTCTACCGGGGCTGTAGCCCTGTTTGAAGTCATCTTCCCCGGCAAGGCGTTTACAGATTTTGGCTGGCGTATCCCCTTCCTGCTGAGTGTGGTGCTGATCGCCGTTGGCCTCTATATCCGTTTGCGCATCCTGGAGACGCCGCTCTTCTCGAAAGTGCTGGAAGAGAAGAAGGAAGCTAAAGCTCCTGTCGTCGATGCCTTCAAACTCCACTGGAAAGAGATCTTCCTGACTGCCTTCGCCCGCTTTGGCGAGCAGGGGCCGTTCTATGTTTTTACAGTCTTCGTGATTGCTTACGTCACAAAAACTCTCAATGTGAGTGGTTCGGTGATTCTGCTAGCTATCGCCATCGCGGGCATCCTCGAACTTGTGACCATTCCGACGTTCGGCTACTACTCGGATCGCGTGGGGCGTCGTATTTGGTACCTGATCGGCGCTGTCATCATGGCGATTATCGCTTTCCCCTACTTCTGGCTGCTGAACACGAAGAATTCCGTGCTCATCGTTCTGGCAACCGTGATTGCTATAAGCTTCGCGCATGCCTGGCTCTATGGGCCACAGGCCGCGCTGATCTCCGAACGCTTCCGCACTAAAGTGCGTTATAGTGGTGCCTCGCTGGGCTACCAGCTTGCATCCATCGCGGGCGGAGCTTCTCCCATCATTGCCGCATACCTGCTCGGCGTGTTTAGCTCGTACGTTGGTATCGCTGTCTACCTTATTGTCACGGCTGCCATCTCGTTCGTTGCTGTGGTCTTCCTCAAGGAATTTTCAAAGGAAGATATCTCGACGGACGAGGTCTACACTACGTCGGCTGGGGATTGAGGGTAGGTAGACAATCTAACACGGGCGAAAGAGGAGATGCTTCTTGCGAGGGGCATCTCTTTTGCTATGATTAGGAAAAGCTATGGATATGCATAATCCTTCTCATCGGCTCAAAATAAGCGAGCATCTTGTCCTGAGCATTTTCTGGTTTGCACTCAATTTTCAATCTG
>DASRHT010000035.1:0-64717 GCA_035650355.1 Ktedonobacteraceae bacterium
TATGCTAACAGTGAGCTTTCATTTGCTGATACTCTGGCACGAGGCAAAAGAGGCGGTTCTCTAGCAAGATGGGGAGTTTGAGTATGTCAAATGTACGACCGATCTTTCGTGATGCTGCTATCAAATACTATATGCAGAGCCGCGAAAAGAGCGTTTTACCGCGTTTTGTCTCGCCGCCCGTCTTCACACTCCTATGGCTATTCTTTGCGCTTTGTATCATTGCCGGTGTCCTTGCGTGGAATATCCAGGTACCAACATACGTTGCCAGTACCGGCCTTGTGACTGGCCCAGATCAACCGGTAGCAACGATCAGTCAAGATCAAACGAGCGTAATTTTATTTATTCCTGCCAGTGCGTTTGCCCTCTTGAAAGATGGTCAGACCGTCCAGATCCAGCTTCCCGGAAGTGGTCCACCAGTGACCCGCACGGTGACGGCATTGGGCCCGGTACTCAGTCCGGCTGACGTATTGAAGCTCTTTGGCCTCCCATTGACGACCGCGCCGTCTGGTCTGGCCCTAGTTTCTCTCGGCACAACCTCCTCGTGGCACATCTATTTGAGGAGCCTGGTCAGTGCGCAAATACGAGTGGGTTCAAGCCGTGTGCTTTCGTTCATCCCTGGGCTAGATCGCTTGATAGGAGCATAAACGATGTCGCAAGCAGCAGATCAAGTACCGGATCAAGTCATAGACCGCAAGCCACGGCTCGTCCGGCGCATGCTCGCATTCTTTGTGGCGCTCTGGCGTTCGTCTGTGCTGGAAGCGGTCGAGACGATACGTCGGCGTCGGGTGCCCCAGACGTTCCAGATGGAAGGTACCGAGTGTGGAGCTGCTTGCCTGACGATGATACTCAACTACTATGGGCGCAAGACCACTCTGGCAGAGGTACGGGAGCGCTGTGGCGTTGGGCGCGATGGTCTTTCGGCACAGGCACTCGTGAAGATTGCGCGGCTGTATGGACTACGGGTGAAGGCGATCTCACTACGGGACAATCTCAGTGATTTTCGCTATGTGAAGCTGCCAGCGATCATCCATTGGGAATTTCACCACTTCATGGTTGCCGAGCGCTGGAGGCCGACGCGTGTTGATGTGGTCGATCCCGCGCTGGGTCGCAGGAGCATCAGCATGGGCGAGTTCAACGAGAACTTCACCGGTGTTGTTTTGCTGATGGAGCCTGGAGTTCAATTTTCCCACGAGAGTCAGCCGCCTAAAATCACGCTCTGGTGGTACTTTCGCTATATCTTCCGCCTGCCGGGTTTTCTGGTGCAGATCTTTTGCGCCTCGCTATTCCTGCAACTGCTGGGTCTGCTCTTTCCATTGATTACCAAGATTTTTATGGACGATATCTTTCCGTCGGGATCGAAAGATTTGCTGACGGTCATTGGCAGCGGCATTGTTGTTATCATGCTGGCGCAACTGGTAATATCACTCTTGCGCTCCCTGACTCTGGTGTATCTGCAAGCCAGAATCGATATGCAGATGTTGCTTGGCTTCTTTGAACATCTGCTCGCGCTTCCCTATAAATTCTTTCAGCAGCGGTCAACCGGCGATATGTTAACGCGCATGAGTAGCAACCTGACGATCCGTGATATGCTCACAGGCCAGGTTATCTCGACGCTGCTGGATGGAGTAACAGTAATTGTTTATCTCTTCATTCTGTTAGAACAATCGCATGTCCTGACTTTGATAGCACTCGTCATCGGGATGATTCAGATCGGGCTACTCCTGCTCTCGACACGCATTATTCATGCACTCAATAAGCGTGACCTGATTGTGGTGGGAAAAGCGCAGGGCTATATGGCGGAAGCACTGACAGGTATTGCGACGATTAAAGCGGCTGGCGCAGAGCACCGAGCATTAGATCGCTGGTCCAACCTCTTCTTCGACCATCTGAACCTCTCGGTGCGCCGCGACTCGCTGGCCTCGGTCCTGGGCACGATCATGGGAGTTATGAGCAGCTTTGCACCTCTGGTGCTCCTCTGGTATGGGGCAATACAGGTACTTGACGGCACGATGTCTATCGGCACGATGCTGGCCCTTAATGCTCTGATCATTGCATTCCTTGCGCCGCTCTCTTCGCTGGCGAGCAGCGGACAACAGATCCAACTGGTAAAAGCGCATTTCGAGCGCATCTCTGATGTCATGGGAGCGGAACGTGAACAAGATAACGTCGTCGAGCTGCGCCATCCACCGGCGCTAACCGGACACGTTGATCTCAAGCAGGTCAGCTTTCGCTATGATCCCAATGCGCCGTTTGTACTGCAAGATATCGATCTGCATATTGAGCCGGGCCAGAAGATTGCGCTGGTTGGTCGCACGGGGTCGGGCAAGAGCACACTGGGCAAGCTCCTGCTCGGTCTATATATGCCGACCGAGGGAGAGATTCTCTACGATGGTTTGTTGCTCAACGAACTCGATTATCGAGCGGTGCGCAGCCAGTTCGGGATCGTGCTGCAAGAATCGGCGCTCTTCAATGGTACAGTCCGCGAGAACATCGCGTTTAATCATCCTGAAATGGATATAGAGCAGGTGGTAAAGGCTGCACAGGCGGCAGCAGTTCACGAGGATATTCAGCGTATGCCGATGGGCTATGAAACGCTGATTGCGGAAGGTGGGAGCGCGATTTCAGGTGGGCAACGGCAGCGTCTTTCAATCGCGCGCGCGTTAGCAAATACGCCGACGATCATGCTCTTCGACGAGGCAACGAGCCATCTGGATGTCATCACGGAACAAATCATCAATCTGAATACCAGTGCGCTGGCTTGCACGCGCATCGTGATTGCCCATCGTTTGAGCACTATTCGCGATGCCGATGTCATCCTTGTGTTGGAACAGGGCAGAATTGTCGAGCGCGGCACTCATACTGAACTGCTCCAACAGCATGGTTATTATGCTCGCTTAATACGTAAACAGCGAGAGAGAGATGGAGAGGATTGGCAAGCACAAGATGACGACATAAACGCTGATTATGCGGCTTACTGATCCGATTGCCGATGGATACGGAGTTAATGCTCTCCACCAGTGGAGGGAAAGCGATGCATATTTGCAAGCGTAGGCCATTGGCGCAGAGATCATAGCCATAGAAACACCGGAGAGACCTGTTTCTCCAGTAGTCAACAAGTGAACCAGGAAAGGAACCTTCTTATGAGCGAACTAGACGTTATTCGCGCGTGGAAAGACAAAACGTACCGCAACAGCCTGAGTGCTGACGAACTGGCCCAACTGCCGGAGCACCCGGCAGGAGCCATCGAACTGACCGACGACGAGTTGGCCAATATCGGTGGTGAGTCCGCTCCTGTGACAACTACCACTGCTACTCCTACTCTGAGCGTTATCTCCATCATTAGCGCCGTCTCTGCCACAGTTACACTAGTATCTTACCTTTCATACCGTGCTGGTACAAACGGTAGCGCGGCCAGTTGTTGCCCTTGTAAGTAACCAGCCATAGTCGGCAATGAGAAATGAACTGGCAATCTACAGTATGATGACGTATTTGCAGATTGTGAGCAGTTGAGCTATGTGGACGCACGTAGAGGTTACAGGCATCACAGCACTCTACGTGTGCTCCTTGCAAAAGAATTTGAAACATCCCAGGCTTCCGCCTCCTCAGTCATCAACAAATGAACCAGGAAAGGAACCTTCTTATGAGCGAACTAGACGTTATTCGCGCGTGGAAAGACAGAGCGTACCGCAACAGCCTGAGCGCTGACGAACTGGCCCAATTGCCGGAGCACCCGGCAGGAGCCATCGAACTGACCGACGACGAACTGACCCGCGTTGACGGTGCTGCCGCTATCTCTATCATTCGCACGCTCATTCTCCCATGCACCTTTACATACTGTACCCTTCTATACTGTACCTTTACATACTGCCCTGTCCTTTAACGCCTGCTCGCTGGCGACTAATGAGAGCTTAATCTACAGGCATTTGTAGATTGGATTCATTAGATATGTGGTATGAAAAGCGACGCTATTCTTCATACCACATGGTGAATTTTTGTATTTTCTACTCGTGAACGAGAAAGTATGGTTCCTGTCGGACTATCACACAGATATCCCTACAGGCGGAGAAAGCGAGGATGCAATGAACAAGATTGCAGAGAGTGTTTTACCCCTTTCCCAGAAAGCAAGCTGGTACCGAGCTCTGAGCGTTGCCGAACGCATGGCAGCACGGCGTTCCTCGCCGCCGCTTGTTCTTGAGGCTGAAGCGCATGCAGCGGCAAGTCAGAAACTTCAAGATTGGAGGAAACGAGCATCTCTCCTTGATGATACACGCTTCGCCCGGCGGCTGGCAGAAGATGATATGAGTGAGGAGGATCTCCTGACTCTGCTTAGCGAAGCGGATAACGACCTCCAGGCGCGCCTCCACAACGTTCCTGCCTGGTTGGCAGAACTGGCTCAGGCGCTAGACGATGAGCCTGAGGCGGATATGCCGGTTTCCACTTCCCAGGAAGACACGCCAAAGGGCAGCTTTCTGACCTGTATCAGTCCACTGATCCTCTCTGCGCATCGTCAACTGGATGCCAACATTACCTCCCTTAGCCAAACATGGCAGCCTCTGCCTTTTGATCCCCAGGCCTTCTTGAATACCTTCGGCGTCAGCCTGCTCGGACATCTCGGCACGCTGATCAGCCGCACAATGACCCTGGAACTGCATGTCGCACGTCTGCGTGGCAAGCTGCAAGGCGAGACTGCCGAGGAGCGATTTCAATATTTCGTGCATCATACGGCTCATAAAGAAGCCTTGCTCCCTGTTTTAGAAGAATATCCCGTGCTGGCTCGCCTGGCAATGACCATCATCGACCACTGGGTCGCCTTTGGCTCCGAATTTCTCGGCCACCTGTGCGCCGATTGGCAACAAATCCGCGCCATGTTTTCGCCCGATAGTGACCCTGGCGTGCTGATAGCAGCCGAAGCTGGCGCCGGTGATACTCATCGTGGAGGACGCAGCGTCATCAAATTGACGTTTAGTTCTGGATTGAAGCTGGTCTATAAGTCAAAATCGCTGGCGGTCGATGTTCATTTTCAGGAACTGTTGCACTGGCTCAATGAACGCGGTGATCATCCGGCGTTCTATTGCATGAAACTGCTGGATCGTGGCAGCTATGGGTGGTCAGAATTTATCCCCTCCAGCAGTTGTGCATCGCCGGAGGAAGTTGCGCGCTTTTACGAGCGGCAGGGCGCTTATCTCGCGCTGTTGTATGCCCTGGATGCCACCGACTTTCATTACGAGAACCTCATTGCTATGGGTGAACATCCCGTGCTGATCGACCTGGAGGCCCTCTTCCAACCACGTTTCGCAACCAGGGACGTCGATCCAGACCATCACTGGATCTATGATGTGATGAGCCATTCAGTGCTGCGGGTTGGACTTCTTCCTCAGTTCACCTTTGTGAATGCTGAATTAGAGGGCATCGACATCAGCGGATTGGGTGGGCAGGAAGGGCAGAAATTCCCGCATCCTGTGCCTGCCTGGGAAGATGTTGGCACCGATCAAACGCGTCTCGTGCGCAAGACGAGCGAACTCCCAGGCCAAGATAACCGTCCCAGGCTCGACGGAAAAGATATAGACCTGCCCGACTATCGTCATAATATTGTCGTCGGCTTCACCAGGATGTATGAGATCTTGCAACAACATCAGGCAGAGTTGCTCGCTGATCCACTTTCGCGCTTTATGCATGATGAGATTCGGATCATTTTACGGGCAACAAACTTTTACGCCAGAATGCTCTTTGAGGGAACCCATCCCGATCTGCTAGGCAACATGCTAGATCGTGATTGTTTTCTGGACCTGCTCTGGAGCAGTGTTGAGGCAAAGCCATTGATGGTTGCTGTCATCGCGGCTGAGCGACGCGATCTCAATATGGGAGATATTCCCATGTTTACTACCACACCTGGTTCATCTGATATTTTTGCCAGCAACGGCGAGCGCATTGCCGATTTTATCTCTGATACGAGCTTCGAGCTGGTCAAAAAACGTCTGGCAGGCTTTGGTGAGCGGGATTTCAGTCGGCAAAGCTGGTTTATTGAAGCCTCATTGGCTACTACCGTCATGGGTTCCCATGATTGGAGCCCGAAAAAAGAAGCACTGCGGTTTGTAGCAAATCGTGTGGACCGCGAACGGCTTTTGAACGCTGCAAGCCTGGTGAGTGAGCGTATCTCCACGCTGGCGCTCTCTAACGATGAGATGGCCCATTGGCTGGGTGTGAGCCTCGTTGGAGAAAAACAGTGGATGTTAATTCCGCTCAGCGCCAATCTCTATGATGGTTTGGGTGGCATTATACTCTTCCTGGCATACATCGGATCACTGACAGATAATGCCGCTTGTACTCAAATGGCAAGAAAAGCCTTACAGGCAATGCGCAAAGATATTGTAGTGCTAAAACAACGCATGAAAGCGATTGGCGCTTTCGACGGTTGGGGGGGGCTCATCTATCTTTTTGCCCATCTGGGAAGCTTGTGGAATGAGCCGGAACTTCTGACCGAAGCTGAGGAGATCGTTGAGAGCCTGCCAGAACTCATCGAGCAGGATCGGATCTTTGAAGTTATGGCCGGTGCGGCTGGCTGTATTCTGGGCCTTGCCAGCCTCTACCAAGTCAGACCATCGGCCAGGACGCGCGAAGTGGCTCTGCTTTGTGGAGACCATTTGATCACCCATGCCCAGACAATCAATGATAGGGTCGGCTGGCCCTCTACCACACTGGCAGAGCAACCTTTAACTGGCTTTTCGCACGGCGTCGCTGGCATCGGCTACAGTCTGCTCGTCCTCGCTGAGATGACTGGAGAAGAACGTTTCCGGCAGACCGCGTTCTCAGCCATGCAGTATGAACGCAGCGTCTTTGTGCCTGAAAAACAAAATTGGCCTGACTTACGCATCATGAAAGAAAATAATGAAGGGGATAAGCAGAAGCAGGGAACGCAGGAGGGTGAGGAGAGCATCACTGAACGGGTCTCCTCTCCTCGTTGTATGATCGCCTGGTGTCATGGCGCCCCCGGCATTGGATTGGCCCGCCTGGGTTCGCTTCAGCACGTTGATGATGCGGCGCTTCGCACAGAGATCGAGGCTGCCCTTCGTACCACGCTCGCGCAGGGATTTGGTATGAATCATTCGCTCTGTCATGGTGATCTAGGCAACCTGGAAACAGTATTCATGGCAGCGCGGGTGCTGGGAGACACGCACTATGAGCAAGAGGTCGAGCGGCTGGCAGCGGCGATTCTGGGCAGTATCGATGCGCAGGGCTGGCTGACGGGTGTTCCTTTTTACGTCGAAACGCCTGGATTAATGACCGGCCTGGCGGGTATTGGCTACGAACTGCTCCGCCTGGCCTATCCTGATCGTGTGCCATCGGTGCTCTTGCTCGCACCACCGCGCGTTCCTGCTGCACAGATAACAGGCTGAGACCAGATTAAGCAATCAGAAGGGGATATCAGGGCTCAGCCACGAGAATCTGTTTCAAGATGAAAAATTGAAATGGTATCCCCCTTTACAGATGTGAGAACATTTCACGAAAAAAGAGGAACACAATGAGCGGATTTTGCAGAAGGCTGCTAGGAAAAACAGGCTTGCAGGTCAGCCCTCTCGGTATTGGCGGAGGAAATGGCATAGAAAGCCGTGATCTTCTCTACGCCTTCGAGCGAGGCATCAATTACTTCTTTTTTTCCTCTGATCTCCATCACATGAGCTATCAGCGCAGCGCCGAAGCCCTGAAAACATTATGTGGTAAGGATTCATCAGTACGGGATCAAGTCGTCCTGGCAACCGTCTCTTATGTGGATGACCCCTCCAAGCTTATTGCCGCTATCCTGGACCAATTTGGCGAGCTGGGTATTGACTACATTGATGTCTTTCATTGGGGATGGATTCTTGCCGAGCACGATGTTGCCACATTGCTGCGCAGCGCGAGAGAATTGCATGAAGGCGGGAGCGTCACACAGCATTATCGGGTGCTAGAGTCTTTAGAACAGGCACAAAGCATCAATGCCGAACTGATTCAGCGCGGGCTTGCACGTTACGTGGGCATGTCATTTCATTCGCTGCGTGCGGCCCGTAGCGTCATCAACGAGATTGATGTGATGATGTTGCGCTACAACCTGGCGAATACTCGGGTGGAACGGCATATTGTCCCTTTGCTTTCAGGTAATAAGGAGAGCGATCCAGGTATTGTGGTCTTTAATACTGCCCATGAAGGCATCTTCCACCTCAACGCACCTCCTCCCGGCTACCCTGTCGGCCTTCGCGTACCCTCGATCCCCGATTGTTATCGTTTCGCGCTCTCGCAACCCTGGGTCGATGTTGTCCTCACCGGGGTCGCCAATCGCCAGGAGATCGATCAGGCTCTTGCCGCGCTGGAGCAAGGCCCGCTGAGCGAGGATGAGGCAACTTTCTATCGCGAATACGGGACGCTGTTTGAGCCACAGAATCTCGCTCAAAACTCCTGGCTCTCACCAGCGCAAGCTTAGCACAAGCGAAACAGTATAAGAAGGAGTCAACTATGCAAGAGGTTGTGTCGGAACATCTGCAAAACTCTCAGGTAGCAGTCAATAATCCATGCTGGTATCGTGCAATGACGTTGATGGAACGCCTGGCATCGTTGCAAACACAACGCTCAGTCCCCGGGATAGAAGAGCCATGTGACCGCGAACTCGCTGCACGCAAATTACAGGAATGGAAAGAGCAAGATGCTTTTAGCAAAGGCATCAATTTTGCGCAACGCCTGGAATCAGACCATCTCACTGAAGAAGACCTCCTTGTACTGCTTGGCGAGCCGATTGAGGCAGTTCAACAGCGGACACCGCCTCCCGACTGGTTGTTACAACTGGCGGAAGTTTTTGCCAGCGTAGACCTCGCCTCCACGATGGCGGAAGATCCGCAGCAGCCTGCACAACTTTCATTGCTCAATATCTTCGATACTTTTAGCCAGTATGCCCATGACCGCTTCATAAGCCGGGCCGCCGCGCTGGAGACTGAGTACAAGCATCTGCCTTTTGATCCTCAAACCACCGTCGGCGCATTCCTGCCAAACCTGATCATGAAACTCTCTCCGGCCATCAACCGTACGATGGTCCTTGAACTGCATGTTGCGCGCTTGCAAGGTCGCCTGCACGGAGAAACACCGGAAGAACGCTTTCAAGACTTTATCCGGCAAATGCGTCAGAAGCAAGCATTACAAGCTCTTCTGGAAGAGTACCCGGTGCTGGCTCGCCAGATCATGATCATCATCAATCATTGGCTGAACAACTCTCTGGAATGCTTGCACCACCTTTGTTCCGACTGGCAGCAGATCTGTACTACCTTCTCGCCAGAAAGAGAGCCTGGCTGGCTTATCGAGGCTCTGGGGGAAGATGGTGATATGCACCGTGGTGGGCGCAGTATGCTAAAACTTCGCTTTAGTGCCGGCTTGCAACTCCTGTACAAGCCAGAAACGGTGGAAGTTGATCTGCACTTTCAGGAAATGCTTACCTGGCTGAATGAACAGGGCTATCAGCCCCCTTTCCGTACTATGAGATTACTGCCCGGCGAAGGCTACGGCTGGTCCGAGTTTGTTGAGGCATCAGACTGTTCGACGCAAGCTGAGATAGTACGCTTTTACGAGCGACAAGGAGGCTATCTCGCCCTGCTCTATGCGCTTGGCGCCACTAATTTTCACTATGAGAGCGTCACTGCCAGTGGAGAAGATCCCATTTTCATTGAGCTGGATGCTCTCTTTCATGCGCGCTCTCATGAGACTATAGACTTTGATGCAGCTATGGATGTGCTGCATTTTTCGGTTATACGCGTTGGGATGCTGCCCACGCAGATATTTTTAAAGCCTGTCCGCCAGGGTCCTGAGGTCAGCGCCTCTGAAGGACATGAGGGACAACAAGCTCCACAATCAGGTATGCTCTGGGCTGGAGTGGGAACCGACCAGATGCACCTGGTACGTGAATCTCATACGCAGCCCGGCAAGAATAATCGACCACAGCTTGATGGCAACGATGTCGATCCGCTGGAGTATCAACACTGCCTTGTTGCCGGCTTTAAGCGCATGTATCGCCTCTTAATGACGCGGGGTAAAGAGTTTGCCAGTGTCCCACTGGCGCGTTTTGCCAGTGATGAAATACGTCGTATGGTTCGTCCCGCTCACTTCTATCGCCATCTCCTTCATGAAAGCTTTCATCCTTATCTGCTGCGAGACGCGTTGGAAAGGGGCTGTCATTTCGAGCATCTCTGGCAAGCGGCAAAATTACAGCCTGATCTCGCCCGCCTGGTCAGATGCGAACGCTCTGATCTGCTGGTCGGCGATATTCCGACGTTTAACACGCGCCCCGATACACGCGATATCTTTTCCAGCAGAGCAGACTGCATTACCGATTTTCTTGCACAACCGGGCATAGCTCTCGCGCAACAAACTGTGCTCAAACTGCATGAGGATGATCTGGAGCGGCAATGCTGGTTTATTGGGGCGTCTTTCTCCTCTTTGCTGATGGAGAAGGGACAGTTGATGTGGAAACATCCAACAGTAACGGTCCCTTCGGGAAAAGTGGTGACGCGCGAGCGCTTGCTGGCAGCCGCCTGTCGCATTGGAGATCGCCTCTGTCAACTCGCGACAGGCGATTGGCGAGGCGTTAACTGGGTCGGGGTAACCCTGATGCCAGAACACCAGTGGTTCCTTACTTCCATGATGCCTGATCTCTATGAGGGCAATGCAGGCATTATCCTTTTCTTGAGCTATCTAGGTGTGGTTACCGGCGATACGCGTTATTCAGATATGGCGGAATCTGCCTATATAACGATGTACAAACAGGTAGAACGCTTCGAGGCGCACCCGCAAGCCCTGGACGTTTTTGAGGGTCTGAGTTCTGTTATCTACCTGCTTTCTCACCTGGGCACGATCTGGAATGATCCTACCCTGCTCGCTGAGGCTCACGGGCTGGCTAAACAGCTACCAGAACTGATGCAGAAAGATACGGCCCTCGATCTTCTAAGCGGGTCAGCCAGGTGTATTCTCAGCTTATTGAGCTTATATCGCGCATCTCCAAAACCAGAAACCCTGGCGATTGCGGTCATGTGCGGCGACCACCTGCTGGAGAAAGCTCGCCTGGCAAAAGATGGCCTGGCCTGGGAGAGAGCTGTAAGCGCAGAACCTCCCGCCGCAATGGCACATGGCACGGCTGGTAGCTCACTCAGTCTCTTCGCGCTCGCTGCCATCAGTGGCGAGGAACGTTTCCACAAGCTGGCTCTCGCTACGCTGGCCTATGAAAGAAGTGTTTTTCCGCCTCAGGCACAGAACTGGCCCGACATCCTGAAGCCTGAGCAGCCAGCGGTGGCGCGACACGCTACGCCGACAACAGGTAATGGCATGAGTTATCAGGCAAGCTGGTGTCACGGGGCCCCTGGCATTGGCCTTTCTCGTCTTGCTTCCCTTTCCTATATCGACGATGAGAAGATACGTGAAGAGATAGCCATTGCCCTTAAAACGACGATAGCCAGCTTCGGACTCAATCACTCACTTGGTCATGGCGACCTGGGTAACCTCGAAACGTTGCTGGTAGCGACACAGGTCCTGGATGATCCCTGGTGCTACGAACAATGCCATCATTTTAGAAGCTTGATTGTGGATAGTATCGAGACCGACGGCTGGCTCACAGGCGCGCCAGCGGGCATTGAGACTCCCGGATTGATGACCGGGCTGGCAGGCATAGGCTATGAGCTGCTGCGTCTCGCAGAACCTGAACGCGTACCATCTGTCCTGCTAGCTGCGCCTCCACTCGCAAAAACAGCTCAACGGTAACAAAGGGCTTACTGAGCAGCGCCATGTCTGGCCTTTCTGGGCCAGGCGCTAGAGAAACGGAGATCAACACTATGGCGAAATACGCGTTTTTTAGCATTCCTGCCCACGGACATGTGCTTCCCACGCTACCGTTGGTGACTGAACTGGTTTCGCGTGGTGGGCAAGTCACCTACTATATGAAAGATGAGTATAAAGATAGCATTGAAGCGGCAGGGGCTGACGTGCGCGACTTCCCACTTTTTGTTAGCGTGATGCCAGGTGAGAAAGAAAAACGGGCCTTAGGTGATCTCATCGACAGCCTGCGCGCTGAGCAGACTGATTGCATCATCTACGATTTCTTTTTCATCTGGGGCAGCCTGCTTGCCAGGGCCTTGCAGATCCCGGCGATTAATGTGCGTGGAACATACGCGAATAACAGGCATTTCTCAATGCGTCACATTTATTACCATAGGAGCCACATCTGGTCAAACCCGGATAGCGAACATGCGACAACGTACTTTAATATCGATGCTATATACGCGCAATTCGCACGAGTCAGCGAGATCCTCAATGTACCCGTTCCTGTACCCGCTGATCCCTTCGATGTCTTCTCAGCCAACGATGCGCTCAATATTTATATGATACCCCGCATGTTCCAGCCGTATGCTGATACCTTCGATGAGCGCCATGTCTTTGTTGGTTCTTCAATCTCGTCTCGCCCTGGCATCGCAGACTTTCCTTTTGAGGCTCTTGATGAGCGCCCTCTGCTTTATATTGCTCTGGGCACGCTCTTTAACAACCGCGCTGATATTTTCAAAACTTGCATCAAAGCCTTTGGTCAGAGCGGCTGGCAGGTTGTGCTCTCCCGTGGTCGTCGGTCGGCTCCCTTCGCCCTGGGACCCGTCCCCGCCAACTTCCTGGTGGTCAACTATGCCCCGCAGCTAGAGGTCCTGGCGCGCGCCTCGATTTTTATCTCTCATGGCGGCATGAATAGTACAGTTGAAAGCATCATGGCCGGTGTGCCTACGATCTTTATTCCACAAATCTCGGAGCAGGCCATCAATGCCGAAAATGCCGAAAAGTTTGGTCTGGGCATCGCTCTTAACCCCGAGACGGTAACCGCTGATCAGTTGCGCGATGCCGTTGAACGCATTACCAATAATCGCGCGTATTATGAGGAAAATATCCAGAGAATGCGCGGGATCATTCAGAACGAAGGAGGGTATAAAAGGGCTGTTGATGCAATCCTTTCGATGCAAGGGAACAGGTCATTCGTGACTTCTCGATGATTGTAGCAGTTATCGGGCAAGCTTCCCCCCCGATTCATCACGAGGAAGCTTGCCCGAACTCATCAAGCGCGGAAAGCTCTTTAGGCACTACGATCTGTTGTGTATGATTACACGCTCAACATGCCGAGAAAATCTGCTGCGAGCTCCTTGCCTTGTTCCTTCAAAAAAGCGGAAAAACTCTTGATGGTTTTCATGAAAACTGGATGTGTCGGGCCAAGCACCTCTTCTTGAATGGAGAGTGCGCGCCGATACAATGTCTCTGCCTCCTTGTACCTTTCCTGGCGAATGTATATCTGAGCCAAATAACAGCAACAGTCAGCGACCGACGGATGGCTTGAGCCAAATGCGCGTTCCCGAATAGCAAGTGTGCGCTCCATCAGCGCCTCTGCTTCCTGATACTTCTCCTGTTTATAGTAGAGGTTGGCTAGATGTTTCAGGCTGGATGATACGTATGGATGATCGCTCCCCCAGGTCTGCTCCGCCCGTTTGAGGGTGTCCAGAAGCAAGGCTTCTGCCTCGCTATCCTTTCCCTGCTGCAAATACAGTCCCGCGAGATTGTTCAAACCTATCACGATCTTTGGATGATCCAGGCCCACTACTTGCCCGGCAATCGCCAGCGATTGGTGAAAAAGCTGCTCTGCTTCAGCGTATTTTTCGTGTTCCGTGTAAAACTTTGCGATATTATTATAGGCAACTGCCAGCAGTAGATGAGGGGAGCCAGGCAATTGCTCAAGGGTAGTGACGGTAGAACAATAAAAATGTTCTGCCAGTTCATATTTGCCGAGCATATCGTACAACATGGCAAGTTCATTCAAGCTCCCTGCCACATCTGCATGAATTGGACCGAACGCCTTGAGGCGGCTCTCCAGGGCCTTTTGTAACAGGGGTTCCGCCTGTTCGTATTTTCCCCTGGAGGTGTAGAACAATCCCATGCAATTATAGCTTGCCGCGAGATCGGGATGATCTGGTGGTAAGACAAGCTTACGCATATCGAACGCCTTTTTCAGCAGTGGCTCCGCCCGTTCATATTGCTCTAACGCCAGATATAACACGCCCATATCGTGCAGGCTTCTTGCGAGATCGGGATGATTGCAGGGGAGTTTTTGCTCGTTGATAGCGAGGGAGAGACGCAGCAGCCTTTCCGACGCGCTATAGTGTCCTCGCTCATTCAGATAAGAGCCTGCACGACTAAAGAGGCGAGCTGCATCTAGCGATTCAATCTGCCAACGTTCAACAATAGCGGCACATGCCTGGGTGTGCGGCAGATATAACTGACACTCTGACCAGGTTATAAATTCGCCGCTGGGGAAAGCGCGGTTGACCACTCGTAGCGTACGCTGCGCCCAGGTATACCGCGCTTCTTCACTCATGGCATCAATCAGGACCGTTTGTACCAGACGATGCAGCGCCAGCGTTTTCGTCTCCGGGTTGCGGCGAATAAGAGAGAAGCGTCGCAAAACGCCGATGAGCGTATTAAAGTGCAGCGGATTGCTGATTGCCTGGTTCAAGGGATCGCCAAGCTCAGGGGCTGCGGTTGTCAGCAAAACGTCAGGGATAGAATCGGGGTGCAGAAAAGCTAGCAGCCTCAAGAGATCGGCGGCTGCACTATTCAGGCTTCCAATGCGCTCAAAAGAGAGCAGCCATGTCGTTGCGACTGAAAATGGATAGTGTCTCTCACCCCCACTCTCACACGTCTGCAACAAAGCTGTATGGTGGAATGCATAGAGATCGAGATAATCTTGAAAGCAAATCTGGGTTTCGTCGATATAGGCTGCTGCCTGATCAAGCGCAAGAGGTAACCCATCAAGCAGATCGTAGACCTGCTGCGCGGCCCTGTATTCCTGTTTAGAGGCATCAGCGGACGTCTCGCAGAGTTCAATTCTTTTGGCTCTCCGTAGCAAAAAAAGAACCCCTTCTTGACGCCCGAGAGTGGTCACCTCGATATTTTGAATATGGGGTCCTACGCATTGGCAGCGCGTCGTCAACAACACATGTCCCTTGCAGCGCGTCGGAATAAACTTCCCTATCACACTGGGATCATCGACGTTGTCGAATATCAGGAGCCAGCGCCGATGAGTACACAGCCAGTATTTTACGGCGGCAATGATGGCATGTTGATCGGCTTCTTGCTTTTCGGGTAAATCGAAAAGATGGGCAAGCTCTACAAAGTCAGCAAGCAGCGACTGATAGGTCTCTGCGTGAATCCAAAGAATTGTTTCATATGTATCGCCATAGCGATAGACATATTCAATCGCTATCTGCGTTTTCCCTATACCGCCCATACCGCTCAGCGCGTATAGTTGTGGATGCCCTTCCGTGTCGGTTATGGTGAGCTTTTCGTGCAAACGGGCCAGGAGCTGCCCGCGCCCTGTAAAATAAATATTGCGCAAGCAAGGTAAGTTGCTAAGAGAACTGGTGACAGACTGCTCTTCCACCGGCACGCTTCTGGGGACAAGCACGTTATCAAATGAAAATAAGTCAGGTGCGTTCGCCCCAAAGATATGGAGGAGTTTTTCACGATAATATGGTTGTGGCAGAACTTTATCGTGTTCCCATCGATTGATAGTGGAAGGGGTCGTCCCAATTGAGTCAGCTAACCGCTTTTGTGACCAGTTGAGACGTTGTCGTTCGTTCCGTAGCCGTTGCCCAAGACCCGGTTTTTTTGATAGAACCAATGTTGTCTCCCTCCAGTCAGACAGAACTCTTTCAGTACATCGTCATAAAGGAGCCAGATAACCTTCCAGCCCGTATTCTAACCCATTACAAAACAGCGATCAATATCAGATATATCCCTTTGGCATAAAAGAGGTAATTATCATTGATTCCTCACAGAAACTGCTGGCAAGATGAGAGAGAAATGCTAAGCAAGTGCGGGGCTGTGCCTATAGTTTTTTTTCATGTTTTTGGCTACAATGAATCGCATCGAGAATAAATACAACAAAGCATACTATATAGTGTAAAAATCCGTTCTTCGCGTTTTTCCAGCGTTTTTGCAACATGGCCTATTATTTTCATGTCCTGCCGTGCCACAGGCATGAAGCCCTGAGTCACCTTTAAGGATAAGCGTAGGTCAAAATATGGAAAAAAGGAAACCAGAGCAAAATTGGCGATTACGCCAGGCGCGTGAGCGTCGTAGCTGGACGCAGAAAGATGTTGCAGATCAGATTGATCTCCCTGATGTGCGCACGTTGCGCCGCTGGGAGGTCGGCGAAGCTTCTCCCAGCCCTCGCTATCGCGCCAGACTCTGTGAGCTTTTTGCGATGGACATGGAGGAGCTTGGTCTGATGCCGAATGTCGATCCACTACTTCTCGCACCAGAGGACCAGCACCATCCTGAATCTCCTCTACTATCCATAGAACAACGAAATCTCTCTTCCGCCGCTCTCAAGAGTCAGCCAGTCTCCTGCCGTGAGCAGTGGAATCGTCACCAATTGTTAAAAAAAGTGTATGCTTTTTGGATCACAGGAGTTCTGAGACAATCTCTGCGCGAAACAACATATCTAAAACTCGAGTTGTGCGAATGCGCCGGCGTGGTTGCTGCTCCCTGGACACAAGTCGTCCAGCCACCAGATCAGTGCATGCGTCCTTTGCCGCCTGACACTCATATCACTCGCATCTACGATGATGCTTGCGGGGAACTGCTGATTCTTGGGGAGCCAGGGGCAGGGAAGACCACATTACTTATTGAACTCGCTCGCGACCTTTTAGAGCGCGCAGTTGAAAACGAGGCGCACCCCATACCCGTTATTTTTAATCTCGCCTCATGGTCACTGAAGCAACAACCTCTTACTACCTGGCTGGTTGAGGAGCTGAACAGCAAATATCAGGTACCGCAACAGGTTGGTCTGGTATGGGTGGCAGACGATCATATTTTGCCTCTGCTTGACGGACTGGATGACGTCAGTCCGACGTTGCGCAAGGCATGTATTGACGCAATCAATGCATACCGGTGGCAACATGGTCTTGTGCCACTTGTGTTGTGCAGCCGAAAAGAAGAGTACCTGGCTCTGGGGAAGCAAATCTTGCTCCAACAGGCCATCTGCATACAGCCGCTCTCTCGGCAACATATCGAGGATTACCTGGCGAACTCCGATGATCAATTAGCGACTTTGAAATTAATACTGCATGAGGATGCGGAGCTGCAAAAACTCATCACTACCCCGTTGATGCTGCATATCCTGGTCCAGGCGTGTAGAGGCAAATCCATTGAGAGATGCAAATGTTCAGGAGATCTTGTGATGCGGCGCAAACAGATATTTGCTGTCTATGTTGAGTATATGCTCAATCGTCGCAAACCTCGGGCGCGCTACTCTATCCAGCAGAGCACAAGCTGGTTGGCCTATCTGGCACGAGAGATGAAACAACACTACCAGACAGAATTCTATTTTGAACGCATGCAATTTGATTGGCTGCCAACTTCTCGGCTGCAACGGCTCTGTCAGGGTCTGTTTATTGGTTTGTGGGCAACGTTGTTGAGCAGTGTGCTAGTTAGTTTTATTGCAATGCCATTCGTTGTGAATATGTTCGTTACGCGGTTTTTTCCTGGTTTGATCATCAAAGCTGATTTTCTCTTCTTTAGTACGTTGGCCTTTCTGCTCACAATCGCGCTGGTGATTGGCATCTATAAAGGCGGAGAAACATGCGTTAAGCATGTATTGTTGCGGTTTATGCTCTGGTCTGGAGGACAGATTCCCTGGAACTATCCCCGTTTTCTCGATGATGCAGTTGCATGTCTCCTGCTGCGTAAAGTCGGAGGAGGATATACTTTTGTTCATCACTTATTGCTGGATTATTTTGCCTTGTTAAATGATTGATGCTATCCTGATTTGATGGTGGTGCCACATTCCACATGCGCCAATCTGTCAACGCTGCATGTGGAAGCATCTCCACGATCTCGCCAATTGCTGACCGGGGAACGAGTGCCCATTAGTCGTGTCGTTCTTGCCTTTTCTGTCTATCTGCACTGGACTGATGAAAAATGGGAGGAACGGCCATGATGTCGAAGCACAAGAAGAAGCACCCACATCGATCCCAGCAACCACACTGGCAGCTAATCAGCATGTCACCCACAGCGGGACCGCACATCACGGGTATGCTGGAGACCGCGGAAGAACAGTATGTCAACTTGCAACAGGCACGCCCAAAACCTTATATACTCGATAATTTCACAGTGAGCAGGGTGATTCAGGTGTTCGGGAAGCAAAAGAAGGATGGTAGATTTACGAGGCAAGCATACCAACATCTCATTGAGAGAGCAAGAACTATCGTCCAATCGCTCAGTTTCGGTCATAGAACATATGTCCTTCATCTACGATGTCCGTATACTACTCAGTCTTGATGGAGTTCACACATACACGGCTCTGCCGAGCAGAACGTCTCCGTGATGAACATGAAACCAATAGGGGAAAAGAGACGTGATAGGTGAAGAGGCATTACGTTGCCACAAGAAGAACCGCCGTGCTTGCCCCTTAGGGGGAACGCTGCAGCATTGCAGGGCTTCACCCTGGATCAGGGGACAGCAAAAGGGGTGCCTGCTGCTTTCTCTGCCGGATGCGGCTCGTGCGTCCTCTTCGGCCTCCCATGGGGCGAGAACAGTTTGCCTTGCGGGAGGCACTCAACCGACGGATCAGGATGATGTCCTTGAGAGGACTGCTCTTCCCAGAAACCTGCGTGGCGCTTGGACGCAGGTACGACCAACGGAGGAACCACCCATGATGCTCTTTGTCAAGTCCGCGTATACGACTGCCGTCTCGTTGTATTTCAAACGTGTCCCGTCTGTGCTCAGCGTTCGAACAGCTTTCAGGCACCTGGCACTCTGGCATGCGCTCGCTGTGGCCCTGGCCGCCTTCTGGAGCCTGGTAGCGCTTGCTCTTGTTCAGCTCGCTCCCGATCTCACGCTACTGGCCATCGGTTTCGTCACGCTGGCGATCCTGGCACTGTTCTCTGGCGTGATCTTGATGCTGGCGTATGTCTATCAGCAGCATCGCTAACTGCTGCCAGTTCGGACGCCGTGTATCGTCTGTGTCGCCGTTCTTCCCAGAAAGCTTTTTGGCTCACGGTGGCTGACCCCTCGAAGAGACGGAGCGTCCAGGGAGGTCTGTCGCGCAGAAGACCTTTTGTACTTTGAACAAAGATGGCCGTTCTGTGAACTCCCCCATGTGAAGTTGTCATGATCTCGGCTTCACACGGGGGAGTTTTCCCCTCTGCGCCACTGCCGCGCGAGCGTGGAGACAAATGGGTCTTACATCGTAGTCTTACGCATTAAGACGTGGCTCGGAGCTTTCTGCGAGATCTCCTCTCCTGCGAAGCTGTCATAGAACGCTTGCCGCCAGTTTTGCTGTCACCTGACGGCTTCCTTTTCTTATCGCCACTCACCTTGCGGGAATGGGGACGCTGCGCTTGTGGAGCGTTTTCTGAGATCCATAGGGGCGTGGATCTCTGTTGCTTCTGCCGACGTTTCGGAGCGGAACCCGCGTTGCGCTCTTCATAGCTGCCGCACTCCTGACTCCGTGAGCAGTTTTGGTGCTTGTGTGGCGGACATGATGACTCAGCCGGTTGTTCACGCTTCTGGGTATCTACGGCCTCTGGACGTACTGCCGCGGGGACAATCGCGGCATTTTCGTTGATGACGAGCTGCCCCAGGGAAACGGCCTGTCCGAGCGAGCTCGCCATTTGTCGCCACTTTGGCATATCGGTGGGTGCCAGCAGCGTGATCGCCTTCCCCTGTTGCCCCATTCTGCCCGTGCGGCCAATGCGATGCGTGAAAAGGTCGCTCGACTCAGGGAGTTCGTAGTTGATGACCTGGTGTATGCCCTGGATATCCAGTCCGCGAGCAGCTACATTGGTTGCCAGCAGCGTCTGCACATGTCCCTGGCGGAACGCGGTGAGCACCTCTTCGCGCGCACGCTGGCTTTTGTTGCCGTGGAGCGTTCCGACGGTAAACCCGAGGCGGCTGAGCTGCCTTCCCAGTTTCTCGACGCCATATTTCGTCTTCCCGAAAATGAGGCTGCTTGCTCCTTCAGACGAATGCAAAAGGGTGCAGAGCGCTGCCATCTTCTGAGCCTGCGGTACTTGGTACGCAATCTGCTCGATTGTGCTTTCTCCACCCATAGCGTCTGTAATGTCCACCTTGACTGGATTTTTAAGAAACTTCTCTTGCAGCTTCACGATCCATTGCGGCAGGGTTGCGGAGAAAAAGGCCATCTGGTGCGTGCCAGGCGAGGTCATCAATATTTGTTCGACGGCTGGCGCGAACCCTCTGTCCAGCATCTGGTCCGCTTCGTCCAGCACGCACATGCGTAGCCGGGTCAGTACCAGAGTGCCACGATCAAGATGGTCCTTCACGCGCCCCGGCGTACCCACGATGATCTGCGCTCCATAGCGCAGCGCGGAGGTCTGGTTGCCGTAGGGGCGTCCTCCTACTAACACCGCCGTTGAGAGGTTTCGGCTGGCGGCCAGTTTGCTTAGCACAACGTTTACCTGCAAGGCCAGTTCTCGTGTTGGCACGAGGACCAGCGCCTGCACTTCGCGTGTATGCTTCGCTATCCGTTCGACCAGTGGAATACCATAGGCGAGCGTCTTGCCCGATCCGGTAGCTGATCGTCCCACGAGGTCGTTGCCCGCCATCAGTGCGGGAATGGCCTCGGTCTGGACAGGGGTTGGCATGGTGATATTCATGTGTGCCAGGGCTGTGCGAGTCGTGGCTTGTAAGGGGAAGTCGTTAAAAGATGGCATGCAAAAATTCCTTTCGGCCAATGCGTTTCTTGAGTATGCTATAGCTGCCTTGAAGACCATGTGCCGTCAAGGAGTACCAGGAGCAGGCCGAAAAGATACGGGAGCAATACTGCTAACTGATAGAAAAATACGAACGTGTATGTAGGAAGGAATAAGCCTTTAGAGGATTGCTCAAAACTCTTTAGCGTCTTTCTCACAACAGGATGCGTTTTGCCTGTTTGATGCCATACATACATTCATAACGTGCAGAGTATACATCTCTGGAGGATATTCGTCAAGCGGAAGCTGGGGCAAGCCCAGGGATCTTCTCACATTACTTCCACCAGGCGTCATTTTGCCTCCCATCCTCACAAAGCTTTTGCCCTCCTCCTTCCCAGGAGGCTCGCTTAGCAATAATTCACAAGCCCTAAGGAGAAGAATCAAAGACGTACTTTGAAGCACCTTCGAGTACGTTCGATGTAGCAGAAAATGCGCAATCATAGATCAGATAGTCTCCTCACATTTTTCTGTTGAGCGGACGTCAGGCCTTAATGACGTCCGTGATATGTCAATCATGTCTCTCGTGAGATACTACAGACTCAGGAACAGCGCCTGGATCAGCTCGCTATCAAGGGTCACATGGGCCAGGATCAAGGTGACCAGGGCAAACATGGCCCAGAAATGCCAGCGGCGCACCTGGCGGCGGTTGGCTAATTTGGGCCAGTTCAACAAGCGTCCCAGCCAGATCTGCACGCCACCCAGAAACAGTGCTCCTGTAGCCAGGTAGAGGCCGAGCCCATTGACGACCAACGCGATCCCACCGCTCATTGAAAACCAGAGGTGAACCAGTAACGTGCCGCCCAGGCCGTAGGCCAGCCAGGAATGCACGCGCATGCGTGGTAAAAAGGGCTGCACAGGTCCGAGCAGTCCTGCCCGTAGCAGAAAGGGGTAGGCAATCACTGCTACCAGTAAGACCATCATTGCCCAGCCGGTTGCGCTGGTAATCACAAAGTCAAGCATCCTGGCCCTCCCCCCTTATTTCAGCTTCACAAATTCTGTTAGAATGACGACTTGGCCGGCAGTCAGAACGTCGTGAGCGTCGAGGGTGCCACTGATCTGGAGAATAGCGCCCACCTTCACATTCGAACTGCTGCCCATCACGACCTTGCTGGCATCCCATCTCACGCTCAACGTGCGGCCTGTGCGCGAGTAGGAGCCATCCGCATTTTTTTGCAACAGGTTTCCGTTGAGCAGGGACGAGGAAGGTAGGCCCGTGACCTCGAAAGCAATTTGGACGTGCGAGCCGGGAGCGGCGCTGGTAAACTGCTGAGCGGTTTGAGGAGCGGAGCCGCCCATCATCATGCTATATCCCAGATACAGCAACAGCCCGACTATCGCAACTCCCCCGACGACAAACAGGCCCAGCAGGAGTGGACCATATGATCGTCGGGATGACCGCTTGCGGCTATCCGAGGGTTGAGAGGACTTCATTTCTTGTCTCTCCTTTTCCGAGCTTCACGGATGCTGCGTACCTGGTAGCTTCCTTGATAGCTCTGATTATCCTGACCCGCTTCTTTCAGCCTCTTATGGGTTTGAGTTGTTGCTTTCGACAAAGCGTTGGATCGTATTGGCGGCCTCGACATAGCCTCCGCTTGCGCGCATGATATTTTGCATCGCCTGCGCATTGGCCCGGAAGGTCGGGGCTGTATGGACTTGCATCACCGTTTTTTGCAGCAGATCGGCAGTCAGATCGGCTTTGGCTAGACGGATGCCCAGACCTCTCCTGGCGAGCTGCTGGGCGGTCATCTCCTGTTCCGGCATCTGTGGCACAACCACCAGCGGTACGCCATAATAGAGGGCTTCCAGCGTGCTATTCATTCCGCCATGCGTGATAAAGACATCCGTCTGCTGGAGCACCTCAAGCTGAGGAACATGTTGATAGACCAGAAAATTTTCGGGAATAGGTTCCAGTTGTGCCTGATCGATCTCTTTGCCAATCGATTGGATCACGAGCCAGTCAGAGCCACGGAAAGCCTGGAAGCAGTCGCGGATGAAGGCCAACTGATGATGGGTACTGAAAATTGTCCCCAGCGAAATGTAGAGCAGCGGATGCTGACCCAGGTTTTCCAGGGGAAAACCTGGCGGCGAAAAGCGCGGACGAACAGCATGACCAACGAAGGTGAAACGGTGATCAAAGTTCTCTTGCAATGGTTGCAGAGTACGAGGGATGAAGACAATATTGAGCGGCTCAACGCGATCAAGCAGACTGGAGAATGGCAGTGGGGGAAGCTGATAGGACGCGCGAAAATCGTCAAAGGCTTGATTTACCTCCAGAAAAGCCTCTGCGGTTGGGCCTGTAGCCAGTGACAGGAGCTGTGCGACCATCGGATTGAACTGCTGATTGAGAGCGTACGTCGTATAAAGCTGAATGGCAGGCAAGTGCAACAACTCCGCCAGCATTTTGCCCGGCACCGTGTCGTACAGAATATAATCAGCGTCGTGCCCAGCGGCGTCATCTCTGATCTGGGGAATCACATGATTGCATTCTTCGATTGTTTCGTGGCCCATCCGAATAAAAGGATTATCGCGTGGATCATCGCTGGTATAGACCATATGTGCCCATCGCCGTGTGACAATCGATGTATACCCCCGGAAGATGGCTCCGGTTGCCTCAATGGATGGTCGGAACTGCTCGGTCGCATAGAAGATCACTGTATCGCCACGCTCGACCAACTCTTGCACAACGGCCAGCGTTGGATTGATATGTCCATGCTGGGGCGATACGATACACAAAAAACGAGTCATGCTACTTTCCTCTCTTCTCCTCTGAAACAGGTAAAAACAACTATCGCTTGATTCCTCTTCGGAAATGCTTGCTGGCTTTGTCGCTGGAAAGGGGGCGGCGAAGACGCAGGTTTCGCGCTTCGCCACCTTAGCTCTTATTGCATTTCCACTTGACATCCTCGGGTTTGATGCTATACTGCCCCTCAAGGGGAGCGGCGGGAGCCTATGGCTATCTCGAAACGTTCCGCGTTCCAACGCTGTTTCACAGCTAGCTACCGCTCAGGAACGCGGAATCGAAGTATCTCGATCCGCTTGAGGATACTGAAATTATGACGTTGGTATGTCTTCTGTCGCTGTGAGAATGATATCGTCGTTGGCCGGAAAACCATTGGCCGAATTAAATGTGCAGACTCTGGGAGGCACATTTGGCACACCTGTGCCAGGGCAGACTGCCAGGTCCTTGCTGCGCGTGTCGGTCCAGATGGGATGGGCCTGGGTGTCCACAACGAGGCCTGTGTAGTCACCGTAAAAGGTGCCGTTCCCCTGCTCATCAGGGAACTGAGTAGGTAGCGGCATAGAACTGGTAGTAACTCTGCGCGTGGCGAAATGCTGGAGATCGCTGGAGGCAGAAAGGCTGAAGTCCATAGTGCCGGTGATCTCGTCATTGCCGTACTGACGATCATAGTAGGTAACTACCAGCTTGCCATCGGGAGTGAAACCCGCCCAGTGAAACCACTGATCGGTATGTTGCTGCCCAGGAGCATCCGTCACCACCGGCATAGTCGTTGGATCGCTGATATCTCCATTGAAACTGGCCCCGCCATTGGTAGAGATGCTTTCAAGGATCTTATTGCTGCAAGCACCGACCGTCTTGACGCCTGCATACAGTTCGCCACCATCATTGACATCAACACCCTGCGGGATACAGCCATTGGAGGGGTTTGAATCTTTATTGATGTACGAGCCATAGGTGACGACGATATCGCCGTTGACAGGATCGATGGCTGCCACCGGATAGTTGGCGGTGCGGAAAATGGCATTCTGCGTGGGGCCTTTTTCTGGCAGACAGGTGCCCTCCTGGCCTGGATTCTGACCGCCCTGCGATGGAGGACAATCAGGGAACTCGTTGTACGTGGCTACCAGCACCGGCGCGCCGAAGGTATTACCGCCATCGGTTGACTTTTCGAGGAAGATCTGAAAATGGTTGTCGCCGGGGAAATTTGAGCCAGCGTTAAAGTTGTCATAAATGATATACAGGGTGCCGTCCGGGCCAGAGAAAGGCTGCGCAAACTCATTCCCATTGCACGGGCCGTGGGGCGTCCCGGCACCCAATGTATTCACACAGAGTGGGCTGCTGTTGCTGACAATTACCGGCGTGCTAAAGGTCTGGCCAAAGTCAGAAGAGTGGGACTCTTCGATATAGACGCTACCATCGGATGAGAAGTGCGTCCACGCCACATAGATACGGTCCCGGAAAGGGCTACCGACGCTATCATCGATGCTCATATATGGCTTGTCTTCGATCACAGACGGGTCCTGTGTGGAAAGCTCAACAGCAGGGCCACCCATGAAATCCCAGGATGCGCCACCATTGCCGGTTGAGCGAAAGACATAGAAAGCCCTGGATACATCTGGATTATTCGTCGTCCCAGGTCCACGCATGAACTCTTCGCAGGTAAGGTAGGCGTTTCCCCTTGTATCCCAGGCTACGGAAGTATTGCCACTGACCTGCCAGTATTGGCGCGTGACGCCACCAAAATTCGCCCCATTACTAAAGCCAGACGGGACGGAAGCTTCGGTCCAGGTCTGGCCACCATCGTGGCTGAACTCGCTATAACAGGTGCTATCGCCAGAGCGATAATCGTTTGTACCAGCAACCAGGTGGCCGGGATGAAAGGGGTCTTCGGCGATGGTTGGTTCAAGCTGAGCTTGCGCGCGACCTTGCAGGCTCACGTCTGTAAGGTTCAGGCAGTTACTATTGACCCGGATATTGTTCCCCAGACTCCGGGAGCAGCCATCATCGCTGGTCGGGAAATAGTTGCCAGGAGCTTTGGTATTTGCCTTAGCGGTAGATAGCTGCGGAGGGTTGAGTTCAGAAGACACCAGACTGGAGAGTGATCGCCTTTGCATCGGGGTAAGCTGTGCGTACGTCAGGCCACTTGCCAGGACCTGGTGTGTTGAGGACGCCATCCCTCCTAAGAAGGTAAAACCTCCAATGACCGGGATCAGTGCGATCAGGGCTAGTAGGATGCTCGTTTTAGAGCGTAGACGCAAAAAGGAGCGCATAGACATGTAGCCTCTCTTTCAGATACGGATTGCAAAATGTACGACATCGTGTTAAGCCAGAAAAACTCTCTGCTCTCTGCTCTCACCTCCTTTGCTCATGCTGTCTGATATATTTCTATCTGCATGTTTGAACATACATAATGATACGCAAAAAGTGAGAAAATTCTGAACAACGCTTATCATCATTTTTTTCGACATTTTCATCATCTGACCAATAGGGCGGAGAGTATCCGTATTACCTCTCCGTATGAAGAGAGGTCGGCTAACGAGCGGTGCCCGCTAACCGACCTCCAATCATCATGCTCTTGCCGCTGGAAACAGGTGTCTATTCAGGTTGACTGCGTTCGCGCGCCCAGAAAAAGACACACAATGGAGCCCCCTCCACCTTCTTTCTCAGTTGTTGAATTTGCATTTCAGGGAAAGCCCGGCGCGCAGCCTCTTGATCGAGCGCACAGAGTACCGAGCAGGGTTCGCTCACACCGCAATCGTGCATAGCATTCTCACACATACAGGTCAGGAGTGTTTCGATCACTGCGTCACGTTCGCTGGTGGAGATGTCGATGAAATCGTCAATCAAGCCCAGTTTGGCAAAAGCGGTTTTCCCTGACGAGAAGCCCTCGCTCAAGCTCTGGTTGGCAATGCGCGGGCCGATCAGTCTTTTTTGCAGTTCTGGATAGCCAGTCAGTAATTCCTCAAAGGCTGCTTCGTGACCGATTTCGGCCCGGCGCTGAAGATAGTGAGCCATGCGTTTGCTCATCATCTCGCGAAATTCCTCTTCATTGGCTGGCCGACGGATGGCCGGGACGTTGACTTCGGCACTCATAGTATGCTCTCTTTCTGCTCTGTTTTTTCAAATCAGCCTATGCCTCCTGGAGAGAAGGCGATCCTTCCTCTTCAAACCTGACGCGCACCTGGTAAAACTTTCCGGTTTTCGGATCTTGCATGGGAGGCTCAGGAGCGCGCTCGATAGTGACTTCCGCCAAACCCTGGCGAACGAAGTAGTCTTTCACGCACTGATACACTGACTCCCAGGTCTGAGCATCAACCTCAGGGGAGGTTGCTTCAATGCGCAGACTGATGGTGAGAGGACCTTTCTGGATAACCTGCCAGCGACGCACGGTGGGGAGCATATCGAGCAGCACATAGAAGGTCATCGGCGAAAGAAGCTTTTGCTCTCCGTCTGCTGTGCGCATGCGCAGCATATCGTTCTTGCGTCCCATCACACGGATTGCAGGGAAAGGATTACCGCAGGGACAGGGATCGGGCCGCAGCGTGACACTATCTCCCTGGTCATAGCGGATCATCGGCTGGACGCGGTTGATCAGGTCGGTAATTAACACCGTGTGGGACGGCACGCCGGGCGGAACAGGTTGGTAATGCTCGTCTACCGGTTCGACAATCACTCGCTCACTACACACATGCAGCCAGCCTTCTGCACAAGAACTGGCGATGGCGGCACACTCAGCGCTCGAATAGGCATCGCGCACCATGCAGCGAAAAGCAGCAGCAATCTGCTGCCGATCTCTGTCCGAGATCCACTCGCCACCCATTGAGACAATCTCCGGTTTAATGTGTAGGCGACCGGCGAGCTGTTCCTGGGCGAGACTGACGATGACGGTTGAGTAGCCAAAAAGGATCGTTGGTTGATAGCGATTGACCTCCTCAACCAGCTCAGGGAGCGGTGTGGTCACCGAGATCGTGCGGATGCTCTCAAAGGCCAGGCGCATAAAGGGCGAACGTTGGCGCGTCTTTTCCAGGCGAGTGAAGGAAGCAAGACTGCCAAAATGAGCGCCGGTTGCGCTGATATTGAGCCAGCGAATTTTTTTGAAGAAATGTCTCCAGCTTATCATGCCGGCCTGAAGTACAGACCGCCAGCGATAGAGGGATTCCGCTTTCGTATCGTAGACGAAAATTCCCCGATGGCCGCTGGTGCCAGATGAACTACAAATCAAATATTTGCCCAGATAAGGTTCTCCAACCAGGGTCTTGTCAGCCATGAAGGCCTCCGCGCTTTCCCTGGTGATCTCGCGGTCAATGGCCCAGTCGTCGAAGTTTGCCATCAATTCTGGCTTGGTGACTGGCGGGAGTTGTTGGAGAGCTGGAACGGGCTCAGAAAAGTGGCTGTAAAGGCGCTGGTAAAAGGGAGAAGAGGTACGAGCGCAGGTAATCAATATGTCCAGTTGTTCGCGCTGGTGCGCCATCACCTCATCATACTTTTTCATCCGCAAGAACTTCCACAGCTTTTTCACCTTGCTAAACGTGGTATTGGAATCACTCATAAGCTGTCTCCTGTACTCTCGTGTAGGAAATGACCCTCGCCAGACGAAGAGAATCTTCGCCATGGATAGTGTTTGCTTCCCCTCGCCCTCGCGCGGGCCCATGGCGTGCTCGCACCGCTGTGCTCGCGCTGGTTTTTCTGGAAGGTGCAGCAACAGTGCTTCACACTGTTGCTGCACCTTCAGGTTGTAAGCGCCGCAGGCGCGATCCTTTCAGAGAGCTAGCACGCGGTGGACACCGCAATCAAACATTGTCATAAACCTTGTATTACCATAGCTTCTGCCTGTGGAAAAAGAGCTTGATTCATCTTTTTTTTCACCTTTTTCGTCATTAGCAAGAAGTGTCGGGGAGATGATGAAAAAGATAAAAAAAAAGATTTATAGTGATGTAGTTTTTCTCCATTGAGCATATCTATATTTGGGATAAGAGATGCATTACAGGTAGACGTTTCCCAATGGAGGTAGATCTATGAGTAATCCCTTGAAACAAGTCGGGGCTCTGTGGGAGATGCGCAGGGCGATACGCCGTCAGCCAGAGATCATCGCAGCGCGCCAGCGCGCCTTTGTACAGGAGTTTGTGCAATTCGCCAGGACGCGCTCTCCCTATTACCAGCGTTTGTACAGTCAGGTACCTGCCAGGGTACAGGATCTGTCACAGCTTCCCACTACCAGCAAACCCGCATTGATGACGTATTTCAATGATTGGGTAACCGACCGTGAGGTTACTAAAGAAAAGGTCGAGACGTTTATGGCAGACAAAACGCGTATCGGCCATTACTTCTTAGATCGCTATCTGCTCTATACCTCGTCGGGTTCGACAGGCGAGCAGGCAATCTTTGTAGAGGATAAAGATGCGCTGATTCATTACCGCACCCTGAATATTCTCAGCATGGGTTGGAGCACTCTGCGCGAGGTCATGCGAGCAGGTGGGCGCTGGGTGATGATCGCCGGCAGAACCCAGGAGCATCTAGGAAGCACCTCCGCCTTTAAATTATTAGAGCGCATCCCGTTCCTCAAATTGCTTTTTAAGCAGGTGCGCATTCTTTCGATGACCGTTCCCATGGATGAACTGGTGAGTGAGCTGAATGCTTATCAACCGCACGCACTGATCGGTTATTCGGTGCTGGTTTCTAATCTGGCAGCCGAACAGCTAGCGGGTCGTCTGCGCATCAAGCCACTGCTGATTGGCACGGGCTCAGAATGGATTCCGCCCGAGGGACACGAGCGTATCCGCACAACATTTCAGTGTGCTGTCCACGATGTTTACGCGGCGGCTGAATGTCCGAGTATCGCTTTCTCTTGCGATTATGGTTCAATGCACAGTTACAGTGATCGAGTAATCCTGGAGGCGGTCGATAAAAATTATCGACCAGTTGAGCCGGGTCAGAAGTCCTACACGGTATTGCTGACCAATCTGTTTAATCGCGTCCAGCCAGTGATCCGCTATGATTTGAGCGATAGTGTCACGCTGCGGCCCGAGCCCTGCCCGTGTGGCAATCCCTTCCCTGCTTTTTATCTGGAGGGTCGCAAAAACGATGCTCTGATTCTGAATGGCAAAACCATTTATCCTGGCAAGGCCGTCGAGATGTTTCACTACCTGCCAGGGGTAGAACGCTTCCAGATAGTGCAAATTGGCTCGAATACACTGAAATTGCGTCTGCAAGTCGCGCCAGACTACGATCAAGAACAGGTCTGGGCAACGACGATCAACCAGACGCAAAAACTCCTGGCGAACGAGGGAGTAGAAGCAGTGACCCTGGAACGGTCGGAAGAATTGCCCCTGACCGATCCTGTCACAGGTAAATACCGCTATGTCTCAGTCGATATGACTGGTAGCAAGGATCTACCTGTGCATCTTTAAAACATGATAA
This sequence comes from Ktedonobacteraceae bacterium, assembly GCA_035650355.1. Taxonomy (GTDB): domain Bacteria; phylum Chloroflexota; class Ktedonobacteria; order Ktedonobacterales; family Ktedonobacteraceae; genus DASRHT01. The sequence goes on from DASRHT010000035.1 coordinate 29,965, forward strand.
AAATTCCCTCGCTGCGCTCTGCTGTTCTTTGCCTGAGGTCAAAAATGCGGAATGTGAAAAGAACAGGCCCTGGAAAAGAGCTACTCCTGCTCCCTTCCAGCGTCGATTTCTTCTATGAAAATACCACCGACTGATGCTGGTTGTAAAGCCGCAACCATCTGGTCAATCCAGGCAAGCTCGGCATCGAGCAAACAGAGTCGATAGCTCAAGAGGTAGCTGGAGGTGGCTGTAATCAGATGGCCGGGCAATTTTGCCACAGTCAGGATACGCTGGTTGGTCAGGAGATAGCGCCGGGCTCGTAGCAAGGCCAATCTCTCAGTCTCAGGTAAGCGATCCAGGAAACGGAGAGCCACCTCGATTCCCCCAGGCAGTGATTGATCTGTTAACAGAAAGTCAGAGAGCAAAGTGGAGAATTGTCGATAGCCTTTGTGCGTAAGAGCGTAGATGCGCTTGTTCCGACCAGTATGCAACGCAGGCATGATCTCATAATATAAGCACCGATCCGCGATAAGATGGTCGAGTGTAGTACGAAAGCTTGCCATCTTCATATTGTCGTGCTCCTGGAGCATATGGCAGAGTTCATAGCCGTATAACGGCCCACTGGAGAGAGAACCAAGCAGCAGCAGCGTCTTGCACATTTGCTTATAATGAGTAGCGCCTGTATCGACTGACCGGGAAGAAGAGGTTCTCCGATGTTTGCCAGGAAAAAATCTTGCGTCCATAAAAGTGCTCCTTCATAAAGGGTGATACACCCAAAAATTCCATGCCGATCTCATAGGCGCTTTAAAAAAGTGTAGATCAAAGTAGTTTGATTTGTCAACAAATTAAGCTACTTTGGTCAGGGCTTCGCAAAAGTTGTCTTTTCATCCCGGACGGCTCGCTAGCGAGCCGTCCCATGACCCGAAGCAAAGTTTTAGAACAGATATCCGCATTGATGCCAGAGCGTCATCCACCAGGGGAAGGAACAGGCGGGCCAAGTGATGTGGGAGAGCGGACGATACGGTCGCCATCCCGATCTGACAAAGGAAGGCGGATGGGTGAGCCAGAGTCGGCTGAGCGCCCAGCGCAGGCGGTACAACGGCAGCGTGGCTTTCCACTGCCGCCAGTCGGCTCGTTGCTGCCAGTGAACCAGCAAGTGAGCTCGCGCCCGCAAGAGGGAGGGCGCGAGGCTCCACAAGAGAAAGCCATAGGCCAGCGTGACCAGCAGGAGCAACTTGCGGCGCGGCTCCCAGTCCCGCAGACGCAGCGATTCGATGAGCAGTTCGGTTTTCTGAAAGCGGAACTCCTCCTCGATCTTCCAGCGCGAGACGTAGGAGAAGGTGAGGTCCCAGGCTTGCTCCTCGGTTTCCACGGGCTCATCAGTCAACAGATACCACGGCTCGCGTCCTTTGCCCTGGCGTACCACTACCAGCCATAATGGCCCTGGGTAGCTGGGATGACGCACCGGCAAAGCCAACACACGGGTGCTGCGATAGACTCGGCTATGCGTATGCCAAAGCTGGTTGGCCTGGGTCCCCCAGGAGCGTTTGCCCCGGGCGATCTCCCAGGCTTTGCGCTCCTGGCCAGCGGCATCCAGCAGCTTGTTGCCTTTCTTCCAGCGCACCACAAAGCGCACCCGATAGTTCCAGAGGCGTTCGAGCCAGGGCGCGGTGCCATAGCCTCGATCGAAGACGTGACGCACTTTGCATCCCCACTGCGTGGCGACTTTGGCCAGCAAGCGTTCTTGCACCCGGCGTTGTTGGCCCTGCACCCCTGGCTCGCGTCCCCACCAGTTCATGGCCACCACCTGAGGACGGCCATCGGAGCCGACCAACATGAGGCTTTCCCATTCAAATCCACGCACGCTCACCGGCACCCCTGGCCGATTGAACACGCCTTTGCGGCTGCGAGCCAGACGGCGCACTCGACTGGAGCGCACGCGTCCCAACCCTTGCAGTTTTTCACTCTCCGGCTTCTCTAGCACACTACTATCCCAGATGCACAGCGGCGTCTCGCCGCCCCGCTCCAGTTCCTGGCGTCGCTGCTCGGCTTGCTCCCACAGTCCCTCTTCGATCACGGCGGCTTTCCATCCCTGATGGTGGAGCGCTCGCTGCAAGCGCTGTGTGCCCGCTTCAGCATGAGCTGACCCGGTGATCGTACTTCCTAACTCGCTGGTGGTCAATACCCTGCGGGCTTGCACAATGCTGGCGACCGCCGCGATGAGATTCCCTACCACCCGCCGATCCAAATAGGCATCCAGCCGCTCTTGATAGGGCTTCAGATACGTCTCCAATTCTGCTGCCCACATCTGGCTCTCCTCCTGTGGGGTTTGTTCGTGCTGGGCTGATGTGTCATACTGAAAAGACATGAGAGGACCTCCTTCGGTTCACTGAAACGTGTTTGGCTTTGTCTCAGTCTACCTCACGAGGCCCTTTCTTGTCTGCTTCCTCCCCCCTTTAGACCGTTCGTTCCAAAACTTTGCTTCGGGTCATGTGTGAGCGCCTTTGGCGCGAACAGTCCGAGCCTGTGGCGACTTTTGCGAAGCCCAGCTACTTTGGTAGAGTCAATTATTGCTACCAAATCCTCCCCAGAGTGAGAGCGTTGCGCGGGAGGAGCTAAAATTTTGTATCTACGTGCGAATGCTCAAGCCTGGTGTCTGTATCGAGACTGAGAGTAAAACGATAGCTAATGAGGATAATGCGGCTAAACACGATAATGGTTCCATCATCTGAGTAGCTGACCCGAAACAGTTCTGTGACCGGGACGTGGAGAGAAATTTGGAGAAGGCTTTGTTCCTGCTCGTCTGGAAAGCGAGTCAGCACTTTGAGGCTCGATTTAGTGATTGCCTTCCCTGTATCGTTCGCAATCTGATCAATCACAACAAAGAGAGGATCTTGCTTCATACGAGCCAGATAACGTACGGCGAGGATTTCTGGATAGTAGGTTTCTGCTACGCGATAAGGGATCAGTTGATTGCCCAGTTTCTCGCCCTGAACACGAATACGCCGCACAGCTCGGGTGCCTGTTGGTAAATCGAAAGCCTGTGCCACTTTCATGTCGAGGCTGATTATCTCCGGCTCTCCAACATTTTGCATGAAAGGCGTCAACCCCTGTTGTTGGAGATAGTGATCAAATGATGGGACAAGAGCCGGAATAGTCATGCGGCTGGGATTGATCATTACATTTCTCCCTTTTGACATGACGTAGCCCATGGCATGGAGAAATGTAAAAACGTCATTAATGGTCGAGGTGGTCGTTGCAAAGCGTTCAGCCAGCTCTCGTCTGGTGGGAACAACTCCTACTTTTTCCCATTCTCCACCGTCGATCAGGCAGATCATCTGCCGCAAAATGGAGGTCACTTTTCCCGGTTTATTCGCCATAAACAACTCTCTGTAAGAGTGCGCCTGATCATTAAGATTTTTGCTCACCAGATTTCTACAACGCAAGAGAAAGCCGGTGAGTGCCCCAGGGACAGAATGGAGATCAGGCATGCCCTGAGCAATTAAAAGTAGTTTGATTTCCGCGGAGTATACCATTTTTTGAACAGCCTGTAAAGTACGGTAGAGCTAGTCTACAGGGCTTCTCAAACGTTGTCTTTTCAGACAGAACGGCTCGCAAGTGAGCTGTTCGAGAGGAAGGTGCTGGCTGTGGGCTCCGTCCACAGCCAGCACCTTCCTCTCCCTGTGAGCGCCGAAGGCGCGAGGAGTCAAAGCGTGCAGCGACTTTTGAGAAGCCCTGAGCTAGTCTAAGGGTGTTGAAAAAGATGAAGCAAATGGCAGGGTATGTTGTTCTTTTTGTTCTTATACTGAGGGCATTATTTATGAGAAGGTAATTATTTCTGCGATCAGAGAAAAGGAGAAAATTTGATGGGAAAGCAGTATGTGACCCTTGAGAGTGGCAGCCGCATCAAGGTGGTACCTCAGCGTGGGCAACTTTTTGTGTGCGAACTGGGCTGTTGCTGCGGGCGAACCGAACGCGATTTCGCTCCACTCTCGCACGATCTCTTTCATGGAGAATGGGAGCGGCGCAAGCTGCGCAACAAGGTGCATCTCACCTTTACTGCCTGTCTTGGCCCATGCTCACTGGCGAACGTAGCCCTGCTGTTCTTCGCTGGTCGGTCTATCTGGTTCCATTCGCTGAACAGTTCCGAACTGGTGCTGGCTCTCTACGATTATATTGAGGAGATGGTAAAGGCCGCACGCTACTTGTCTCCACCCGCAGTATTGAGCGAGCACATGTTCGCCGGATATGCTCTCGATAATGTAATGGGAGTTATAAAATAGGATAGTACACAGAGGCAGTATGGTCGTCCGGTTCGGACATCCATACTGCCTCTGTGTACTATCCTATTATGGATAGGGGTGGTCGGCAAGGTTTTGATAGACATGGTCCGCATGATATTCAGCTTCCCGAAAAAGTGCAGCCAGGTGACTATCATGAAATGAATAATAAATTACGTTGCCCTTGCGCCGTTGGGTAACCAGACGGCGGTCGCGCAAAATGCGCAGTTGATGAGAAATCGCCGACTCTGAAACTCCAACCACGATAGCCAGATCTCTGACACATACTTCGCTCTTGATCAGTGCATACAAAATTTTTAAACGTGTTGGATCGCCCAACGCTTGAAAGGTCTCAACCACCAGATTGAGGAGCGCCTCTGAAGGCCCTGAGGATTGAATCAATCGAACTGTTTCTGGATCAATCGCGTTGGAATGTGCCATGATCGCTTTACCTCCTGTATAAAGTTCTTCTCCGAATGTAACGTATTTTTAGGACTTTGTCAATGTTTTTTAACATATAAAATACGAAAAAACTTGATAATTTGTTAACTACTCAGATGGCTTTATTGGGATCGATCAATAACCATCTGCAAAAAAGTGATAGGGAAATGCTATCTACTGGATAGTGTATTTCCTGTTTTTATTGTGTTACATTTTTGCCGAACCTTTCTGTTTCTGCTAAGAACGTGTCTGAAACGCGACGCCTGACTTGCTTGCGGTCCACAATCGCGCGGCTTCGCCGTGCCAGGGAACGGAGAGGAATTGCAGAACATGCGCTTTGCGCATGTTCTGCAATTCCTCTCTTCTGAAAGTGAGCGCCGCAGGCGCGATCATACGAACGCTATGAGAATCAGACACATAGTAAAAGAGTTCGGTTGCTTGGCCATAGCTTAAACAGCAGTATATAAAACAGGTTTTAATGTAAAACATGGTAGAATGGCGAAAATGTTGAAAAAAAAGATGATCAGTGTTGTTCAGAATTTTCTCGCTTTCTGAGTATCCTTGTGTATGTACAAATATGCAGATACCTCTTTTCGACAAGGAGAGAAGCGGCAATGGATCAAAGAAAACGATCCAGGAACACTTTGTGCATAGAAGAGGAGATCAGTTATTATGGCTCTTATCCTTCTTGGCTTAAATCACAAGACGACACCGCTTGACCTGCGAGAACGGCTCTCATTTTCATCCGACCAGCTAAGCGCAGCATTAAGCGACCTGCATAACAATTATCTGCTGGCGTCGGAGGAGACTCCAGGCAAGAAGCTTTCCTCCGAGCCTTTGTGTGAGGCCCTGATCCTTTCGACATGCAATCGCCTGGAGATTTACGCGGTGGTGCAAGACCACCAAAAAGGGTGGGACGCCATTGAGCAATTTTTGATGCAGCAAGGAAGCTTTCGCTGGGGAAGCTTGGATACGTACCTCTATCGTCTGGCAGGTCACGATGTTGTGGAGCATCTGATGCGCGTGGCGTCGGGATTGGATTCGATGATTCTGGGTGAGCCGCAAATTATTGGGCAAGTCGGTGAGGCGTTTAACGCTGCTCAGCAGGCCCGTACGACCGGCACCGTGCTTTCTCATCTGCTAGCCGAAGTTTTGCATACTGGGAAACGGGTCTATACCGAAACACCTATCAGCCGCCACACCACCTCAACCAGCCACGCCGCTGTCCAGTTGATCCAGACAAATCTCGCCTCTGCGCGGGTTTTGATCCTTGGCGCGGGCGAGGTGGCGATACAGGCAGCCAAAGCCTTACGGATGCACCATGTCGAGAGCATTACTTGCATTAATCGCACACAGACCAGGGCAGTGGACCTGGCTGAGCAGATTCAAGGCAAAGCCTTGCCCTGGAAGGCTCTTCCACAAGCTCTGGTCCGGGCTGATGTGCTGATTGCGACAACCAGTGCGCCTGGCATTCTTCTGAATCGCCAGGCCATCCAGGCTGCTCTAACCCTGCGTGAAGGCGGGGAGATGACCATCGTGGACCTCGCGGTCCCAAGAAATATAGAGCCCGCTGTGGCCGAACTTCCCGGGGTTCACCTCTACAACATTGACAGCCTGCAAGCCACGCTGGATAAAAATCTGGCTCTGCGCCAGGCAGCCATCCCTCAGGTTGAAGCCATTATTAAAGAGGGCGTCGAGAGTTTCCTGAGCTGGTTACATAGCCGCCAGGTGATACCCGTCCTGACCAGTTTTCGCAGCAAGATCTCTACTCTGGCTGATGCAGAGATCAAGCTCGCTTTGAATCGAATGGAGGGACTGAACCAGCAGAGCCAGCAAACAGTCGTGCGAGCGATACATCGAATTGTCAATAAGATGTTGCATGAACCGACGGAACGCCTGAAAGCCCATGCAGCCTCTGGCGATGGCCTGATCTACGTACGAGCACTTCAAGATCTTTTCGCGCTCGACGCTTCTCTCACATCTATAGAGCGGGTGGATTGCCCTTGTGCCAATATGCATTAGCTGAGTCTGCTATTTTCTCTTGCCCAAAAACGAGTGAAGCAGAAAACAAGCAGACGGTAGAAAGGTGGATAAAACTATGCTGAAAACAATTACCCTGGCTCGCCTGGGTACGCGGGGATCAATGTTAGCTCGCCAGCAGACCAGGCACATTTGTGAACTTTTGCAAGCTGCTCATCGCGGTCTGGAGGTCGAGATTGAGATCATCCATACCTCTGGCGATCAGATGCTCGACCTGCCACTACCACAAATCGGGGGCAAAGGAGTCTTTACCGCAGAGTTGGAAGCAGCGTTACACGGCGGGTTGATCGATATTGCTGTACATAGTTTGAAGGATCTTCCCACCGAGTCACCACGCGGGCTGACCATAGGAGCTATTCCGCTGCGCGTCACCCCGGCTGACGTGCTGGTGAGCCGGCATGGTTACACCCTGGAGACCTTGCCAGAGGGAGCAACAGTGGGTACAAGCAGTCGGCGGCGCAAGGCCCAGCTTCTGTATAAGCGCCCGGATTTGCAGATTACCGATACGCGCGGAAATATTACTACCAGGATTCGCAAGGCACTCGATGCCAATGGCGCTTATGACGCCATTGTACTGGCTCAGGCAGGTTTAGAGCGCATGGAATATGGCGCTGAAATAAGCCAGGTGATCCCTTTCGAGCAGATGTTGCCTGCCCCCGGTCAGGGAGCGTTAGGTGTGCAATGTCGCAACGAGATCGAGTGGCTGAATCTGCTGGCAGATCTCAACCATCAGGAGACGTGGCTGGCAGTTACCGCCGAACGGGCTTTTTTAAAGGGTCTGGGCGGAGGCTGCTCGATGCCAATCGCCGCGTATGCTCAATTCGAGTATAGGACGCTCCGTCTCTCTGGCCGTGTGTGTGCATTGGACGGCAGCACTCAGTTGACACTCCACACGAGTGTCAACATCCCGAGCGAACTGGATGCCGATCAGGCGCGCGCCCTGGCCGAGCAGGCAGGTCTGGATATGGCTCGATCAGCACTGGAACAAGGGGCCACAAGCATGCTGGAGGTGCAATAATGCAGGGAAAGAGCATAGTAGTGACCAGAGCACTGCATCAGGCAGGAGAACTATCTTCCTTGCTTTCTCAGCATGGTGCGAAGGCGCTGCTCTATCCATGCATTGCCATAGCTCCACCTGAAGATACACGACAACTGGATAGCGTCTTGCGAGAGATGGCTGCTGGAGCTTTTGATTGGCTCGTTCTGACCAGTGCCAACGCTGTGATGATTCTCAGCCAGCGGTTGGCAATAGCAAATCTGGCGCCCCCACCCGGCCTGCTGTTGGCCTGTGTAGGTCCAGCTACAGCGGAGGCGGCGCATAGATTGCTGGGCATGCAAGCCAGGGCAATCCCTGAGGATTACGTCGCAGAAGCACTCGTCGAGCTCATCAAGCCAGTTCTACCTGCACGAGTCCTGGTGTTGCAAGCAGAAAGAGCGCGGCCTGTGTTGCGCGAGAAGCTGGCGGCCTCTGGAGCCACGATTACGGCGCTGGCTACCTATCGCACCGTACAAGGCGAGGGAGGAATACACCTGAGCACACTTTTGAAAGCCCAACAGGTCGATGCCATTACATTCACCAGCGCTTCAACTGTAGAACATTGCGTGCGCCGTTTGCATGCAGAAGGCGCTGATCTCTCGTTGCTGACACCCGTCTGCCTGGCTTGTATTGGTCCAGTAACGGCACAGGCAGTAGCAGCGGCGGGGCTTGTCGTGAGAGTTATGCCGACCGAGCATACCATTGAAGGTCTGGTCGAGGCATTAAAAGCATATTTTTGTTCGTTAGCGAAAGGACATCCGCTTTATGTCTGAGACAGCAACTTTTCCTCAGGCGCGTCCCCGCCGTTTGCGTAGAACTGCCGCTTTGCGCCAGCTTGTTCAGGAAACGACGCTTTGCCCGCAGGACTTTGTCTACCCGCTCTTTGTACGCGAGGGGAAGGATATTCAAAACCCTATTCAATCAATGCCTGGTCAATACCAATGGTCGGTGGACCGGCTTGCTCACGAGGCCAGAGAGGTTGCGAGCCTGGGTATTCCGGCCATCATCCTCTTTGGCATTCCGAGCGCAAAAGATGCCTGGGGAAGCGAGAACTACAATTCCGAAGGCATTGTGCCGAGAGCGATTCGCGCGATTAAAGATGCTTTGCCAGATTTGCTGATCATCTCTGATATGTGTTTCTGTGAATATACCGATCACGGCCATTGTGGCATTATTAACCAGGCCGGGTCTAAGCACTACACGCCATATCAGAGCGAGGGCTATCTGCTGAACGAGCCAACCCTGGAGATCCTGGGACGAGCCTCGGTTGCTCACGCGCGGGCCGGCACTGATATCATCGCGCCTTCCGGGATGATCGACGGCATGGTCCAGGGCATTCGGCAGGCCCTGGATGAGTCGGGTTTCCAGCATCTCCCTATCATGAGCTATGCGGTCAAATATGCCAGCGCGTTTTATGGACCATTTCGCGATGCTGCTGAGAGCACACCTCAGTTTGGTGATCGTAGTCAGTATCAGATGAACCCGGCCAATCTCCGTGAGGCTTTGAAGGAGGCCGCCCTGGATATAGCCGAGGGGGCCGATATGCTGATGGTCAAACCAGCTCTACCTTACCTGGACGTTCTCAATCAGGTACGCCGGGCACATCAGGTTCCCATAGCAGCCTACCAGGTTAGCGGTGAATATGCCATGCTGCACGCCGCCGCCCTCAATGGATGGATTGATCTGCGCCGAGTTGCCCTGGAGAGTCTGATCAGTATCAAGCGAGCGGGAGCTGATATGCTACTCAGCTACTTTGCAAAAGATGCTGTGCGCTGGCTTGAAGAGTAAAAGGAGGAACGTCATGGAGCGTTTTCTCGCAGCCTGTCAGCGGCAGAAGGTGGACACCACGCCAATCTGGCTGATGCGTCAGGCTGGCCGCTATATGGAAGCCTATCGGAATCTGCGCGAAAAGTACACTATCCTGGAAATTATCAAGACGCCTGAACTGGCCTGCGAAGTAACGATGCAGCCACTCAAAGCATTCGATCTCGATGCGGCCATCATTTTTGCTGATATTCTGCCGCCGCTTGAGGGAATGGGACTCCAGCTCAGCTTTAGCAAAGGTGAAGGGCCAGTCATCCATAACCCCGTGAGGACGCGCGCAGATGTGGAAGCTCTACGGATGCCAGAGCCCGAAGAGAGCCTCTGGTTTACCCTGCAAGCGATAGCCCTGGTGAGACGCGAACTGGCAAGCCGTGGTCTACCGCTGATCGGCTTTAGTGGCGCACCTTTCACTCTGGCCTCGTACGCCATCGAAGGTGGCGGCAGCAGCAATTATCTGCATACTAAATGCCTGCTGATGAGCGATCCTGAAACATGGCACCTCCTGATGAGGAAACTGAGCGAGGTAGTCGGACGCTATCTTCTGGCGCAAGCCCGGGCTGGTGCTCAAGCTTTACAGCTCTTTGATAGCTGGGCTGGCTGTCTTAGTCCTGAGGATTATCGCGCGCATGTTCTGCCCTACAGCCGGCGTGCTATTGAGATTGCCAGCCAGGGCCAGGTGCCGATCATCCATTTCAGCACCCATACCAGTGGTATGCTCGACCTGATCAAAGAGGCTGGAGGAGATGTGATCGGTATCGACTGGAGGATCACCCTGGAACACGCCTGGAGCCTTGTGGGTGAGGAAAAGGCTATCCAGGGGAACCTTGACCCGGTTGCCCTATTTGCCCCCTGGGATTCCTTAAAGAAACGCGCTCAGCAGATCCTGGATCAGGGCACCGGACGTCCGGGCTATATCTTCAATCTGGGGCATGGTATTTTGCCTCAGACACCGGTCAGCAATGTACAGCGCCTGGTGGATTTTGTGCATGAATATCGCGCTCAGGGCGTCTGAATTTTTAGCGAGAGGCTGAGAGATGCTTGCATCGCTGATGCGAGCGAGCCAGGGAGGGAAAAACCGTGGTTCAAGTAGCAACAATGCGTCTTCAGATGGAGACAACTGTGCGCGACATACAGGAGGTTATCTGCGAGGCAGTGGAGCACATAGATGGGCGCAGCTTCCGTCGGGATAGCTGGTCGCGCCCGGAAGGCGGTGGCGGCCTGAGCTGTGTCTTGCAGGATGGCAATGTGTTTGAGAAAGCCGGAGTCAATATTTCAACAGTCATGGGAACGCTGTCAAGTGAGGCCATGCGTAGCCTCAAGCTAGGTGGACAGGCAGCCCCGGAGCGCTCGACCGCGTTTTACGCTACAGGCGTGAGCGTCGTTATTCACCCGCACAATCCTCTGGCGCCGACAGTTCATGCCAACTACCGCTATTTCGAGCTGGATGGGGGCAGGGCAGATGGCAACTGGTGGTTTGGCGGCGGCTCAGATCTTACTCCCGCCTATCTGATCGAGTCCGACGCGGCTCATTTCCATCGCACGCTCAAAGATGCTTGTGATCGACACGACCCGGCTTTCTATCCTCGTTTTAAGAAAACATGCGATGACTACTTCTATCTGCCACACCGGGGCGAGAGACGCGGCATTGGTGGGATCTTCTTCGACCATCTCAACGGGCGGGCGCCGGAGTTTTATCTGGCCTTTGTTACCGACTGCGCCAGAGCTTTTGTGCCGTCGTATTTCCCGTTGATTGAGCAGCGCAAAGATATGCCCTTTAGTCCTGAGCAGAAAGCCTGGCAGCAACTGAGGCGTGGGCGCTACGTTGAGTTCAACCTGGTCTATGACCGAGGCACGACCTTTGGCCTCAAGACTGGTGGGCGCGTCGAAAGTATTCTCATGTCATTGCCACGTACGGCTGCCTGGGAATACGATCATCAGCCGCTCGCAGGGAGCCCGGAAGCTCTGACCATCGAGACTTTAAAACACCCGCGCGAGTGGGTATAGAGATATGTCCAGTGAGGGTAAGTCTGAGCTGAAGAATGAATATATAAATGAGCGATTGAAAGGAGATAGGTACAGGTTATGGTTTCTGTCGCAATCATCGGAGCGGGCATTAGCGGCCTGACTGCTGCCTATCGACTCAGGCAACGCGGCGTGGCTGTGACCATCTTCGAGGCCGCAGGGCGAGCCGGAGGTGTTGTGCGCAGCGAACGGATCAATGATTACCTGGTCGAGTATGGTCCTTCCTCTATAGAGGGCATCGACCCGATTACCGAAGAACTTCTGCGCGAACTGGATCTGGAAACGCAGTGTTGTCCCGCTCGCCAGCCAACCCGCAAGCTCGCCATTGTGCGTGGAGGCAGGGCGTGGCCCATGCCTGGCTCAGCCAGAACCTTTGTCACTTCGCGGCTTTTTTCTCTTCCTGGCAAGCTGCGCTTGTTGCGGGAACCATTGATCAAAGCGGGCGACCCCACCCAGGAAGAGTCTGTGGCAGCCTTTGCGCGCCGCCGCCTGGGCAACGAGGGCTGTGATTATCTACTCAGTACGTTTGTCACCAGCGTACTGGCTGGCGATCCCGAACGCTTCTCGATTCGCCACGCTCTGCTGGGTTTGTCTCAGACTGAACAACGCTATGGCTCGTTGAGCAAAGGCTTTCTACAGATGGCGAAGGCACGCAAGCGCCAGGCTGCTGGATCTGCGCCAGGGGCTCAACCTGGTCGCGCCCGTACCTTCTCATTCGAGAATGGCATCCAGACGCTGACCGATGCGCTCGCGGCTTCGCTTCAGGAGCATATACGCCTGAATACACCTGTTATTCGCCTGCAACGCACCGCTATTGGCTGGACCGTGACCACCCGCCATGAGGGCCGGGAGGAACAAATGGACGTTGATATGGTTATCTGCACGGTTCCACTTTACCAGCTCTCGTCGCTTGAGATCGAACCCGCCTGTGATATCACACCACTCGAGGAGGTCGAATATCCACCACTCTCGCTCCTGGCCCTGGGTTTTCGTCGTAAGCAGATTGGCCATAGCCTGGAAGGGACTGCCTTGTTTGTGCCTGTTGTCGAGGGACTGACCTTGCGAGCCACGCTCTTCTCGTCCAGCGTCTATCCCTCGCGCGCCCCGCGGGGGCATGTGCTCTTGACTAACTTTATCGGTGGAGCCTGTAATCCGCTCGAAGCACAATTCCCAACCAGGAAACTGCTGGCCACTATTCTGCGCGAATTGCGCCCGCTGCTCAAGATCACGGGGCAGCCAGCCTTTATAAAGCATATCTATTTAAGCCATTCACTTCCCCAGTATAACGTCGGGTATGACCGTGTCCTGGCGTGTATTGCAAGGATGGAAACCAGCCTGCCCGGTTTTTTCATGGCAGGCAATTATCGCCAGGGGCTCTCAGTACGAGGGGCGCTGCTCTCTGGCCATGAAGCCGCGGAGCGTTTGCTCTCAACACTGGTACCTGAGCCCGCGCGCTAGACAGGTGATACAAGCAAAAAAGGAGGACGCGAACTATGCAGACGATACAGACAACCCTCTCAGAGAGTCTCTTTGCTGAAGCGCGCAAGCTGATGCCGGGTGGAGTGAACAGTCCAGTGAGAGCTTTTCAGAGTGTGGGTGGCGTCCCCAGGTTTATCGCACGCGGTCAAGGAGCGTATCTGTGGGATGTAGACGACAACCGCTACCTCGACTATATACTCTCGTGGGGGCCGATGATTCTGGGGCACGCGCATCCGCGAGTCGTGGAGGCGCTGAAAGCTGCTGTTGATCTCGGCACCAGCTATGGCGCTCCCACCGCTGTTGAAAGCGAGCTAGCCTCACTCCTGATCGAAACCTTTCCTTCGCTGGAGATGCTGCGCTTTGTCAACAGCGGTACCGAAGCGACAATGAGTGCGCTGCGGCTGGCCAGGGCCGCGACGGGGCGCGCGAAAATCTGTAAATTTGCCGGTTGCTATCATGGCCACGCTGATCTATTGCTGGTCCAGGCGGGCAGCGGAGTCGCTACCCTGAACTTGCCCGATTCGCCAGGAGTGCCCGCGAGCAGTACTGCGGATACACTCAGTGCTCCCTACAACGACCTGGAAGCGGTTCGACGGCTCTTTGAACAATTTCCCGAGCAGATTGCCTGTGTGATTGTTGAGCCGGTTGCCGGCAATATGGGCTTTGTCTTACCCGAACCGGGTTTCTTACCTGGCTTGCAAGAGCTATGCCATCAATATGGAGCGCTGTTCATCCTGGACGAAGTGATGACGGGGCTGCGCGTAGCTCCGGGCGGAGCACAGGAACTCTGGGCATTAGACCCCGATCTAACCTGCCTGGGCAAAGTCATCGGAGGAGGACTGCCTGTAGGTGCCTATGCTGGTAAGAGGCGCTTTATGGAACTGGTCGCGCCAGCAGGGCCGGTCTACCAGGCTGGCACGCTCTCCGGCAATCCCCTGGCCATGACCGCTGGCCTGGCAACCATACAGACCCTGCTCCAACCAGGCATGTTTGCCTCGATTGTGCAAGCAACAGATGAACTGGTGCAGGGCATCCGTCAGGCAGCAGACGCCGCACGGGTCCCGTTGCAAGTGGCTTCTGCTGGCACCATGTTTGGTTTCTATTTCCTCACCGAAGGAGGTGTACGTATCACCGATTACGCCAGTGCCAGATCCTTTGCTGATGTGGCTCGCTATCGCCGCTTTTTCCAGGCGATGCTAGAACGAGGCGTCTATTTTGCGCCCAGTCAGTTCGAGGCGGCCTTTATGAGCAGTGCTCACAGCAAGGACGATATCCAGGTCACCTGTGAAGCAATCCAGGCAGGTTTTAAGCGTATGTTTGCATAGTTTGCAGAAGGAGAACAGGCCATGACTACGACGACATCCGATCCCGATATCATGAGAATGCTGGTCAGACGCACCGATTATTACCACGACAGATTCGACGCTCAGTACGAGACGGTGCTCTTTTTTGACCAGACCAGGGAAAACTATCATCAATTTGTACGCAAACTCTATGGCTTCTATAAAGCGTCAGAAGATCGCCTGGCAAAGCTTCAAGAGGGATGTTTGCCTCAATTAATTAACCGACTTCCGGCTATCGTCAAAGATCTGCAAGCCTTTGGCGAAACCGATGAAACTATGCAGCAGATCCCGGTGTGCCAGGACGAGCGACTGAACATCCTTGATACTCTCCACGGTGTCATGGGCTATCTCTATATCATCGAAGGCTCGCTCTTCGGGAATGATCTGGTGGCTCAGGCTTTGCACGAAGCTTTGCAGCTCGACCGCGAGACAGGCACGGCTTTTTTCCATATAGTTGAGTTCACTGAGATCCTTCCCAGATTTGAGAGCCTCTCAGCTATGTACAGAGGATATGCCGCCGAGCACCCGGAAGCCAAGGAAGAGATCGTCCAGGGCGCATTGAATACCATTCTGGCCTATGAAAGCTGGCTGTTTGAGGGGAAAGTTACCAACATCAAGCGCATCGACCCCGCTTTGCATGGGCATACTCACGAGCACCACCATCATGAGCACGATCACGATCACGAGCATGAGCATTGAGGAACTGTTGGGCAAGGAATGAAGTAGCCCTTGAGTCGATGATGCTGTGTTATGACTAAATCGGCCACTCATGGAGGATTTCCCTGGTGCTTTATCAGAAAGGACCCCTTCCCTAAGAGAAAAATCCCCGCAGGAGGACAGTTCATCCCCCTGTGGGGGTTCAGGAACCTTTTTCACAAGGATGTTGAGCGCAATCGTTGCATGAAAAGGAACCAGTTCAACGGTCACGTAGGCGAGACAGTGTTTTCTGTCATGGAGGGCAGAATGATCATCCAGAAGGGGAAACCGAATATTCGTTTGCGGGATGAACGGATTCGTCGTCATTGGTCGCAACAAGAGCTTGCTGATATGATTGGGGCAACGCTGAATACAGTAAGCCGTTGGGAGCGAGGTCTCACCGATTGCAGTCCTTACTTTCGCAATAAGCTCTGCGAGGTTTTCGGGAAAAGCGCCAGCCAGCTCTGGCTGGTTCCTGACCCAGAGGAAGAGGAGGCTCATCCAGCACTCTTTGATCCGGTTTTACCCGCCACCAGGAAGCTGGTTGGCAGAGATGAACTGCTGAATCGACTCAAAAACGAGCTTCGCAACACCCAGGAAGGAAATGCATTCGCTCTGGTAGGGATGCCTGGGGTAGGGAAATCAGCGCTCGCGCTGACCTTTGTCCGCGATGCGGAGGTCCGAGAATGTTTCTACGAAGGGATTCTCTGGGTAGATGTAGGTCCTCAACCCAACATTCTGAACATCTTGAGTCGCTGGGGCGCACTGTTGGGAGCTGAGCCGAGCGCGAACAGCGACCTGACGCTGCGCGATGCCTGGCTGCTCGGTCTGCGCATGGCGATTGGCACCCGGCGGATGCTGTTCATCATCGACAATGTCTGGCGTTTAGAAGATGCCATTGTGCTGATGCACGTTGGTGGACCGTATTGCACCTACCTGGTGACAACGCGCTTTACCAACATTGCTCTCCATGCAGCAGGAGAGTGCATGATTACCGTTCCCGAACTGACAGAAGAACATGGGCTCCAACTGCTGGAGAGGATCGCGCCGACCGTTGTGAGGGAGGCGCGGGAGCGTTCGTTACACCTGGTCCAGTGTGTCGGTTGTTTGCCTCTGGCGATTGTGCTCATCGGGCAACATTTGCGCCTGGAAGCTCATAACCATCAATCTCGGCGTTTACAACTGGCGCTCGGGCTGCTCTGTCATCCAGAGAACCGATTGCAACTGGAGCAACCGCTGATGACGCTGGAACATGCTACCGCTTATTCTACGCTCTCTCTGCGGGCGGCGATTGCGTTAAGCGACCAGCATTTAAACAAACAGGCCCAGAACGCCCTGCGCTGCCTCTCGGTTTTTCCCTCGAAGCCCAGCACGTTCTCAGAACAAGCTGCTCTGGCTACTACTGGCGCTCCTGTCGGAGTGTTCGATCAGTTATGCGACGTCGGGCTCCTGGAATCGAGAGGGCTGGACCGCTACAGCTTGCACCCTTGTATCGCCGATTACGCTTCCCTGCATACCGATAGGCGGCTTGCCGAGCAAAATGTTGCTGCTTATTTCGCCACCTTGCTGAAGAGCAATCAGGGGAAGCTTCAAACCTTCGAGCAAGAGCTGGCGAACCTTTTTGCCGCCCTGCTCTTTGCTTGTAAGCATCGGATGAGCGCTGAACAAGAGGAACTGGCCACGGCCCTCTTGTTACTCAAAGACGCTGCTGGGTTGGACGAGCTTATTAACACGACCCTGAAGTCTCTTTCATCAAATCTGAGAACCCCCGAAGATTTTGATGCCCTGGCACAAGCTCTCCACTACCTGGAGAAACCAGAGTGGCTTCAGCACCAGGCAGGCTGTTGCCAGATGAGCTCTTGCGAACAAAGATTCCTGGCTGCCGATACATCCCACCTTGCTAAGGCGAATGGAGTTAGAAAGCATGATGAACCTTTTGTGGTTTCTCAAACCATACCGGAGTCTGCTCGTGGTTGTCCTGGCGCTTGCATTGGGGCAAGCCCTGGCCAATCTCTTTTTGCCGGGCCTGATGGCAACGATTGTGGATAACGGGATCGTTCACAACGACCCTCGCTATATCTGGACCACAGGCGGTCTGATGTTGTTGGTGGCACTTGGAGGTATTCTGTGTGCTATCGTCGGCATTTTTTGCTCTTCCAGGATCGCCCTACGTTTTGGCAAAAGCATCCGCAACCAGGTATTTACTCATGTGATGAGTTTTTCTCCTGCCGAGTTTGATACGGTCAGTACAGCTTCACTCATTACTCGCACAACCAATGATACGACGCAGGTGCAGAATGCGCTGGTTTTATTTCTAAACGTGATGGTCACAGCCCCCATCACGATGATCGGCGGGATTATCCTGGCAATTAACCAGGATCTCGGGCTCTCCTGGATTTTTGCAGTTGCTATTCCGCTCCTGCTGGCTGTGATACTCTTTTTGATGAGCCAGGCCATTCCGCTGTTCACAGTTATCCAGAGCAAACTGGACAGGCTTAATCTCATCCTGAATGAAAACCTGACCGGCGTACGTATCATCCGGGCTTTCGACCGCACCAACTATGAAGAACAGCGTTTTGACCAGGCCAATAGAGAGTTAACCCGTGTGGCCATCACAGTCAATCGCCTGGTCTCTTCTCTTATGCCAATCTTGTTGTTGATTCTCAACCTTAGCAGCATCGCTATTATCTGGTTTGATGCCATTCGCATCAATACCGAAAAGATGCAAGTCGGATCACTTTTTGCATTTTTACAGTATGCGATGCAGATTCTGTTCGCGCTGCTGATGGCCTCGATGATGGTCGCAATGCTTGCCCGCGCTTCAGCAGCCGCTACCCGCATTAACCAGGTACTGGCGATACAGCCCTCCATCATAGACGCCGATCAGGTGAAAAGCCCCGATAACCTGGGAGGGTACGTGGAGTTCCAGGACGTGACTTTCAGCTATCCCGGCGCAGAAGAGCCCGCTCTGACTCATATTTCGTTTGCCGCCCGCCCCGGTGAGGTAACAGCGATCATTGGGGGAACAGGAGCTGGTAAATCGACCCTGGTCAGTTTGATCCCCCGCTTTTATGATATCGATCACGGACGCATCCTGGTGAACGGCGTAGATGTGCGTGAGATAGCACAGGAGCAACTGCGCGCCCGCATTGGTTTCGTCCCGCAGAAAGCTCTGCTCTTCTCTGGAACTATTGCCGAGAATATCCGCTTTGGCAATGACAACGCCTCGCTGGCAGAAGTCGAACACGTCGCTGAGGTTGCGCAGGCCAGTGAATTTATTGCGAGGTTGCCGGAGAGATTTGAAGCTGAAATTGCTCAGAGCGGTAGCAATCTGTCAGGTGGCCAGAAGCAGCGGCTCTCAATCGCTCGTGCCCTGATCAGGCGGCCCGAGATTTATATCTTTGACGATAGTTTCTCCGCGCTGGATTTCAAGACTGAAGCCAGGTTGCGTGCGGCCCTAAAAAAAGAGACCCTCAATTCCACTGTGTTAATAGTCGCACAGCGGATCAATACTGTTATGAACGCAGATCAGATTATTGTGCTGGACGAAGGGCAGATTGCTGGCCTTGGTACTCATAGAAAACTGATGAACACCTGCGAGGTTTATCGCGAAATAGTCTCCTCGCAGTTGTCGTCACAAGAGCTTGAGGAGGAATTTGCATGAGCGAAGAGCAAAAACAGCGCAAACTAGCCAAAGTCGATGGATTGGGACCGCCAGGCAGTAGCGACATGAACTCAATGGGCAAGCCTGTGAACAAAGTAAAAGATTTCAAAGGTACGTTCAAACGTTTGCTTAGCCGTTTTCGCCCTCACAAGTACCCCCTGCTGCTGGTGCTGAGCACCGCAATTATCGGCACAGTCTTCACCATCACTGCTCCGAAAATTCTAGGCCTGGCTACCACCAGACTATTCGTTGGTGCCCTGGCAAACTACCGGGCACTGCAAAACCATCAGCCAGCTCCAGGACTCGATTTCGCCTATATTGGTCAGATCCTGCTGCTTTTATCTGGTCTGTACCTGCTCAGTGCGATCTCTATGTTTGTGCAGCAATATGTCCTGGCAGATGTTGCCCAGAAGACGGTCTATCGTTTGCGCAGAGACGTCGATGAAAAGCTTGCGCGCCTGCCTCTCAAATTTTTTGATGCGCATCCACATGGAGAGATCCTCAGCCGCGCGGTCAACGATATAGATAATCTCGGCAACACCTTGCAACAGAGCGGGACTCAGGTGATCACTTCGGCGGTAACCATTCTCGGTGTGCTTATAATGATGCTGAGCATCAGTTGGCAGCTTTGCCTGATGGTCCTGGGGACGCTGCCACTGAGCATGATGCTCAGCATGGGAATTGCCAGGTATTCACAAAACTACTTCCGGCAACAGCAGAAAGCCCTGGGAGCGCTCAATGGGCATGTAGAAGAGATGTATACATGTCATAAGGTTGTCAGGGCCTTCGGATGTGAGGCAAAGGTGATTGCTACTTTTACTGCTTTGAACGAGCAGCTTTATGAAGCCGGTTGGCGAGCACAGTTTGTTTCTGGGATCATCATGCCGCTGATGATGTTCATTGGCAATCTTGCCTATGTCGCTATCGCCGTTGTTGGCAGTATCCTGGTGACCAGCGGGTCCATCGCCATTGGCGACGTACAAGCCTTCATCCAGTACGCGCAACAATTTACCCAGCCAATCGCTATGCTGGCTAACATCGCCAATGTCATTCAGTCGTCTATAGCCTCGGCTGAACGCATCTTTGAGCTGCTCGACCAGCCTGAAGAACCGCCAGAGGTCGTTGATGCTCTGACGATTGCTGATCCTTTGAGTGCTGGTTCAGTCCGATTTCAACACGTCAGATTCGGCTATCAACCGGACCAGATTCTGATGGATGATCTGCATATCGACATCCAGGCCGGTCAGAGGATCGCCATTGTCGGTCCAACCGGTGCTGGCAAAACAACGCTGGTCAATTTACTCATGCGCTTCTACGAGATCGAAGCTGGCCAGATCCTGGTCGATGGCGTAGATATTACACAGCGCAAACGCGGTGCATTGCGACGCAGCTTTGGTATGGTACTACAAGACACCTGGCTCTTTAGCGATACGATTCGTCAGAACATCGCTTACGGGCGCGAGAACGCCACAGAAGAAGAGATTGTTCAGGCGGCTCAGGCGGCTCACGCTGACCACTTTATCAGGACCCTGCCCGAGAGCTACCAGACCATCCTCAACGAGGAAGCTACGAATATCTCGCAGGGCCAGAAACAGTTGCTCACCATCGCCCGCGCTTTTCTGGCTAACCCTGAGATTCTCATCCTCGACGAGGCCACTAGCAATGTCGACCCTCGCACTGAGCTGCTGATCCAAAAAGCTATGAGCCAGCTTATGCAAGGGCGTACCAGCTTTGTGATTGCTCATCGCCTCTCAACGATCCGCGATGCCGATCTGATCCTGGTCATGAATCACGGCGCAATCGTCGAACAGGGCACGCACCAGGAACTGCTGGCGCGGACAGGCTCCTATGCTGAGCTGTATAATAGTCAGTTCAGAGGACGAGTGTTGACAGAAGAAGCGACAACTCCCTCTGAGACTTTCTCCTGAAATAAGCGAGCGTTGAGATTTTTCATGCATAGTGGTGCGCTCTCTGGCGCCTGGACCATCGTTGACGAATGCGATTGACCGTCACAAGGGCCTCTTTCCCCGTCCACCCATTTGAAAGAAGTGGCTCCCGCAGCCGTCCGGCTGCGGGAGCCACTTCCTTTTTTCCTGTGGGCTTTTTCCTCTCGAAGCTAGATGGAAAGGGTTTCCTGTTCTACTTTTTGCTCGCCGAGCTGATCGTAGCGTTTGAGCTTGTAAATCAGCGTCGAAACAATCCAGCAGCCGATGAACAGACCAATAATCAGAAACCCGATTGTGCCGAAATCCAGATTGCCGACAGCATCCCAGAGACTACCTTGCAGATTGAACTCGTTAGCGATCACGCTGAGCACTTCGATAGAACCGATGACGAAGGCAATCAACACAGAAATGAGCGTGATGTTCATATTGTAGTAGAGTTTGCGCACCGGTTTGACGAAGGCCCATCCATAGGCCCCCAGCATGAGAATGCTATCAGTCGCGTCAATCAGTGTCATGCCCGCTGCGAAGAGCAGAGGAAAGAGCAGGCTCAGGTATACCGGTAAGCCTTTCGACACGGTCGCTGCGGAAATGGCGAGAATGGCGATCTCCGTGGCAGTCTCAAAACCGAGCCCGAAAAGCACGCCGATGGGGTACATATGCCAGCTTTTGGTCGTCACTTTGAAAAGCGGGCGAAAGAAGCGAGCGAGAAATCCGCGCTGATTTAACACCTCATTGAGTGTTTGCTCACTGTAGCTCTCTCCGCGCTGGATTTTCCGAAATGTGCGGAAAATATCTACTAACACGATCAGATTGAGGAAAGCAATCAGGTAGAGGAAAAGCGCGGAAACACTGGTTCCCACCGCTCCCGCGACACTCTGAAGTTGTAAATCCACTTTTAAGAGAGCGGCAGAGACTGCGACGATTATCCCCAGAATGAGAACAATTGTCGCGTGACCCAGGCCGAAGAAAAAACCAACCGCTACCGGACGTTTGTTCTCTTGCATCAACTTGCGGGTCACGTTATCAATGGCAGAGATATGGTCAGCATCAACAGCGTGTCGCAGGCCGAAGCTATAAGCAAGCGCCGCCGTCCCATACAGAGCTGGGTAGGGTGCAAAACCAAGTAACACGAGAGCCCAGATGACCACATTGAAGAGAATCAGGACCAGGTAAATGCCGAGGATCTTTCGACGCACATCGCTTGAGCTATCGTTAAAGACGTGCCGAAGGGCCTCAAATCCAAAGGTGTTGCGCATATATTCCTCCATATGTTGGAACTAACAAGTAGTTCTTCTCCTGGAGTAATCATGCATTCTCCGATGGGAAATGAAGAACAACATTCCTTGTCATTTTCTTCACCATTTTCAGCATTTCGATTATATATGTATATATGAACATATTCGCAAGTAGGTGGTGCTCCCCCTCATGACGGTGGATAATTCGGACTTTTCTCCTTCTGGCTTGACAGTCCATTCCTCTCTCCTTATGCTCACGAAGGTACCTCTGGCTAGACTTCCTTCTGGAAGTTGACCCCTCATGCTTGCTTGCGCAATGCCTCAACCAAACGAACAATCTGTTCCCACGCTTCTCGATAGACGCCGTGCAAATCGCCTCCCAACTGTGAAAGATCTGGCTCCAGGAAAGCCAGTTGAATGGTGGTCATCAGCGTCTGGAATTCGGGATCGGTTGTCTGAGCGGCCAATGCCGCTAAAGATTGCATCTGCTTCAGCTTCTCCTGGGGACTACTGACCAGAGCAGCAACACTTTGGGCAATCACATCTGTGTCGAAGGGCGATTGCCGCAGGTTTGCCTGTTGCTCTGCCTGTGGAGATGCTTTCTGCTCTGGAGAGACCGCCACACCTGCACGCATCGTCGCCAGCATGGTTTGCAGCCCCTGCTTGACTTCCTGATCCTCTTCCTCTAAGAGCGGTTCCGTACGCAAGAGTTCTAACGCCTGTTCAACACGTTCGACGGCTTCTTGCTGACGCTGTAGCCGATAATAGAGGATGCCTGCACTATTAGTGAGAATCATCATTTCAAAGGTGCGGTTGCCCTGCTGCCGCGCTATCACCAGCGCCTGTTCCAGCAATGTCAGCGCCTGTTCTGGCTGGGCGAGCTGGTCGTGAAGCATTGCCATGCGATTGAGCAACTCTGCCTCCGCTCCCGAGTCTGCAACAGCACGAACCAGGGCGAGCGATTTTTCATACAACGCCAGTGCCCGTTGGCGCTGCCCATCCGAGAGATAGAGTTGAGCCATATTGAGCAGGACCAACCGTTGCCAAACCTGATCCCCGAGCTGGTTGAGCAGGACGAGCGCCTGCTCCCAGTGCGTGATTGCTGGCTGGACCTGTTCCATCCGCGCGTACATGACTGCTATTTCGTTATGGATGCTTGCTTCATGGCTTAGCTCATTGGTTTGCTGAATCAGAGGAAGCGCCTGCTCTAAAAAGGTACGAGCCCGCACAAGGTTCCCGGCTTTGGCATGCTCACGAGCCAGTTGTTCAAGCGTTTGTATTTCTCCCGCTCTATCCCCTTGTTGGCGCAATGCGAGCAGTGCCTGTTCCTCTGGTTCGTACCCCTGCACTTCCTGTCGCACGAGCTGTAACCGGTTTCGGACCATTTCCTCGGTGATATTGCTTGAATCTCGTTGGATGCAGCTTTCCTGAAAAATTCGTAACGACTGCTCTAATGTTGCCATCGCTTCTTCTGGCTGGTGCAACGAGCTATAGAGGATCGCGGCAGCCTTATTCAAGCTCATGGCTTCTCCTGCAGGGTTGTTCATACCACGAGCTATGGCCGCTGCTTGCTCACACAAGTGTAGCGCCTCCTCTGACCGTCCTTGAGCATCATAGGTTGAGGCAAGGTTGTTCAGAATGACTGTCTCGCTTGCCTTATCGCCTGCCTCGCGTGCAAGTACGAGCGCCTGCTCGCGCAGTTTGAGGGCATATTCCTCCTGACCAAGCACCTCATACATTCTTGAGAGATTGTCCTGCGTAATGGCCGCTGATGCTTTGTCATCGATCTGCCGCAGAATGACCAGCGCCTGTTCGTAGAGATCAAGCGCGCGCTGTGGCTGGCCCTGATCTCGATAGACCCCCGCAATATTATTGAGGGCCACAGCTTCTCCTGCTTTATTTCCCAGAGCTCGCAACAGGGGAAGCGCCTCTTCGTTGAGAGCAAGGGTCTGGTCTACTTGCCCAAGCTGGTAATACATTTCTCCCATCGTGGTAAGAATGAGTGCCTCTTTGCCCCGATCACCACTTTCGCGCACGGCGGAGAGGGCCTGTTTTTCCAGAGCGAGGGCCTGTTGCAATTGTCCGGTGAAGAGGTGAACGATGCCCATATTGTGCAGGAGAGTCCCTTCCTCTGTTTTTCTGCCGATTTGTCGGAAAATGGTCAGTGCCTGTTCGTAACAGCGAAGGGCCTGCGCTGGCTGACCCAGCACCCGGTACACGCGTGCCACATCTGCCAGGATCTCCGCTTCACGCTCCTGCTGATGATGTGCTCGCGCATGTGTTAGTGCCTGAGCATAGGGCTGTAAAGTGCGTTGGAACTGCCCACGGCGCTGATAGGCTCTGGCGATACCCTGCAGGGCTTTCGTTTCCATATCCTGGTTCTGTATCGCTTGCGCTATCTCAAATGCCTGCTGCGCCAGTGCTAATCCATGGTTCGCCTCACCTAGATTCTGCAGGATTTCCCCCCAATAGAGCTGGCAATAGCCACGCATCTCCTCTGGCACGATCTGAATACAGTGTTCAATATCTTCATACGCCTGACGGGCCAGGATCGAGGCTTGCACACTACTGGTTTGATGATCGTACATAGAAAGAATCAGGCGGCCATATTCGAGGCCAAACCGCTCTCGCACCTGATCAAACTCGGCGGGGCTCGGCAGGTTGCGTTCAATGTAGAGGCGAATTACCGGGGGGAGGCGATAGAAGAGCCCATCCCCCTCTGGCGTTGGTATCGTGGTTCGATGGAGCAGTCCTCGCCACCACAGTTCCTGCAGGTGGTGAGTAATCGTCTCTCTCTGGGTGGCATCACCCGCCGGTTGACCAAAGATGGCAAGCGCCGTCTGCAGGAGAAAGGCCGCCTGGAAGATACGCAGGTTGCTCAGGAACTGGCGCAGAGCATCGGGGAGCAGTTCGATGCTCGTCTTGATACTGGCATACAGTGTGCGCTGGCGATGGTCAACGTCTTTGTATGTATCCTCAGCCTGAACCAGTTGCTCCTCATACAGATGCACAAAAGAGGCCAGATCAAGCGTACTGGAGCTGAATGCGCTTCCCAGCAGGCGCAGGCTCAGGGGATGCCCGTCCACGTTCCTACTCAGTTGCTCTACCAGCGCAAGGTCGATCTCCTGAATTCGCTGCGCCACATATTGCAGGAAGACGTTGACCCCCTCATCTGGCGCCAGGCCGCCTAATTGATAGCGAACTTCTCCTGCCCATCCCAGAAAGAGGCGAGACGTGACCAGAAGACTGACCGCTGGGCGTGGTAATGCTTCACGAAGGAACTGGGTCAGATGAAGGGCCGCATCGTTTTTCGCTTCGACCGCTTCAATATACGTTTCTGCATTATCCAGGACCAGCAGCGTGCGCTTCCTGCTCAGCAGCGTGAGGACATTACGTTCAAGCCGCTCAGGGTCCCCCTCCTGCCCCAGGGGTATGCCTAAGAAATCCGCAAGGAGCTCTATGACATGCTCGCGGCTCGGCACATGTTCGAGCGATATGGCTAGCACTCCGCCTGACCAGGCATAGGCGAAACGCTCAACCGCTTCGCGAGCGAGGGCTGTTTTCCCCTGCCCCCCTTCGCCCTGGATCGTGATCAGGAACGGGCGCTCGTCTCCAGTCAACTGAGTCCCGAGAAACGTCAATTCGTTGATACGTCCCTGAAAGGTTCCTTCGGGACGCACCAGCACCTCCATCTGGCGTACCGGGAGATGTTCTTTAATCACAGGAGAACCGCTCTGAACGCGTACCACCGTTACTTCTTGCGCAAGAGAGGTATACAGAACGGGAATGCCTACCGCCCCGGTATGGACGCTTCGACTAAGCGTCAAACGCGCCTGGAGCGTCGCCTCTTCAATTGAGGCTCCGCGCGCCAGATCCTGGTAAAAGGTTCGAGAGAAGGCACG
The DNA here is from genome assembly GCA_035650355.1 of Ktedonobacteraceae bacterium. GTDB lineage: Bacteria > Chloroflexota > Ktedonobacteria > Ktedonobacterales > Ktedonobacteraceae > DASRHT01. The sequence continues at coordinate 55,852 of DASRHT010000035.1, forward strand.
GGCATCGGTATCAGGGATACTGAAGCGCATCCCCAGGACATAGGGAATCTGCTGACGAACAAGCGCGGCAGCAAGATTGCTAAAGGCCGTTGGGCCAGGGGTCGCGCTCACGCAAGCATTGAGGGTGATCAAAACGACGCTCCCATGGATGCGTGCCACCATATATCTTGCCGGGACAGGATCAAGCGTCCCGTTGTCTTTTTCGAAAAAGAGGACCGCTCCGCTCTCATGCTGGCCGCCATGGCCCATGAAGTGCAGGATACCGTGGCGCTGGTTGACGAGGAGTGCATGGACCTGTTCAATGGTGGGAGGGGAGGCGCGCTCCAACGTCACCGCAAACGGAACATTTTCGATCACTTCTTTCAGGCGCGTCCATTCCCCTTCAATATTAAGAGGAGCAAGCGCAGCGTCGAGCGGGTGGGATGGGACGGCAATAATGTGGAGCCCGGCAGCGTCGGCTTCTGAGAACTGCACGCGCTGCCCTTCGGGAATGCCCCGTACAACATGATGTTCCAGGACGAGGAAGCCTTCTGCGCCATATGCGTATTCCCAGGGAATGGCGTCAAGGTCCTCATCGACCATCACCAGCAGCAGACGTGGTGGTTTGCGTTGCAAGGCATTCCAGGCCGCAGTTTGAGGAGGGAACAATGCTTGATACACCAGTTTGCCATAAGCGACTGGCTCAGCAAGCGGCTGAAAGGGGTCAAGCTGATCGCGACTCTTGTACGTCAACAGCGGCTGCAGATCGAACGTATGAGAGGGTGTGCCATCACAAACAACGGCAATCTGCGTTTCTGTTTGGTGCGCCAGGGTCAGTTCCATAGCACTTCCCACCTTCTTCTTTTCAATACCCGTACACAACTTTCTATGAGAATGGTCAACAATGCAGTCCTGGTCTCTTCCAGAGCGTCCTCTAGGGAAACCAGATGAGGGAGATGATCAGGACGGTGAGCGCAACAGTCCCAAGCGCGAAGAGCATACCTGCCCATTGCACCATCCGCCTTTTATACGTGAGGATACGCTCTAACTCATTGCTCATCTGCGTGAGATTGTAGCGGTACAGACGGTAGCGGCGTGGCCGGATCGCCAGCATTGCCAGCGCTAGTGCCGTCAGATAACACAAGAGGATTGCAATCACACAGAAACGATTAAAGCTGTGACTATCGCCTTTCAGATAGGCCGGAGGGAAACCACTTCCCAGCGCGATCACCGCAAAGAGGATCGTGAGGAACGTTGCCACACGCTCAATCACACTTTTGCCCGCCTCATCAAAAAAATCTAATTGCTTGCTTTCAATCGCGTCAAAGATCTCCTTCACCCGTTTGGCTTCGGCCTCCCGCTCTATCACGCTTAGCGTCTCCTCTGCTGCCCGAAGCTGATCTTGCTCACTCATCGCAGTCCCTCACAGTCAACCAGCGTGATGGTGGTCAAACCACAGGTGGCGCAGGGCAGTTCAAGCAGGTCTTTTGATGATCCGGTACGAAGTTTGCCGTGCCGACGATAGATGGCTCCCTGTTCAGTACAGACGTGCCGCTTGTTGAACGTTGTGACGTGACCACAATGCTTGCATGTCATCTCCAGCAGATCAGGAGATGACGCCGGTGCCGCTGGTAAGGGATGATGTGAGGAGGCGCTTGCCAGGACCTCCTGGGCTTTGTCCCGGACACCCGTCATGAGATCAGTCTGCGCGAGATAGTCCAATAAAGCGAGGACCTCTTCTCGGTGCTCTCCACGACTCAACATCTGCGCAGCAGTGTCAATGGCGGCTTTGCGTTCACGAACAAGATCATGGGCGGCTTGTTCCCAGAGGAAGATGAGGACATCATTCCCTTGAGGTGGGGGAAGCAGAGACAAGAGGCGCGATACGTCCTCATCATGCGAAACCTGACTGGCAAAAGAAGGGGCATGAGCAAGAGAGGCTGGGAGCGGCGTGGCATCGAGCAATATCACGACCTGACTTTTTTTCAGTCGTTGTGCCAGCGTAAGGTGCTGAGCCACCTGCTGGGAGGCAGCCGCGTTACGGCTCCAAACGACGAGGACGCACGCGCTCCGCAGAAGGGGCCGTTCAAATGTTTGAGGAGAGAGGAGCATCGTCAGTTCCAGCGAAACAGGCTCGCGCCAGGTGGTATATCCACACGCTTCTAACCCTTGCCGCAGGTGTTCGGCATACGCAGCTTCTTCAGAGGCATGAGCAACAAAAAGAGCAACCATCTCCTACTTCTCCTTCCAGTTCCCTTTTCAGGTACATCATTTCCATATTTGCTGGTGACAAACACTCCCACTTCAATAAATCATAATGAGAGAGATCACTTACCACCCGGTACAGTAAAAACGGCATGAATCCAATCTTCCTCCACGGAGTATCTCAGGATAAGACCCCTCATGAGGAAAATCAAATGGTACACGCTTCCTCTTGCTGTCTACACTTTTTCATTCTATGCCAGAAGACGCTCTAAAAGCAACATTTTCAAAGAAAAATCGTGAGCAATGAGCAAGTGGCGGTCACAAACGCTTCCAGGATCTGCTGCTTCTGGGACACTGGTGTGCGATGATACGTTGGTGCAATCTGCTGGAGCAAAACTCATCAGGCTTGTGCCTGCAATCCGTTTCCCATGTGTTTCTCCTGCTAGCTAAGCAACCAAAGATCGCATGCGACAGACCTCTTTCTGCTTGCCTCACGACCTTTTGTCAGGAGTATCACGCTTCACGGTTGGTTTGGCCATGGCCATTAACCCGCTTGTATTCGTGTGGCAGTGGCTTCCTGAATGAGAAAGCGATACCTGTTTGATCCACGGGTCGCAGGTGGAAAGCCGACCGAGCTCTGCTTCGCGGCAATGCGCCGCATGGAAATCGCATCAATGCCCTCTGTGTCTGCCAGTTCCAAAGCAACCTGGACAATTCGCTCTCGCGAGAGTACTGACCGAACAGTGCGGGGACGCTCTGGTCGCGCCCAGATCAGGAGAACTGCTCGTTCGGGAGCCGATAGTGCTGATGCGTCAGGATGATGCTCAGCAATAGCATCAGGTTGATAGACACTCAGAAGATCATCAGAGTGCAGGCCGACGAGCTAGCTATAACTCCTTCGGACGGGATCTCCGTTCACAGTTCCAATTGCTCCACAGACTGTTGTGCCTGGGAAAGATTCTGCTGCGCTTCGCTATACCACAGTTGCCAGATAGCATCGGCTTTCAGATCAGGCTCCTGCTTGCTGAGCATCTCTAACGATTCCTGGACAGCCAGAAAGCTTTTGAGCGCGTTGCGATTGTGCTCTAATCGCTCAGCCGGGCTGCCCTGTTCTCCCAGGTATAAGGCAAGCAGCCCATGATTGAGCTGCTCCAAGATGGGCTCAAACATCTCGTCAAGGGTGCGCTCTTGCATGTCGGTTCTCCCCCTGATGGTTGCTAGTCCTTGTTGCTGCTCCACCCGCTGGCGCAACCAAAGCAAGAGCAACGGAAAGACTTCTTCTGCCGCCTGAAGTGCGCTCTCTGGATCTATGCGGTTCATCAGCAGTTCTTCAATCGCAGTCGCCAGTAACGCCGCCTGCAGCCGCAACTGCTCTTCGCCAGTGAGCTGGAAGGCGAGGATGATCTCCTCAAGCTCCTGAGGGTTGAGCAGGTGAAAGAGAAACGTGCGGCTGGTCAGTGATTGTTTGAGGCGGCGCACTTTCTCCGTATGAATCCCCAGTCTCGTGGTGAGATGACCAAGGGGGGAGCCATGCGCCCGCAAAATCGCTTCCAGTTCACGAGCAAACAGGTTCCACCCCTTCCCAGCAGGTACCATCGTCATGAGATACCCCCTTTCTACTCGTTAAGAAAGCTCCGCTGGTTTTCCAGATAGAGCACGACACTTCAGGAGAGAAGGCAGAGTGCCTCTTCATGGCACTCTTGCCTCTAAAAAACAAGATTTAGCGGATCACCTGCGGTCGGCTAAGGATAATGCCAACGATCAGTCCGAGGATGAACGCCAGCAACATGAGAATAATGATCATTTCCATTGTTGACCTCCTTGCAGCTTATCTTTCACTCCTGTGCAATTACAACAATAGCTTGAGATGACTGCTATGTCTATCCACACCACTGTGAGAACCATTTGTTGGCAGAGAAGCGTCATGCACATCCTCTCTAGACAAGAGGCTCTTTTTCTTTTATACTACGTTCGATACATGCACCATGTGTAATTTATTTATAATATAGAATTATTATTCATTTCAAGATACTACCGCGTGAGAGATATATGAATGTAGTAGTGCAATTAAGAACGCATCGTCTTAGAGACGAAGATCAGGGAGCCCTCCTATGTCACAAGAGCATGAGCAAACTCCTCCAGCCCAGAGTAGCGGAGCTCTTCCTCCATCTCAACTGTCAGAACCGCCCCCTTGTTCTGGCGAAGGGGACGATGATCTCATCTTTCAGCTTGAGGAGTGGATGGCACAGCCAACGCCGCGAGAGCAACGTCGCTATCTCGAAAAGCATCTCGGCTTGCTCGATGAGCGCATTGAGACTCTTCTGCCTGATCGGCTTACGCAACCAATGGAAAACCCACAACAGAAACAACACATACATGAAGCGATTATGCTGCTGCAAGATGCTCGCAGACGTGGAGGAACGATGGAAGCTATTCGGGAAGCCTACATCAACCTTTATGGAGGCTTTGTCCTTGATATTCCACCTTGGTTGGAAGAGGTCGAGCAGCAGTTGATCAAACTGCTCAACCAGAAAAGCCCTGAGGAGACAGCCGAGGCACGTATGGACTTATTGCAGGATACACTAGAGCGAACCAGGAAGACCGGTATTTCTGCTCCTGAACTCCTGGCAACTCTGCACTTTGAACTTGCTCACGCTTGGTTTAGACATCCAGGTATCAACCATGCTCTGGCGCTCGAAACAGCTATTGACAGTTGTAAAGAGGTCTTGCGCTGCTACGTTCTGACCCACTATCCTTATCAGTATGCAATTACACAGAGTATTTTGGGCTCTATATACCAAAATCGTATAGGCGGAGAGCAGCGAGAGAATCTGGAGCGCGCTATTGCTTGTTTTCACGAAGCTTTGCGCGTGCTCACGCCGGACGTCTTCCCCTTCAACTACGCGAAGGTACAGAATAATTTAGGCCTTGCATATCAAAATCGTATAAGCGGGGAGCAGCGAGAGAATCTGGAGCGCGCTATTGCTTGTTACCAGGAAGCCTTACAGATGTTGACCCCTGACACTTTCTCGTTCGAGTACGCTATGTTGCAAAACAACCTGGGCAATGCATATCAAGGACGCATAGTAGGAGAACAACGGGAGAATCTGGAGCGCGCTATTGCTTGTTTTCACGAAGCCTTATATGCATATACACTTGAGACCTTCCCATTCGAGTATGCAAGAACGCAAAACAACTTGGGTTTTACATATGTGCAGCACATTGTTGGGGAGCGACGCGAGAATCTGGAGCATGCTATTACTTGTTTTCACGAAGCCTTACGTGTGTGGACTCTAGAAGCTTTCCCGTTCTATTATGCCATGGCACAAAATAATCAAGGCAATGTATATCAACAGCGTATAACTGGAGAGCCTCGTGAGAACCTAGAGCGCGCTATTCTCTGTCAATACGAAGCTTTGCGAATATGGACTCTAGAAGATTTCCCTGTCTACTATGCAATAGTGCAGAGCAATTTAGGTAACATCTACACCCAGCGGATAGTTGGGGAAAAAAGAGAGAATTTAGAACGAGCTATTACCTGTTATCAAGAAGCCTTACACATATACACGCTAGATGCTTTTCCTCATGAAAACCGGAAGGAGCATTTGAGTTTGGCTGAGGCCCAAGCCCAGTATGGCAATTGGGACGCTGTAGAGGATGCGTATATCGCGGCCCTCGAAGCTGAAGACCTCCTGGTCATTCTGGGGGCAGGCACGCTTGGGCGCGATGCCGTTCTCAAAGAGGGACGTGATGCTGCCATTCGTCTGGGCTATGCACGTCATCGCCTGGGACAAGTGAGCGAGGCAGTTGTGGCAATGGAGCGGGGACGCGCTCGTGGACTTGCCGAAGCAATGGCGCTTGACGCCGCCGACCTAATGCTGATCATGGATGAACAACGTCGCTCCCATTACCTGCATGCACGAGAGCAATTGATCAGGATACAAGCTGATCTGCATGCGCTCTCCTCGCAAGAGCTCGATGAAGCTACGCGTCGCAGCCTCGACTTAGCATATACCACAGCCTATCGGCAAGCTAAAGCCGCCTTTGATACCTGCGTCTCCGAGATTCGAGCGGCAGGTGATCCTCCCGATTTCTTGCACGCCTCCCTTGATGCGACTACCATCTTGCATGCGGCAGAATGTATTGGTCCAGGACATGCTCTGGTGTACGTAGCGGCGACCCCCTGGGGTGGCGTGGCGGTAGCTGCACTGAGTGCATGTTCAGATGATTCTTCTCCTGCTCATTTTGCCGCCCTGGATTTGCCCGATCTCACCGACGCCTGGGTGAGCGCGCTCGTCGAAACGCGTTTGCACGATGGGTCTGAGCGGCTCATCGGCGGGTTTGCGCTTGCGCAGATGGGTCAAGGCTTTGCGCAGGTGTGCGCACAATGGCAGGGTGATACCTTGCAGGCACATGGCAAGGCCTTGCGCATGTCGTGTCTGCAAGCGCAGCAGGAAAGCACCATTGAAAAGGCGCTAGAGGAGGCCATGCGTTGTGAGCCATTCGCCCGCCTGGCCAAGCGACCTCTTGCCACCCTCACTGCCGAGGAACGAGACCGACTCGCCACCACGCTCGATCAGAAATTTCTTCGGCGCGAGCTTGACCGCTGCTTGAAGCAGTTGAGTACCATGGTGATGCAGCCACTGCTTACCTGGTTATGTGAGCAGGGAGTGCGTAGTCTGACCCTCATCCCCTGTGGTCATCTGGCGGCCTTCCCTCTGGCCGCCATCGTGCTTGCTGATGGACGCTCGGTTGGTGAGATCCTCCCAACAAGCATTGCTCCCAGCGCCCGTTCGCTCTTGCAGGACGTCAGCCCCCGTAGCCCCCAGGCGGGTGTGTATACATTGGGTGACCCGCATCACAATTTACCCTGGAGTGAGGCGGAAGCTCTCACTATCTCAATGCTAGCGCAACGAGCCGCCCTGCCAGGCAAAGCGCATGTCAAGCGACAGGCTACCCGTGAGCGGCTGCTCACGGCTTTGGGGACGTGCTGGATGGTTGATGCCTGCTGTCATGGGACCTTTGACCAGAAAGATTTTTTGCGTTCAGCGTTGCACCTGGCGCAAGGGGAACGCCTCTCGATGGCTGAAGTACTCAGTCACCAGGCTGATATGCGCGGGCTCCGTCTCCTGCTCCTCTCAGCTTGCCAGACGGCGCTGCTTGATCTGCAAGGCGCTCGCGATGAGGTCCATAGCCTGGCTGCGGCCATGCTACAAGCCGGAGCCCGGGCAGTGCTCGCCTCTCAGTGGCCTGTTGATGATCAAGCGACGTATCTGTTGATGGTCCGTTTCGTCCAGGAGTGGTTGCCACACCTTGATCAGGAGCCGCCAGCGTCAGCCCTGGCACAAGCACAAACCTGGCTGCGCACAGTTACCAATGCGGAGCTGATACGCTGGCAGAGTACACTCCCGATGCCATCCAGCTCCAAACAGCTCAGAAACCTTCTCGCCCCCTGGCAACCTGGGCAGCACGCAAAGCTTTCCACAACCAGGCGATGGCGGCGAGTCGCAGTGCGCGGCCGGCAGGCGCGCATTGCCGAGAAAGATGCGCAACGCCTCGTGCGCTGGGCTGCTGAGTATCATGAACCCACTGCTTGCCCCTATGCCGATCCCTATTATTGGGCAGGATTCCAGGTGATTGGCTGGTAGCTTGAACGCCTGGCCTTCATCTACCCAATACCGGTCATCTCTCTGATGAGAGAGACCTTCCATACAGCTATCCCTCCCGTTTACCGAGTCGGCATCCGGTGCCTCTGTTCATACCCATCGCTACACACTGCTGTGTCTAGAAAAAACCACATGGCCAGCTTATGCTCCAAGAAGACACATTGCTCTGTTAACTCTAGAGGAGGAACCATCTATGACGTCATCGCTGTTTGAACATGTGAGCCGTCCAACGTCCCGTCGCCAGATGATCAAAGGCCTGGCAGCGATAGTTGCTGCTGGCGCGCTTGGCTTTGGTGCAAGCCAGGCAACCTTTGCCAATGAACTCTGGCAACAACCAGTCTACGGAACGCTTATCCAGCAGTTAGTTGTAAGGATTGTCACTGGCACTGATGATCTTCGTCAAGCCAGTCAGGCGGTTGCCTACATTTTCCTTGATAATGGCAAGCCAGGAAAGCGATTGGCGGCCTTGCCCACGGGATGCGCAACGAGGCTTTCTCACTGAGCAATAAGAGCGATGATGAAAGCTGACACCACCGTGTCTGCAAAGTCAGGCATCCCCCTCGTCCTCGCCAATCGCTTCCCCGAAGAAGGCCGATGCGATCCAGCAAGAGCCTTCCCGTGTGCTTTGCTCTTGCTGTGGGTTTTCTGCTCCTCTTCTCAGCGGAGTGTGTGCTCGCTCGGCTTGCTCTATCCACATCCTTGACACGGCTGTCCTCGCACAACTATACTATTCTTAGCAATGACCGATTTCATCAATCATAAAGAAAGGAATGGATATGCCACGCACGGAAGAAGCCAATCAGCAGATTCGTGATGCGCAGCGCGCCAACATCCTGGAAGCCGCTTGGAAGGTCTTTGCGCAAAAAGGCCGGGCAATGACGATGGCGGATGTCGCTCTTGCCGCCCAGGTCAGTTATGGGCTGACCTATCGCTACTTTGACAGCAAAGAGGCCATTCTGCAAGCACTGGTGGAACAGACCCTCCACTCTGGGAACGCCGCCTTGCAGCGTTTTGCA
>DASRHT010000036.1:0-41006 GCA_035650355.1 Ktedonobacteraceae bacterium
ATGGTTTTGTTGATTGGATGCGGACATAACGACGGCAGCGCGAGCGGCAACGGGTCGGGGACAGGTGGAGCAAGTCCGACTCCTACCGGATCGGGCAACGGTGTGACGCCCACCACGGGGAGCGGTCCAACCTCGCATCCCACGCAGCCGCCAGCTCAGCCTCCGACCGGCGCGGTGATCTTGCAGGTGGGGGCGGCCAGCTATCCGCCTGGCAGCGTTGTGCATGTGACCATTAAGAACCAGAGCAATCAGGCGATCAACTTTGCCGACCACCAGACGAACTGCACCGTACTCACCGTGCAGCGCCAGGTGGGCGACTCCTGGCAGAAGATGGCCCCGTGCAGGCTGGAGATCCTGACCCGCCTCCACACCTTGAACGCGGGCGCGAGCATGGATGTCAGCATCAACACCGCCGGTCCGTGGCCCGCAGGCGTCTATCGCGCGCGGCTGGACTTTCGCGCCGGTTCAGATACCGTCCCTGGCGGCGCTGGTACCGTCTATTCGAGCGAATTCAGTCTGGCATGATCGTTGTGGCTCGCTAATAACGAGATTGTGATATGGCGGCGTTCGAACAAGCCGTGGCGACGAGATTTATCCCGTCCGATTTATCGCCTCCCTGTCGGCCTACCCTCACACAATCCCATAATCGGGAGCATGGCGATCTTCCATGCAGGGGGAATAGTTGCATGGAACGGCGCTGAAGCGGACGCGCTCAAGCTCGTCGCCACGGACGAATTGTTGCCACGGGCTGCCGATGCCATATACAGGCCACTATGGCGCGGGGAAGGCGATAAACCGCGCAGGACGCGATAAATCGGGTCCCTACCTTCGGAGGTCGCGTTCCCAGCCGTGCAGGAAGGTGCGGTCTTCGACGGTTTCGCCGCTGGCGAGGGTGTCCGCTGGGAAGTCCTCGGGGCGCAGATCGGTTCCGATTTTGCAGTTGCGACCAACCTTGAGGTTGTCCGGCAGATGGGCGCGCTTGCCGATCAGCGTGATGCCGACGTTGAGCCGCGTCGGCTCCAGTCTGTTCGGCGTCATATCATCGCCGTAGCCAATCTGGCACTGTTTGCCGACGATCACCTCCTTATCCGTGATGGTGTGGTCAATAGTGCTGCCTGCGCCGACGATGGTGTCGAAGAGCAGGATGGAATCGCGCACCACCGCGCCCTCCTCGACGATCACGCCTGGGGAAAGCACGCTATGCTCGACGCGCCCCTTGATGATGCAGCCGTGCGAGATCAGGCTATTAATCACCTGCGCCCCGTCGCGGATATGCGCCGGCGGGCGCTCCTCGCTACGCGTATGAATGACCCAGGAGGGATCGTACAGATCGAAGGGGGAGCGATCACTCAGCAGCGCCATATGGGCCTCCCAGTACGATTGGATCGTGCCCACATCCTGCCAGTACCCTGTAAAGGGATAGGCGTAAACTGGCTTGTTTTGGGCCACCATCGTCGGGATAATGTTGTGACCGAAGTCATGATGGTTGGCGGACTGCGCGTTCTCGATCAGCTCACGCACCAGGGCGTCGCGGCTGAAGATATAAATCCCCATCGAACCAAGCGTGCCGCGTGGTCGCTCCGGCTTCTCCTCAAACGAGACCACCCGTCCCTCCGCATCGGTTTCCAGGATGCCGAAGCGATTCCCCTCCTCGATAGGTATCACCACAGCGCCCAGCGTCATATCGGCGTTGCGCTGCTGGTGAAAGGCAATCATCGGCCCATAGTCCATGCGGTAAATATGATCGCCAGCCAGGATCAGCACCTGGTCGCAGCGACTTTCCATAATGAAGCCCAGATTTTGATACACAGCATCTGCCGTTCCCTGATACCAATCCGACTCCTGAGGGCCGATATACGGCTGTAACAGGTGAATGCCGCCCTGCTGCCGGTCCAGGTCCCAGGGCTTGCCGATGCCGATATGGTCATTGAGCGAGTGGGGGCGATATTGCGTCAACACCGCGACGTCGGTAATGCCCGAATTGACGCAATTGCTGAGTGCAAAATCGATAATGCGATACTTGCCCGCGAAGGGAACGGCGGGCTTGGCCCTTTTCTGTGAGAGCAGGCTCAACCGCTCACCCTGTCCGCCAGCTAAAATAACCGCCAATACCTTGCTCATACCACAACATCCTTTCTTCAGCAGGGCGGGGGCAAGCCCCGCCCCTACTATGTATGGCTGTAGGGGCAATGCCTTGTGCTTGCCCAGCGTGGTTTATTATATCTTATAGGCAGCAGCAGGGCGGGGGCAAGCCCAGCCCCTACCATGGTGTCTGTAGGGGCAGCAGGGCAGGGGCAAGCCCAGCCCCTACTATGTATAGCTGTAGGGGCAATGCCTTGCGCTTGCCCTGTGACGGATGTGAAATGTCCGCATATGCTATGATTGTGGGTAATAAACGAACTAGAAAGATGATGTGATTATGGCCGGTGATGTGCCGCGCAAGATTTTGCTGGTTGCCACGGAAGCTGCTCCTTTTGCCAAAGAGGGGGGTGTGGGCGATGTGATAGGAAGTTTGCCCAAAGATCTGGCGGCGTTAGGCCATGACGTACGCGTTTTCCTGCCACGCTACGGCACGATTGATCCCAGGATCTGGGGCATCGAGCCTACGGGCGTTGTGCTGACGATTCCTATGAACGGGGTCAATTATACGCTATCAATCTTGCAGACCATGCTGCCCGATTCGCAGGTCACGGTTTATTTGCTCGACCAGGACGAGTTCTTTGCTCGCCATCAGCGGCTTTACCTGGGCAATGAAGAGCGCGATGAGCAGCGGCGTTTTCTACTCTTCTGTCGCGGCCTGCTTGATGCCCTGCCGCATCTGGGCTTTGCTCCCGATATCATCCATCTCAACGATTGGCAGACGGCTCCATGCGCCGCCTATCTGCGTACCAGCCATCGCTTCCTCTTGCGCCGTGGGGCAACGCGCATCATCTATACCATCCATAACCTGCAATATCAGGGACGCTGGGACCCCTCCATCCTGCTGGATGCTGGCCTGGAGCCTACGCGCGTCTTCGTCCCGAACGGGCTGGAGTTCTGGGGAGACGTCAACTGGATGAAGGCGGGCATTATGTATGCAGACGCGATCACCACCGTCTCGCGGCGCTACGCTGAGGAGATTCAAACCCTGGACTACGGCTGGGGGCTGGACGAGGCGCTCTTCCAGCGTCATCCGCGCATCAGCGGCATTCCCAACGGCCTTGATTGGGATGCCTGGAACCCTGCCACCGATAGGGATCTAGTAGCGCCTTACACGGCGGAAGAGGCTCCCGCGGCCAAATTGCGCAATCGTGCCGCGCTGCGAGAGGAGTTCGGGCTGGTCGATGAGGCGACGGTACCGGTGATAGGTATCGTAAGCCGGCTGGTCGATCAAAAGGGCTTCGATCTCATCGCTGCCATCGCCACTGAGCTGCGCGCCCTGCGTCTGCAACTGGTGGTGCTCGGCAAGGGCCAGCCTCGTTACGAGCAAGTATTCCGTGAGCTTGCCGCGAGCACAGACAACGTGCGCACACGTATCGACTTCGATCTTGCCCTCTCCCACCGCATCTACGCCGGCTCCGACTTCTTTCTCATGCCCAGCGCCTTCGAGCCAGGAGGTATCGGTCAGTTGATTGCGCTCCGCTACGGCACACTGCCCATCGTCCACGCGACTGGTGGCCTGGCTGATACCGTGATTGATCTGAATGCCTATCCCAAAGTGGGCAACGGCATCAGCTTCACAGCATACACCCCGACGGCCCTACTCTATGCGCTCCAGCGTGCGTTACGGCTCTACAGCCGGCGCACCCGCTGGCCCGAGCTTGTCAAGCGCGCTATGACCTACGATTCGCGCTGGCGGACCAGCGCAATTTCCTATAGCCAACTATATGAGCGTGTCTTGCAACTCCCGCCCACTCCCTAGCCAGGGCAAGCGCAAGGCATTGCCCCTACCAACATCGTGCCAACCCGCCACAGGGCAAGTGCGAGGCATTGCCCCTACCAACATCGTGCCAACCCGCCACAGGGCAAGCGCGAGGCATTGCCCCTACCCATACCGGTCCAACAGTCCCACACCCCGTCCCGGCGCGATTGATCGCCCCTGTCGTCCTCCAACATCGTGCCAACCCTGTAGGGGTGCCTGCGATGATGGGTAGGGGCAATGCCTCGCGCTTGCCCAATGCGGGTCGAATTTGACCGCTTTGCGTGGGATACTTGCACCAGAAGATTTGACATTGCGATGTAAGAAAGGGAACTTCAATGACCGCACAGCCTTTAAAACCTATCGTCCGCGATCTCTTGCAGCAGGGCCATCTCGATGACGAAGCCTTTTTGCAGGGATTAAGCGAGGCCGAGCGTACCGCCATTGGAACGCCGGAACTCTGGTCGGCCAAAGATCACATGGCTCACAGGACATTCTGGCTTCAGAGCTTCATCTCGAAGTTGAATGCTGTCCTACAGCAGCAGGAGGTACCATCGCGCGAAGAAGATGAACAACAACTCAACTCGATGGTATTTGAGCAGCACAGACAGCGTCCCTGGTCGGATGTTCGCGCTGAATTCGAGCAGGTCTACGCTGACATCGTCAAGTTGTTCGAGCAACTCAGTGAAGAAGACCTGACAACCTCCAATCGCTTCGCCGCAATTTCTGGGGAGAGGCCGCTGTATGCCGCCTTCTTGGGTTCTTGCTACGAGCACGGTCAGGAGCATCTCACGCAGTACTATGCCGACCGTCATGACCTGCTACGGGCGATTGAGATGCGTGAAAAGTGCGCCAGCAGAATCGTTCAGGCCGAAGTGCCAGCGTGGGTGAAAGGGAGTTTCCTCTATAATCTAGCTTGCTTTTACGCACAGCAGAACCAACTGGGGAAAGCAGCCGAGCTCTTAACGGAAGCGTTGACCCTCGCGCCTGACCTCAAAGAATGGTCGAAAAGCGATCCCGACCTGGCTGCGTTACGCGATCAACTGGTTTAATGCTGTGGGCCGTCTTCTCGCAAGCGACGGATGCGCTCGTTGAGAAACGGGGAGAAGTGATTTTGATAGCGTGCCTGGACGTCTGGGAACTGCCAATCATTGCCTGTAATCACCTTGCGGCAAACGGGCGTCCCGCAGCGACATGGCTGCATGCTCCATGTTGGGCTTATGGTGTACAGGGCGTAATCCTGCGTCAGCTCTTCCCCTGCGGCGATATCGCGGCGAGCGACGACCGTAACCTCGTCGCTCATCCACAGATTCGCGTCACAGGAATGATTCATCCCTCCTGGCGACGTGGGAAGATCAACGAGATGCAGCCCTTCCCCAATCTGTATCGCATTGTAGCGAGGAACGGTTAAGATATATTCCTGGAACTCCTCCTCGGTCATAACCGTGCCGCCGATCCTGACCACAACTTCGCCTTTACGGATGGGTCGGCTGGCAAACATCCCCGTGCCCTGAGTAGCTGATGGTCGCATCTCTGCACGGGGATCGTACCAGGTTGTTGGCAGATAGTTGTTTGCAGGCATGTTTTCGGTAACCGTTCCCTTCTATCCTCGTAGAGGAGCGATACGTTCGACGATGAAACGTTGTATGGTGGCACTGGGAGAAAGCATAGCAGAGATCATCCAAAGGTACAAGTTTTCTGCTCAAAAATACAGGGCTTCTCAGAAGTCGCTACGGGCTTTGACTGCTCGCGCCGTCGGCGCTCACAGGGAGAGGAAGGTGCAGGGCTGCGCCCACAGCCCTGCACCTTCCTCTCCACAATGGCTCGTAAGCGAGCCGTTCTGTCTGAAAAGATAACGTTTGAGAAGCCCCGTCAAAAAATACAGCGTCATATTGTTACAATATTTTCCATCTTTCTCTGATTTGTGATACATATATAAAGGGATAATGAACAGCTAGAATGTATCAAGGAGCTGAAAGGAAGATCCATGCCTGAATTTACTTTACAGGAGGTCGTTCCAGGGGTGCTGGCGGCCTTCGGTGGCATTTGCAATCGCGGCATTATTGCTAATGGGGATAGCGCCCTGGTGATTGATTCGGGGATCAGCGTCGCCGAAGCCACGCCTCTGCGAACTGCTGCCCAGGAGCGTAGCCGGCAGGGCGCGTTAAGCCTTTTTAATACCCATCCTCATGGCGATCATGTCTTTGGCAACCAGGTATTTGGCGATGGTTTGATTATCGCACATCAGGGAGTGCGTGAGCACATGTTGACAACCGGTGCGGCCTCGGTTGCAGCGTTTAAACAGAATCCGCAGATGGCTGAGCAGCTTGGTGATATCACCATCACACCCCCAACCGTCACCTTTCAAGACACCCTCACAATTTTTGTGGGCGATATTGAGGTCCAGTTGATCTACTTTGGCCTTGCTCATAGCCCGAGCGATAGTTTCGCCTGGCTGCCGCAATCGCGCACCCTATTTACCGGCGACCTGCTCTTCAACGAACTGGTGCCAGCCATGCCGCCAGGCGGTAGCATAGCTAACTGGATTGTCGCGCTGGAGCGGCTGGAGCAGTTGCAGCCTCAGCATGTCATTCCTGGGCATGGCCCGATCCTGCCGCCTGATGCCCTCGGCGCCCTGCGTTCCTGGATGCTGGAATTGCGCACGCGCGTGGCTGATGCCGTCGCGCAAGGGCTGGATCAGGAAGCATGCGTCGCCAAAATAGCGCCCGAGATGCAGGCTCTGGCCCCTCGTACGCGAGAAGAGCGCATGCCGCGAGCAATACAGGCGGCCTATGACGAGGTCAGCCGCGCGTCGGCGCAAACGGTTTCCTAAAGCGAAGCTCATATTCTGAATGGTGATTATGAACGAACAGCCGAGCGCAGCCGATTGGACGGAGAGCGCGTATAGCTTATTTAAAGCGCATCGCGTGGCTATGATCGCATTTGTGCCAGATGGCGGCCTCAAACGTTTGATTGAATTGTGCCAGCATGATGCAGAGATGCGCGCCGTGACGTTAACGACTGAGGAAGAGGGCGTCGCGTTTGCGGCTGGCGCATTTCTCGGCGGCAAACGTGCTGCGCTGCTAATGCAATCGAGCGGCGTGGGCAACTGCATCAACATGCTTTCATTGCCCCGCGTCTGCAACATGCCCTTGCTGGCGCTCGTCACCATGCGCGGCGAGTGGGGTGAGTTCAATCCCTGGCAGGTGCCGATGGGGCAGAATGCTCAGCAGTTGCTGGAGGCGAGCGGCGTGATAGTGTATCGCGTCGAGACGTTTGCCGATGCGTATCCCACCATCGAGGCCGCGATCATGCAAGCCTTTCAGAGCCGTTGCCGCGTGGCAGTGCTGATCTCGCAAAGGCTGATCGGGGCTAAGAATTTTGTGAGAGGTGACAGGTGAGCTTGCTCAATCGGCGTGAGGCGCTGCGTGTATTGCTGCAAGATCGTGGCGATTTGCTTGTTATTGCGGGGCTGGGCGCGCCCGCTTATGACCTTGCGGCGTGCGGTAACGAGTCGCTGGACTTTCCCTTGTGGGGTGCGATGGGTGGGGCAGCGATGATGGGCCTGGGGCTGGCATTGGCGCAACCGCAGCGCACCGTGCTGATCGTGACCGGAGACGGGGAGATGCTCATGGGACTGGGCAGCCTGGCAACCATCGCCGCCCAGCGCCCGCCCAATCTGCGCATTGTGGTGCTGGACAACGAACGCTTCGGCGAAACGGGCCAGCAGCTCACGCATACCGCAATGGGAGCCGATCTGGCTGCCGTTGCCAGAGGCTGTGGCTTTCACTATGCCTGTACCATCCGTGAGGAAGGCGAACTGGTCACATTGCGCGCAGACATTCACACATTACAGGATGTGCTATTCGCCGCCGTGAAAGTATCGCCAGAGGACCTGCCCCGCGTGCTGCCCCCGCGCGACGGCTCATACCTCACCCATCGTATGCGCGCCGCCCTGGTTGGAGCAGAAGGAGCATCGGAGCCGTAGGGACCCGCTTCAGCGCGTCCAACGGGCGATTTATCGCCTTCCCACCAATTGACAGGTGTGCTAAAGCGGGCACAGACGTAATAGATCGGGTCCTGACGAAGCGTTAAGGAGGAACACATGCGCACAGCGATCTGTGATGAGTATGGAATCGATATCCCTGTTTTTGCCTTCAGCCATAGCCGCGCAGTCGTTGCTGCCGTGAGCAAAGCGGGTGGCTTCGGCGTTCTCGGCGCTGCCAGCATGACGCCGGATGAGCTTGACCGCGCGCTGCACTTTATCGCGAAGGAGTCCGACGGCAAGCCCTTTGGCGTCGATTTCATTATTCCAGAGAAATACGTCGGTCGTGAGCAGGGCGGCCTTGATATGCAAGCCTTGCAGCAGCTTATTCCGCAGGGACATCGCGATTTCGTCGAAACGCTGCTCGATACCTATCATGTGCCGCCATTGCCGGATGCATCCAGAGATGGCGAGAATATTGCCTCAAGAGCTGGCCTGGGTATGGCGCATAAGCGAGCGGAGCAGATGGCTGATGTCGCGCTTTCCCATCAGGTCAAGTTGATCGTCAACGCGCTCGGCGTGCCACCCGCGCATATCATCGAGCGTGCGCACCGGCAAGGGGTGCGTGTCGGCGCGCTGGTGGGCGCGGTCAAGCATGCCATCAAGCAGAAAGCGGCGGGCGTTGATCTGATTGTCGCGCAGGGCTTTGAAGCGGGCGGCCATACCGGTGAGATTGCCACGATGGTGCTTGCTCCTCAGGTGGTGGATGTGGTTGCGCCCACGCCTGTGCTGTGCGCGGGCGGCATTGCCAGCGGGAGACAGCTTGCCGCCGCGCTGGCTCTGGGAGCGCAGGGAGCGTGGACCGGCTCCGTCTGGCTGATGACTCAGGAGGCCGAGACGCATCCTGTGGTGAAGGAAAAATTCATCAACGCCACTTCTAGCGATACCTTGCGTTCGCGTTCCTCTACCGGCAAGCCCGCGCGTCAACTCCGTTCCGCCTGGACCGACGCCTGGGAAGATCCCAACAATCCCGATCCTTTGCCGATGCCATTGCATGGCACCCTGGTTGCGCAGGCGCGCCGTCGTATCGCGATAGATGCCACGCAGGGCGGCGAGGGGGGCAAGCAACTGATCAACTATTTTGTCGGTCAATCGGTGGGCATGTTCAAAGAGATTCGACCGGCAGCCGAGGTGTTGCGCGAGATGAACGACGAGTGCGACGCGGTGCTGAGACGCATCGCGCCCCGGGGGTAATAGGTGCTATATTTAAGCATATCAACAAAGGAGTAAAAAATGGATCGAGAAAAATTCGAGCAGGGGATGGCCGTGCGCCGCGCTGTCCTGGGAGATGAGTACGTTGAAAAGTCGCTGGCTAATGCCGATGATTTCACGCGTCCTTTGCAAGAACTGGTAACAGAGGCATGCTGGGGAACGATCTGGACGCGCCCGGGGCTTTCCAGGAAGATGCGCAGCCTGGTCAATGTCGGCATGCTTGCCGCGCTCAATCGTTCGCATGAGCTGAGGATTCATGTGCGCGGCGCTCTTAATAATGGCTGTACAAAAGAAGAGATTCAGGAGGTGCTACTGCAAGCTACGATCTATTGTGGCATGCCAGCGGGCGTCGATGGTTTTCGCACGGCAGCCGAGGTGATACGCGAGGCCGAAGGAAAAGGCTAGAGCGTCACGAAGATGAAGCGTATTGTGCTCTTTTCGCATGTCATCGAGGAGGCTCAACGGCGTGTATTCCCGTTGCTATTTCCCGCTGAGCTTTCACCTAAGATATTTGCCTGTATGCCAGCAAATGGCGGACTGCATGGCAGGAGCTACGAAATTTTTTGCAGTTCGTGGCGGGCCATCGCCGACCGCTATCACGCGGAATTTGTGTATATTGATAATGCTAAAGAGGATGCCTCGGAAGAGCGAGCCAAATTGCAACGCGCCAACATCCTCTGCATCACCGGAGGCAACGCCTGCCTCCTATTGCACAACCTCCGCCGCTCAGGGCTTGATCGCAGTATCAAAGACTTTGTCTGCAAAGATGATTATGTCCTGGCAGGCTATAGCGCGGGCGCTATGGTTCTGACGCTAACCGTCCAGCTTGCGGCGCAGGAACCCTTTAACGAAAATCGCGAGGTAGGGCTGACAGCCTTTGATGCGCTTAACCTGGTAGACTACGAGGTTTTTCCGCACTACGATCAAACGACGCATGCAGCCTTTGAACGCTATCGGCGCAGCACACCCAACCTCGTAAAACCGCTAGCAGATGACGCATACATATGCGAGGATCTGTAGGGCAGGGGCAAGCCCGGCCCCTACCGGTTGCCCAGGCTCGATGATGCAGACATATATCTGCGCAGATGTGTAGGGGCAACCCTTGCGGTTGCCCTGTCCCTACCGTTTATATAGCAACTCAAGAAGAGGATGATATGAGCGAGTCAACAACAGCGAATGGAAGTTCTCAGCACAAGGTGCGCCGTCGCGAGGACCCGGTATTGATTACTGGCAGAGGGCAATATGTGGGCGATATTCGTCGTCCGGGGATGCTCCATATCAGTTTTGTACACAGCCTGTATCCTCATGCGCGCATCGTCAGCATTGATACCAGCAAGGCCCAGGCGCATCCTGGCGTGGTGAGGGTTGTAACCGGTGCGGATATAGCGCATCTGGGTTCATTACTGATCAATCTCGGGCCAGGCTCGTGGCCGTCGCAGCCCTGCCTGGCAATCGGGGAGGTCAATTTCGTCGGCGAACCGGTTGCGGCAGTGGTGGCTGAGAGCGAAACGGCTGCGTTGGACGGGGTTGAGCTGATCGACGTTGACTATGAGGTGCTGCCTTCCGTTGCAGGCATCGAAGCAGCGTTGCGCGAAGACGCGCCTAAGATATTTAACGAGCAGGGAAATATCGCTGTTGTCCAGGAGAAGACAACGGGCGACGTTGCAGGAGCTTTCGCGCAGGCCGATAAAATCGTCTCACTGAGCTTAAACCAGCCGCGCCTGGCGTTGATGCCTATGGAGCCGCGAGCCATTCTCGCGGAAGGGCACGCGGACGGAACGCTCTCGGTCTGGATCTCCAACCAATCCATCTGGCTGGCCCGGCTCCAGTTCATGCTTATTTTGCAAATGTCGCCGACGGACATCAAGATCACCATTCCGAACGTCGGAGGCGCCTTTGGCGGCAAAACGCGGCTCTGTGGCGAGGAAATCGTGACGGCCTTCCTGGCGCGCGAACTGCAAAGACCGGTACGCTGGCTGGAAAACCGCATGGAAAATATGGTCTCGATGGGGCATGGACGCGGCCTCCTGGCTAATATGCAGGCTGCGGTGCGCCGGGATGGGACCGTGCTGGCGCTGAAGGCGGAACTGTTCGCCGACCTGGGCGGCTACCCTGGCGATTTTAGCCTTGCCAGCGTCGGCTCTACGGCTTCAATGATCTCAGGCACGTACGCCATCCCCGCGATCCAGACCATCATTAATGGCGTCAAAACGAACGCAGCTCCCACCGGTCCCTATCGGGGAGCCGGACGCCCGGAAGCCTGCTATTGTATTGAGCGTACAATGGATGCCATCGCGCATGAACTCTCTCTGGAGCCCGTTGAGGTGCGCAAACGCAACCTGATCCCACCCGACGCGTTCCCCTATACGACTGCTACCGGAACCATCTATGACTCCGGGACGTATGCGCAGGCTCTGGATACATTACTGACCTCAGCAGGTTATCAAGAGTTGCGTGCAGAGCAGGCCCGTCTGCGTCAAGAGGGGCAGTATGCTGGCGTCGGGCTGTGTCTGTACATAGAGAGCACAGGTTCGGGAGGACAGAGTCTCAGCGGGCAGCCTGATAGCGGGCAGGTGCGCATCGCGCCGGATGGGAAGATTCTCGTCGAGAGCGCCTCCGTTGATAGTGGGCAGGGGCATGCCACCACATTCGCGGCCATTGTCGCGCAGGAATTTGGCGTTCCGCACGAGTTAGTTGAAGTGCAGATCGGTGATAGCCCCAACACGCACTCGCTCGCCACCTTTGGCAGCCGCAGCATGGCCGTTGGTGGAGTTGCGCTCAAACTCTCCGCGCAGGCGGTGAAGGCGCAGATGCTCAAGCTTGCCGCGCACCTGCTAGAAGTGGCTGAGGGCGATCTGGAAGTCCGCGAGGGCCGCGTCCAGGTCTCCGGCGTCCCTGGCAAATCGTACACGCTGGCTCAACTGGCGACGATTGCCGAGAATCCGGCGCAAAAGTCCGAGTTCCCGGAAGACCTGCAAAAAGAGCTGCTCAAAGGGCTATGCAGCATGCAGGGCTTCGAGCCTGGGGATTTAGCCTATCCCTTCGGCGCGCATCTTGCCGTGGTGCAGATCGATCCCGCAACGGGCGAGGTGAAGCTGCGGCGCTATGTCGCGGTCGATGATTATGGCTGCGTCCTGATGCCGACGCTGGTGGAAGGGCAGACACACGGGGCCATTGCGCAGGGCATTGGGCAGGCCCTCTGTGAGCAGATGGTGTACGACGGTAATGGCGAGGTGCTTTCCTCCACTCTGATGGACTATGCCGTTCCCTTAGCGGACTCGCTGCCGCGTTTCGAGCTTGTGCTTACGGAGACCCCCAGCCCGCTCAACATTCTAGGCGTCAAGGGTGCGGGAGAAGCAGGTACTGTTGCCGCTCCCGCCGCCGTTGCCAACGCCGTGCTCGACGCACTGGCGCCCCTGGGGATCACCACGCTGGATATCCCCTTGACGCCCGAGAACGTCTGGCAGGCAATTCATAGCAGACGACCTGAGCGCGGCTAGCCGCGAGGGCGGCGTTGGTCGTCTGCATAGCAAGGCAATTCATGCTAAACAGTCGTAAGGGCCTCTTGTTGTCGCAAAAAACGGTCGATTTGTGAGACGCTTGATGTCCCAAAGAATGGGAGGTGGGACTGTTTCGTCCATCGATCACCAGTGTGCTTCCTTGCTGGTCTTGTCGTGTGTTATACTCCTCCTATGTTGGGGAACGGAAAAAAGGAGATCCCCAACATAGGAGGACGGAACCATGCCCAATCTGCCGCGAACTGCGCTCACCTGGTCGGAGCCGCACCAGCACTATGAACTGCACACCGACGGGGACGTCGCGTCGTGTTTCTCAGAAGAAGACGAGCGAGCCTTCTCGGTGTGGCTCGAAACGCACTCCTCGTTTGCTTTTGTGGGCAAAGCGGGGCGGCTCTCGGTGCTGAAAGAAGCTCGCGCACGGGGAAACGGGTACTGGTATGCCTACCGCAAACAAGGCCAGCACACGCGCAAGGGCTATCTGGGTCCGTCATCTCAGGTGACATTCGCACGCCTGGAGGAACTAGCGAGCACTCTTGCCTCCGTGCCCCACGTATCCCCTCGTGCGCAACCGGTGTCCGAACACACGACCCCGTTGCTCTCCACCAAACTGGTCTCTCCCCGTTTGCCGAGCTTTCTCGTCGAGCGCTTGCGTCTTCTCCGCGACCTGGACGCCGCCTGGACTCACCCTCTGACGCTGATCTCTTCCTCTGCGGGAAGTGGCAAAACTACGTTGCTCTCGACCTGGGCCAATCGGCAGGAGAACTCGGTGTCCTGGCTGTCTCTCGATAGCCAGGACACCGATCAAACGCGCTTTTGGACAGCATGCATTGCGGCTCTCCGTCGATGTCGGCCCACGCTTGGAGCGGAAGCCTTCGCCCTGCTGCACTCGCCCCAGTCTCCCCCGCTCTCGACCATCCTGGTGCTGCTCCTCAATGAACTGGCCCTTCTGCGGCAGGAAATCTTGCTGATCCTGGATGACTTCCATGTGATCTCTGACCAGGCGATTCACGATTCCCTGAGCTTCTTCCTCGATCATCTGCCTTCCAGCTTCCACCTGATCCTTGCCACCCGGAGCGATCCGGTGCTTCCCCTCGCGACATGGCGTGTGAAAGGGCAGGTTCTGGAGATTCGCGCCAGTGATCTGCGTTTTACTGAGGAGGAAGCGGCCTTGTTCCTGGTACAAGGCATGAATCTTCCGCTCAGCGAAGCAGCGGTCGCAACGCTCACGGATCGTACCGAGGGCTGGATCGCGGGCCTACAACTGGCGGCACTTTCTCTCTCCAAATACCCGAACCCCTCTCGTGCCGCTTCGGACTTTGGAGGCTCTCATCGCTATCTGCTGGATTATGTGCAACAGGACATTCTCGCAGGGCTCTCGGCTGGGCTTCAGGATTTTGTGCTCCAGACGAGCGTGGTGACAAGGATGAATGCCGAGATCTGCCAGGCCCTCATTGTAGGAGCGACGCGTGAGGTCTGCCAGCAGATGCTCGAAGAACTAGAACGGGCCAATCTCTTTGTCGTGCCACTCGACGAACACCGACAATGGTATCGCTATCACGATCTTTTCCGGGAGGCGTTGCAAGCTCGTTTGCAGGCCAGCCAGCCGGAACTGGTGCCGCTCCTGCATGTTCAAGCAGCCCACTGGTATGAAGCGCAAGGTGAGTTCCGAGAGGCTATCACCCATGCGCTTTCCGCTGCTGACTACTCGTATGCTGCTGACCTGATGGAGCAAGCTGCACCTTACTTCTGGCTCAATGGGGAAGCCAGGATGGTCCATCGCTGGACCCTGGTTCTACCAGATACCGTTTTGCGCGCATACCAGCGCCTGGCACTCGATGCGGCTTTCCGTTTGCTCAATTCCGCCAGCATCGATACAGGAGTGGGTCATGCCAATCTCGGCATCCAGATGGAATGGACGTGGACGCGCCTGGAAGAAATCGTGCGCAACGCGGAGGCATTCTCGCTTTCTGATTCAGAGAGAGCGTTTGTCAGATTACGCCTGCATGTGCTGCGTGCCCTCGTCGAGACGCGAACGCTCGTCAAACGTGGTGACAGCGAACGTTTGCAGCAGCTTACCCAGGAAATAGAAGCGCTGCCCCCCGATGAAGAAGTGAGCTGGAACGTCATCCGGCTCACCCTCCCTTTCTTTCGAGCCGTCGTCCTTCAAGGCGAAGGGGCTTTCCTGATACCTCGGTTGCAGGCTGCCAGACAGGCGATGAGGGAGGTCGATGATCCTCTTGTGTCCATCCGCGTCATGGTTTGGCTCGCACATTCCCTGGTACAAGCTGGTCAACTCCATCAAGCACGGCAGGTCTGTCAAGAAGGACTCGCCCTGATCGAACGGCTTGGTGGGCGCGCCCCGTGGGAAGGCCAGCTTTTCTATGCGCTGTTCCTCATCTCCTATGCTCAGGGAGGGTTGGAGGAAGCAGCACACTGGCTCCAGCAGATGCTTCAGATCGCACAAAACTGGCAACAGGTTGAATTGTTAGTGATGGGAGAGATTTTCTCCACACGGCTTGCCCTGGCAAAAAGAGATCTCGTGGCCGCCCAACGATCTTTCCAGCAACTCGAAGCGCTCATGGAACGCGAGAGGTTTACCGCGCGCATTCCATGGATGACGATCCTCCGCGTTCAACTCTGGCTCATGGAGGGTAATCTGGAAGCGGCATTGGTGTGGGCAGAGCAGGCTGTGCGCACGCCGGAGACCTGGAGTCCTCTGCACCGCTGGGAAGTGCTGATGGTCGTGCGGGTGTACCTGGCACGCCAGTACAGCACCCAGGCTCTTGAACTTCTTTCCCACTTTCAAGAACGTCTGGAGCAACCCCCTACTTTCGACACCACAATCGAGCAACTGGCGCTCTCAGTCGCTGCCCTGCATCGCAACGGGGAGCGTGAGCAAGCCAGGCAGGTAGCCGCGCTCCTGCTTGCTCGTATCGAGACAGAAGGAACGATTCGTCTGGAACTCGATGCAGGTGAACCTCTCATGAAAGAGGTGCTTGAGATCTGGCTGTGCGCGCACCCGGAGGAGCATTCTCGGTCCGCTACGCTCCGTATGCTTGCGCTTCTGGAGGGATCAGCGCGGAGATTGCTGCAAGGGAGCAGAGGAGCTGTTGTTCGAGACGAGCGTGTCGAGCGGCACGCTCGTCTCGAACCACTCTCTCGGCGCGAGCGGCAGGTGTTGCAGTTATTGGTAGCCGGGCAGACCTACGCAGAGATGGCCCGGGAGTTGATCGTTTCCCCCCATACGATCAAGACGCAGGTGGGGAGTATTTATCGCAAACTTGGGGTGAGCCGACGCGCTGAGGCCATTGCGGCAGCCTCGCGTCTCCACCTGCTTGAGCCCGGTCTCCCTCTGCCCGTTGGGGAACCAACAGGACTCGGATCTCTTGAGATTGGTTCCTGGCACAATCCCCCGCAGAATCACCGAATGGGCTGATAGCAGTTTCCTGCCTTCCGGGCTATACTTTCCTCGAACCATGATGGATAGATGGCACATCACAGCCACAGGAGAAAGAAGAGGAAAAAAGTATGTCAGATCATCCCATTTGTCACATCGAAATTCCAGCGGCCAATCCAACAGCCCTCGGCGCTTTCTATACCAAAGTGTTTGATTGGCGGATTGAGGCTGCTGATCCAGATCGCAACGCGCATCTCTTCCATGTGCAGCGCGGTCCTGGAGGGGCTTTTGTCCAGGAGAGCGAGGCGACGGGCGCGAAGGTTGGTCAGGTGTTGCTGTACATCTTTACGGAAGATATCGACGCCACACTGGCACTAGCGGAAACGCTGGGTGCGAAGACGCTGACACCGAAGACTGAGGTCCCTTACGGCTGGACCGCAACCTTTGCTGATCCAGCCGGGAATCGCATCGCGCTGTTTATGACGACTCCGCACTGATTGCCGCGTGGACCGAGGGGAACGCCGCCGCTCGCGAGCGGCGGCGTTCCATGAAGAGGAGGATATGTATGAGCACACCGAATCATCCCGGCACGCTTGTCGAAAGCGGCTATGCCCCTGTGAATGGTCTGGAGATGTACTACGAGATCCACGGCAGCGGCCAGCCATTGGTGCTGTTGCACGGCAACCTCTCAACCATCGAAACCTCATTTGGCAAAGTATTGCGGGAGCTTTCCTCAACGTTTCGGGTGATTGCTCTTGAGCAGCAGGGGCATGGACACACTGCCGACATCGAGCGTCCGTTCAGCATCGGGCAATGGGCTCAGGACACCACTGCGCTCCTGCGTTATCTCTTCATCAAGCAGGCCAACTTCTTCGGCTATAGCTCAGGGGGCGCGGTCGCCCTGGAGATCGCCCTGCGCGAACCCGCCCTGGTGTGCAAACTCGTCTGGGCCGGGGGAACCAGTTACCAGCGCGATGGACTCTATCCTGAACTCAGCAGGGGCAGCGAGCGCATGAAACCCGAAGATCTCGATGGCTCCCCATTCCACCAGGCATATCTGCGGGTTGCGCCTCATCCTGAGCAGTGGCACCGGCTGGTTGCCAAATTAGGGGAGTTCGACCACTCAATTGAAGACCGGTCATGCGAAGAGTTTGCCTCACTTCAAGCGCCTGCATTACTCATCATCGGGGATTCGGATATCGTGCGACCGGAGCACACGGTCGAGATGTTTCGTCTGCTCGGTGGGGGCGTCATTGGTGATCTCGTTGGGGTGCCTCGTTCCCAGCTGGCTGTGCTCCCTGGCACCACGCATGTGACGCTGGTAGACCGCGCCGAGTGGCTGATTTCCATGATCACCGAATTTCTTGATACCCCAAAGTGAGACAACCGGCGTCAGACGAGGATAGGAGAGGGGAGCTGAGGGATCTCAGAGTCGGCCAACCGTCCCCGAGATCCCTTGCCCTCAAGCCTCAAGCAAAGGCTTCTCTTCTTGCTTTTTGTGAATCAGATTCCGTCGAAAAACAGTATAGCACCTGCGTTACCTATTACGCGATCTTGAGCGCCACGATCCCCTGCAACGTGCCGATGAACACCAGCCCGTTAGAGAGCGTTGGCGTAGCGAAGCGTGAGGTTATGCCCACAGGGATCGAAGCGCG
Organism: Ktedonobacteraceae bacterium; assembly: GCA_035650355.1. Classification (GTDB taxonomy): domain Bacteria; phylum Chloroflexota; class Ktedonobacteria; order Ktedonobacterales; family Ktedonobacteraceae; genus DASRHT01. Next base: position 17,726 of record DASRHT010000036.1, read on the forward strand.
CACCGCGCCCGTATCTCGATTGAGGGCATAGAAAACGCCATTGTTATGATCGACAACATAAAGCGTGTGTCCGCCGATGATGGGCGAGCCGTTGACCGATTGCGGCGCGTGCCAGCCAACCGTCATAGTCTCGCCTGGCCCGATTTTCACCTGTCGCACGCCATCGGCGCAGGGCAAAAATACCTGCGAATCGGCGGTAGCGGCCCCTCCATAAGCATTACAGACATCCGTTTGCTGGACCTGGCCGCCAACTCCCCCCAGGGCATTGGCATGCAGCAGGTAGCCCTGGCCTGATTTCCCATCGCTAAAGATCAGCCCGTTGGGCAGTAGCACCGGACTCATTGAGCCGAGATCGGCATCGGTGGCATTATCCTGCGCCCATGATTGGGGCGCGAAACCATCTTCAAGCTGCAACGCGGGCGAGAGCCGCAGCACGGAATCGGTATGGTCCCACTGCCCCTGCGTGACCTCGCCATTGCCCACGGATACAAAGAGATGATTTGCGTTGTCCATCACTATTCCTGGCGCTGCCCAGATGCCTCCCTCTCGCGTCGTTGGCACTGTGTAGGAGATCAGATTACCCTGCCCATCCGTCCGCACGCCGATAACGCGGCCATGATAGTCACCGCAGTCTCCGAAACGACCGCCGAAGGGAATATAGATCATCCCTTGATAGAGTGTGAGCGCCCCCCGCTCCTGATGCGTCAGGGGGTCCATCCCGGGCGTATCGACCGTGCGGCGTACCTGCACCTTGCCCGTGTTCAGATCAAGCCCCACCAGGATATGAGAAACTCCGGTTATTTCAGCGACAGCGAAGATGAGATGGCTGGCCGGATCGTACACCGGAGTGCCAGTAATGCCGCTTGGATTGATATTGCCGCAGGGAAGGGCTGAGAGGGGAACGGGAGTCCCGACCTGGGTACGCCACTGGAGTTGCCCGCTTTGCTCATCAAACGAATAGAGCGAATCTCCTTCCGTCGCGATGATAAGCTGCTTGCCGATCACCAGTGGCTCCGCGTAGACCGCACCATCCAGTGCTTTGGTCCACGCCCGCGTAAACTGATGAGGATCGGGGATATTGGGCAGATAACCGGTGCGAGCGTTATCATTATGATAGGTGGTCCAATCCGTCGTTTGCGGTGTCACGATAAGGGTTGCATTAGCTGTTGGAGCAGGCGTCGCGTTAACCGATTTCGTCGGAGTGGCAGCGGGAGCCGGGGGAGAACCGCAGGCGCCCACTAAAAGCAGCAGTATGGCCAGCGCCATCCACATCACCGGGCGAGGGGATTTCCTATAGCCGTAAAATAAGTAGAGCATCTCCTTGTTCTCCTCTAAAATAGTTATTTGGTCTTACCTCATAGTTAAACGTATCAGCGAGCGTTATCGTATATTTTTGCTGATTTTCGTCATGGCTTGGCGAGGTGGGAAGCGTGATAACAGTGAGGATGGGCGCTCAAGCATCGCCACGGTGGTGCGGTAATGGGATGATAAGGGAGAAGGGAGAAACGTCAGAACCTGGGAATGGTACTTAGATCGTCAACGTGCAAAAACTGTAGCCGCCCCTTTTCTGAAAAGGGGCGGCTACTCACCAGCCCGGTATATAGAAGCACCCCTACATAATTATTCTTTTTTCCGCCTCTCGGGACCGTCTTTAGTGGCTGTTTGACCAGACTCCCTTGAAGAGACCAGACTGTTCAGCGCCTTGATAATTGCAGGAGTAAGAGCCTCTGCCAGCGCGGGGGCAAGGGCGTCCGCCAGCGCGGGGGCAAGGGCGGCTGCCAGTAAGGTTGTTTCCAACGGTGGTGTCTGCCCAGCGGCACGCGTCGGAACCAGGGATGCAATGAGTTCTTCGGCGAGAGCTGCCGTAATGGCGTCTTCTGTCCTGGAACCCCCTTTAGGAGAGGATGCGCCTCCAAGCAGCTCTTTAATCAGTGCTTCAACTAAAGGATCTATTCCATTGTGGGCTGGTGAGCGTCCAGGATTCGTCGTCATAGTGATGCTTCCCTTTCATCTCTTGAGAATAAGCATAGTGAAGTCTTCAGAGCAATCTTTAGCTGCGCTGCTCTGAAGACCTCATTGCTGAATTAAAATATCAGCAGATCTTCCCCATTTTTGCTAGTGCGAGAGATAAAAAAAGAGACTGCATCTGAATGTGTTATACAGTCTCTTTTTCGCGCTCCTCACGACGAGCCATAAGGGCAGCTATCAGGAGAGGAGAGATGCCTTCCTCGCTCTCTTCGCGCTCTTCACGACGGCGGCTCGCCAGAGCAGCCACCAGCAGAGGAGAGATACCTTCCTTATATTCCTCGCCCTCTTCGCGGCGACGACTCGTCAAAGCAGCTAGCAGAAAAGGAAAAGTACCTTCTCCATGCTCTTCACGACGACGGCTCACCAGCGTAGCTAGCAGGAGAGGGAGGATGCCTTCTCCACGCTCTTCACGACGACGGCTCACCATAGTAGCTAGCAGGAGAGGGAGGATGCCTTCTCCATGCTCTTCACGACGACGGCTCACCAGCGTAGCTAGCAGGAGAGGGAAGATACCTTCTTTGCGCTCTTCGCCCTCTTCCCAGCGACGACTCGCCAGAGCAGCTACCAGAAGAGGAGCGATGCCCTCTTTACGCTCTTCGCGGCCTGTTATCATACTCGTCAAAAGCAGAGGCAATACTTCCGTGCCTTCTTCTTGAGTCTCAGTTCCCCTCTTGGCTTCTCGTGCAGATACTGCCATGATAAAATCTCCTTTCAGGATCTCTGTTACATGTATTCGATTATCTTTTATTTTGTGACAGTTACCTGTCCTATGATGAGGACAGTGGAAACATTGGGTATGTTTCCAAGAAGGTGGAGTGAAGAACTCCGAACCTCATTCATCTGTACTCTCTTCGTCAGTATAGAGAGTAACTAAAAATGATATTTATCTATGAGGTTAAGAAAAAATGTGAGGAACGAGACCAATAATTTTATGAATAGCATATTTTTCCTAATGTAGGAGTAATAACGAGCCTTGTTGGTCGCCTCACTCGCTATAACTAGATAGCAGTAGCTACATATAAAGGTCCATTTTCCTTTTATGTGAACCCTCTAGCAATAGAATTTTCTCAGGAGAGAAGCCGATGCAGGATAAAAGTTTTCTGCAAGCTATACAGGAGCTACAAACCAGAATTGCAAATAACTTCCAGGAATCGATAAGCCAGATGCTATTGTATCGCACAACAGCCGCGAATGCCACAGCAGATATCAAGGATGAAAAAGTACGAATGGTTGTCACTAACATCCTTATCACAGGTCAGATTACCGCTTTGTTAACTCTGATGAAAGATATGGGATTTCTCGACAAGGAACAATGCAATGAATTTATCACCTATCTATTAAGCTCCCTTACTGCTCAGCATGACGAGTTTATAATGGACCTTTTGCATGTTCTTGCATCTTTGCCACCAACTGATACGATTCTCTAAGTAGGTAGACAAAAGAAACTGGAAGCGGGGTCCAGGGGCAGCAGCCCTGGTGGGGCACGGGGTACCCCTATTTCTCTCCTTTTTAATAGAGAACCTACTTAGGTGCAGCAAAAGAGCGAAGAAATGCAGCCTGACCGATAGTATGAGCGAGGGTGAGGCATATCAGGTGAGAGGGAGGCTGAAGTAAAAGGTTGCGCCGTAGCCCTTTTCGCTTTCCACCCACATCTGGCCACCGTGCCGCTTGATAATCTCACAGGAGATATGCAGGCCAATGCCCAATCCCAGGTAGGTTTTTGTTTCAGCATCATTGATCTGATAGAACCGTTCAAAAATCTTCTGTTGATGCTTTTTGGCGATCCCGATGCCAAAATCCTGCACGCTCACCGTCACTGTCTGCTGATCCTTTACCACGCGCACCAGGATTTTGCCTGCTTGCGGAGAGTATTTTATCCCATTATTGAGCAAATTAATCAACACCTGCCCAATGCGGTCCCGGTCCCCAAACACTTCGACGCGGGCGATCCCTTCAAGCTGGATATGATGGGTCTGGGTGGTCCCCTGCGTGTTTTCTACAATTTCCTGTGCTAGCGCCCGCAGATCGAAACGTTCCTCTTGATAGGCCAGCTTACCCGTCTGGATTTTGGAGAGATCTAGCAGGTCGTTGATAAGCTTGGTGAGCTTATTGATCTGGGCATCCATGCGAGCCAGGTAATAAAGCCCCTTCTCTCTGGCCTCTCCCTGAGGGGCACCCAGGAGTCGTTGCAGGAGGCCAAGAAAGCCCTTGAGGCTGGTAACAGGCGTTTTCAGTTCATGGCTTGCTATGCTGATAAATTCATCTTTGCGTTTGTCCAGCTCTTTGCGTTCGCTGATATTCAGGACAAAGCCGATGCAGGTGTCGGTCTGCTCAATGCGGGTCACCGCAATCAGGACCGGGATACGTCTCCCGCTTTTGTGCAGGTACTCTTTTTCATATGTCCCAGACGAGCCTTTCTCCTGCAATGCCTGGACTGCTTGAACGCTCAAATGCTGAAACTCTGGAGGGGTGAGGGTATCGCGTTGTAGTATGCCTGCCTGCATCTCTGCTCGGGTATAGCCGAGCAGATCGAGAAAAGCGTCATTGGCGTCCAGGAAGATGCCATCGAAGTCCGAGAGGAACACGCCGATGAGGTTCGACTCGAAGAGACGCTGGAACCTGGCTTCGACCTCTTTGCGCTCCATGATCTCGTTTTCGAGCGAGTTTGCCTGCTGTTGCAATAAGGCGATGGCACGAAGGCGCTCATCCAGGTTGGGGAGCAGCGTGTAATGCTCATCTGGAATAACCTGGGAGTGTTGATGGCAGATCTCGTTGAACAACTGCCTGTATGTTTCGCCGGTAAAGTTATACATAGGATAGGCGCATAGTAGCGAGAAAGAGGGATGAGCGTTGTATAGTTTGTTCCAGAGCGTTTCCAATTGGATGGCCGCGGTTGAGTTGCCCCGCGCCCAGAGTTGTGCAACCATCTCCCCAAAAATTAGTAGGCGCTTTTGACCCTTTGACGCCTGTACTAGTACTTTGCCCATGACCTCGGAGAATCGCTCCGGTACCGGCAAGTCATGTTCCATAAACTGTGAGAGTACCTCATCAGCATCCAGAGAGAGATATATATCGCGAGCTGCAGCCGTGTCCAGATCCAGCCCATTCGCTTTTAATTGTTGCTCAAGCCCCTCGCGGTGAGCTTGCGTCGCGATAACGATACATGGCTCACTGGAGGCCAGCCCCGCCCCGATGAAGTTGCTCAAAATATCCAGGAGGAAGTCGTCTGTCTCATAAAACTGGACGAAATGCGCAAAGTCGTCTTTTCTCATCGCATAGAGTGGTAGCGTTGGCCTGTGTTCGGCAATGGCGCGAAAACTGGCGACCAGGGTTTCCATGCCTGGCGTCTGAAGGAAGTTCGTTATGCTGCCCTCACAGCGGCGCCACGAACCATCCTGGTGGCAAAGGCGGTACTCCGCGCTCAGGCTCTCCCCCGGCGTTTGTGCAATTGTACTGAATACCTGGCGTATCGTATCGATATCATCAGGATGGAGCAGGCTTTCTATCTGAGCGCCCACAATCGCGTCGGAGGTATGTCCCAGAATGGTGGAGATGGAAGAGCTAACAGAAGTAATTATGCCCTGTGCATTAAGTAATGCGAGGATCTCCGAGCAGTTCTCAACAGGTGTGCGAAGCTGCTGCTGGTTTTGCTTGAATATTTTATCTGGCTGGGGATTGGTATGCATCTTGTCTGGTATCATGGTCATGTGAATCGACCTCTAGTTCCCCTGGTAATATGCGCCTGTTGAAATACTGTAGCATAGCAATGTTACTTAGGCAAGGTCATCAATTAAGATCAATATACAACCACGTCCTATCCCCCCTTTTTTTACAGAGAGGTTCCCATCTAGTAAGTATTTATCATGCCTGACCGCGCCCTGGTTGAGAAATGTTAACCTCATAGTAGTACTTAATAAGTATCAGATAAAGATATAGGCAAGCAGCGCAATACGCCCGTGGTAGTATTTGTAGCAGAGTACACACAGCTTACGTAGTAGCCGGTTTCATTTTATGGATAGCGAGACGGAGATGCGGCTACTAATTGACGGCGTACGCTTATCAGGAGCAGTACCATCCTGATTGCCTGATGAGCGTATGTCCTTGACATAGGATGCCTGCTTGATATAGTAGCGGCATACCAAACATTGAAGAGGTTGAGAAAAAGATGCTTACCACAAAACCACATGACCCATCAAAAATGCAAAGGAAGCTTTTGCAAGCACGTCGCAAGCGCCGTTTCTCGCCATTTATGCTGATTGGCATTTCTGTGACCGCCGTAATCGCGCTCATTGGCGTAGGTATATTTGTTGTTCGTCCGCTGGTAGGTTCACATGCTGCGGCGACGGTGAACATGGATTGTAGCCTGATAATGCCCGCCGATCCTTTAAGCGCGCAGGGGCTGGCGACCCCGTATCAACTCACCGCCACCGATCCGGCGAATGGGCCGTGCAATGAAGCCAATGCCAATCAGTCGGCCTTCGTCCAGGCTGTGATTCTGGACCCGGCCACCGGCAAGATGTCGGCCTATGAGCCACTGGTGATCGATCAGGGGACGCAGCCGGCGGTACAGCCAGTTGTGCCTCAGCTTCCGGCTCATGCCGTCGTTGGTCTCTGGTTTGGCGACAACGGTAATGCCCTGACCCTCTCGCGTCACAATGCCCGGGCAGCCGCGCAGGGTGATGCTGCGGCACAGGCGCAGACGGCGGCGGGAGCTCAAAGAGTGCATGTGACCCTTCGTGGCAGGCTCGGCGCAAATTGCGTCAATGGAACTGCTGGCTCCGTTTTTGGGCAGTTTTCTTATTGTAATGCCGTCGCCTTCTTCCGCGAAGCGAACCGCTTGATCGCAGCCGGAAAAATCACTATTCCGGCGTTAGGCACCGCAAAAGATGGCGGCGTCTGCCCCACTACCCGCGATTTTAGCATCGTCGATATGGATCAAAGCGACAATGTACAGACGCAGTACCTGGCAACGGGCAACGGTCAAACAGCACAGCTTTCTGCGGCCAACCAGACCAAATTAGCCAATGCCACGGTCATCGGAAATCCGAGCGATAATGCTCTGGTGACCCGACTCGTTGATCCGGCTCTGGGTTGCCAGCCATTGCAGATCCCCGATCTTGTAAATCCGGGGACGATGGTTTCAACGTTAGCCACCGACGAATTGCAGGCGGCAGCCGATCAGAAGGCTCCTGTCGCACTTGTGCCTGCGGGCGATCCTATGGTTCTCAATAATGGCAATGAGAGTCTTGCCAAGACCAATGACTATCGCGTCGGCGTTGATCAGCCGCGAGCAGACAACCTCAACGACGCCAGCACGACGGCCTATTGCCGCAACCTGGTGAAGGTGGGTCTGCCACGTATCAGCGGCGAACAGACCATTTTCCAGAACTTCCCATCGCCCGATGGCGGTACAGTGACCAGCAATCTCTTTACCTTCCTGGCAAATCGCTTGAACGCGACGTTTAGTGCCGGTGGTTTGAATTGCGTGAGCTTGCTGAAGATTCAGAATCCTGTAACGCTTACCACTGATGCCAATGGCGTGGTGACTGCTGCGACTATTGCCATCAACCCTGCACCTGCGGCTTAATCTGGCGCAGCGATGAAGCAGAAGCAAGTCAGAAGGTCCGCCGCAGGGCGGGCCTTCACTTTATGCTAATCAGGCTGCAATTGTGTTTGTAGCAGCCGGGTGTAGAAGCCATTACTTCTCCATAATTGTTCATGCGTTCCCTGCTCCACAATCTGTCCCTGTTCCAGCACCAGGATCAGGTCTGCGTTGCGAATGGTGCTGAGCCGGTGAGCAATGATAACCTGGGTGCAGGGGAGCCGTTTAAAATTCTGCTCGACGATGCGTTCGGTAACGACATCCAGCGCGCTGGTTGCCTCGTCCAGCAGGAGTAAGGCGGGATAGTGGGCGATTGCACGCGCTAGCGCCAATCGCTGGCGTTGTCCTCCTGAGAAGGCGCTTCCACCTTCGGAGACCAGCGTATCGTAGCCCATCGGCATCTTCTCAATATCCTCTTCAATAGCGGCTATGCGGGCCGCCTCGGCAACCTGCGTCATATCCATTTCGGGGTTATTCAGGGCGATATTTTCTTTGACCGAGCCGCTAAAAATAAAGGACTCCTGGAGCACTACACCGAACTGGCTGCGCACCTGCTGGTAATGCAGCCTCTCTAGAGGGACGCCATCAAAGAGAATAGTTCCCTGGGTGGGAGTAATCAAGCCAACCAGCAGCTTTCCCAGGGTGCTTTTGCCGGAGCCTGTTCTGCCGACAAGGGCCACTTTCTGACCAGGATAAATGGTCATATTGATATCCTGCAAGATCATAGGGGCATGCTGGTCGTATTGAAAGCTCACATGTTGCAGCTCGATCTGACCTCGTAAGCGGTGGGGGAGCTGTACCTGAGCAGGATCTTGCTCGGGCTGCGTCCCGATAACATCGGCAACGCGAGCGAAATGCGCCCGCACGATCTGCAAATCCTGGGTACTGGTGGCGAGAGAAGCGAGCGGGCCGAGCAACTGGATTGCCAGCGTATTGAGCGCCAGCATCGCGCCGATGGTCAGGCTGCCATTGATGACCAGCGTCGCGCCGATCCAGAGCAGGAGCAGCGGCGCTAAGAGATTAGCAATGCCCACTATCGTATTAACCACTAAAGAGAGGTAGTTTAGACGCAGCGAAATGTTCATCTCATCAAAAAAGAAATTCTCCCAACGTGTGAACGCCCGCTGCTCGCTTCCCGCAGCCTTCAAGGTAGCGATACCGGATAAAATTTCGTTCATATAGCCTTGAGTTTTGCCCTGCGCCTCTAAATCGCGCTGCGTCAAGCGCCGAATAGCGGGAGAGGTGAGGAGGAGTAACGCGACCTGAATGATACCGATCCCCAATGTGATTGTTGCGATGAATTGTGATAAAGAGAACAGGATGATGAAATAGACAATGACTGTGCCGCCATCCAGGAAGGTGGAGAGAAGCTGATTGGTCAGCAGGTCGCGAATCGCCAGGTTGCTATTCACGCGTGCCAGCAGATCGCCGTTCAAGCGTAACTGGAAGAAGCGGTAGGGCAGACTGAGCAGGTGCTCAAAGAAGTTGAGCATCATATCTCTATCGATCCTGGCTTGCAAATAGAGTAATAGAGATGAACGTAAGAACGATGCGACTCCTTGAGTAAGGATCAAGAGCAGCATACCAGAGCCCAGCAGCAGTAGCATATCAGGGTTTTTTGCTGGCAGGATGCGGTCAATGACCACCTCGGTAAGCAGAGGTGCGGCCAGCCCCAGCCCTTGCAGGAATAGGGATGTGGCGATGATCTGGACAATGATCGCCCGCATTTGCAAGAGCGAGCGGATATAAGACCAGGGAGTGAGCAGCTTTTGGGGCGCTTTCTGGCTAAATTGTGTCCCGGGTTCTAACATGATCGCCACGCCAGTGAAGCCTTCGTCGAACTCTTCACCGGTCAGCGTTCTGCGCCCGCTGGCCGGGTCTACCACGTCTATTCTGTTGGGCGACCAGCGTTCCACAATTAAGAAGTGATTGAATTCCCAATGCACGATAGCCGGGAGCGTAACGTAACGAAAGCTGTTCAGGTCTACCGAGACTGCTCGCACCCGCAGCCCGTACAGGCGCGCAGATTTCACAATATCAAGCGCCGTGAGTCCATCCCTGCCGACCCCGCAGTGTTCCTGCACTTCTGAAATGCTGGTGGCGTAGCCGTAGTAGTTTAAGACCATTGCCAGGCAGGCGGCGCCGCACTCAACGTCGGTCACCTGCATCATCTCAGGTACGCGTCGTTTTCTCTGATGCGGCTGCTTTTTAGCCTGGGAAGAAGGGGAAGGGCGAGTCATCACAGGCTGCAACTCTTGCGTCTCGGCCTCTATAATCCTCAAAAGTTCGTCCGGGTATCTGGAGCTTTGATGCTCCCAACGGTGGCGGCCCGTTGATTGTGTATAAGGGATGCTGCGGACCTGCTCATAAGGAAGGACCCTGACGAGACGCGATGAGGATAGCTGCTCCTGTTGTGTCGGTTCCATAAATACTCTTTCCTCGTTTTTAGTATGTTAAGCAGATGGGGACGTTTGAAAAATATCATTGAAGAGCTTCTGAAAGTTGTTGAAGCCTGGTAAAAGAGAGAAAACGTTAGCTGAACTGGTCTGCACCTGAGCCTGGCATACGCTTCCTGGATGGAGCTGAATTTGAGCTGCGGGCGCTACAGGAACAGTCGCAACAATATATGGCCCTGACGCTGCCTCGGGCTGTGGTATTTGGATGTGGAATTGAGCGTTGATGGTCGCCGGACTCATTGCTCCTGCTTCAACGTGGTCAATCACACCAGTAAATGTAATGTCCTTGGGGGCGATCATGATGCGCACCGATTGCCCGGCTTTCAGACTCGCTTGCTGGTTCGCTGGCAGAAGAAGTAATACCGCAGTCGTCTGCTGGCCTTTTCCCTGCTTCCCTGTTTGCTGAACTACTATCCCCCTGGCCTGAACGACGAGAGGCACTTGCAGCGACCAGACGAGGATACCACCGCCAATCAATATCAGTAATAAGAGCCAGAGGAAGCCAAAGATAGGGGGAGAAACCAATCGTAGCATGACCTGCCGTTCCTGTCTTTGTACGTACTTTGCGATGGCACGCTGGCGAAAGATAGAACGGTTTGGAGCTGTCATCACCTCACCTCACTCTCATGGGTAACAATAGCACATGTTTGTATACGCCGCTGCCGCCCCTGCAACTGGGATCATCTGGTGGGTGATTGAGCCAGTTACAACGGCGGCAACAGCATTACAGGGAGCTTACTCTGGCTAACAATGCAGGCAAGCGAGCATCGTTAGCTGTTCGGCTTACCAGTGCTGATGAATGACCTGCGTACCGGTCGTAGTAGTAGTGGTGGTCGGTGTCGTCGTGGGCATCATCTTCTGTGGCGGCGTCATCATATGATGCTTGTGCTGTTTATGGTGGTGCTTGTGGTGCTTGTGATGATGCTTATGAGCGTGACCGCCCGCGACCTGTGAGAGCTCATCTTCGTTCAGTTCCTGGAGGACGACGTCTTGCTCGGTGGCTGCTTTTTTAAAGATAGAAAACATGGTATCTCCTTTTCGCACTAAAAACTGTAGCGGTAACTATCGCACTGCGATAGCCGCAACTCCCGTATCGTAAGCGGCGAGACTTTGGCCTGGCAGTATTTCACGCGAATGAAACCCCCTGAGCCCGCTTTATGATGTGGCAGCTATTTAACAATGCCCCTTCTATTGACGATGCATGCCATTGTGGCTAGCTACCTATGCTACCTGTCCGCATGCTATTCGTGAACCGGGCAGATTAAATCCCACCAGCTACCTGCTGACTGAGAAAGAGTACACATCTGTTTTCACGGCCTTTTACAGGGAGATTTTCAATATGGGACTTTTGCTTACAGTAAAGCTGCCAATGCTTACTGCTTCCGTTGCGTTCGCTGCAAGTGTCCGATGGCGAGAATCAACGGATCGAGGTCGGTCTTAGTGCGATACATCGGCAATGGTTGTTGAGGCGTAATGGCCGCCTGGTGCAGGGTTTCCGCGTATGCTGTAATAGCTCGTTTCAACTGTTGCAGCTCGAATTCCACTTGATGGGTATGTTGCAGGCGTACCCAGAGTGAGTTGATCACACCAATTAGCGGCCAGAGGATTTTCACTTCTGGGGGGTAAGGGATCTTTGCCACGATTTGCCCATTGACCGCTTCAATGTGCGCCTTTACCAGTTGCTGGATGCTCTCTTCCAATTGCATCCTCGCCTGTTCAGAATACGCTCGTTCTTCCGCAATAGTATGTTCGAGAGCGGCGATCATCTCAGCCCGGTCGGCGCGGGTGATTGCGCGTGTAGAACTGCGCACCCAGAGGTAGGCAACGCCCGCTATGATGATCTGCAACCCAACGGGGCGCACAAGCACAGGAATAAATTGCGTGACGAGATCATGGGCCAGAACCTGCGTATGTTGTTGGTACATAAGATCAAAGTAGATGAAAAGCGAATTGCTAAACGCCAGGGCGAAAATGGTTTGCGGTCTCAGCAAAGAGACCGCCAGCAGGTCCACAATAAGGTAGAGATCGTAGAGTTGGATGCTGGTCTCATCAAAAGGCAGTGTGGTTACAATGACGGCGGTCAATACAAGCTCAGAAGCAATCACCAGAATCAGACCTGCCATGAGCGGTTTTCTCATGCGATTAAGCACAAGGGTAAAAACAGTAATGGCTATAATCAGGCCATCCAGATAGATTACCAGACGGTTAGGGAGGAATATGCAGGCAGGGAAGAAAATAATAAGGACGATCAGGAAGAAAAAAGCCACGGTGCTGAAAAGGCGGACGCGACGAGCAATTTCACGCTTGACGAAACTGGCGTTCGCCGGAGGCTCGGGGATTGCCGTCAAGCGATACCACCAGCCAAGAAGGCGGTCTTGCCAGTCGGGTTCTGGCGTGAGCACTTCACCGGGCGACCATGCCTGTTTGGTTGTGGGGGGTTCAGGAAATAGAGTGCGGCTCATATCTTTAGGAACCTCCTGTCTGTTCTGTAGAAATAACAATTACTTCTAATTCGAGGAGTAAGCGTAACAGATCATCTATCAGATCCCTGGAAAAAGGCACCATATCTTTGATATTTGCAACGGTGCGCTCCCCATTAATTGTTGCCAGCAGTGTGTATAATGCCTCTCTCTGCTCAGGAGCCTGCGCACTTAATCGTTCCCAACTTAGCGCCGCGATAATTTTGGGGACAGCAGAGCACTGCATGGTGGATGCAAGCGGATCTGAGGATTGTGGTCGCAGCCCTCTGGCAGATTGATGCTGGCCTGTGATCAGAGGTTGGTGGACTAACGTCCATTCAAACGGCCCTTTTTCTCTATCAAGGCGACAAAGGATGTCTTTGTCCGACGGGTAGCGCTTCCCTTGCTTATCCTCTAAATACGCGGAAACAACCTCTCCTTTGACGAGCTGAATAAAGGCCATGCAGTGTCCGCGCACGCCCGGCACCCGCGCAAGCTCAGCATAGAGCGTACCGTTTTGCCTGTAACGCTTAAATAGTTCTAAGCTAAATTTTAGACCAAGGCTTGCATCTATACCCTTTTTATCCACGTTGCACCTTCTATAGAAATTGAGAATGCCCGGTGTTGTAGTTAAGAAAAAGCCCTCTAGCTCATTAATGGCATGCTCTCTATTACTGATAATGAGATAGAAAAGCAACAACGCGTTTTATTTATGCAAATTTAACACATTGTTAGCGCGTTGTCCAGAGTTTCACCTCCTGTTTGCTTGCTGGTTGCTATCCATGCTTGAACAGGAGCGGGGGCTTGCAGAATTTCACAGATGGGGGGAGATGGTGATATGCTTTCTGTTGTAATGCTGTACCCTCAAGCGAGTCGAGAGCCATGAGCTTCCGCTGCTTCCTTTGAGGGCAGTATATGCATCAAACCCTGAGACGTCAAGTGGAAATGCATCAAAGAGTCACTTTAATCTCAGTCAAGTTATTTTGCTGAGGATCACTGGGGATCACTGAAGGGTTTGTAATTAGTTACATAAGGAGAGCAAATGACGACAAGGCATCCTTTAACATTGGGGTACAAGGCTTCGGCGGAGCAGTTTGGGCCGAGAGAACTGCTGAACTTCGCGGTCGAAGCGGAGGCATGTGGGTTTGATAGTGTCTGGATCAGCGATCACTTCCAACCCTGGCGACATACTGATGGACATGCTCCATTTGCCTTTTCCTGGCTTGGTGCGGTTGGCGAGCGCACCAGTCGCATCTTGCTCGGCACCAGCGTACTGACGCCCACTTTTCGTTACCAGCCCGCAGTCGTGGCGCAGGCTTTCGGGACGCTTGGCGTGCTGAACCCTGGACGCATGATCCTGGGCGTTGGTACCGGCGAATCGCTCAATGAGGTGGCTGTCAGCGCAGTGGAATGGCCGTCCGCGAAAGAGCGCCTGGCTCGTCTGCGTGAGGCCATCACGCTGATTCGTCGTCTCTGGAGCGAGGAGTTCGTAACATTTGAGGGCGAATACTATCGCACACGCAACGCCACCATCTATGATCGTCCCGCGCAACCCATTCCCATCTATATTAGCGCGGGCGGACCCGTGGCGGCCAAGTTCGCCGGACGAGCTGGCGATGGGTTTATCTGCACCTCTGGCAAGGGCGATGAACTGTATCGCGATAAGCTTCTCCCGGCTGTAGAAGAAGGGGCAAAGGCGGCTGGCCGTGATCCCGCGAACATCGAACGCACTATCGAGATCAAAGTCTCCTTTGATACCGACCGCGAGCGAGCCCTTGCCGATACGCGCATCTGGGCCGCGCTGGCGCTCCCTGCCGAGGATAAAGTTGGCGTTGAAGATCCACGCGAGATGGAGAAGAGGGCTGAAGCTGTGGCAGACCAGGCGCATCGCCGCTGGCTTGTCTCAGATAATCCAGAGGAGCATATCGAGCAGATCCGTCCTTACATTGAACTGGGTTTCACCCATCTCATCTTCCATGCGCCAGGCGACGATCAATCGCGCTTCCTTCAGCTTTACGCGAAAGAAATTCTCCCCAGGCTCAGAAAGCGTTGGGGCTAGCCAGAGCAATGCTTGAGAAAAGAGAGGTGTTATGATGGATGTTTTCGATGCGGTCCGCACTGTGCTGGCGGTGCGCCAGTTTCAAGAGAAGCCAGTACCAGAGTCGGCTGTCCGGCAGATTGTTGAAGCCGGACATCTGACCGCGAGCAGCATGAACGGTCAACCCTGGCATTTTATCGTCGTCGAGGACAGGGAGACCTTGCGCAAGTTGGGATCGCTCGCGCAGACCGGGCCATATATCGCGCAGGCCCCGCTGGCGATTGTTGTTGGCATGGAGCAAAGCCGGTTTGCCGTCTCCGATGCGAGCCGGGCCATTCAATCGATGATCTTGACGGCCTGGGCCAACGGCGTCGGCTCAAACTGGGTCGGCTTCGAAGGTCTCCAGCAGGTGAATCCTGTGCTGGGTATGCCTGAGGAGATTAATATCCTGGCTATTATCCCCTTTGGCTACCCGGCTCGGGGTCTGGGCAAGGGGAAGAAGAAGCGCAAACCGCTTGGCGAAGTTGCCCACCGTGGCCGCTGGGGCCAGCCATTTGCGTAAAAACTGCTGAGCCATGTCATCTGTCAAGGAGCTTTAAGGGATAGTCATTCCTTGAAGCTCTTTTCTTTCCCTTTCTCCCCCTTCTCGCCACCGCAGACGGCAACAAACACTTTACGCATAGCGTTAGATCCTGATTTTTCCATGAGATTTCCATCAAATTTCTATGGTCAATATCGCTTTAACCGGTTAAAGTGATATTGTAGAATTTATGCGGGAAATTGCTTTTGCTGCCGGTAAATTCATTTGATGACTGACGAGGGATAAAATGGATTCACTTCTTCCTTATCTTGAAATATCGGGGCCGGATGGACAACAGATGCATGTTGAACTGAGCGAGGATTACATTACTGTAGGGCGCTTTGAGCAGTTCAACTCCATTGCTTTACAACCTGATCCGCAGCAGCTTATCACGCGCAAAGTGCATTGCGTCCTGGAGCGCAATCTGCATGGGTGGTGGGTCGTTGATAACGGAAGCGTGAACCGCACCTTTGTGCAGAGTGACGGTGAGATGAAAGTGGTGGAGGGCCGTGTTTTGCTCTCACCAGGCGATAGTATTTGCATCCTGGGGAAATTAACTGAAACGGGCAAGCCTCTCTACTGGAAACTCACTTTTCACGATCCCCTGGGCACTCGTCCCTCCGGGCGAGCGCCCTCTATGGCCTACCTGGAATATGATTGGATTCAAGCCCGGCTTTATCGTGTCGAGGGGGGCAGGCGGCAGGAGATCTACGATCTGCGCCCTCAGGAGCACAAGCTCATACGCTATATGGAGCAGCGCAATCGCACCAACGGGAACGTGCCGGTGATGTGCCTCTACGAAGAATTGTTGACTGCCATCTGGGGCGAAGACTCGCTGCATACAGAGGTTGATGTCAACCACCTTGTCTGGGAACTTCGTAAGAAGCTAGAGCCCGATCCCAAAGAACCGCGCTTTCTCGAAACCGCGCGTGGCCTGGGTTATCGCCTGGTCACCCATTATATTCTGCCGCCATCGCCATCACTAGAGGAGGGAGTATGAGTAATCGGAACTGGCTACAACGCCTGTTTGGCAGAAAGCCCGATCAGCAGAAGGTGTCCCAACCAGCACAGTTCTCTGAAGCAGAGATGCTGCGCATTGCGGCAGAGCTCAGGCATATTATGGAACAAACGGATGAGCGCACGCAAGCGGTGATTGCAGATTCTGCCGGCGAAGAGGCCCTGGCGGCTGTCCCGGCTGTCTGGCAAATCGGGGACATGATCCTGAATCAGTATGAGGTAGTAGATAAACTGGGCGAGGGTGGCATGGGAACCGTTTACAAGGCTCGTCATCATGGCTGGGATATTGATCTGGCCGTTAAGTCTCCTCGACCGGAAACTTTTGCTACCGAGAGCGGCAAAGCCAACTTTACGCGCGAGGCGGAAACCTGGGTCAATCTGCAACTGCATCCTCATATCGTCGCCTGCTATTATGTGCGCGTTCTGGGAGGAATCCCTCGCGTTTTTGCTGAATACGTTGCCGGTGGCAGTCTCGCGGACTGGATTCGTCGTCGCCGTCTCTATCAAGGTGGGCATGAACAGGCACTGGAACGCATGTTGGATATTGCCATTCAGTTTGCCTGGGGGCTGCATGCTGCCCATGAACAAGGGTTGGTCCATCAGGATATCAAGCCTGCCAATGTCATGCTCACCCCGGAAGGGCTCGTCAAAGTGACCGATTTCGGGCTGGCTAGAGCGCGAACCCTGGCGGGCGAACCTGTAAGCCAGAGCGAGAGCGGGTCGCAGAGCATACTCGTCAGTGTACGCGGCATGACTCCCGCGTATTGCTCACCGGAACAGGCGAAAGGGGAGGCATTGAGCCGCAAGACGGACATCTGGAGTTGGGGCGTCTCCGTATTGGAGATGTTTGTGGGGGGAGTGACGTGGCGCAGCGGCGTTCTTGCTCGCGATGTGCTGGCAGGCTACGATACTCCCGATGACACGTCTATTCCTCCAATGCCTAAGGCTATGATGCTGCTCCTTGCTCGCTGCTTCGAACCTGCGCCAGAAAATCGCCCTGCCAGCATGCTGGATGTAGCGACAGAACTCCAGGCAATCTATGCCCAGGAAGTTGGACAGGCTTACCTGCGTAAGATGCCCCAGATGGCGGAGATGCTGGCTGATAGCCTGAATAATCGGGCGCTTTCACTGGCTGGTCTCGGCAAATTTGCCGAGGCTCAACAACTCTGGGAACAGGCGTTGCAGGCCGACCCACGCCATCTTGGCACAACGTATAACCAGGGCGTGTTGCGCTGGCGACGAGGGGAGATTACCGATGATGCACTGCTGAGGCAACTGGAGATTGTGCGCAACACCCATAACCCGCAGTGGCAGGCATCTTATCTCCTTGCGCAGGTACACCTGGAGCGTGGGGATCGTGATGCCGCATTGCCTTTGCTGGAAGAAGCTGCGAAACAGGCTCCTGCTGCGCCAGAAGTGCAACAATTGTATAGCAAGGTGCGAGCACAGAAAGTCACTATCAAGCCTATCGTATTCACATTGGAAGGTAAGGGCAGCGGTATATACGCTGTAGATTTGAGTGCGGATGGTCGTTTTGCCATCTCAACTGGTTACAGGGCGCTGGTGTGGGATGTGGACGCGGGGCGTTGCCTGCGTGTCTTGCAGCAAATGGAAATATGGCCCACGCCACGGGTAGCCGGTCTGAGCGCAGATGGTTCTCTGGCGCTCACCAGCCAGGGGCGAAAAATGTGGCTCTGGGATGTGCGCACAGGGCGTTGTTTGCACACATTGCAACAGCACGGCGAAGTAATGAAGGCGAGCTTGAGCGCCGATGGCTCTCTGGTGATCTCAGGCGACGGCAACAGCGCGCATATATGGGAGGCACGCACAGGTCGTAAGATGCGCACTTTGCAGCATCCTCATGAGGTACAGGCAGTGGGCCTGAGTGTGGATGGACAGTTGGCGGTTACCAGTTGCGGTTTTTTACCTCCGGGAGGTGTGAGAGGGAAAGAGAACATGCTCCAGTTATGGGAGGTGAATACCGGTCGCTGCTTGCTTACATTGGAGCAGGCCGGAGGAGGCGTTGACGCGGTCACCTTGAGCGCCGATAATCGCCTTCTGGTGGCAAATATCTCAGGCGCCATCCATATCTGGGAGACGGGCAGCGGGCGCAGCATCAAAGTTCTATCGGCTCATAGCCATACTGCACATGCGCTGCGCCTGAGCGCCGATGGACGCTGGCTGGTTTCCGGTAGCCCTGATCGGACTGTGCGGCTCTGGGATGTCAACGCGGGCCGCTGTCTGCGCACGCTGCATCATGACGAGTGGGTCTGGGGAGCGAGCATCAGCGCCGACGGGAAGAGGCTCATCTCAGGTGGCACAGACGATATCCTGCGCGTCTGGGAGCTGGATCAGCAACGCGTCCTCTGTTCTCTGCATCCTTCGCAAGCGTTTTCTCATACCGATGTAACGCAGACAAAAGGCCGTGCCGAAAAGCTGCTGGAGCAATTTGAGCAGGCATATGCGGGAAAACAATTTGGAGAGGCGCTGACGCTGCTGCGAGAAGCACGCTCGCTGCCAGGTTGGGAGCGCAGACCTGAGTGCCTGGACGCCTGGGCGAGGCTGACGCCGTATTGCTCGCGGACAGGTTTTCGCGCCGCCTGGTTGGCTCGGACCTTCGAGGTAGGCGCGCGAGCTGTTAATCTAAGCACGGATGGGCGCCTGGCAGCTTTCGCGAGTGGAGCGAGCGTACAGGTATGGGAGATGAGTGAGGGACGCTGTCTGTATGAATTGCAAGGGCATACCGGTGAAGTCAATGCGGTCAGCTTGAGCAAAGATACACAATGGGTCGCTTCGGGGGGCAGTGATAAAACCGTTCGCCTGTGGGATAGAAGCAGTGGGAGCTGTTTGCAGGTATTGCAGGGGCATACGGACAGTGTCATGACTGTAGATATGAGCGCGGATGGCAAGCTGATCGTTTCAAGCGGGCATGATGGCTATATACGGATCTGGGAAGCGACGACGGGCCGCTGTCTGCGTGTATTAGATGCCGCGCCAGGCGAGAGGGGAGTACGTAGATGGATCTACAGAGTCAGTATCAGCGCCGATGGGCGGCTGCTTCTTTCCGGCGGGCAGGATGGTTCCATGCGTGTGTGGGAGGCAAGCACAGGACGGAGCTTGCATGTGCTCAAGGAGCATATTGGAGTAGTGACTTCGGTAAATATCACTGAGGATGGACGCTTTGCCATCTCAGGCAGTAATGACAAAACCATACGCATATGGGAGGTAAGGACGGGCCGCTGTTTGCGCGTCATTGAGGCCAATTTCGGCATGCAGCATGATGTCAACATTAGTCCAGAAGGACGCTGGATTGTTTCGGGTGGCGCTAATCAATTGGTACAACTCTGGGAGGCCAGCAGCGGGCGTTGTCTCTGTACCTTGCAAGGTCACAATAACTGGGTACATTCAGTCTGCTTGAGTGCCGACGGACGCTGGCTTCTTTCAGCAGCTCATGGTAGAACGATGTGCTTGTGGGAACTTGATTGGGAATTGGAAGCTCGTAGCTTGTAAAACGTAACAATGTGCATTCAACCAGGGGGATCTCTATGAATAACGCAGCAGGCAACAATCGATACCAGCAGGCACTCCAATATCGAGAGCGAGCGGCCTCCTGCTATGCCCAGAAACGTTACCGGCAAGCTCTAAAGAACGCTGACACTGCTTTACAACTATACCCGGATTTTCCCGAGGCGCTTCATACCAAAGGGAGCGCTCTTGATGGGTTGGGAGCGTATGCCCAGGCAATTCAATGCTTCGATAAAGCCATTAGCTTGAAATCAGACTATGCTCCGGCATACATAGGCAAAGCTTTTGCGCTTACCTCGCTCAAGGCATACGAACCTGCTCTACAAGCTTTCGACGCTGCCATCGCCCTTTATCCTCGATTTGCACCGGCTCACCTGAATCGAGGAAACGTGCTGATCGAGTTAGGACGTTATGAAGAAGCCATTGCTGCCTACGATCAGGCTCAACGCCTCGGCCTGGATACATCCATGGCGGAGGTATATTATGTGAAAAAAGGCAGGGCTTTGGCTGAGACTTATCATACAGTCGAGGCATTGAAGGTGGTTGCGGAGGGCATAGGGAGGTTTCCACGCAATTACGATCTGTTTATGCTGAAAGGAATCTTGCTCGATAATTTGGGGCAGAAGCAGTTGGCGCTTGAGGCTCTAGATCAGGCAATTCAGCTCGATCATCGTGAGGCGGAGGGTAGTTATATCAAAGGCGAGATTTTGCGCAAGTCAGGGCAGTTTGAGCCTGCTCTGGCGGCTTTTGAGCAGGCTCTCAAACGGCAACCAAATTATCCAAATGCGCTTATAGGAAAGGGAGTTGCTCTAGGAATGTCAGGTAGGCACAAAGAGGCGGTGCGCGCTTTCACGAAAGCGCAGCGCCTCGATCCTAAAAACGTGAATGCCTATGATAATTTGAGTAACGCTCTAATGTTACTCGGTCAGCCTCTAAAAGCTTTAGGCGTTGCGGAAGATGGAATACGACTCAGTCCCCATAATGCTGAGCTCTATCGCAAGAAAGGCCTGGCCCTTGAACATCTGCAACGCTATTCCGAAGCCCTGACGGCCTATGATCGGGCTCTTTTGTACGATCCTGGGGAAGCGAACGCCTATCACGATAAAGGGGTATTGTTGGATAAGATGGGCAAGCCAGAAGAAGCTCTGGATGCGCTGAACAAAGCATTGTCTTTAAATCCGCAGGCGGCTATCTCCTATCATAGTAAAGCGATTGTGCTGCACAAATTGCGCCGCTACCAGGAAGCCATCGAAGCCTGCGATGCGGCCCTCAAGATAAATCCGCAATTCTTGCCTGCCCGTGTGAAGAAAGAGCGTATCATGAACGACATGGCATCAAGAACGATATAAGGGCTCTACTGGCTATTGTGAATATATGTGTGATGAAAGGATGGCTGATATGGCAGGGAAACTAAGGCTGAGAGTTACTGGCGGCCCCAGAGCGGGGAAAGTCTTCGTTTTTGATCAGCACGATACGTTACTTGTCGGTCGTATGACCGATTGCCATGTTTGCCTGCCAGACGATCCGCATGTTTCGCGCCATCACTTTCTTTTGGAGGTAAACCCGCCTGATGCCCGGTTGCGTGACCTGGGGAGCCTGGCAGGAACTTATGTCAATGGGCAAAAGTACGGCGGTCGTCAGAGGCATGAGACCCCGGAAGAAGGAGCCAGACACGTTTATCCCCAGGTTGACCTGCACGATGGGGATGAGATCAAAGTGGGCAGGACCCTATTCCGGGTATATGTGGAGGCCCCGGCGAAGCTTCCCGCGCCGGTCTATTGTCGGCGCTGTCACAAAGATGTCTCCAATGAAGTAAACTCGGCTCGCCAGGGCGCGTATATCTGTGAGCAATGCCAGCGGTACCTTGAGAAGGAGCCTCGGGCGTTGTTTGCCGTGGCGCTCGATCCCGAAGCTGAGCGCATTCAGCAGGCGATTCGTCTTGCCGACTATGATATTGGGGAACAGATCGGCGTGGGAGGGATGGGGGCCGTTTATCTGGTGAAGCACAAAAAAACCGGTGAACAGGCGGCGATCAAAGTGCTGCTCTCCAAAGTGCAGGTGGATGACCTGGCACGCGAGCAATTTCTGCGCGAGATCGAGACGACCCGCAGGCTACGCCATCCCTATATTGTACAATTTCTCGGTAGTGGCGCTGCGGGCAGCATCTTCTATATTCTCCTGGAGTACTGCGCGGGCGGCAGCGTCGCGCACCTGATGAGGCAGCGTGGGGGGCGACTTTCACTGGATGAGGCCAGGCCGATTTTGCTGCAAGCCCTGGAAGGTCTGGCGTATGTGCATGCGGAAGGATTCGTCCATCGTGATCTCAAGCCCCAGAATATCTTGCTCAGTGGCAGCCCGGGCCAGTGGGTTGCTCGTATTTCCGATCTGGGACTGGCCAAAAGCTTCGAGCAATCTGGCTTGAGTGGGATGACCGCTACAGGCGATGTTTCCGGCTCTTTTCCCTTTATGCCACGCGAGCAGCTCGTCAACTTCAAACATGTGCGACCTGTTGGCGATATCTGGGCGATGGGTGCCACCTGCTACAACATTCTCACCGGGACGCTGCCACGTTCTCAGCAACCGGGGGAGGACCCCATCGAGGCTATATTGCGCAACGAGATAACGCCACTGCGCCAGCGCGCCCCTCATATACCAGCTCAGATAGCTGGAGTGATTGATCGCGCCTTAGCTACTATCGAGCGTGACCGCTATCAGCATGGCGGTGAAATGTACGAGGCTCTCATGCATGCTTTCGCCCAGACTGATTGAACTATAAAAATCTCTGAACTACCATGTGTTAATCAACATATCTCATCTTGGAGGTTCCTATGGAATGGCTGCTCTATCTTCTCCAGAGCGTTTTCCTCCCCGTACTGAGCCGATCATCGGCTGTGTTAGCTTTTGGAACTATTATTGATAGTAGAGAGTATTACGTTGTAGGGGGAAGCCTGGATTGAGCGTAGACAACGATATCCTTGAAGGCAAGTGGATTACCAGCAAAAACGGATTTTCCATGTACACCCGCATTTCGCGCAATGCGTCGCTCGCTCCTGCCTCAGCTATGGTGCTGGTGCATGGCCTCGCCGTTTCCAGCCGATATATGCTCCCGACCGCCGTGCGTCTGGCCTCCTATTACTCTGTCTACGCTCCCGATCTTCCCGGTTTTGGTAGAAGCGTGAAGCCTGCTCGTATCTTGAATGTGAGTGAGCTGGCCGATGCTCTAATGGGCTGGATGCAGGCGATAGGGCTGTCCTCAGCCACGTTTCTGGGCAACTCGATGGGCTGTCAGATCATCGTGAACGCCGCCTTGCGCTACCCCGAGCGCGTTCGTGGGGCGATTCTGGTAGGTCCGACAATGGACCCACAGGCCCGTACTATGCATCAAGCTGCGGCGCGCCTGTTGCTTAACAGCTTTCGCGAGCCTGTCCATTTTCTGCCCGTGTTAGTACGGGAGTATGGGCATGCGGGGTTGCGGCGCACCATTGGCACGTTACAATATGCTTTTGCGGATCGGATGGAGGACCAGCTCCCTTTGCTGCGCGTGCCCACGCTGGTGATGCGTGGCTCTCGCGATCC
>DASRHT010000037.1:0-60399 GCA_035650355.1 Ktedonobacteraceae bacterium
CAGTTCCCTGGCTTCATTGACTATGCTATAGTTCATCTCGGATGAGTCCTCGTTTCGTGATAGTTTGGTACCATCACTTTATCAGGTTCTCATCCTTTTGTTTTGCTTTTGCGGCCTCTCGCCGAAAATTAAAAGGCCCTGACTATTTTGGGATGAACTTGGCAGAAATGCGGAAGCATGCTATGCTAGAGACTGGGCATTCGCCCTTTACAGGCAGACGCAAGATCTGTCAGATAGCATGTATAGTAATTGGGACTGGAGTATAAGATGCAGCCGTATTCGTCGTCTCCTCAGCCTTATCCACCATCATACCAATCAAATCTACCGGGGACCCCGCCGCCCTCTTCTTTCTCCAACCCAGGACAGATGCAAAGGAAGCCAGAACTTTCTAAAACCGCCCTTATTTCCCTCCTCGTGCTGCTGGTATTAATCATGTTCAGCGGCTTTGGTCTGATCTTCTACGCATCGGTGACGCGTCCAGCCCAGTTCCGCGCTCGCGCTACAGCAACCACACAGGCTATCCAGACCGTCAATGCCCAGTCCACAGCAATCGTTCATGCTCAGGCAACCGCCGTAGCCAATGCCACAGCGACCGCTCAGGCCCACATCCAGGCCACGGCCACGGCGCTGCAAAATATGTATAACCAGGCTACCAGCGGCACGCCGGTCCTGGCATCGTCGCTGGCCTTCCAGACAGGCTCAAACTGGGATGTCTACGATGCGGTGGGCGGCGGCGGTTGCGGCTTTGCGGGCGCTGCCCTGCACGCCAGTGTCTTTCAGAAAAGCTATTATGTCCCCTGTTTCGCCCACGCAACGAACTTTGGCAATATCGCGCTGGAGGTGCAGATGAATATCCTCCAGGGCGACGAGGGGGGACTGATTTTCCGCGCCAACGATGTAGCCAACCAGTTTTACATTTTCCGCGTTGGTCATGATGGCACTTATAGCCTCCTGGTCACCAGAGATAATCAGCATAACACACCCATCCTCGACGATAAAAGCGCGGCCATCAAGACCGGCTTCGGCCAGACCAATCTCCTGACGGTCATCGCCCAGGGGAGCACTATTTCCCTCTATATCAACAAGCAATTTGTTGGCAGCACCACCGATGGCTCATACGCAAAAGGAGAAATAGGCGTTTTTGCGGGCAACGGCGGTCATCCGACAGACGTGGCTTTCAGCAATATCCGCGTCTGGAACCTCTAAACTATCACGTTTAGTCCCATTTTCACTTGCATAAAAAGATACAAATATAAAAATTCTTTTTTGATGGCATATTATAATAACTCTATAAAGAAACTTGTAAAACAAGATCACGATTGCAAGTAGAATCAGGAGGGAGTATGGCGGAACGCATTGGTCAGCAGTTTGGAAACTACCGCCTAGTGCGGTTACTAGGGAAGGGAGGATTCGCGGATACCTATCTGGGTGAACACATCCATCTCAAAACATTTGCCGCTATTAAAGTACTTCAGACCCTATTAGGACAGCCTGAAACAGAGGCATTCCACAACGAAGCGCATATTATCGCCAGGCTAAATCACCCTCATATTATCCACGTTTTAGAGTTTGAGATGGAAGATCACACACCATATATTATTATGGAATATGCCCCTAATGGGACACTGCGTCAGCGCCATCCGCGAGGAAGCGTACTTTCACCCACCACCGTCCTGACCTACGTCAAGCAGATAGCAACAGCCTTACAATACGCCCACCAGCAAAAGCTGGTTCACCGCGATGTCAAACCGGAGAATATGCTGCTGGGACGCGATGGCGAAGTATTATTAAGCGATTTTGGAGTGGCAGTCATTGCTCAGACTCAGGCTCAGAATATCGAAAATATCGCCGGGACCGTGACATATATGGCCCCAGAACAGATCCAGGGCAAACCATGCCTGGCCAGCGATCAATACGCTCTGGGCATCACTGCCTACGAATGGCTCTGCGGAACGGCGCCCTTTGGGGGAACGTATAGCGAAATAGCCCTTCAGCACGAATGCGTCTGCCCCCCTTCGCTGAAGGAGCAACTATCAGCCATCCCCGCTGCCGTCGAAGATGTTATCTTTACCTCCCTGGCTAAAGATCCGCGTCAACGCTTCGCAAGTGTCGAGGATTTCGCTGCCGCTCTGGAGAAGGCTTGCCAGGATCTTCCTCTTAGCAAATACGCTACAACTACTATCGGCATCGATCCACAGCTCTATGTGCCAACAGAGATCGCTCCATTCCCACAGTTACAAGAAGCGCCCGTTGCAGTTGAGACGGCGCCACCTCTTGATCAAGCATCTCCCTCCCAACTCTCGCTCGACGCAGGCGCCACCTCTTTACCCTCTTCTTCCCATAACCCTTATGCTCTGATCCTCTCTCCTGACTCTATGAACCATCCGGTTCCCGTTGATCAGGAGTTCATACTACCAGGCATCTATCCTTCCTCGACTGTCATACGGAAAGCAATGTCCCCCTACCACACGAACACTTCCATAGCGGCAAAGCTGCTACTTTGCTTACTAACAGTATTGATTATTGCTGGTAGCGGATTTCTCTATTTCTCCATCTCCTACCAGACAAATCTTCTGCACGTTCAGGCTACGGCAATTGCCGGAGTAAGTATCATTAGCACCGCACAGGCCAGAGCAGCCGGTTTAGGTCGGGTGGCCGCGACGGCTCAACCACATATCAATGCCGCAATCGCCACCCGGACGGCATTGCAAAATATTTATGCTCAGGCGACCAGCGGCCCCCCGGCTATCAACGATCCTCTCTCTTCCCCAGATGATTTTGGCTGGAATAATACCCAGCGCATCGCAACGTCTGGCCGCTACACCGGTAGTTGCCAATTTACCAATAATTCCTATCATAATGAAGCATTAGCCGGATATCTTATCAATTGCATGGCTACAGAGACTTATTTCAGCAATTTAGCCTACCAGGTAGATATGACTATCACTAATGGCAATTCCGGGGGCCTGGTTATTCGCGCTAATGCCAGCGGCTCGGGCTATTACTTTCGCATTAGCATCAATGGCACATATTTTTTAGAAAAAATTGCCAGTAATGGGTACGGAAACTTAAATCAAACGCTGCTTGCCAGCGGCAGCAGCCCGGCAATCAAAAGAGGCTATAACACTATGAATCAGCTTGCAGTAGTCGCACAAGGGCAGAATTTATACCTTTACACGAATAAACAGTATATCGATAGCATCAGTGACGCCAGCTACTCAAACGGCCAGATAGGAGTATATGCCAGAGGCACCAATTACAAAACCGCGATCACCTTTCGCAACGCTCAGGTATGGAAACAATAATACGGGGCATGTAACTGGTACCATCAGTAGACAATTCATGATATTCTATTCTATGTTCTAGTACAAAAGCTACTGATGAGAAATTACGGTCAGGATATACCATATGCAGCCAGATCAAACATCCCAAAAAGAAACCGATCTATCTACCACAACCGTAGCTGCCAGGGAGGAGGCTTCGCACTCCGACACAACGGAAGTCATGGATGCTCCCACCCCTCTCCCTCCAGGAGTGCCAGCAGTGTGGCCTCCTGTACAACGGAATTACCGACGACGCGAACGCCTGCCCAGAGTGGTGATGGTCCTGCTTTCCGCCCTGGCGCTTCTGCTGCTCATGAGCGGACTGGGTTTGATTACCTATAGCGCCACCACCCACTACACGGGAGCAGTTCATAGAGTCTCCACCGCCCAGGCGGTTGCAACGGGCAATGTAATAGGCACAGCGCAGGCTCAGCAGAACGCAACGGTTCAGGCCGTGAATACAGTACAGGCCGGCATTAACGCCACCGCCACTAGCGAAGTGAATCAGGACGTCACAGCAACCGCTTCTGTGATCAACGCCACCGCCACGGCGAGCGCGCTCAATGATCTTTACCAGAAAGCCACTAAAGGGACGCCGAACTTTAGCGATCCGTTGAGCAGCAATAGCGCCACCAGCCTGTGGACCGAGGGCAGTTCGGCCAACAATGCCGGCTGCGTCTTCGATAATGGAGCCTATCATGCGCGCGAAACACAGCCAGGCTATCTGCAACCCTGCATTGCCAGAGCCACGCAATTCAACAATTTCGCCTACCAGGTGAATATGACAATTGTCCAGGGCAACGAAGATCAGGCCGGGCTCCTCTTTCACGTCGATAGCTCCGATCAGGCCTACTACTTTTTCCGTGTGGGCACTGATGGCAGCTACGCCCTTGATGTTTACGCCAGCAACAATCAAGTGAGTACGCTGGTAAAAGGGCTGAGTCCCGCCATTGCCACCAGTCAAGGTCAGTCAAATCAGCTCACGGTGATTGCGCAAAATAATACCTACTACCTCTACGTTAACGCTCAACCAATAGCCTCGGTAAGCGATAGCACGCTGGGCGCAGGGAAGATCGGGGTCGCGGTGGTCGATGTTGATAATCCCATTGATGTGATCTTTAGCGATGCTCAGGTCTGGCCGCTATAAAATGCACGCGGGTGTGCGTCAAGTTTTTGCACAACGGGGATGCAAGGGGCAACGCCCTTGGACTGGGGGCGCGGGGGCTGTGCCCCCGATTCTTCTTTTTCCTCGCCGCCGCAGGCGGCAGTGCAACAACATGACGGGTACCCAATGCACGCTCAAGACTTGACAAACCGCATATCGACTGGTATGCTGGCAACAGAAAAATGAAGGCTATGAACGGGACAAGTACCTTTTGCCGAACGGCATCATCTCTTTTGCAGAGGTGAGGGAACAGAGAGCTGTGGGTCGGTGCGACACAGCGGTTGACAGAAGCGAAATCCACCCGGGAGCCTGCGCGGCAAGCGCCAACGGTTGCCCCCGTTACCAGGCAAGAATGAGTTTCAACAAACGTTGAAAAAATCAAGGTGGCACCACGATTTCGCCTATACCGCGTCGTCGTCCTTATGGACGAGGGCGCTTTTTTTATTACCCACAAGCAGACCGCTATGGGCGTTTTGCAATAGAAGGAGAAGATGTTATCATGCTTGATCTCACGTTTATCCGTAATCACCCGGACACTATCAAAGAGGCGGCGCGGCTCAAAAATAATCCCATCGATATTGATGGCCTGCTGGCCCTTGATCAACAAGTGCTGACGCTGCAAAAAGAAGTAGAAGAGGCTCGCGCCAGGCAGAACGAGCTCTCGAAGCAAATCCAACAGGCGGCAAAAGAGAAAAATACGGAGCTGCGCAATACCTTTATTGCTGAAGGGAAGCAACTGGCCGAGCTGATCAAAGAGAAAGAGCCTCTGCTCAATAGCCTGCTTGAGGAGCGTTACCAGATGCTGCTGCTCGTCCCCAATATCCCCGATCCGAGCGCGCCCATCGGCAAAGATGAAAACGATAACGTGCCCATCCGATATTGGGGGGAGAAGCCTACGTTCGATTTTCCGCCACTTGACCATTACGAGCTGATGCAGAAACTCGATCTGGTGGATATTGAGCGAGCAGTAAAAGTTGCAGGCTCGCGTAGCTACGCGCTTAAAGGCGATGCCGCCCGCATGGAACTGGCGTTAATGAATTTCGCGATGGACCGCATTGCCCGCAAAGGCTTTACGCCGCTGATTGTGCCGGCGATGGCCCGCGATTTCTGCTTTATCGGCAATGGACAATTCCCAAAAGGTCGCGACCAGGTGTACGCCATCGAAGAGCAAGACCTCTTCCTGGTCGGCACCTCGGAAGTTTCGATTACAGGTATGTATAAGGATGAAATCATCAAAGGCGAAGAGCTGCCCCTCACCTTCGTTGGCTTCTGTCCCTGCTTCCGCCAGGAGGCCGGCACGTACGGCAAAGATACAAAGGGCGTCTTCCGCATCCATCAATTCAACAAGGTGGAGCAATACGTCATCTGCGAGGCCGATCATGAGGAGTCGGTGCGCTGGCACGAGCAGCTCATCAAGAACTCGGAGGAGCTGGTGCAGGCGCTGGAGCTGCCGTACCGGGTCGTCAACGTCTGCACGGGCGATATGGGCGATGGCAAAGTTGGCATGTACGATCTTGAGTGCTGGATACCCAGCGAGGGCCGCTATCGCGAGACCCATTCGTGCTCGTACTTCCACGAGTGGCAGGCCCGTCGCGCCAATATCCGCTATCGCGACGCCGACGGCAAGGTCAAATTCGTGCATACGCTCAACAATACAGCCATCGCCTCGCCGCGCATCCTGATCCCGCTGCTGGAAACGCACCAGCAGGCCGACGGAAGCGTACGCATCCCGGAAGCCCTGCGTCCCTACATGGGCGGGCAGGAATTTATTCGACCGCGTTAATATCGTAGAGTATAATAAACCTTATAAACCTTCGTAGGGACCCGCTTTAGCGCGTCCGCCCGCGATTTATCGCGTTACCCCATTCGTTGTAAGCAACCAGCGCGAGCAACGAGTTCGGGGATGAACAGCGTGTCCGCCGGGATGCGGCGCTTGCGACAATGGAGGAGCTGTGCATTGAAACCTGTTAACCTAATCGAATACGAGCCGCTGGCCCAGGCTCGCGTGGAAGCGGATGCGTGGGACTACTATCAAGGCGGCAGCGACGACGAAGTAACGCTGCGAGCCAATCGGAGCGCGTTCGAGCGCATCCGGCTGCGTCCCCGCGTGCTGATCGACGCCAGCAAGATCGACACGCGCACAACCGTGCTGGGGGCACCGATCAGCATGCCGATCATGATAGCGCCAATGGCCTGTCACGTCTTCGCCCATCCCGAGGCCGAATGCGCGACCGCACGGGCTGCCGGCCAGGAGGAAACGCTGATGGCTGTCAGTACGGTCGCCAATCGCACCATTGAAGAGATCGCCGAGGTAGCTGGCGGCCCGCTCTGGTTCCAGCTCTACACCAACGAAAATCCGCGTGTCAGCGAGCGACTGGTGCAGCGGGCCGACGCGGCGGGCTATCGCGCAGTCATCCTCACGGTAGATACGCCCCGGCTGGGACGACGCGAGCGCGATATCCGCAATCAATTCAAGCTGGAAGCCCGTTCCCTCCTTGCCAATTTTCAAGAGGCCGTGGCAGACGAGCCAACATTCAGCCGCCACGTTACCGATACCTGGGAAACGGTGGACTGGCTGCGCACAGTGACAAAGCTGCCCCTACTGCTCAAGGGCATTCTAACGGCGGAAGATGCCTTGCTGGCAGTCGAGCGAGGCGTCGAGGGCATTATCGTCTCCAATCACGGAGGAAGGCAGCTCGATGGTTCGCTGGCGGCTATCGAAGCATTGCCCGAAATAGCCGAAGCGGTGGCGGGACGCTGCGAAATCTATCTCGATGGCGGCGTTCGTCGGGGAACCGATGTACTCAAGGCGCTGGCATTGGGGGCGCGCGCCATCTTTATTGGCCGCCCAATACTCTGGGGGCTGGCAGTTGACGGTCAGGAAGGCGCACGGCACATCCTGCAATTGTTACGCAACGAGCTCGAAGTGGCGATGGGGCTTTCAGGATGCCCAACGCTGGCAGGCATCAACCGTTCTTTAGTAAAAATACTGTAAACGTATGTATAGGGGACCTCGCCGGCACCTTCGTGGCGACCTTCCACGATGAAGCGAGAAGCTACAGCGCCGGTACACCCTTCGTTATAGATGAATAATCTCTGCTCGCACGCTCCTGGCATCGTCATCGATGAAGAGCAGGCCGATGCTGCATGCAGGTTGGCGGCGACGGTCGGTCGCGCTGCCAGGATTAAAGAGCAACTGCCCATCATGCTCCTGATTATAGGGAATGTGGCTATGACCAAATATCACTACGCGCGCATCAGGAAATTCCCGCCGGGCGTTACGAGCGTAATGAGCGGCATCCCCAAGAATATGTACGATGCCGATCTTACAATACCCCACAGTAATTTCGCGCTTGATCGGCAGCTTCAACACCACCTCTTCGCGCTCAATATTGCCCTGTACCGCCACAACGGGCGCTATCGTCTCCAGTTCCGCAATCACTTGCAAAATTGAAAGATCGCCCGCATGCACAATCAGTTCGACACCGGCAAAATGCTGCCAGACCGCGTCAGGCAACGCTTTGAAGTGAGGGATATGGGTATCTGAGATTACTCCAATTTTTCTGATCATGTATTTTTCTCGGCATCTCGGCTGCTAAGATTGCTTTCATAGGGATGTACATAAGTTAGATACAACAAAACAATATTATCAGACCAGACAATATAAATAGCCCGGCCCGCACAAGTCTTTTAGCCAGAGCATAGATATCGGCTCTATCCCCCTCCCTGCGCATTCCTAATGCAACAATGGTCACAACTCCTACACTGTCATCTATTTTATAAATGACCCTGTATCTTTGCGAAGCAGCGCGTATAGATCGGTAACCGGCTAAGTCGCCTGCTAAAGGTTTTCCTTTTTTATCAGGCTCAGTTTCAAGGCTCTCAATGGCCTGGGCAATTCCCTGACGTATGCGTGTATCTAAAATAGCAGCCAACTGTTTTTCTGCTGTCGGTGTTACAATGAGTTCCATCTACGATCAAATCCTACCTGCCCTTCTTACGTTTTTTACTGTGTTTCGGGAGCTGATAAACTATTGCTCTCGTCCCAACCTAGATCCTGTTTTACCTTTTTCCATGATTTACCTTTGTTTTCCTTTGCTTCCTTGATACCCTGGCGTAACGCGGCGACCTGTTCTTCATCCCCTAGAATTTCTAGCGTCTCCATGATCGATTCATAAAGTTCCCAGGGCATAATTGCTAATACAGGCTTGTTACGTCTGGTAACCGTAACCACAGGCTTACTGCGGTTAGCGATATCCTCTTCAAACTGCTCAGGTAATCGCGTCAACTGATCTCTCGCTTCGACCATAGAGAGAGTGTGTGGTGTTTTCTGCTCCATAACCTTGATGCGCCTTTCTTTGTACATTTATCTGTACATCTAAGTGTACATCAGAATGTACATTTTAGCAATGGCTTCTTATGATCTTATCCTGGTCCATCATCCCAATCAAGCAACAACAAGAACTTTTCCTGGTTTTTGCAATCAGCGAGGTAAGCATCGCCCATACATCAAATGACGCAGGTTTTCATCCAAAAAAACCTGCGCCGATAATATCACAAACAATCCCGGGATGGGATTAATCTACTTCACAAGATGTACAATCACATGTCGCGGAATCTTCTGTATCATTGACAAACAGATGTGCAACCTGTTCGGGAACGATCAATTCCTCAGCCACAGTGTCCTCCTCCCCCAGGTAGCTGGCCGCATCGCCGATGTCAACCAGCGCTAACGCCTCAATGATTGCTCGCAACTCTCCTGTCGTTGCCATTACGAATACCCCCTATTCATAATATATAAGGAACCAGCTCGACCCGCTCCCACCCATACATCGGCACCCTTTATAAAGAGATCGCGTGCCAGATGATATAGCATTTTCGATAGCATAAACAGAGCCATTTAAGAGTGGTCAGTCATTGGTATCTCTACTTATACATACGTTCGAAAATATATCATCATTCCCTAAATCGTTCCCAATAGACCGAATAGGCCATTGCCATTGTCCGCGCAGGGCCGCGCAAAAGTTGTTTTTTCAGAAGAAACGGCTCGCTTGCGAGCCGTTCTGGAGAGAAAGGTGCTGCGGTGGGCGCTGCCCACCGCAGCACCTTTCTCTCCCAGTGAGCGCCAAAGGCGCGAGCAGTCAGAGCCAACGACGACTTTTGCGAAGCTCTGATTGTCCACGTCACAATTATGACGCAGGCGCAGCGAACGTGATATACTGACCGCAAGAAACTCTCAGATTGCAGGAGAATTGTATGGCAAATAATCACTATAACGTTGCAGTGATTGGCGCTGGCCCCGGCGGCTACGTCGCCGCCATTCGCGCCGCGCAACTTGGTGCGAAGGTGGCTATCGTCGAGAAACAGTATCTCGGCGGCACCTGTCTCAACGTGGGCTGTATTCCATCAAAGGCGATGCTGCATATTGCTGAGGTAATGCATAGCATGGAGGCGCTGGAAGAGCTGGGCATCCATCTCCCGCAGCCACCAACCTTCGATATGGCAAAGGCGGTTGTCTTTAAAGATAAAGTCGTCAAACGTATGACAGGCGGCGTTGGCGTGCTGATGAAGGGGAACGGCGTCGATGTATATGATGGGCTGGGTAGCGTTGACGCCTCGCGCACCGTGACAGTCAAGAAGAGCGATGGCACAGAACAGCAGTTCAGCGCCGATAAGATCATCCTTGCCACAGGCTCGGTTCCGCTGATGCCCTCCATGCCCGGCATTGATGGGCAGAATGTGATGAATAGCGACACCTGCTGGAACCTGTCCAAAACGCCCAAGAGCCTGGTCTGCGTGGGCGGCGGCGTGATTGGCATGGAGCTGGCCTGCATGTTCAACGCGCTCGGCACAGAGGTAACGGTGCTGGAAATGCTGCCCACTATCCTGGCCCCCGTCGATGAAGAGGTGCGCCGCCTGCTGGTACGCATCCTGGGTAAGCGCGGCATCAATATTGTGACGGGCGCGAAGGTCGAAGGCATCGAAGATGAGGGGGGACAGAAGAAGGTCATCGCGACGACCGATAAAGGCCAGCAGAGCTTCCCCGCCGAGTACGTCCTGATGGCGGTCAGCCGCCGCGCTAACACCAGCGGCTTAGAGCAGTTGATGGAGCAGGGACTCGACAATGATCGTGGTCGTGTGCGCGTCAACGAAAAGATGGAGACCAACCTGCCCGACATTTACGCGATTGGCGACCTGGTCCACGGCGCGGGCCTGGCCCATGTGGCCTCAACCGAGGGAGAGATCGCGGCAGATAACGCGCTGGGCCACGAAGCGAAGATGGACTATCACGTCATCCCAAACCCCATTTACACCTTCCCCGAAATCGCCTTTGTCGGCCTGACGGAGGCGGAGGCCAAAAAGCAGTATCCCGAAGCGCGGGTCGAACGCTTCCCCTGGACCGCCATCGGCAAGGCTGTGGCGATAGCCGAGACGGAGGGCTTCACTAAAGTCATCCTCGGCAAGTACGATGAGATCCTGGGCGCGCACATCATCGGACCCGACGCCACCAACCTGATCAGCGAATTCTCGGTCGCGATGCGCGGCGAACTGACCGCCGACGAGATCATCGAGACCATCCACCCGCACCCCACGCTCAGCGAAGGGCTGCGCGAAGCCATCCTGGCCGTCGAAGGTCGCCCGATCCATATCCCGCCGAAGCAGGCGGTAAAGGCACGATAAGAGAGGGATGGCACGCAATAACCTGATAAAGCAGCTTCTAGGGTGACTGGGAGCTGCTTTAACATTGTTCTTATTCAGGGTTATGATAATCCCGAATTATCATGAAACAAGTACTAACTTTAAGAGTTTTATTGACATATAAACCTATTTTTACAACAATATATTTATATGGATTATGGCTTTCAGGGCGACCAGGGAGGAACTGTGATGAGCGTTATCAGGACAAGAGGGCAGGCAGCAGGCATACAGGCCGGTAACGTCTGGATTAGGGTTTTGATCATAGGCGCGCTTGTCTGCTTGCTATCAGCGGTAGGGGCTGGCGTATATTTTGCGCTGTCCTCCAGTGCCGCCACACAACATACACAAATAGCGACCAGCGCGCATAAAACGTCGGTTACACTTGATCCGAATCAGGCCGAAGTGACGGCGGTCGCTCAGCAATATATGAACGCCCTGCTAGGGCAACATTATGATACGATGTGGAGTATGCTCGATCCCGGGGTGCAGGCGATGTGGCATGATGAGGCCACATTTGCCAGTTTCTGGAAAGCGCGCTTCCAGAATTATGCGCTCCAGAACTTCACCACCGGACAGGCTCAAGGGCTGCCCCTCTGGGTGAATCCAGAGACGATGATGCAGTACGCCCATGTGGATGCCATCCCTGTTTCACTGCAATTCGAGCTGAAAGCGTTGCCGCCTAAACAACTCACTCCGCTCGCTCCGCAATTTCTCCACCCCAGCATCATCTTTCACGATTTACCCTTTATTGTGCAGCAGGTGGCTTCGAATCAGGCGCTCCAGGACGAACACCAGTGGCGCGTCCTGCTCGGCGGCCCGGCTGACCTGGAAGCCCCTGTCCTGCCTCCTCTCACCCCGGTCAGCCGGCAGGTAAAAGTACCGATTCTGATGTATCATCATATTACTAATGTAAAGCCGAAAAATCTGCTTGATCTAAGCCTGACAGTCACTCCAACGGCGTTCAGCCAGCAGTTGGACTACTTGAAGCGGCAGAAATACCATACCATTACGTTTAACCAGCTTTTTAACGCGCTGTACTATAACGGTCCGTTGCCGGCAAAGCCGATTATCCTGACTTTTGATGACGGCTATGATGATGCGTATAAATTCGCTTATCCAGCCCTGAAAGCGCATGGCTATAGCGGCATGTTCTATATCATCACGGGCAAAGTCGGTTGGCAGGGACAGATGACCTGGGATCAGATGCGTACGCTGGTCGCCGGCGGCATGCAAATGGGATCTCATACCATCCACCATGTAAATATAGGGCAGGTTTTCCTGAACTCACGCATTCAGGCCCAGCAAGAGGTACAGATATCGCAGATGGATCTGGAAAAGCATCTGGGGATCGTCGTTCAACAGTTCTGCTATCCTTCGGGAGAGCCGTTCCGCCACGGGAGCCTGGTCTTGCAACAACAGGTGATGAACTTGCTGGCCGCCAACGGGTACATAGGCGCGACCACCGATCCTGGCGCAACCGGCATTGTGCAAAATAGCCGCACGCCGTTGGACCTGCTGCGCGTTCGGGTTGATGGGCGCGAATCGCTGGGAGCCTTTATGCTTAGCGTGCCATAGCAGCATGTTGCTATGGCACCAGTTCCCCACATTGGACCTGCGCCAGCAGCTTCGTCCAGGCCAGAGCCTCGCGCACAGAGGTGGGAAGTTTAAAGGCATAAGGAGCATCATGATCTCCAGGCCGGCTCAATTCTAGCTCCAACCGCATAATATCCATCGCATTCATACCCTGACCGCTCAATAGCTGATCGGCGGTAACGGATGTCGATGCCAATCCCTGATTCTCGCGCGTCAGCATCTCATCCATCTCTTCAACTGAGGTAGAAAAGAAGACACGAATATGCTCGCGAGGCACAGTCGTATACAT
The DNA here is from genome assembly GCA_035650355.1 of Ktedonobacteraceae bacterium. GTDB lineage: Bacteria > Chloroflexota > Ktedonobacteria > Ktedonobacterales > Ktedonobacteraceae > DASRHT01. The sequence continues at coordinate 13,070 of DASRHT010000037.1, forward strand.
TTTCAACAGCGCCAATAACGCATTGAGCGATGTCAACGAGGTTGAACTCCACTTCCAGGAAGTATTACGCTCACCCTGGCATGCAACACGATAATAAATCACGGGTACTATGCCTCCCAACATACATATTTTCGCGTTAACTTCGACCGCTTTCATCAAAACAGAGGCGTATCAAGGCCAATCCCCTTACCTACTATACGTGCTATCAAGTATTTTTTAGACAGAATTCGCCAGTTCCAAGCGACTTCTTATCTTCTTTAAAAAAAGCTTTACAAGTTGGAGCAAGTGTGATATTATCTACGTCGCAAGGGGATGTAGCTCAGCTGGGAGAGCGCGACAATCGCACTGTCGAGGTCAGGGGTTCGAGCCCCCTCATCTCCATTACACCATCGGCTCCTATGCCTTGCAAATCGCAAACGGTTATGGTATAGTGTAGATACATCGAAGATGCGACGAGCAGGAGTAGTAAGTCACCTAACTTCAGAGAGTAGCCGGTTGGTGCGAGGCTACAACATTCGACCGAACTCGCCTGCGAGCAACAGGGGTGAAGGTATTGTCAGGCGGCAATATGTTTAGCTTCTGTCGGGGTTGCCCGTTATAGCACACAATGAGAGTAGATCAAGGACAGCATCTGGCTAACCATTTATATGGGCCTGTAGCGCAGCTGGGAGAGCGCTTCCATGGCATGGAAGAGGTCAGGGGTTCGAATCCCCTCAGGTCCACCATCGCTGTTCAGATCGAAAATCAGGGTGGTACCACGGAATAACCTTTCGTCCCTAGCGGATGAAAGGTTTTTTTTATTGTAATTGTATTCATTATTCTCGTTGCCCCTTCACGATGACAAACTATCGTTAGAAAGTGTTTGATTCTGAGGATCTTTGCCCGTTAGTGGTAGAGTTCACGCGGCTTCGCCGCTCAAGGTGTAGGAGTTGTGGAAAAATGTGCTTCGCACATTTTTCCACAACTCCTACAAAACAAGCTGAGCGTCGCAGGCGCGAGCGCGCTCATGCTGAGAATAAGACACGCATTCAAAAAGTAAAGCAGGGAGAGCCGTTATGGTAATAACACGTACAAAATACAATCCGAAAGTCATTGAGCACAAATGGCAGACTCAATGGGAAGCAGAGCATCTGTATCATGCCTCTGATGATTCTCCCAAACCAAAATTTTATCACCTGGTGATGTTCCCCTATCCATCGGGCGATCTACATATGGGCCACTGGTATAACTATTCGCCCTTCGATGCCTATGGACGCTTTATCCGCATGCAGGGCTACAATGTGATGCAGCCAATGGGTTTCGATGCCTTCGGCCTGCCAGCGGAGAACGCCGCCATCAAACGCGGCGTCCAGGCCCGCACCTGGACCCTGGCAAACATTGAAAATATGCGTAAGCAACTGCGGGCAATGGGGGCGCAGTGGGACTGGCAGCGCGAAGTTATCACCTGCATGCCCGATTACTATAAGTGGACGCAATGGCTGTTCCTGCAATTCTACAAGCACGGACTGGCCTATCGCACCAAAGCGCCCGCGAACTGGTGTCCCGGCTGCAATACCACGCTGGCAAACGAGCAGGTGCTGGCCGACGGCACCTGCGAACGCTGCGGCAGCGTGGTCGTACGCAAAGAGATCGACCAGTGGCTGCTGAAAATCTCGGCCTACGCCGAAGAGCTGCTGAACTTCCACGGCGTCGAGTGGCCGGAGAAAACGATTACGATGCAGCGCAACTGGATCGGGCGCAGCGAGGGCGCGGAGATCCGTTTCTTTACCGAGATTGATGGTAAGCGCGAAGAGATTCCCGTCTTCACAACGCGTCCAGACACGATCTATGGCGCGACCTTCTTTGTACTGGCGCCGGAACATCCCTGGGTGGAGAAAATCACGACGCCTGAACACAAAGCTGAGGTCGATGCCTACATCGCCCACGCCCGGCGCATGACCGAAATCGAGCGCATGAGCACAGAGAAGGAGAAAACGGGCGTCTTTACCGGCGGCTACGTCACCAATCCCGTGAGCGGCGAACGCGTTCCGGTCTGGATCGCCGACTACGTGCTGATGGGCTACGGCGCGGGCGCGATTATGGGCGTGCCCGCCCACGATCAGCGCGACTTCGAGTTTGCCCGCAAGTTCGGCATTCCGATCCGTGAGGTAATTCGCGCCCAGGATGAAGAGCCAGGCGATCCGGCAACCTGGACAGCCGCGAAGGAAGCCCTGGGCGTCATGGTCAATTCAGGTCCCTTCGATGGGACGCCCCGAGACGAGGCTATCGCGAAAGTCACCAGGTATATCGAAGAGCAGGGCATCGGCAAGTTTATGATCACCTATCGCCTGCGCGATTGGTTGATCAGCCGCCAGAGGTATTGGGGTGCGCCCATTCCTATTGTCTACTGTCCCGTAGATGGCATGGTGCCCGTTCCAGAAGACCAACTGCCCGTTCTGCTACCGGAGCATGTGGAGTTCAAGTCCACCGGCGAGTCGCCGCTGCGCTACGAGCCGGAGTTTGTTAACACAACCTGCCCGGTATGCGGCGGACCGGCGACACGCGAGGCTGATACGATGGATACGTTCATCTGCTCATCCTGGTACTACCTGCGCTATGCCGATCCGCACAATAACGAGCAAGCCTGGAGCCAGGAGAAAATGCAGCACTGGCTGCCGGTTGATCAGTATGTAGGCGGGGTCGAGCATGCCATTCTGCATCTGCTGTACTCGCGCTTCTTCGTCAAGGCGCTGCGCGATATGGGTTACGTGGACTTTGACGAGCCATTCCAGCGTCTGTACCATCAAGGGATGGTGCTGGGGGCTGACGGCCAGAAAATGTCCAAGTCGCGTGGCAATGTAGAAGCGCCCGACAGATACGTCGAGAAGTACGGCGCAGACACGGTTCGCTGCTACATGATGTTTATCGGGCCGTTCGATGCGGGTGGCTCCTTCAAGGCGGAGAATTTAGAAGGCGTCTGGCGCTTCCTGAACCGCTTCTGGAGCCTGGTTACCGACGCCTGGATCGATAAGCCAGGCCACAAAGAGACCGATGAGAGCAAGGCTATCGAGCGACTGCGCCACAAAACCATCAAGCGTGTCACCGAGGATCTGAGCGCGTTCCACTTTAACACGGCGCTGGCCGCCCTGATGGAGTGCAACAACACGATGATCAAACAGCAAAACGCGCCGGTGGCGCAGAGCGCAGCTTATCGCCAGACGCTGGTAACCATGATGCAACTGCTGGCGCCGATGGCTCCGCACATCACCGAAGAGCTGTGGCACCTGACCGGGCACAAAGGCAGCATCCATCTGACTTCCTGGCCCGCCTACGATGAGGCCATGACGCAGGATCAAACCTTCACCCTGGTGATACAGGTCAACGGCAAGATTCGCGAACGCGTTGAAGTCCCTGCCGACATCAGCGAACAGGAAGTACGCGCGCTGGCGCTGGCAAATCCTAAAGTGCTGGCATTTATCGGCGATATGACAGTGCAGAAGGTAATCTATATCCCCGGTCGCCTGGTCAACATCGTCGTGCGTAACGCGTAAATGCCTAATTCATAAAGGAGAGGGGCAAGAACAAATCACTCCACCTTGCCCCTCTTCCCTCGCCTCGGATGCATCGCATGACATATCACTGTAACCTCGCAACGTCTATTTTCCTATAGAGTAGAAGAATAGCAAACTACTCAACCATACGAAAATCCGCCACGGCTCTTTCGTGTAATCTATAGGCAGGTTGGTATTTTCCCCAAAATAGGGCTTTATAACTGGAACCATTGAGGGGTCTCAAACGTATATAGGGCAGATAGTTCATTATGAATAGCCGTCTCCAGGGCTGGTAGGGTTCATAAAGGACTTTCCAGGATGCAAGGTGATATATTTCACACCTGTAATATTGTCCAATAGACTGCCATTGTTGGCTTTTCCGGTTATACTTCGTATAGAAAGAAAAAGGATGTAGAGGAGGATGGGAGGATAGAGCGAGGGTAGGTAAGCAAGTAGCCAAATGACGTTTGAAAAAGTGCTGTATCTACCGTTCACTCTAGTAGCAAATCTTTTATCGTAGCAATGATCGAAAGCAAGCGGAAACAGCAGTGGTGGCAGACCAGTCAGGCACAGGTGGAAGGAAACAATCATGAATACACAGCCTTTAGAAAAGATTACCAATGTTGAGCAAACCATCACGGAAACAGAGGCCCTCGAACAGAACGGATTCTCGCAGGATGAGGTTATTTCTCTCCTCTGGCTCCGTCAATGGTATCAGAATGGTGGCAGTGATCGTATGGAAGTTGTGCGCCATCTGGAATTTCTCAAATATCTCGTAATGCATCATAAAATTGAGCTGTAATGAGCCTGTAGCCGCTTGCAGGGCATCTCTTGAGCCCACCATCTTCGTCTGATCAATAACACCACATCAGAACGAAGAACAGATCGGTAAGGGATGCCCTTCTTCTTTCCCCACATGCCATGAAAAGCCATCGGAAACGCCCACACTTCTAACCTGAACGGCTCCATTTACGTATATGCTGGCAAGAGTGTTGATTGTTCATCATAGCGTCTGCGGAGAGTAAGGATATCCATGCGCATCATTCTCTATCTTGGAAAAGGCGGCGTTGGGAAAACAACGATATCAGCCGCCACAGCTATTCGTACGGCCACGCAGGGGAAACGCACTCTGGTGGTCAGCACCGACCTGGCCCATAGTCTTGCCGACTGCCTTAACGCCACGCTCACCTCCGAACCAAAGGAACTGATGCCCAACCTCTGGGCGCAAGAGGTGAACGCTCTTGATGAGATGCGACGGGGATGGGGCAAATTGCAGGAGTCGATGAGTAAAACGCTGCGCAAGCAGGGCATCGATACCGTAATGTCAGAGGAACTGGCGCTCATTCCCGGCATGGATGAGATCGTGAGCCTGATTAACATCTACCGCAACGCCCGCGAAGGCAATTTCGATGTGGTCGTGATCGACGCCGCTCCCACCGGAGAGACGGTCCGTCTGCTGAGCATGCCTGATACGTTCCAATGGTACGCCAGCCGCCTGACGGCCCTCCAGAGCACTACCCTTAACCTGGCACGACCGTTGCTCAAGGCTTTTCTCCCCTCTACCGAGATCATAGAATCGGTCCAGAAGCTGAGCGAGCGCGTCAAAACGCTGCGCGCGGTGCTGAGCAACCCCGATATCAGCTCTTACCGGCCCGTCGTTAATCCAGAACGCATGGTGATTAAAGAGGCGCTACGAGCCGAAACCTACCTCGCACTGTTCGGCTATCCAATTGATGGCGTCATCTGCAATCGCGTCATCCAGCCCGCCGATTACCAGGACACCTTCCTGCAAGAACTCTACCATTCCCAGGAAAAGCTGCGCCGCCAGATCCATCAAACCTTCGCGCCCTTACCAATCTGGGAAGCTCCCTACCACGCGCACGAAATCGCAGGCATTCCCCAGTTGGGCGAGCTTGCAGAGACCATCTTCGGCGCACAGGACCCCTCCCAGATCTTCTATCGTGGCCCCATTCAAGAGGTAATACGCAAAGAGAACAGCTATATCCTGCGTCTCCCCCTGCCTCATGTTGAAATGGACAAGGTGCAGATGACCAAAAAGGGCGATGAGATGATTATTGAGATCGGTAATTTCAAGCGCGATATCACCCTCCCCTCGGTGCTGGCAAGCCAGGAACCGCAAGTGGCCCGGCTCGTGAATAAGGCGCTGGAGATCCATTTCACAGCTCCCACTCTGGAGGCCGACAAGTCAGCGTAGTACAATATGGGGTAGGGCGATCTCACCGCTTTACCCTGACAGAAGAGGCCGTCCTGATCGAGATAGGCAGTTAGAGCTTGCCCAAAACATCCTGAGCACACATACGCCTTCAGCCCCTTGACATCTGTTCCAAATTCCTTCTATTATGAACATTGGCTGATACAAAAACAGATCATAAATACTCTGACAAATTTCGTTCGCATTGCCCATCTATAAACAGTGGGCAACCGGTCGTTAGTAAAAATAGTTTGTTTTATTTTATGTCAAATAGAGATCAAACAGGGCTCGCGATGTATGTTGAGCGAGCGCGTAAAGTGTTACAACACGAGCAGCGATTACATCATCAGGATCAGGCCATCAAACCCGGCGGCCTGGAAGTTTTTGTAACGCGTTGGGCCGAAGAGGTCAGCGCCATCTGCCAAAACGCGGGGATGGATGTCAGGCCTATTTATCATTTTGTTGAATACCTGGAAGGCTATCGCAAGCAAAATCCTATCGAGCGGGCAGCAAATATACGAGCGGCGCTGGCTATTCTCAATGATCTGGATGGGAAAGAGAGCAGCGCCAGGGCCACGCCACCAGAGCCAGCGCCAGCCAGCCCTCAGAGCAAGAAGCAAGCAACAGCGCCTACTAAGCCGGCGCCTCTCCCTGCTTCTCCCCCAACGTCAACTAAGCCAGCACCCACAACTCCATCCGCCAGCAATGCGGCATCTCTTAACGGAGCGTCCCGCACAGAACAGCACGCCTCAGAGCAGGCATCCAACCGCATTCACTTAGAGGCAGGCATGTCTCAGGGACATACGGCGCTAACGTTATTAAGCGCCGATATTACCGCCATACCGGGAGTGGGAACGAGCGTTGCAGCGAAGCTACACCACCTGGGGATACGTACCGTGCGCGATCTGCTCTTCTACTTCCCTCGCGACCACCGCGACTATAGCCAGCTCACAAAGATCGAAAATATTCCCTTTAACGAAGTAACGACAACAATGGGGCTGATCTGGGAGGTGACGACAAAGCATATCAGCGGAGGACGAACGCGCACTATCGCGACCATCTCCGATGCAACCGGCAAACTTTACGTCTCCTGGTTTAATCAGCCATATCTGCAAAAGCAGCTCAAAAAGGACTCGCAACTGGTCGTTACGGGCGTTAAGCAGCGTTTCGGCAATAAGGTCGAGTTCGCCGTGCGCAGCCACGAACTCGCCGAACAGGGCGACCTTCTGAACACTGGGCGCCTGGTGCCGATCTACCCCTTGACCGAAGGATTGCACGAAAAAGCCCTGCGCCGCTTCACTAAGTGGGCCGTTGACCGTTATGCAGCAATGGTTCCCGAACACCTTCCCCGCTCAGTGATAGCGGAGGGCCCGCTTCTGCCGCTGCCGGAAGCTATCAAGCAAATTCACTATCCCGAAAGTGAAGAGATGCGGCTCGCTGCCCGTCGCCGCCTCGCCTTTGACGAGCTATTCCTGATCCAGCTCGGCATGCAAGAACGCCGCACACGCTGGCAGCGGGAAGCGCCACAGGGCAACGCCTTTCATATCGACTACCGCCGAATCTTGATTGACGCGCCCCAGACACAAAGCGCGGTAGAGGTAACCGAGCAAGCAGCAAGCCTGGATAGCTCAACGCTCTGGTCGGTCATAGCCACAGACAAGCCATTTGAAGCAACGCTGCCCTTTTCTTTTACCGCCGCTCAACGGCGCGTCATCGGGGAAATTTTTGCCGATCTGGGCAAGAATAGCCCCATGTGCCGCCTGTTGCAGGGCGATGTTGGAGCCGGTAAGACAGCGGTAGCCGCTGCAGCTCTGCTAATGACGGCCTTCAATGGTTACCAGGGAGCGATCATGGCCCCCACCGAACTGCTGGCCGAGCAGCACGCCCGCAGTATCAGCGCCATGCTGGCCCCCTTTGGCATTCAAACGGTCTTGCTCACGGGCAGCCTGCGACAGCGTGAACGCACAATGGGTCGCAACGCCTTAGAGAATGGTCAGGCGGCGGTAGCCATCGGGACGCATGCCCTTATCCAGGAAGATGTGAGCTTCCGCAAATTGGGGCTGGTGATCGTCGATGAGCAGCATCGCTTTGGCGTGGAGCAGCGCGACGCCCTGCGCCAGAAGGGCTATCATCCGCATATGCTGGTGATGACCGCAACCCCCATCCCAAGAACGCTGGCATTGACGCTCTACGGAGATCTGGACGTGTCAATCATCGATCAGCTCCCTCCGGGTCGGCAGCAGATTATCACCCGCTGGCGCACGGGAGCGCGACGCAACGAAGCCAATACGCTTATAGCCCAGCAGGTCGCAGAAGGCAGGCAGGCTTTTATTATCTGCCCGCTCGTCGAAGAATCGGAACTGCTGACGGTTAAAGCGGCCACCACCGAATACGAACGTTTGCAGCGTGAAGTGTTCCCTCACCTGCGCCTGGGCCTGCTGCACGGCGCGATGAAGCCGGCTGAAAAAGACCTCACGATGCGCCGCTTCCGCGACCACGAGCTTGATATTCTCGTCGCAACTTCCGTGATTGAGGTGGGCATTGATGTGCCAAACGCCACCGTTATCGTCATTGAAGATGCTGACCGCTTCGGCCTCTCACAGCTTCACCAGTTTAGAGGACGCGTTGGGCGCGGCAGCTACCAGTCCTATTGCTACGTCCTCAGCGCGGATGCCAGCCTGCAAGCTCAGGAACGCCTGGGCGTCTTCCAGGAAACGTTCGACGGCTTCCGCCTGGCAGAAGCCGACCTGCGACTGCGCGGCCCGGGCGATTTTATCGGGGTTCGTCAGAGCGGTATGCCAGAATTACGCATTGCCGATCTCAACGATGTGGCTCTCATTGAGCACACACGCACTATCGCCGGAAAATTATGGGATCACGATCCATATTTACGCAAACCGGAACACGCTCCACTGCGCGAAAAAATGCATCTCTTCTGGCAGAATTTCATGGCACACTGATAGCTTCCTCTTTCATCATCGAAAGAGGCTATCAGCCAATGACAACACAAAAAAGCGTTCTATCCAGGAAAAAATCATAGAACGCTTCTTTAATGCCGATCATTTTTGGTTGTAGGATTTGTGGCCGTTATGTAAAGCTCACAGACGAAGGTCGCGGCATCCTCAGGGCCAAGATGCTCTGCTAACAGGTCCTGGTGCCCGCCAATCCGCTCCATACGCGCACGAATAAACTCGTGACGGGCGACGCCCACCGCAAAACTCTTAAATCCACGGTGCATCGCTTCTATCTCCGCCGTTATCTGCTCGCGCAACCTCGCGACCTCACTACCACGTTCATCCATAGTTTGCTCCTTTCAAACAAGACAACAAGCCTGGATCATTTATAACTAACGCAAGCGTTTTTTGAAACATCGTGTATACATATAAGTCTCACATTTGTACAGATAAATGTATCGTCCACATCTCCCTGTAAAATAGATATTTTTTACCGTCTTATCACGTTTTCTGTTTATTAATTACAAAAACAGGCAGCACTGAACCGTCCTAACCCCATAGGGGGCAGGCTCCCTCGTCTGGTCTTGACATAGCCTGATAAAATAGTAATAAGTCAAATTTGACTTATTATGTTACGAGAAGGAGACGAGCAAGGTCTGTGTATAAACATATCATGCTGCTCGGTCTACTGCTGGAAAAACCGATGTACGGGCAACAGATCCGCGAGGTCATTGAGAACCATCACGATCTGTTCGCGGAAATCATCAAAAAGCCGACGATCTATTACCAGCTTGAACGGCTGGCTGCGGATGGCTATCTGGAGATACGGCGCGAACAGGTGGAAGCGCCAGGCCCGGGAGCCGCTCATGAAGATCTGGCACTGCGTGAGCGCGACGTTTACTATATTACCGAAGCCGGGCGCCATTACTTCTACACGCTTTTACGCGCTATGCTGAGTCAATACACACCCGGTTTAAGCGATTTAGACGCCTGCCTTTACTTTCTCCATCGCCTGAGCAGAAACGAAGCTACTGCTCTCCTGAAGGAACGCCAGGACCTGGTCAAAAACTATCGCACGGTCGTCTTGCAACAGATGGAGAGTCATAACGTTCTTGATGAGGCGCATATGCTCGTCAATGACCATAAACTCACCCTGATCGATGCAGAAATCGCATGGCTAGAGCGCACTATTAACCATCTCGATATTTCACCTGCACAGCGGACATAAACTTCCTGCGGCAAATAAACGGCGCTTCGCTGTTTTTTTTTGCATTCAAGTCAAATTTGACTTAACTTGCATTTAGGGAGCATACCATTTATGAACAAAAAGAGAAAAGCGCCATTATTCTTGATGGCCCTGACCATTCTGATCGATTTCACCGGCTTTGGTCTCATCCTCCCGTTACTGCCATTCTGGGCCCAGCGTCTGGGCGCTAATGCAGTGGGAATTGGACTGATTCTCACGGTGTACGCGCTGGCCCAGTTCATTTTTACGCCGCTGCTGGGAAGGCTCTCGGATCGGTACGGGCGCAAGCCTGTCATCTTCACGTCGCTGCTGATTGGGGGGGCTTCACTGGCATTCTCTGCCATCGCGTGGTCCTTCCCCATCCTCTTGCTTGCCCGCTTCATTGGCGGATTGGGAGCTTCGAATATTGGATCGGCCCAGGCGGTTGTTTCCGACGTGACATCACCCCAGGATCGGGCCAGGGGTATGGGGCTGATCGGGGCATCAATTGGCTTAGGATTTGTGATCGGGCCGGCGCTGGGCGGGGTGCTGGCGCCGCTGGGTCCTGCTCTCCCCTTCTGGGCGGCAACCGGCGTAGCGTTGCTCAACGCGCTCCTGGTTCTCCTCTTTTTGCCAGAAACGCTCAATCGCGAGGAGAAGAAGGCACAAGCGGAACCCGCCAGGAGAGGATTGCTGGCCGGTATAACCGGTGTGTGGCGTTCCCCTGTCGTCACGCGCCTGATCGCAATTAACCTGATCTTTACTATCGCATTCACTGCAATGGAGGCGATCTTTCCTCTGTTCACTCAGCATACGTTCGGCTGGGGAGCCGCGCAAAACGGCTATGTTTTCACCTATGTCGGCTTTATCATCGTGATCATGCAGGGTGGCCTGGTTGGGCAACTGGTAAAACGCTGGCAAGAGCAAGCAATCATGCTTGTCGGTCTGGTAATGCTGGCAGCCGGACTCATCTTGCTTGCATTTAGCGCGCAACTGGCAATGCTTTTAATCGCGCTGGGCATTTTGAGCGTGGGTGATGGTGCGGTCACGCCATTAGTATCCACGCTGCTTTCGTTCGCCAGCCCGGCTGAAGCTCAGGGCGAAACGCTCGGGCTCGCGCAGGGCGTAGCTGGTCTTGGACGGATCGTCGGACCCGTTGCGGCGGGCAGCGCCTACGCCATTGGCGTACCCGCCACGCCTTTTATCGCCGGAGGCATACTGGTTCTGCTGGCAGCAATGCTGGCTGTTCCAGTAATGGCACTCGACCACCATCCAGTCGGGCCTGAAAAGGAGATGGAAAAGCAGGAAAATGCTGCAACGGTTGAAGCATCCTCTACCACCGGACCGCGTTTATGACGCGGCCCGGTATGGTAAAATACGAAAAGTGTATTATTTCAGCAACAGTTTTAAGGAGAACACACGACATGCTAGTACGTATCACCGTCAATGTATTGCGTATCGCCGCACTAATTGCGTTGATTCTGGGCCTCATTTTCTGGACCAGTCCTACCAGGGGAGTCCTGGTTCCCATACATATGCTCCTGGGCATCATAGTTACACTGACCCTCTTGATCCTGGGTGGCGTGATGGTCACCGTGAAAAATGGTCTGGGGCTGGGCATAGGCGCTATCGTTCTGGGCTTGCTCGTTGTCATCGTCGGTCTGACCCAGACCCAGCTCATCCCTGGCTCATTACACTGGATCATCCAGGTCATCCACCTGCTGATCGGCCTGACCGCCATCGGCATGGGCGAGATGGTCGCCGGGCGCTACCGCCGCACGATGGCCGCCGCGAAAATCGCACAATAGAGCTTTCCATAGCCCCGGCTTCCTGATAATAGCAAAGAGGCTCTTTCATGCTGAACGTGTGAAAGAACCTCTTTAATGCTCCTGGAACATCGTATCAGACAAAAAGATAATCTCTTGAACCTCTGCCATTCAACTTTGTTCAAAGGCCACCAGTTCCCCCGCTCGCTCGTCTTAATGCGATGACAATTAGCGCAAACGAACTTCGCACTTTGCGACCTCAGCTTCTATAACGGGCCAATCGACGCCTTTACCAGGCAATCTTGCAATATCGGCAACTTTCTTGCCCCAGACATGATCAAATTCCAGACAGCATATGTCAGTATTGCCACAGTCAACACAACAATGTTCCGACAAATAACTGTAGAGTTTTTGTCTGTTCTCAGCAGCCACGCGCGCTACGGACAAAAGCGCGATCAAGATAAATTTGTCTGTTGTTTTGATAATGTTTATGATTAGCTGCGGCTAAACAAAGTTTGCACCAGCTCTGGCATATCCCTTTTGCCCGATATTTCCAGGAAAAATCCTTCTCCGCGTCTCGCTCCTGCCCACATCCAGGACAAACCTTTTTCATCTCTCCCCCACTTGCTATTAAGAATTGAGTCTAAAATAACCTTATGCTGCTAGCATATATGAGTTATTGACCTGAATCAATCGTAATAAATACGTATTGATGTAAAACTTCCTTCTATGCTATAATTCGCCTGTTAGTAAACTGAAGGAGTAAAGCATGAGTGACAGCGATGACATGTTATATACAACCGGAGAGGTAGCTGAGAGGCTAAAGATCACGCCGAAGACGGTGCGGGAACACATTCAAAGAGGTGAGCTGGAAGCTATCGATATGGGCCAGGGCTATCGCATTTATAAGCGCGATCTGGACGCCTTCCTGGAAAGCCGTCGTCGTCGCCGGGTCGAGCGAAAAAAGTAGGGGTTACTTACCACAGTGGATGAAGGCAAAAAAACCTCCCGAACATCAGATGTTCAAGGAGGGTTTTTGACAGGGGTAGGAGGAGTCGAACCCCCCTCGACGCTTTTGGAGAGCGTTGCACAGCCGATATGCCATACCCCTACAGACGTACCATGATGATAACAGAACAAAAAAGAATTGTCAAGCATGTAAAAGTTGCAAGAGACGCATTAGTTTGCAGAATAACGCAGAGAATAAACCATAATAACAAACATCACAAACCTGAATGAGGAGGGGGTACTATGAGTGGCACGTCGCAAAGAGGTTTGATGAGCCATACCGCTATTTTGAACCGGCTTGTCCAGCTAGGCTTTGAGGTGTTATTGCCCTGGGCCGATCACCTGGGCTACGATCTGGCCTATTACGTAACCGAGGAACACAATAATTTCGGGTTCTTTGTACATCAAGAGTGTCACCTCGTACGTGTTCAGTGCAAAACAGGGCGGCTAGAAAAAGGTGGGAGTTGTTTTGCATTCAACACAGTGTCTACCTCGCCGGGGAAGCATAGCACCCGCAAGAGGACGTATATAGGAAAAGCTGAGTATTTCGCTGTGTACTTGCCGGATAATGGGAAGGTCTACATGATCTCGGTGAGTGAAGCGCCCAAAAGCACTGATATGACATTGCGGTTCAAGAGTGCGGGATTGGTACGTGGTAACCACAAGAAGACGTATACTGTTCCTTATGAGGAAATAAAAGATCCTCGGTTCCATTGGGCCGAGGATTATGAAATTTAAGACGGGCGGAGAGGGTGGGAGTCGAACCCACGGTCGGCTTTCACCGACACCTATTTAGCAAACAGGCGCACTAGGCCACTATGCGACCTCTCCGTATTGCAGTACACCTTTACAGGCGCTACAGCATGACAGAAAACTTTTTCCGTGAAGTCAAGTATAGCGTACCAGGATGCATCTGTCAATAGTATTTTTCTGGTATTTTTGCGGCAGCAGCTCCTCTTTCGCCAAAAACCTACTCTCCCAGATAGGCGGTGCGGATCTGCTCGCTTTTGAGCAGGTCGGTGCCGCGACCGCTGAGGACGATATGGCCGTTCTCGATGACGTAGCCGCGATGGGCGCGCTCAAGAGCAATTTGCACATCTTGCTCGACTAGCAGGAAGCTGAGATTTTCCTGGCGGTGGATGTTGTCTATCGCGGCAAGAATGTCATCGACGATGTTAGGCGCCAGCCCTAGCGACATCTCGTCGATGAGCAGCAGAGCGGGACGCGTCATCAATCCACGCCCGATGGCGCACATCTGCTGCTCGCCACCGGATAGGGAGCCTGCCGTCTGGCGGCGACGCTCACGCAGTTTGGGCAAGAGGGTGTAGACACGTTCGAGATCAGCGACAATTGCTGCGGCAGAGCCAGCTCGCCGCGTGTAGGCGCCCAGACGCAAATTCTCTTCTACCGACAATCCTGGAAAGAGGCGGCGCCCCTGGGGAACGTGCGCTAATCCGAGCTTGACGATGCGCTCCGTTCGGGAGTGCGTTATCTCCTGGCCCGCGAATGAGATCGTGCCCTTCCACGCTGGCAGCAGCCCGGAGATTGCCGCGAGCAGCGTTGATTTGCCCGCGCCGTTGGCTCCGACCAGAGCAACCACTTCGCCCGGCATGATCTCCAGCGAGACATTCCAGAGTACCTGAGTCTCGTCGTAGCCGGTATCCAGGCCACGCACTTCCAGCAACGCCGGGGCCTGTGTCACGATTGGCTCCCCAGCGCCGGTAACAACTGCTTGACTGCTCTCGTCGTGATTGATAGGTGTTGACATATGTTGATAACCTCTCCTATCCTCCTGCTACAAATTGTCCATATCAGCCGGGGGAGCTTCGTTCTCCTGCTGCTGGCGCTGTTGCGCGTAGCGTTCGCCCAGGTAGGCTTCTATCACGCGCGGATCGGTGAGCACCTGGCTGGGAGCGTCCTCCGCGATCTTGCGCCCGTGGTGGAGGACCAGTACGCGATTGGAAACCGTCATAATGGCCCGCACGACATGCTCGATCACCAGGATAGTCACTCCGCCGCTGTTGATCTGGCGAATAAGCTCCACAGCCTGCATGACCTCGGTGTGATTGAGTCCGGCCATCACTTCGTCGAGCAGCAACACCTGCGGATTGGTTGCCAACGCTCGCGCCACCTCCAGGCGCTTGCGGTCCGCAACGGTCAATTGGTCCCCTTTGAGCGTGGCTTTGCGCGCCAGGTTGACCTGCTCCAGCACGTCATCCGCCGCCTTTAATGCTGCCTGACGATTAAGGCCCCTGCGCCCAAAGAATGCGCCGACCATCACATTCTCACGCACATCCAGCCCTTTGAAGGGCTGAGTCATCTGGAACGTGCGCGCTATCCCCAGATGGGTGCGTCTATCGGGCGAGAGACGCGTGATATCCCGTCCCTGGAAATAAATCGTGCCGATGTTGGGCCGGCCCACGCCTGCGATCAGATTCACCATCGTAGATTTGCCTGCGCCGTTGGGACCGATCACGCCCAGAATCTCCCCTTTGCGCAGCGCAAAGCTCAGATTATCTACCGCGACCAGTCCGCCAAAACGCCTGGTCACATTATTCAGTTGTAAGAGAGGAGTTGCTTCCGCGTTCTCTTGAGCGATGGTATTAGATGCCGTTGGCTGCGATAAAGCGTCGGACACGCCGCACCCCCTCCATAAAACTATTCACACGGCTCGAACCTTCCGCAGGCTTACGGCTAAACTCCTGTACCAGCCGGATCACCCCCTGAGGCAGGAAAATGGTCACTATCGCAATCGAGAGGCCCAGCAGCGTATTGTGCAGGCTAATCCCGCTGGCCTGGATCTGGAACGAGGCAAATTCGAAGACGATAGCGCCCAGGATAGGCCCCAGAACAGTGCCGGTGCCACCCAGAATGGTCAGCAATACCATCTCAACCGAAAAACCAACATCGAAGACGGTTGGCGGATCAAAACCTGTGGCCCAGTAAGCATAAAGGCCGCCCACAATCGCCGTCGGTATCGCGCTCAGCACAAAAGCTGCTACCTTGTACCTGTGGGTGGCGATCCCCAACGCTTCTGCCGCCTGCTCGCTCTCGCGAATGGCGATCAGCGCATAGCCGAAACGACTGCGCGTCAGCCAGACCGTTATCAGCAAGCACGCCAGAGCCACCCCCAGGAAGGCATAGAAAAAGCCCGTATAGGAGCTGAGGCTGGGGAGAGGCAGCGACATCAGCCCGCCACCACCACCGCCAACGTCGCGTACCGTCACCAGTTCGCGCAACGCCTCGGCGGTGCCTAGAGTCGCAATAGCAAAGTAATGCCCCTTGAGCCGCAGCACCGGCAAGCCCACCAGAAAGGCGAAGATGCCCGCGATCAACCCTCCAACGAGCAGCCCCAACCAGAAAGGCTGGTTGGCTTGCATCATCAGTCCGGTGGCATACGCGCCAATGCCAAAGAACGCTACGTTGCCGAAGGCTGTGTAGCCGGTGAAACCGCCAATAAAGTTCCAGCTCTGCGCCATGACCATGTACATCACAATCAGCGTCCAGGTGTGCAGCGCCGAGGCATCGCCGAGCAGCGGCACTGTGCCAATACAGGCCAGAATGACTATGCCTAGCAGCAACGACCAGAGCCATTGACGCCCCTCTTTAGGCACTGGCGACGGCTCCGAAGCGTTCGACGAGATTTGTGTATTGGTGTCTATTGCCATACTATTGTCCTGCCGTTCGTAGGGACCTCCCACGATGAATCGGGGAGCTACAGCGTTTCCGATTTATCGCTTGCCCCTACCATTTCAATTACGTTGTAATTAAAATTACGAATAGAATGGACGGCCAAGCAGACCGTTGGGTCGGAAGATCAGCACAATCACCAGCACCAGAAAGGCAATGGCATTATCATAGCCCGGGCCGACGCCGGGAAGCACCGGCACAATGGTCTCCACCAGCCCGAAGACCAGTCCGCCAGCCACCACCCCCCACGGCGTCCCCAATCCGCCCAGTACTACGATCACAAACGCGCGTAATGTGAAAGCGCCGCCCAGCGATGGGTCAAAGGGATAGAGTTCGGCCAGCATCGCGCCAGCCGCACCCGCGAGCGCCGCACCCAGCGCAAAAGTTAGTGCATAGGTGGTTCTAATATTAATCCCCATCAAACGGGCTGCATCGCGGTCCATGCCGGTCGCCAGGATAGCATTGCCCGGACGCGTGCGCGTCAGAAAAAGATTCAAGGCCGCCGTTAGCAGAATAGCGATAATTGCGGCAAGCAGGCGATCAAGCGCGATATGCACCGTACCGATATTCAATCCTGCGTTCGCATAAGAGGTATTGATCGAGCGCAGATCGCTGGTAAAGAAATACTGTATCAGGTCGGCTACCAGCAAATCGAGGCCAAAGGTAAAGAGAAAGGTCACCAGCAGCGGAGCTCTAATGATGCGATTAATGGCTCCATACTGCACAATCCAGCCAATGACAAAGAGCACCGCCATCGAGAAGAAGATGCCGATGAAGGGGTCAACATGCAACTGACTAAACAGCCAGAAGGCAGCGTATGCGCCAACAAGAATCAGCGCGCCGTGGGCCAAGTTGACGATATTCATGATGCCCCAGACGAGAGAGAAGCCCAGAGCAAGCGCAGCATAGAGACAACCGAGCAGGAGAAAATTTACCACAAGTTGTCCGATATCCATATTTCAGTATCCTCAATCAAGCGGGTCGAGCCTGAACAATGACTTCTGCCGCCGCCCTGGAATGGGAGTATCCCCATCGGACGCGATCAACCTGGCCCCTACAGAGACCAGGTGAAAACCCAATAGGGAGGGCCCGGGTAACGATAGATGAATCACGAATAAACTTCCGTTACTCATCAGACAGCCGGACAATCTGTAATCGTCCGGCTGCCGGAATAAGCGCCTGTTAGCGGCTGCCAAACGACGGCGTGGGATACATAAGCTGGGCATTGGCAACATCGGTCGGGAAGACCGTAACGATCTGGCCGTTCTGGATCTGAATCGTCGCCATCGGCTTAAAGGTATTGGCTCCCGTTGTATCGAAGCGGATCTGGCCATAGAACGTCATAATGTCCAGGCTCGCCAGGGCGTCGCGCACCTTCTGAGGATCGATAGAGCCCGCTTTCTGAATCGCAAATTGGAAAGCGACGCCTGCGGCTGACGATTCTGCCGACTGGTATGCAGGATCGTGTTTAAACTCTTGCTTGTACATAGCGGTATAGGCTGCTGGCGTCTTAAAAACGTCAACGCCGCTATACTTCTCCTGCTCCGTCCACTGCGAGCTACTCAGAACATAGTTGGCGTCCTTCCCGAGCACCGTGAGGAAATCGGGCGTGGCGGGTCCGACAGTGAAGGCATACAGCTTGGCGTTAATATTGAGCTGTTTGCATTCTTTCATTGTCGTCACGGCCTCATTCTCGTGACCGGACCCCAGGATCATATCTGGTACCGTACCATTGGGGCCGGACGACTTGAGCGCGGTCAGCACGCCGGTCAGATCAGTGCTGTTGGACGGGTACTGCTTGTAATAAACGACATTAAGATTATGGGCGGCAGCATAATCTTTAGCGGCAGCAGCAACCTCTTTCGAGAAGGCGTCATCGGCTGAGATGATCGCGACATTCTGCGGCGGCGTGGGCAGGGCCAGAGCAGCTTGCAGTATCACCTTCGCATATTCGGCTGCCGGGCTGAGCACACCAAAGACATAATGGAACCCTTTGGAGAAGATCGCTTTGGCGGCGCCGTTGGCCTCGACCATCGGGATCTTATACTGTTCGGCGATGCCCTCATCTTGCAGGGTCGCGGCAGTCCCATATGGTCCTAGCAAAAAGTTGACTTTGTCGGTAGTGATCAACTGTTGGGTGAACTGGGCGCTTTTCGTAGTCGAGCTGCCATCGTCGTAGTATTTCAGAGCGACCTTATACGTTTTATCGCCCACTTTGATCCCGCCCTGGTCGTTGACAGCCTTAACCCAGAGCTGGTAGCCCTCCAGGGTCAAATGTCCTTCTGTAGCCGTTGCCCCGGTCAGCGAGATTGGCGCTCCAAAAAGCAGGGTGTTATCCGCTCCCGTCCCACCCGTTCCTCCAGTAGAGCCACCGCAGGCCGTGAGAACCATCGGAAGCAGCATAACAGCAAGCGCCAGCAACGATACAGCTCGACGAGCTGCTCCATACGTTGTAGAGAATAAGTGGAAAGATTGCAATGTGCTGGAAAGGGACTTCATGTGCCTCCTCCAATTCGTGCATAGCAGCAATTTCTGCGCGGTAATCGCCTGGATGATGGCTCGTAATTTTGCGCGACGCCACAGGGGCAATCCCTCACATAATGTTGTTGCTCCCTATTCGTTCGACGTGAGGTGTAAAAAATAGATCAATTTGAAGATGTACACGCCTCAGTAAGTTAAAAATACCATAAACCTTCCATATTTTACAATAGTTTGTCCGAGCCACGTCTTATTAAAGAAATATCCTATCTCAATGGTCCCATATATAGACCTTTTGGGAATTGTCTGGTATTTGTCCTATAAACATCCATTGGGTGCGGTTCTTTTTTTCCTGACCTCAAGGTATCTTGAGAATGTGCGGTATCAGTGGTGGGTGAAGGCTGCTTCATTCGCTACTGCTCGCACTATCACTGATCTATCGTAATCAGGAAAAGGAGCCAGACCATAATGTACACAGAAACGGTCAATGCCCAAAAAGAAATATATGATATAAGTAGCAATATGGCGTTGGAAGAACTTTATGCCGAACTTCGTGCTCTTGTGAGGTATCTTGTAGGTTGTGCTCATGTGCCCTCCTGGGAGGGTCAGCAGAATGATATTGTAGAAGATGTTGTGCAGGAAACGATGCGGCGGCTGTTGGAGCGCGTCCGTAAGGGTGAGAGTGGAGAAAAGCCGCCCGTTCAATCGCTAAAACATATGATGATTGCCATCGCCCAGAACCATTGCCGAGATTTACGGCGCCGTGACTGTCGGCTTTCGCGCTGGCAAACGACCGATACCGAACCATCTTTGCCCAGAAGCCACGTCGGCCCTGCTGAACCAGCGCCGTTATTGGATGCGGTCACAGAAACCGTCTATCATGAGCGGCTGTTTGGGCTGGTGGCGCAGGAGGTCGAACAATTCCCTAACAAGCAGCGTACAGCCCTGCTGGTCGATCTAGCCAACCTGATGCATTTCGACGAGGCTCCCACACCACTGCAAGCGGCCTTTTCGCGCGCGGGCATCCAGTTGCAGCAGTATCAGCAGCCGCTGCCCGAAGATCCCAGGGACCGCAGCCGTCACACCTCGCTCCTGAGCCATGCCTATAAACGCGTCGCCCACCTGCGCTCTATTGAAGAATATACCTCTGATCGTGAGCAGCAACAAGAACCCGCCGAGATGTTTGTATAGATTGCAAAAATGATCCTGTAGGTGGGCCTCGCGTTTTCCCCTATTGGCTGTGGGGTTAACAGGACAGGCGCGAGGCTCTGCCCCTACAAAACCTTGCTATTGTAGCCATTTGCGTGGTATTCTTAGAACAAACGTTTTCTTGCCTGGTTGATCGGGAGTGCCATGCATTTATATTCGCGCACAGATGCTGACCAAAACCTGCTGCCTGCTGATGACGAATACCTGTTCGGCTGGGATGCCACGCCAGGGATCGTCTCGGTCTGGGCTAATCGCGAGGGAAAGGCCATCATCTGGCAGCGCGAAGGCAAGCAAGTATCGCGCACTATAGAGCGTTTCTACCCCTGGATACTGGCCTCCTCTCTGGACGATCTGGCCCATCTGGGACCCTCCTTGCAGCTCATCGGCACCTCGAATGGCGAGAAGGCGCTGGTTCGCTATCGCGAGCTGGATGGCCCTGCCAACTTTTATCGCTTCCTCCTCTTTGCTCGCGACGGGCGAACGCTTGAGCGCACATTGCTGGATGGAGCCTCGCACCGCCTGGGCCACCGCGTCAATAGCATTAACGAGCTAGAGGATGAATATTATCGCGTTGGCCCCGTTGAGCAATACCTCATGCTGAGCGGGCGAACCTACTTTCGTGGGCTTACCTACGATGATCTGCATCGCCTCCAGTTTGACCTTGAGACGACCGCGCTCGACCCGCATCGGGGACGCATTTTTATGGTCGCCATGCGCGATAATCGAGGGCTGGCAACCACCCTTGACGCGCCATCACCTGGCGACGAAGCGCAGCTCATCGTCGATCTCTGCACCCTGATTCGCGAGCACGACCCCGACGTGATCGAGAATCACAATCTCTTCGGCTTCGACCTGCCTTTCCTGGAGCAGCGCGCCCTCGTTTTGGGCGTACCGCTGGACCTGGGGCGACAGGGCGGCCCTCTCATGCTGGAGAAACGTCAGGAAACGCTCGCCATCGGTCCCGAAGCGCGCCGTCGCACGCGCTATAGCATTGCCGGGCGCGAACTGATTGATACGCTCGATGCCGTGCGCCGCCACGACTTTGTCGTGCGCGATATGCCCAGCTATAACCTCAAAGATGTTGCCCGCTACTTTGGTATCTCCTCCCCTGATCGCGTCTACATCGAAGGGGCCGCGATTTTCGAAACCTACCGCCAGGAGCCGCAGCGCGTGCGTCTATACGCCCTGGATGACGTTGCGGAGGTAGATGGGCTTTCACAGCGTTTGCTAGGGGCGCCCTTTGCGCTGGCGGGCATGGCTCCCCGGCGCTATGAGCGGCTGGCCTCGGCTGGTCCGGCTATGGGCATTCTCGAACCCATCCTGGTACGCTCCTACTTACGAGCTGGAGCCGCGCTCCCTCGCCAGGCAGCATTACAGGATGGCAGTAACTGGCAACATGAGGGAGGGGCAACGCACCTGCTCGCCGAAGGCATTGCAGAGCAGGTGGTCAAAGCTGATGTAGCCTCGCTTTATCCATCGTTGATGCGCGCCTTCCAGATCGGCCCATCCTGTGATCGCCTGGGCGTCCTGCTGAGCGTGCTCAGCCGCCTGACCGATCTGCGCCTGGCCCACAAAGCAGCCGCTCGTGTCGCTACCCCTGGCTCGGTCGAAGCTAACCATCACGAGGCCACACAGGCCGCGATGAAAATTCTGATTAACGCGGCTTATGGCTATATGGGAGCCGGGTCGATGGCACTTTTTGCCGATGGGCGAGCGGCTGATGAAGTGACGCGACGCGGGCGTGCCATCCTCTCGCAGGTGCTCGAAGCTTTGCGCGAGCGCGGCATGGCGCTGATCGAGGCCGATACCGATGGCGTCTACTTCGCCGTTCCCACCGGCTGGACAGAAGAGCAGGAGCGGGCGCTGGTCGCTGAGATTGGCGCGCTGCTGCCGCAAGGTATTCGGCTGGAATACGAGGGGCGCTACCGTGCTATGCTCAGCCACGAGGTCAAAAACTACGCGCTGCTGACCTATAACGATCGGCTGGTTGTGCATGGCGTGGCATTGCGCTCAAGCCGGGCCGAGCCATTTGGCGAGCGTTTCCTGCACCGCGCGCTGTACCATACCATGATCGGCGATGTGCCAGGCGTGCGTAATGCCTATCTGGAAACGGTCGATGCTCTGCGCAAGCGCGCGTTTAGCGCCTCCGATCTCGCGGCCCGCGTGCGCCTCTCGAAATCGCCCGAAGCCTACCTTGCCATCCGCGCCTCGCGACCGGAACCCCCGTACGAAGCACTGCTGGCCGCCGGTCGCTCGAAATGGTTCCCGGGGGAACGCGTCCGCTTCTATCGCACCCGCAACAAAACGTACGCCTGGATTCCTGAAGAAACTGTAGAAGCCTCGGTCGATAGCGACTGGGCGGGCGAGGCCGAAAGTGACGATGAGGCTCACAAAGAGGCGGAGACTGTCTCGCAGAAAGCCGCCATTGCCGACCGCCGGGACTACGACGTGGAGCATTACCTCCAGGTGCTCGTCACCTCTTACGCCGCCAGATTGCGCAAAGCCTTCACCCCCGACGACTTTGAACAACTCTTTCGCCTCGATACCCAGCCCGGCCTCTTTGACCGTCCCATCGAAAGCATCCAACCCTGCTGGATTCGCTGCCAGAGCGCACTATAGCAACTTTAGAGAAGGGCTGCGTTTATAAACACTCAATACTAAAGGTAGCACGTCTAGAGGAGCACATTACCGCCAGCCTTATGAGCGTCTCTTTTTCTTGAAGAAAAGGCTAAGCAATGCGCCGCGCAGCGCAGTCCACTGTCGTCGGGCCGCCCGTTCCTCATTGCTGTACGGTCCATAATAGGGACCACCCCAGCGATCACGCACGAACATCTCGGTGAGATGCCAGAGGGGAGTAGAAGGGCGTGAAAGATGCCAGTGCAGCATGCCGCTATACTCATACGGCGTCTGCCACTCTTTGGGAGCAAAGCCCGCCCAACTGGCAACGCGGCAGAAGCGCCAGTACATTCTGGCCGCGAAGGGGTAATTGGCATAGAGTTTGCGCCACCACGAGCTAATAATTGCCATTGTCCCGAGCAGCAGAAGGAGTACGAGCAAGCCAATCGAGAGCATCATCAGGACTTTTTGATCAATCACAGGGCCGGGTTGGGGCATGCCCTTTTTGGTCAGTGGAGGGATAGCAGGCGATGTTGTCGTTTTCGTGCCGGAAATCGGGACCGCGGGCGTGGACTTTGTTGGCGGCATCGTTGCAGCCGGAGTGGTCGCTGGATTTGGTTGGGGCGCGGCATTAGCTGAAAAGCCGGGCGTCGGGTCAAAGCTGATCCAGCCATAGCCCGGAAAGTACGCCTGCACCCAGCTATGCGCGTCGGTACCATCCACAACCCAGACTTTACGCTGCACATCAAGATGGCCGTAACTGAAGCCATTAACCATCCGTGTCGGAATGCCAAGCAGGCGCGCCATCACAATCATTGCGCTGGCGTAATAGGTGCAGTAGCCGCTATGAGTGCGCAAGAGCACATCGACCACATCAACATTATCCGGGATAGGCGGGTTATCCACTGAATAGGTAAAAGCAGTTTGATCGCTCAAATGGCTCTCCAGCATCTTCAAAGCTGTATAAGTATCGGTCGCCCCCCGCGTCCATTGTTTCGCCAACGCACCAACATTAGGGGACAGGTCGGAAGGAATCTGCTTGTAATCGGCGGCCAGGTGCGAATAGTTCTCGTCTGACTGCCACAATGCAGGATTGGCATCCGGCAAGGGAATGGCCGCTAAATCCGATCCGCTTGATGGGGGAACCAGAGACACTACCTGGTACTGTTCCCCCTTCGTCATAGGATTCACCTGGGACCAGATCGCTGCTGTGCCATCATTGTAAATGATCGTGGGCAGGTCAAAACTTATCGGTTGCGCCGGGCCATAAATATAATGCAAGGCGCTTTCAGGCGGCTGCGTCACGCTGATAGTCGTGGTAATCGTGGGAAAGTCGGTCCTGATCGTATCGGCCATCAGCGAGGAGTTCGCAACATAGATGTGGGAGTCGGAAGAGGTTACTGATGTCGTCCAGGTGTGACCGTCAAAGTGATTATAGGTGAATCCTTCGAGGTAGCGCGGCCCCCCAGTGCTGGTATACGATAGTACTTCGCCCACAGGCAAGCGCACACTGCCACTAATGGTTAGTTGATTGCCAAAGAAATTGGTGGGAGCCTGGTAAGGCTGAAGGACCGCAGCCGGGTTCTGTAGCGAGATATGTCCATTGACAATATTATTGACTGCGTTATCCACCTGGTCCCAGAGAGCCTTCCCCCCGTTCGGCTGCATCTGTATGGGCAGCAGCCAGCTTATCAAGAGAGCGAACAGCGTCAACACCGCGGCGATCTGCATAAAACGCCTGGTGATCGTACGCCGCCAGACGCGATCAGTATACAGGCCCTCCTGTGTCCATTGCATGATCTGCTTCACAAGCTGCATCCGCGCAATCAACAGCAGTAGCGCCGCCGCCATGATAATCATCAAATAGACCAGATCATATTTGATATAACTCATATTGACCAGCAGAATGGAGCAATAGACCAGGGCCACCAACCAGGGGAGGTGCGCGCGATAGACCAGCCAGCTCCCGAAATAGCCTAGAAAGAAGCAGAGAAAGGCGAGATAAAAGAAAAAGACGATCTCACCCGTCGAGGCCGCTCCCGTGGTAATACTTCCCATCAACGCCGCCCGTATCCCTCCCAGGAGCAACACCCAGGGAACATGGTACGCGACCGAGCTGGTGAGCCAGACCGCCAGCCAGTAACCGATCAGACAGGCAGCCAGATGAAGAACGACCTGCGAGAACTGGGGAATCTTAGCAATCAGCAGGCCAACCAGCAAGCCCAGCAGAGGACTAACGAGCAAGAAGGCGCTATGACTGACCCAACCGGCAGCGATAATAGAAACCGCCACGCAATAGAGCGCCACCATCAAAAGGATCAGGGGCAACCATCCTTCCGTCGGGGTAAGCGCAGGCCAGCGCCTTTTACGCTGGAACGTCTGGTGAGCGAGATAGCTAGAGGAGTAATACAACGGAGATGTTTGAGGAGAATCATAAAAGCCATAGTACTGATTTTGTTTTCCTGCTTTTGGCGAACGATTAGGATCTATTACATTAGATCGCATCAAGTACTCCCCGATAGAATAATGACCGTTAACTTTTATGTAGTTTTGTTTTCGCAATTACATACTATACTAATATATGCAGTATACAATGTAGACCCAACAAAAGGGGCATTCTCAGGCACCTTTGGGACCAAAGATTTACACACCCCTATTAAATAGACGTGTATATAGACGAAATCGTAGCAGATTATTCCGTTTTGCCTGGAGTTACATCCCGCGCTTCCTTCCGCACAGCTATGCAGACAGGTTATCATGCCTTTAAACGAAGAGACGATACTCCTTGAAGGGAGTACCGTCTCTTAAAAGCTCTTCCACTCAACTGCAAAGGGACGTTTGGCAACCCTTTTCAGATGCTCCCATCTTAGGTAAGTTCAAGCAGCGGGAACGAACGATGGCGGCGTGGCGGACACAGGAAGTTCTGACGGCGGGTCGCGGTGATGAAGCGCTCCAGCCCATCATCTTCCGCTGCCGAACCGGTCACGCCTGCCGGGACACTCGTGCCTGTCCCACCATTTTGTCCTGCCTGCACCAGGTCAAGCGAGGCCGAGTTGACACGCATCACGCGGAAGAACTCCGCGGTCGGCACAAAGGCCATAAACTCCAGCGTCGGCTGGGTCGAGCCATCGGGCACATCCAGCGACGAGAGGCCCGGACCGTCGTTGCGGATGTGCAACGGCGTGCCGTCTGCGGCGCGCGAGGAGCGCTGCAACGCCTGCTCGTGACCCACACGCAACTGCTTGACCCCGGTCGCCAGGGTTGCAGGGTCGTAGTTGGTCAAGTAATCGTGGGCCCCGAAGAACGGATCGGGCAGGAAGGCCGACTGCTGCTGCGTCGCCAGATTGCCTGTTGGCGCACCCAAACCGCCGCCATTGGTGAACCCATCGTTGGGGTCCATAGGGAACGGCAGGCCAGAGGTGCCATCCGCCTTCTTAGAGCGGAACATATACTGCACGCGCTCGCTGTAATCTTCCGCTCCTGCGAACTTATTGGGGTCTTTGTTGTAGAACTGGGCCAGATCGTCGATGTTGTGGGACAGGTGCATGATCGAGCCATTATCGAAGTAGTCCCCAGCAACTGCGGTGGTCAGACGCGCATGGCTGGTGCCGACAAAGGTCACGACCGCAGCACTGGGCGCGCTGCCCGCCAGTTGCTGGTCTACAAAGCCCATCCACATTGAAGAGGCCGGGTTGATCGAGGTTGCAATGGTGGGGAACGGCGAGACACCAGCAGCACTGAGCTCATTGGCGAGCTGACGCGGCAGCCCTGGCTGCACAAAGTTCAAGCGCCCAGCTCCAAAGCTGAAGAGGCCATCGAAGTCTGGCGAGGGTACGAAATTGCCATTGAGGATACTGCTCCCCTGGAGCCAGGCCAGAACCTCGGTGATGTTGATCAGCGAATCGCTGCGCAGGGTGAAGAGCACGTCATTGCTCTCAATGCGCACCGGCACACTGAAGGTCGCTTTGGTAATGCCAGGCTGGCCAAAATCGGTCGGGCAAGGAACCGCCTCTTCCAGCACAAAGCGGTTGTGGTTGGTGCTCAGGCGCGGCATATGGCTGGCAACCAGACTTTGAGGCAGGCGACTGAAGTAGGGCAAGCCATAGGCCACGAAGGTAAAGATGCCACTGGGGCTAAACGAGTAGTTCGCCTCAATCGTCGCCAGAGCATTTGCCAACACGGCCTGATCGTTCTTCGTTGGATTGCGATTGAGCTTGGCGGGAGCCAGGTAAGTGAAGGTTACGCCAAAATCGACCGGAATGCCCGCGATGGTCTGAGCGGGATGGACGAAGGCCCCAATATCAAACTGGATATCTGAGAAGGAGGTATGGGGCATGGCATGCGCGACACGCTCGGGTCGCCAGGCTACGGCACCAACGGCTGCAATCGCTGCGGCGCTAGAACCAGCCGCTTTGAGCAGGGTACGACGATTCAAAGCAGGCATCGGGGTTTTGATGATTTCTTCTGGGGTAATGACTTTCCCGGATCGGGGGGTGCGATTTGGTCTGCATCGAGAACTCATAGGAAAATCCTTTTCTTTACGTTTCTATCCGTAACAACAGAGACAAGGACCCATGCGGAGCCGTCCGCAATCGTTCTCCTATTCGACAGGAGAGGGCAATCCTGGCGAGGGGATAGGTTGCGAGTTGTGAAAGAGTATCCCCTCATGAGAGATACCTCCTTTCATGCAAAACCCATAGAGAAATCCTGATCCATCAGCCGAGCTTCGAACAAGGACCAGAGAAAAGCTGGATGATCATGGAATTTCCGGTATGGCATCTTTTACCCGATTGGCACCAGCGACCGAGCAGTGTTTTGAAGGAGAAAAACCATCATGCAGAAGAGCGAGATGGTGTATATGAGAGAAAACCCTGGCGCAGGTTTTTATCGCCAATGGCGGCAATAAAGCGGTTGAGAAGAATTCCTCAATCCTCCACCGCAAAATAACTTGCACTTAGGGCCAGCACTTCACTCGTGCGCAGGATAGGTAGCATTTTCTTCTTCCCCGATATTATAGAGTTAAAGTTTTCAATTGTCAAGAAAGTAGTACTAAGGCTGCTAAAGGCTAAAAATATTTTCAAAATAGCCACAAAATATCAGGTTCTTCTCAGAAAAGCTCGCGACTGACCACGCTCAAACCAACTGATGGAAGAAAAAAATACGATTTTGCCAGACAGAAAGAGACGGTACCCCTTAGAGAATGCCGCCTCTTTCTGTTCCTCAACTAACCCAAAAGGGCTATATTCACCTGTTACCAGGCATTCTTATGAGAAGAGTTCGCGCAGCGGAAACGCGCGATGGCGGCGTGGCGGGATCAGGAAGTTCTGACGGCGGGTCGCGGTGATGAAGCGCTCCAGCCCATCATCTTCCGCTGCCGAACCGGTCACGCCTGCCGGGATGCTGGTGCCTGTCCCACCATTTTGTCCTGCCTGCACCAGGTCAAGCGAGGCCGAGTTGACACGCATCACGCGGAAGAACTCCGCGGTGGGCACAAAGACCATAAACTCCAGCGTTGGCTGCGTCGAGCCATCGGGCACATCCAGCGAGCTGAGGCCAGGACCATCATTGCGGATGTGCAACGGCGTGCCGTCTGCGGCGCGCGAGGAGCGCTGCAACGCCTGCTCGTGGCCCACACGCAACTGCTTGACCCCGGTCGCCAGGGTTGCAGGGTCGAAGTTGTTGAGAACCGCGTTGGGTCCGGTGAAGATGTTCTGGACAAAGGCCGACTGCTGCTGCGTCGCCAGATTGCCTGTTGGCGCACCCAAACCGCCACCATTGGTGAACCCATCGTTGGGGTCCACAGGGAATGGCAGACCATTCGCCCCAGAGGGCGTGGAGGAGCGGAACATATACTGCACGCGCTCGCTGAACGGCTCGGCCCCTGCGAACTTATTGGGGTCCTTGTTGTAGAACTGGGCCAGATCATCAATGTTGTGGGACAGGTGCATGATCGAGCCATTATCGAAGTAGTCGCCCGCAACCGCTGTGGTCAACTTGCCGACGCTGCCACCCGCATTGGCCGCCGCGAAGGTCACTGTCGCCGCACTGGGCGCGCTGCTATCCGTTTGCTGATCGACAAAGCCCATCCACATCGAAGAGGCCGGGTTGATCTCAGTATGGATCGTGGTAAACGGCGAGGCGCCCTCGGCATTGAGTTCATCAGCGAGCTGGCGCGGCAAGCCAGGCTGCACAAAGTTCAAGCGCGTAGCCCCAAAGCTGAAAAGCCCATTGAAATTAGGCGAGGCAACGGAGAAGCCTCCCAGGTTGTTACTGCCCTGGAGCCAGTTGAACACATTACTGATGTTGTCCAGCGAGTCGCTGCGCATAGTGAAGAGGACATCGTGGCGCTCAATGCGCACCGGCACGCTGAAGGTCGCTTTGGTAATGCCAGGCTGGCCAAAATCAGTCGGGCTGGGCACCGCCTCTTCCAGCACAAAGCGGTTGTGATTGAAGCTCAGGCGCGGCACCGTACTGGCAATGATGCTGCCGGGCAGGCGATTGAAGTAAGGAATGCCATAGGCTACGAAGGTAAAGATGCCGCTGGGACTGAAGGAGAAGACCGACTCAATGGTCTCCAGGGCTTCATCCAGTACTGCCTGATCATTGCGGCTTGGAGTGCGCGTGAGCGTGGCAGGGGCCAGAAAGGTGAAGGTCACGCCGAAATCGACCTGAATGCCATTGATGGTCTGAGCGGGATGGACGAAGGCGCCGATGTCAAACTGGATATCGGGGAATGACAGCGGCATAGCGCGCGCAACGCGAGTGGGTATCCAGGCCGCGGCTCCGAGGGCGGCCAGCGCGCCAGCACTGAGACCACCCACTTTGAGCAGGTCCCGGCGGCTCAAAGCGGGCATCGAAGATTTGACGATCTGATCAGGCGTGATAATTTTCCCGGAAGGGGGGGTACGACTTATTCTGCATCGAGAATTCATAGGGAAATCCTTTTCTTTAGTGGTCTAGCCGTATGGTCTATCCGTAACGACAGCTACAAGGACCCACGCGGAAAACGCTCCGCGAGCGCTCTCTTAATTAAGGCAGGAGAGGGCAGTCCTGGCGAGGGGATAGGTGGACCGTGAAAGAGTATCCCCTCATAAGAAGATACCTCCTTTCATGCAAAAACCTATCAGGAGGAAGCCCCAGATTCACCAGCCGGGCTTAGACAGGAACCAGGGAAAAGCTGGATGAATCACGGGATCTCCGGTGTAGCATTCCACTGATCGCCTTTTTATTCTGCCATTGGCACCGATGACAGAGCAGTACTTGAAGAAGCCATACTTATCATGCGAAGAGTAGATACTGTATATGGGAGCAAGCCCATGCTCAGGCTATTATCACCAATGGAGGTAATAACAATAGGCGAGGGCAATCCCCGATAAATCCCTCACCTTAAATATTTTGCACGACGGGCTATCAATCTACTCACACGCAGGGTACATATTTTCTTCTTCCTCGATATTATAAAGGTAAAATATATGTTTGTCAAGAAAAAAATGTTAATATTTTTAGAGCATAAAACGTTGCTCTAAACCTGAAAACTACGCTTTGTTGCATAAAACGTTTTGGTTGCAGCTTGTAAGTGCGCTGATGGTAGAACAAAAGGTTGTTCTCTTGCCTTCCGTGTCAACACCTTCTTGCCCCTTTTTTGGCTGGCGACCACCCGGCGAGTATTAATACTCTTCTCGCCTCTGTTTTTTGCCAAAAAAGGTGAGAAGCAGGCTGGGGGCCAGCAGGAGGCAGCAGGCGCCAAAGACAAAGGAGGTTGACAGGCTCACGTTGGTCTGTAGCCAGCCAGCGATGGTCGGACCGACGCTAAAGCCAATGCTCCATGTGACGGAATAGAAGCCCGCCAATGTTGCCCGTTGCCGCGAGGAAACCTGCTCCATCGCAAAGGCGCTGTACACCGGTTCGATCAGTGTGCGCATAAACGAGCGGATGTATTCGCCGCCAATCGCTAAAGGAAGCGTCGGGGCAAAGCCGATGAGCAGCATTATCGGCGCGCTCATATATTGTACGGCAGTGATAAGACGCAGCTTACTCCAACGCTTTACAAAGAGAGGGGCGGTCAGCGAGAAAATACCGGCAGCCAGGCCCGAAATGGTAAAAATGATCCCCAGCGCGCCGGGCAGCAGATGGAAACGCAGCACAAAATACAACTGGATCAGCGCCACGACCGCGCCTTCGCCCATTGTAAAGACCAGGTCGGGAAGCAGGAGCTGCCCAAAAAGGATTACAGGCAGCTTCTCTTTCTGCTGCGCCTGCGTGTCCTCTCCTGCTTCCGCAAGCTGCGACGAGGTGGCGGGCGCATGCTCTTTTTTCGGCCTTCTCGACTCGCTTAAAAACCAGAGAGGCAGGCCAAAGATAAAGGTGAAGAGCGCGGCGCTAATCACGCCCCAGCGCAGCGGGATAGTGCTGGCCGCAGAAACGTGCAACATCTGCGCCACGAATTCGGGGATCGCGCCTCCCAGCAGGTTACCCAGCGCGCCGACGCCAAGCAAGAGAAAACTATTGAGCGCCAGCACGCCAACGCGTTGGCGCTCGGTGGTATACTCAACCAGCAATGGGAGGTTCGTCACCCAATAGGCGGTGGCGACCATTCCCTGAATCAGGCTACACGCGAGCAATAAAGGCGCGGACGTCACCAGAGCGGTCACGGCCAGAAACGCTGGCGTCAGGATGGCACTGACCAACAATATCGGTTTGCGCCCCTTGCGATCCGCCAGCATCCCTATAGGTACCGCCCCCAGTAACGCGCCAATGGCGGGCATCGCGCTAAATACCCCGATGAAGTCGGGGTGGTACCCCAGACTATAGGTATAATAATTGAGCGTGAGCGTGGCTATTGTTAACTGAAAGCCTTTGCCCAGGGTAAAAAAAAGCAGTATATACACGTTTTTGGGCAGATTGAACATGAAAAATCGTGGATGTTTTTGTTCCATATCCAGCTTGTGAGTCTTTATTGGCGTCTCAGAGGTATTAGATAGGGAAGACATGGTTGGTCAGCTCCTGAATAACTTTCATAAACACCCCCTAGCGTACCATACCAGGGGAAGGCAAGGCAATGAACAAAAGGACAGGAAGCAGGGAAAGTTATGAAAACAATTGAAGGTTATTCATCATTTATTTATCTGATTAGAGCAATATTAGCCCTAGTTTAGAAGTAAATTAAATCCTTATTGTTGACTTGTATTCTACAAATCTTTCTGTTATTCTATAAAAGGCAAATGTAAATAGTGTTAGTTGCATGGAACGCAAACGGAATTTTTCTCTATCACACATTTGCCAGGAATGGAATCCTTAAAAGAACAAGTAACTGAAAGGAGTCTAGTAAAATGACATTAGCGACTTTAGTTCTTGGTGCTGCTCTTAACCCTGGTGGTTTACTGGCATGGCTTATTGTCGGACTGATCGCCGGTTTTCTGGCTAGCGTTGTCATGCGCGGCGGTGGCTATGGGATCATTGGAGACATCATCGTCGGTATCGTCGGCGCTTTCATTGGTGGCTTGCTTACCAATCTGCTGGCCCCCGATGCAAACTTCGGGTTCTGGGGAAGCATCGTCATTGCCTTCATCGGTGCGTGTATCCTGATCGCTATTCTGCGCGCAGTCGGTCGTGGCAGAAGCCGTACTCTATAAGCTTTAGCTTTTCTATCAAAGCTTTTTTAAGCAGAGGGATGGTCCTTCGTGGACCATCCTTTTTATATGCTTCTCCCTCTTCACAACCATTGTCTGATCGTTGCGTATATCAAGGTAGCGCAATACATGATTACGCCTGTTCGCAGAACCTAGCTGCGGATCAAGCTAACGGGAAAGAGGGAATGAGTATCAATGATTGTCATCAAAACTATTGATATCGGCCAGATATTACAACCGGGAAATATTGTTGCGTGGCTGCTTGTCGGGCTAATCGCGGGCAGCCTGGCCGCATACTTTGTACGCGGTCGCGGTTTTGGCTGCTTTGGCAATATTATTGTTGGTCTGCTTGGCTCGGTGATCGGTGGTATATTAGCAAGCATTTTAGAATTAGGTACGTTTCGCTTCTGTGGTAGCATTTTTATATCGTTCATCGGCGCATGCATCCTTCTGGGTCTCCTGCAACTCCTCACGGGTGGTACGCGTAGGTAAATCATATCCTTTTAATAACAGCAATATATGAAAGATAACGCCTGTTCAGTTTTTTAAGAAACTGAGCAGGCGTTATCTCGACTATTAGAACAGTAACCCGTTACGTATATATATTTTGAAGGACTTAAAACCTGTTTTCTCTCTCATAAAATAGTGGCTGTTTTTGTTTTTCGTAGTGTGTAGCAGGAATTATTCAGGTGAATTACCTTTGTAGTCGTTCAAAATCGTTCAGGACAAATTTTCACCAGAAAGGATTGAAAGGTGCGCTTTCCCCCCTTCACCCAGGCAGGTCCTGGCGCATGTGTGCTCGTCCGTCGCGGGCATCACAGCAACATCATCATCACTATCCTGAGCGTAGTCCTTGTCTGTGGCATTCTTACCGCCTGCGGCGGCTCTGCAGCAGCAACGACGCCCGCTCCTAAGAAGACCTCTGTAGTCATAGCCGCTACCCCTACACCTACCGATACGCCCACTCCGGCCCCTACGCCCACTCCCACGCCCGCTCCGACTCCTACACCGATACCGGCTCCAACTTCAGCGCCACCACCACCACCACCACCACCTCCTCCTCCTCATCCGCCGACACCGATTCCTCCGGTACCGTCGCCCGCTATCCTCGGCTTGACGCCGGCATCAATGTTCATTGCAGGGAGTACATGCGCTCAAAATTCCACGTTCTTCTTCTGCTCTCAACCCGTGGTGACCAATCTCTCAACCAATCAAAATATGAGATGGTCTGCCTCCTCTAACTTTGGGGCGAGCTTCAGCCCTGCTGGTGGCGTACTCGGGCCTCGTCAGAGCGTACGTATAACCGTGACCATACGGCGCAGTGGCTGCGGTGTCGGTACCCTCTTTTTTGTAGGACCGCTCAATACCCATACCATTGCCTGGAACTGTCATTCTTAGTTAAGAAAGGATTGAAATGGTGCGCTCTACCTCCTTCCCGCCGACAGCTCGCACTTCATGCCCGTCCGTTCGTCGCGGGCGGCGCATCAATATCATGATTACTATCCTGAGCGTTATCCTTGCCTGTAGTATCCTGGCCGCCTGCGGTGGCTCGACGCCAGCGACATCAGCTTCTACGCCGACTTCAGCGGCCATAGTCGCCACGCCGACCGATACGCCCACGCCCACCCCAACGCCTACGGCGACGCCCACGCCGGTACCAACTCCAATCCCACCTCCGCCTGCGCCACCGACACAGCCACCGCCGTCGCCCGCTATCCTCGGCTTGACTCCGGCATCAATGTTCATCGGAGGGACTTCTTGCGCTCAAAATGCTACGTTCTTCTTCTGCTCTCAACCCGTGGTGACCAATCTCTCAACCAATCAAGATATGAGATGGTCTGCCTCCTCTAACTTTGGGGCGAGCTTCAGCCCTGCTGGTGGCGTACTCGGGCCGCAACAGAGCGTGCGTATAACCGTGACCATACGGCGCAGTGGCTGCGGTGTCGGTACCCTCTTTTTTGTAGGACCGCTCAATACCCATACCATTGCCTGGAACTGTCATGGTTAACCAGACATCGTAAAACGGTGAGCAGACGAGGATGTCTGCTCACCGCTTTACGATGTCTGTACAACTTCATCTGAGAGAGAGGCTTTCGCGCTTCAGTGGTCAGGCTATTGCTTCTCGCTCCCTCCTGGCCCCAATCTTATCGGTCTCCACTGCCTTTTCTTGCTGGGCGGCAAGCACGCCTATGTTTACGCCGGCATCGCGGCTAAACTCTGGCTCTAAAGGCAACGGTCCCTGGCCTGTTAGCCACTGGCTCTGTCCCACGGAGCTGGTAAACGCCCTCATGACATGATAATGCCAGAGATCGGGGTACGCGCTCGTAGTCGGATTTGCGCTGAGTTCTTCAAGCAGGCGAGCAGCGATGGCGCTGATGATCGGCGTGGCGAAGGACGTGCCGGACCAGTAGGCCCAGCCATGATCATTGGGCGCCTGGTACTCGGAAGGCACATCATCGACCGAAAGCGAGGGATAGCAGCCCGCTGTGTAGACGCCCACCAGGGCATCAATCGTGCTGAGATCAACGCTGGTCATGCAGTCGGCATCGAACGGCGTGCAATCAGCGGGCGCGGGATCGCAGGGTCCGGCGACGGGGAAAATCGGCGTCGGAATGCCACCACCCCAAGTTGCCACACCATTATGCTGCATCGAACCGGCTCCCACCGGATCGTTGCTATATAACGCGGCATGCCCATTGCCATCCACCGCACCCACCGAGATGACCTCGGGGAAGGCTGCCGGATAGCGCGGATGCATGCGCTGCGTGGAGACAATCATCCTGGTTGGATGAGATGGCGGCAGGCACTGACGAACATCCGAATCATTGCCCGCAGCACTGACGATGACAGCTCCCAGGGCCGAAAGGCTCTGAATGATCGCATGCAGACCATTTTTTAATGGTTCAGTATCGTCGGTCGCCTTCACCTCGTCCGAGAAGCCGTTAGCCGACCAGAGCTGCACTATTTCTTCCTGGTGAGGCATCGTCACCATACTCATGTTAATGATGACCGGCCTGTTATACAGATCGCCCTCTCTACCTGTATTCGGGTCCAGTGGAGACATACGATGATGGATCGCCTCCAGCGCCTCTATGAGCACGCTGGCTGTGCCAACGCCAAAGTTATTGAGCACACGGATGCACTCGATGGTTGCTGCAGGCGCAATATCGCGAATGATGCCGGCAACGAATAAACCGTGGTCCCTCACATCATAGCCGGATAGCTTCCCACAGAGATCGCGTCCCGTTGCGGGCTGCTCGGGGTTGTCCGTATCCAGAATTGTTGGCAGTGCCATCTCCGGGTCATTCAAGATGAACGCAGGGGAAGCGCCATTCATCTGATCAACAATAGCTTGCAGCAGCAGATTATGCTCTCCGGCTCGCTGCGCCGCCTCGATAATTTGTGCGGGTTCAGGGCAGGTATCCAGCACAAATATGGTCACACCCGCCCCCGTCTTCTCTTGCATTGTCGAGGAGAGAGCAGGCAGGGTAATACGCCATAAGGGAGAGGGATCTTCAACTGGCACAGGTGGCGTGAGCGGGCAGCCATGCGTCAGACAGCCACCAACGGGCGTGCCTCCGCAGAGCCAGTTGGGCGACGCGGATACAATCGATATTTGCGCCTGCCGCTTTAGCTCGGCTCGATTGCTATTAATCAGGTTCACTACAGCCGATACCGCGCTCGACATCCCCATACTACTTCCACCCCCTGCATACATGCCGCCCATTCCTGCTCCCATGCCACTCATTACGGGCGAGCCAGACATGGAGTAGCCGGCAGTCTGCTCAACGTGGAAAAAACATTTTACCAGCGTTCTCTGACCAGAAGGATGCAAAAATAGGTGCTTCCCTAACAGGCTGTTCAGATTGCCGTTTTTGCCTTTATGCTCAAGTTCTGCGGCTTCAGTTGCTGCATCTGTCTTCATCACATGGCGCACATCATGCTCGCTGAAAGAGCTTAAACGGTAGCCATTCATGCCCAGAAACCTGTTCAGGCCATCCAGGTTGAGAGAAGCGATGATGTTCGATTTTTCCGCCGCGAGGGGCAGATCCGAGAGGAAAGTAATCGCCACCTGATCCTCCAACCAGTAAACCACCATTTTGCTCCACCAGGGAGCATATGTCTCCTGTTGATTCTTTTGCGGATTCATTTGCATTTTCGCCTCCAGGTCCTCTAATGGATGTAGAGAATTCATTAAGTCAACACAAATTACTTATCTTAACGTCGAGGCTAGCAATTTTTCGCGGATCGATTTTACTATAATATGGTCTGTTCGCTTTTTTATTCAGAAAGCAATTGAGAGAGGACCCACTTCTCCAACGAGGCGAAACGCGGCCCAGAAGTAGGGGTGTCTGTAACTGGCAGGTTCCCGGTTCAGGAAACTGCATTGCGCGGCTCGTAGCGCCTGCACTTTGCTATCTCCGCTCAAAAGGCGCTGGTAAAATTGCGTCATTAAGTCGCTTGTCGCTCTATCCTCCACGGGCCAGAGGCTCATCACCAGCGAGGAGGCGCCAGCAGCGAGAAAGGCACGACCCAGGCCCAGTTGCTCATCGCCGCCTCCGCTGAGCGCCAGGCCGGTTTCACAGCCACTCAACGTCACCAGTTCGCAGTCCTCCAGGTTCAAACTAAAGGCGTCGATAGCATTCAGCGGGCCATCAGCCAGGCGCACATAGGAAAAATTGGGAGCATCCAGCCTGCATTGTCCATGTGTCGCCAGGTGAATAATGGAACTGCCCTGAGCCTGCTCTATCAAACGGGCAATGGTAGCTTCTTCCTCAAGACTGCAACGGCCCTGCATCATCTCTGCCACGATTTTCGCCTCGTCAAGCGCGCGTTGCAATTCGCCATTGCCTGAATAGCCAAATACCAGTGGCCGACTGACAGCATGACTATTTCCGGGCTTATCCAGATGAGCCAGCAAGCTGCTCGTTGGCAGATAGCTTACCTGAAAATCTTCAATCAGGAAGCGCGAACCGTTATAGAGCGTATGAAATGGTAGGGGATGCAGCAGCCCGTAAGGGACAATAGTAAGCAGCCCGGAGGGAGGAGGCAGAAGATCGGCCACCGGAGCTATGAGCAGATGATAAAGCTTCTGCAACAATCCACGAATGGCCTGCTGTGGGGGTTGCTGCTGGTCGGGCCATCCCCTAGGTTCCAGATGGGCATAGAGCGGCGGCAGCAGACGCTCCAGCAAGGCTCCCCCTTGCGGATTCTGATGGAGAAACACCTTCTCAGCAGTAACCGCAAAAATAACCAGTTGACCTTTGTAGAGGAAATAAGACAGGAGAAGCTGACCCGGCAAAAGATAGCGGCGCAACTGAGCAACATCAATGGCCTCTCGCTCAAGCGAGTTATCCACCGAGAGGGAAGCCTTTTCTCCACGAACAGTATTGGTATTGAGATCAATTTCAACCTGGGCAAGATGCAGGCGCTCAAATAGTTCACTGATTTTCGCCTCGGCCTGGTGGATCTCTGCCTTGAGGACCGCGCTATCAACCGACGGAGACGCAGAAGGATCAAGAGAGGCCAGTTGAGCGCTATATTGATGATAGGTCTGCTGCCACAGGCTGAGGTCGCTCTGTATCCGCAACACGGCGGCATTTTTTGCCCGCAACACAACAGAGGCCTCATCCTCCTCCTCCTGCTTCTTTTCAGTTTTATTCAAATACTGCCGCAATGCCGTTGAGCGAGCACGTTCAAGATAGCTAAAAGCTTTCTCAATTTTTCCCTGCTGTAGACACAGGGCAATCATATCTTCATAGACGACCCAGGTCGTATGCAAAAAAGAAGGCTTCAGATCATGCACCAGATCTTCGAGAATACGTTCGATTTGCTCAATAGCAGCCGCAAAATGCTGTTCGGCCTCGTTGAGTTGATCCTGGATGAGAGAAATTTGCCCCAACAGATACAGGCTCTTATACCCCTGCTCCTGCAGGTTACGCTGCCCAGCCATTGCTGCTGCCTGTTTGCATAAGGCGGTTGCCTCCTGGAACAACGCCCTGTGCTGTTCCTGCTCTTCCTTCCGCTTGTTGTGCTGCACATTTTCAACCAGCGCGCTCGCCATGACTAAACAAGATTGAGCCGAACGGGCAACAAGGTTCTGGGCGTCAAAATTTTTTTTGAGCTGAGCGGCTTTGTCATAGGCTGCCATCGCCTCACCCATTTCAAGCAGGAGTTCTGCTTGCTGCAATGAGGCCGATGTCGCATGATGAGTGAATCCTCCTTGATTAAACAACATCGAGGCTTCATCAAGGATCTTAACTGCTTCTTTTAATCTATTAGAGGCTATCAGCGTGGCGGCATATTTGCATAAAGCCTCTCCAGTATCAAGTAAATTACCCAGTTGTCGATAGACATCAACGGATTCGGCAGCGAGTCTGGCTGCCTCCTGCGCCCGATTCAACTTCACAAGGCAACTAGCTATCTGTAACGTAGTGCGGGCCAACATGCTGTTATCAAGTTTATGCTGGACAATACTATCGCGGCTCTGATAATAGTGGCGCAAAGCAGAACCATAATATCCCTGAACGTAATCTAGATCGGCAAGACTTCCCTCAACTTTAATCACCGTCTCTACTTGCCCCAAAGCAGTAAAGCTGGCTTGAGCTTTTTGGAAAAGATGATAGGCCCGTTCAAAATCGCCCAGCCACATCAGATTGCGGGCCTGGTTGCACTCCACCATCGCAATCGCCTGCTTAATAAAAGTCTCGCCGCGATCAGTCAAAGTGGGGTAAATGGCTAATGTGCGATCATAGATGTCCAACGCTTGCTGATATTGCCCGATTTGCGAGTAAATCACTGCTGTGTTATGGTCGGTCACACAGACCCAGGAGAGCTCCCCCTGGCGTAAAAACACTTCACGCGCACGAGCCGCTTCCTCTAACGCCTCATCCACACGACCCAACCAGGCGCAGGAAATAATCCAGGGAACGCGGGTGCGCGCCCACTCGGTCTCCTCACCCAGTTCTAGAAACTGTTTGCCAGCAGCATCCAGGCAATCCATCGCAGCTTGCTCCTGGCCTACGGCAGAGAATGCACTGCCTTTAGCCGCCAGACCGAGGGCACGAGTAAGCGGCTGCTGCACAAAATCACCGAAAAAGATGAGCAATTCGGCCAGTTTGAGCGAAACAAAGGGATGGACATATTGCTGATGGAGCGCCTCGCCTTTGAGCAAGCTGATAAAAGCAGCTAAATCGGCCAGCTCGCCACTATGCTGCTGGATGTAAATATATCCCTCTTCAAGGGGTAGTTCGCGCAATTGTTGCAAAAATAGTTCGTTATCCATGTTCGCGATAGGTCAGTCCCCCCAATGAACTAACGTACGAGACAGGTATTAACAGACAAAAGATAGCTATCTATTTAATCACGCTCGATGGTTAACCCCTCAACCACTAATTCCGCCTCTTGCAGGCAGACGATCATCACGTATTCCCCTTCAGGCACGGCAATGAAGGCGATATTGCCCAGGTCATCAACCTCGGTTGACATAAATGCCTCTTTCTCCTTATATTGCCCGTTCAGGGGGAGCGATGGAACGGAAGCTTGATAGAGCTTGACCGGCACGCCTTGAAAGGCATCCACGCTGTCATCTGGTCGGGCGCTGGTAAATAAGCCCAGCAGCATAATTTCTCCATTGCTGGAGCGAGAGAGATGCAGAGAGAGGTTTAATGACTCGGCTCGATACTGGCGCGGCCATGTCGATTGCGCTGATATCTCACTGCGCAAGCTTAGTTGAGGCTGCCAGGGAACCAGGCTGGCGATAATGCGCCGAATAGCAGCCTGTGGAGCAAACAGCGGTTCAGATGTTGGGAAAGGATCGAAGTTTGCCAGGATTTTGCGGATATCAGCAACCTCATTGGTGCAAAGCGGACAAAGTTCCAGGTGGTGCGTAATATCAATAACCTCATCCGGTGACAGCATGTTTGCACAGTAGTGATTCAGCTTTGTAGCCTCTGGACACCGGCTCCGGTAGAGTCGTGAAACGAGAAAGGTATCGACATTCTGATATCTGGCAAGCCGTCGCTGGCAGATAGAGCAACCCGCAAGATGCTCTTTCGCTTCTTGTAACAACGGCTCATTATCAAGCGCAAGCTTGATAAGTTCCTCGTCACTGGGAGCCATTGCGTGTACACAGTCCATCATAAGCTATCCCTCGTCATTGAATAGTTTCTTAGCGCCACGCCTTTCACGGTTTTATGACATCGCGCTTTACCTCGACTGCTGTATAAACGCTGGACATATCAATTTTCGCATCCCACTTTGCTGATATTTTTCGGAAGGGCAGTGTTAAGAGCAATACCCTCAATAGCCTTACTTGCCACCATCAAGTCTCCAGCGGATCTTATCGACATTACGTAGAATACGCTCCATAATATTACGCTTGAGGCGATAAATCTCTTCTTCACTACTAAATTCGGCAGCACAATAGCGCACGATCTCTCGCGGCTTGAGGTTACAATAAAATAGCAGGTAAGCAAGGCGCTTTTCCTTCTCACCCGGCAGGAGAGACTCGATCACCTCCCAAAGTTCCTCTTCATGATAGCGGTCTTCAATGCCCGGCCCTTCAAAATTCCCTTGCATATACTCAGGGATTGGCTCTTCTTTTGGGCGGGAATACGCCCGCAGCGTATCCATGATAGCACAGTTCAAACAGAGATGTAAGTAGCTCAGGGCGCTGGCAAGGGTAGCAAATATCAGGTGCTGGTCCTTAATGGCCTGCCAGAAGCGGCGAAAGGCATCGTCTATATAACTCTGATCAACCTCGTAGCGCAGGGCCGTTTCCCGATAGGGGTGGCGGGCCAACCATAAACGTATGTTCTCATTAAACTGTTGCTGCAACACAGCCCACGCCTGATCATCCCGCAGCACCACCGCACGACGCAGAATTTCCAGGCAATATTGGTCGCTCGATATTTCCTTGCGGCGGTACTTGCTCATCTCCTGAGCGCAACACCTGGTTAGCTCTGCCAGGCTCATCTCATCAAGCCGCTTATCCATTCTAATACCCATTGCTCTTTACCTACTTCCCCTTCAGCCTCCAGGCCAAAGAATGCTCCAGCTCACTTTTTACGTTCCCTTGCTAAGTTAAACGTATAATGTCGCCTCACCTCACACTTTCTCGTCAAATGGTCATACAGTGGAAGATTTGTCAGGCCATAACTGAGAATAGCAATTTTTGGTATAGAATAGGTTCCTCCAACACTACGTAGCTTAGACGAACTGACCATGAAAAGTCAAGTCAAACTCAAACATTCGCCATTACGCCTATTATTTTACCAGTATAGCCGGACCTCGACAGTCTTTCCTAGTGTCATTTGTCCCTTTTTTCCCTTTTTTGTCTCTTGTCTGCAAAATATATAGCCTGTATGGAGTTTGTATCTATACACCAGAATACCTTTTTCTCCCCTCTCGTACAATGCCATAGATAACTAAGAAAAAGTGAACAGATACACAAAAAGACCGGTGCGATTACGCATTACAGCTTGTTCTCGCTCCCCGAGAGAAATAATGTGAACGCGTCGTCGGGACCCGGTTTACCGCCAATCCTCGCCTCAGCACCAGTACGACTTCAACGACAAAATCATATTGAGAGAGAACGCGACCAACATCCAAATGGATTCCCAGCTTCATTTGTTTAAATCCATCAGTTCATCGCTGCGACGCGTTTGCTGTTGGGGAGAAGAGGCCAGGAGCTATAGCCCCTGAACCCCCACTACTGTTATAATAACTGCTCAAGTTCTGTGGACGAATTGACAGGGGTCTGGCAGGCGAAGTTTTGACATACATATGCCGTCGCCCGGCCATCTTTTAACGGGCGATCAGCCAGCAACGCTATCGTTTGCATTGCCTTTGTATCGTCAGGTGAGCAGCAGGCAAGCACACTTGCGGGCAGATAACGCGTGTTGACAACCTCTAACAATGCACGCGTGTCCGTAGCGCGCGGATCTCCGATGATGGCAATCTCCTGGCTCGATGAAAGTGCAAAGTCCAGGGCGCTGATAATATGCCCGAAGGTCAGAGGATGCTCCACCAGAATATCGCTTATGGAGCGCAAATAGTCGTCGGCCCGCTGGCGGTATGCCTGTTCTCCGGTGAATGCCGCTAACCGTAAGAGCACGTCAATGGCAACGCTATTGCCCGCGGGGGTGGCGTTATCCATGATATCTTTCGGACGGCTGACCAGTT
This sequence comes from Ktedonobacteraceae bacterium, assembly GCA_035650355.1. Classification (GTDB taxonomy): domain Bacteria; phylum Chloroflexota; class Ktedonobacteria; order Ktedonobacterales; family Ktedonobacteraceae; genus DASRHT01. The sequence continues at coordinate 55,572 of DASRHT010000037.1, forward strand.
CCTCGTGATCGCTGCCGGTATCAAAGAAGCCGCCGTTTTTCTCGTCAGCAAAGAGCACGATGGCCTGATCCATCAGCGCGCGCGCCTCGGCAAACCAGCGCGGGTCGAAGCTGGCTTCGTAGAGCGCGAGCAGGCCATCGGCCAGGAATGCGTAATCTTCCAGATAGCCATTCAAGCGAGCCTGACCATCCTTATAGGTACGCAGCAGACGTCCGTTTTTGCGCAACTTCTCCAGCAAGAAGTTCGCGTTGTTGATGGCGACCTGGAGATAGTCGGGACGGGCGAGATAACGAGCCGCCTCAGCGAAGCTGCGCAGCATCAGACCGTTCCAGGCCGTCAGTATCTTCTCATCGCGGCCTGGTTTGATGCGTCGCTCGCGCCGCTTAAAGAGGATTTCACGACCGTGAGCCAGCGACGCCTGCAATTCCTCCAGGCTGATCTGCATATCGTCAGCTACTTTCTGCGCGTCTTCCGGCACATAGAGGATGTTCTTTCCCTCAAAGTTCCCCCCCTCGGTCACGCCATAATAGCTGATAACATTGGCGACATCTTCGGGCAATAGCGCCTCCTTGATCTCTGCGGCGCTCCAGAGGAAAAACTTGCCCTCTTTGCCCTCGCTATCAGCGTCCTGGGTGGAGTAGAAGCCACCTTCTGGCGCAGTCATTTCACGCACGACATAATTGAGCGTCTCCTCCACGATACGACTATAGGAAGGATTGCCGGTCACGAGGTAGGCATGCAGGTAGAGACGACTGAGCAGGGCATTATCATACAACATCTTTTCGAAGTGGGGCACCAGCCATTGAGCATCAACCGAGTAGCGATGAAAACCGCCGCCCAACTGATCGTAAATACCACCGTTCGCCATATGGTGCAGCGAGGATTCTACCACCTCCAGCTCGGTTGGCACGTCTTTCTTCCTGCCAAAATGAAGCTCGCCCTTGAGGCGATGTAGATGGACGCGCAGCAAAAATTCCAACGCCATTGCATTGGGAAACTTGGGAGCCCCGCCAAAACCACCATGCTGGGGATCGAAATCAGCGATGATCCCCTGGCCGGCTGTTCCCAAAAGATCTAACGTAACCCCACCACGCGGGCTGGCTCTTCTGGCTCGTAGGGGCGCATCGCTGCTCTGACGTAAATAATCGACGATCTGGGTGGCCTGCTCCTCAACCTCCTGCCTCTGCTGCCTATATGCATGGACGATGCTCAAAAGCACGCGCGGGAAGCCAGGCATCATCTGTTGACCATAATGTCGATCCTGAGGCGGGAAATAGGTCCCTCCATAGAAGGGGCGTCCGTCAGGCATGAGAAACATGGTCATCGGCCACCCACCCTGCTGCGTTATCGCCTGGACTGCCCGCATGTAAATACTGTCGATATCTGGGCGCTCTTCGCGATCCACCTTGATCGAGACGAAATGCTCGTTCATGAGTTGCGCGATCTTCTCGTTCTCGAAGGATTCCCGCTCCATTACATGACACCAGTGGCAGGCAGAATAGCCAATGCTCAGCAAAACAGGCTTATCCTCCTGTCGCGCCTTCTCGAATGCCTCTTCACTCCAGGGGTACCAGTCCACCGGGTTATGTGCATGCTGCAACAAGTACGGGCTTGTTTCATGGATGAGACGGTTCGTGTGCTCATGCTGTGCCTGTGTGTCTGACATGTTTTTCTCCAGTGTGTTCTAACGCGCGTAGTCCGATAGCATTGTACGACATCGGACAAAAAATAAGAAAACACAGGCATTCTATCTGCCAGATGAACAGCATCCATGAGTCATCCCCAATTGTTCTAGCACTCGAAATGCTGCATATGCCCGTCCTCCGAGTGGGAGGGCAGAGGGCAGCCGCCCCCGCCGGGGTTCGGGGTCCCCGAAACACGCTTTTCTTCTCCTCTCGCCGCCTGCGGCGCCGAAAAAAGGGAAAAAGTGGGGAGACCCCACCCCCCAAAGGGGCTGGCCGCCCCTTTGAACCCCTCATGAGATGTTTGACGGGCATCTCAACAAGTCGGGATGACTCATGGTACTATAAAGCAGGGGGGAGAAGAGTGGCTGCCCGTTTCAGGCGAGCCGCAGACTTCTTATAGAGGAACACATCTTTGACACACTTTAAAACATTGAGCCGGGCAGAGGAGAGCGATGCCTGCAAGAGCACCTTTTCCGACTTCTCCACCGGCCATTGCAGCATTGCCACATTTTTGTGACGCTGCTCAAAGGCATCTTCAAGCTGCGCGAGATTGTCAACGCGATCCCGCAGCGAGCAGACCATCACACGCTGCTGGCGCTCGGACAGGCGGATCACGGCCTCAACGACCTCGCTCATACAGATCTCGGCCTCGACCTGCTGCTCCACCACTTCCGCAGGATCGGCCATGCCCTCGCTCACCGTAATCAGCATATTCCCCTGGTAAAGCTCGCCCTCCTCATCCACCGGCAAAGGCAGGGAACGTTGCGGCTTTTTGCGGCGCAGCATATCAACGAACTCGCTATAGATGATGCGCTTGATATACGCACTGGAGTACTCAATCTGCCTCCCCTCCTTCAACACCTGCCAGAACTTGATCCGCACGCATTGAATCAGCTCATCTATCTCCAGTTCCAGCACGTCTGCATGAGCAATATGTGGATTGCGACGCATTAGCTCCCTGGCCTGCGAAATAATAAATTGTTCGTTATGCTCCAATAGCTCTTCGATACTGGGACACCTTTGTTCCATCCCTGTGCTCCTAACTCGCTCCTCTCAAGAGACTGGCTACTAATCCTTTCCGCAAAGATACTATAGAGCATAGGATGTGAATCTCCTTTACAGATTCGTGCCAATTTCCTGCCAGAGTATCAGAAAAAAAGAGAACCACTCCAAACTGGAATGGCTCTCTCAGATGTGCTGTTGCTAACAGCCGGGTGAGAAGGTATCGAAGGAGCCGAGATAGCTATATTTCCCGTCGATACCAATCGAAGGATTCTGGCGCGCAAACCAGGAGAAGAAAGCCTCATCTTGCAGGTGATAACCGTTCACATTGAAGCCAACGCCAACGAGGGGATCGCCGGTCTCAAGGAATTGCGAGCAGCCATATTGAGGCTGTGAAGGCACGCTCCAGGCCGGGGTCTCGTTGTTGGTAAACGGATCGTTCAGCCATTCGGCAAGCTCGTGACTCAACGCATCGGTATTCGCAAAGAGCGTAGGATTGGTGGTCGAGAGGCCCAGGTCTCCATACTCCGCATACACATAGGTCTGGATTGCCGTATTGCTGCTATTTTCAACGGCGCTGTGGTAGCCGCCGATGCAGCAGGCCCCGCCATCCAGCCCGAACGTATTGGCGGTCAGGAAGATCGGCAACGCCCAGGGCGAGATGTGATAGGTCGCCATATACTGCTGGAATTGATCGTCCAGGTAGTTAATATCAACGCCCGCAACAACTTTACCGGAACGCAGCGTCAGGAGCTGGCCTTCGTCCGCCGGGACGTTCAACGTCAAGGTAGGGAAGCGCAGAGGAGGAGCCAGCCAGACATGGTAGAAAGGACTTTTTGTCGATACCGAGTTCCAGAATTCCGCCCGCTGAATGGCGTCTCCATACTGGGTGAAGCCGCTATCAAACTGGGCAAAGCGGAAGAGGGGCGAGTCGGCGACGGCATCGGCCTTTGTGGACCCATCATAGACTGAACCATCGGCCAGCACCAGCTTTATCGGAATGAGAAAAACAGGTACAACGCTCAGAGATGAGCCTTTCGCCGGGTCCTTCCCCACCATGCTAAAAGGGTAGGTTGCTCCCTGATAATCGAAGGAAGAAGACCAGAAAGGGATGGTGGCGATCTTATGCTTCCTGGCCTGAGAAGCATCCTGCGTCAATTGGGTCAAAGCGTGGGGATCTGGGACCGGTGCCGCGTTCTGAATCTCTTGCTGCGTGATCCCCGAAGCATGCTCCCAGGACCTCGCCTGCAAATCTACCGCCAGCGCGCTGGCATTCGTTGGACGAAAAAAAAGGAAAGTACCAGTAATAGCCAGTAAAAGGCTAAGGGCTGCAATCCCGCGCAGCCGCCATGAATGTATAGTCACAGAAGACTATTCCTTTCATTATAAGGAGAACGATATACTATTCCCATTATAAGGATGATAAGAGCTAAATATGGTTATTACTCTATTCCAGTGGGGAACCGTAACTCATCAGCAGGTGTGTTCTGTGGCAGAGCAGGTGGTTCCGAAATCTTTCCATACCATCGCCTTCTTTAGCTCCCTCTCCGCTATCAAGTATGCCAGAATGGTTCTCAAATATGATAGCGAGTAGGCATTAAATACTACATTTATACTAGAGTTAATAACCGTTAAAGACTAACAAATACATAGATGAATCTGGAGAAAGCATCAGAGGGGAGGCAGGGCTTTTCAGTTTTCCTCTGACTCCTGCCGCCTGGGTTCGCGCCCCGAACGGGGCGCAGGGTAAGAGGAGAGAGGTGCAGGCAACCCCGCGACGCGGGGTTGCCTGCACCTCTCTCCTCATGCTCGCAGGGCTTCGCCCTGCGAGCATGACGAAAACTGAAAAGCCCTGCTTCTCTCTCAGGGCTGTTGCAAAGTCGGGAATACCGTCTGCCAAGCGGGGGTCAAGGGGGCGGCAGCCTCCTTGCGGGGGGTGGGGTGTCCCCACTTGTTCCTCTTCTCCCCGCCGCCGAAGGCGGCAAAAAAGACTTTGCAACAGCCCTGGAGAGAGGAGATTGTATACTGGACAAATGTTCTTCTTTCCTCTATACTACCTGCACAGGTTAATGGGTATTGTTAGCGAAGAAAGATGCATTCATGCAAGATTCATTTACCACCGTCGTTGCCACCGCCACCAC
>DASRHT010000038.1:0-20436 GCA_035650355.1 Ktedonobacteraceae bacterium
GAATATTTTTGCCATAAATACAATATCCCTTGCCCGAAATGGGTCTTCGATCCTGCTTATGAATGGCTTCCTGAGCCCTGGTATGACTCTCCTCATGCACATCTGGAGGAGATCCGTGAACGGCTAAGGGAGGAATCACCAGAGCCATTTAAGCGGCGGAACATCTTTGTGAGTAAGCGGATCTACGCCAACAAATATGAAATTGCGGAAGATCTGGCCGAGCGCCGCAGCGCATGATAGAACTACCATATACTATCTGCTTTTGTTGCTATCAACAACGTGTATTGATGCTTCACCGAACATTTCCTCCAAATGCTCAGCTTTGGAATGGCCTGGGAGGGAAGATCAAAACAGGTGAAACTCCTTTAGCCTCAGTTCACAGAGAAATGCAGGAAGAAGCGAGCCTTGATCTTAGGCAAGCTTCCTCCTTGTTCTTTGCCGGTATCATCACCTGGGGATTGGTTGGCTGCGCTCCTATCAAAGGGATGTATGCGTTTCTTGCACATCTCTCTCAGTCTCAAGCTGAAAGAATAACCTCATTAAATACACCAGAGGGTTTGGTCGCATGGAAACCTCTAGCGTGGGTATGCGATCCAGGCAACGGGGCAGTAGTGAACAATATTCCTCACTTCTTACCGCCCATCTTGGAAGCCAGGATACCTTATGAATATTTTTGTGAGTATGAACATGAAACCTCCTCAACTGAAATCTTTCGCCAACTGGTAATTCGTCCACTGCCCGCTCACATAGTATTAAGTGACTGTCAGGAGTAACGTGTTACATATCTCTAAAAACTATTTCATCAATACACTGTCTTAGCTGCTCCGCGATCACTTGCACAGCAGGAGCGTTCATGATCGTATCATGCGTGCCGGACACTACATATACACGCACTGGTCGATCTGAGTACGCTTCCCAACCATAGGCTGGTCGAAGGGACATTTGCTCAAGCTCTGTGGAAAGGGGCTTGAGGTTATCAGAGGTAGCAGCATCAGCTTGAAAGAAGGTGATTTGCCCTGGAAACACGCCGGGCCGGTAGCTCTGGATCATCTGCCTGTCGGCTCGTGTGCGCTGGAGAAAGCGTTCAACCCAGGGGAAGACTTCCTCTGGAAGAGCTATCTGTTGCTGTTGCATCTGTTGCAGAATATAGCGGTTCTGCGCATCGCTGTCCAGCTTGCCTAATGCCTCGAATGAGAGCGATAGCTCCTTACCCGCCTCGTGCGCTTGCTGTTGCGCAAAACGAGCCAGCGCCACACTTTCATCACCATCTATCAGCTCGCTGAGAAGCGGGGGAGGCTGCGTATCAAACATTGCCAGCAGCGCAATACGCTGCCCACGCTGATATAGTTGGCGGGCCATTTCAAATGCCATCAGCCCGCCAAAGGACCAGCCACTCAGCAAGTATGGCCCTTCCGGCTGAACGGTACGCAAAGCTGCAACATAAAAGGCTGCCATTTCTTCGAGACGAGAGAACGCCGGGACGGCCTCATCGGCATAAAGGCGCAGGTCCTCTATCCCATAAACGGTCAATTCGCGACCCAGGTGTCGTACCAGGTCCCGGTAGCAGAGCACGCTTCCACCTCCCGGATGCACACAGAATAACGGCAGCCGCTCGCTTCCTTGCTGCAACAGCACGATAGGAGAACGTGGCGCTTGTTGGAAGCTTTGACGGATCTTTCGAGCCAGAGCTTCAATTGTTCCCTCCTGAAAGAGGTACGAGAGCGGCAGTTTATGCTGGTATTGGCGCTGAATATGGGCCATTAAGCGCACGGCCAGAAACGAGTTCCCGCCTAGATCAAAGAAATTATCCAGGATGCCAACGGGATTGATAGCCAGGATTTTTTGCCAGAGCTGCGCCAACCATGCTTCCAGATGATCTCCTGGCACAACCGATTGCCTTTGTAACTCTTGCCTCTGTACAGCAATAGCCGTAAGCGCCTGATAATCGACTTTCCCGTTCGGCGTCAAGGGCAACGTTGCCAGCGCAATATAGGCTGAGGGCAGCATATATTCAGGAAGTTTCTCCCTCAGATACCCTCGCCATTGGTCGTTGGTAGGGGCAACTCCTACGATCTCCCACGATGAATCGGGGAGCCACGAAGCTACCGGTTGCCCTGCGTCGTCTTGCGGTTGCTCAGGGCAGGGGCTAGCCCCGCCCCTACGTTTATAGACAAGGTAAGCAACCAGCCGTTTCTGGCCTGGCTGATCTTCGCAGATATGCACCACGGCATCACGTATCGCCGGATGTTGCCTGAGAGCGTTTTCGATCTCTCCCGGCTCTATCCGAAAGCCATGCAGCTTGATCTGCCGGTCGCAGCGCCCCAGATACTCGATAGTGCCGTTGCGACGATAACGTACCAGATCGCCGGTTCTGTAAAGGCGCGCCCCTGGTTGGGAAGCGAAGGGATGGGGAATAAAACGTTCAGCAGTGATGGCGGGCTGGTTTAAGTAGCCGCGCGCCAGACCAGCGCCACCAATATAGAGTTCACCAGGCACCCCGACCGGCACCGGTTGCCAGCATTGATCCAGGATATAGACCTGGGTATTAGCTAAAGAGCGTCCTATCAGCGTCTGGCCTTCTGCGAGCTGGATCTGGTGCTGCATCGACCAGACCGTCGTTTCGGTCGGTCCATAGAAATTATACAGAGGACAGCGCGCTTGCAATAACTGAGTCGCCAGCCCCCAGGACAATGCTTCCGCGCCGCAGATCAACGTCATAGATGGGTGCATCTCCAGCAGGCCCACTTCCAATAGCAACGACCACATCGTCGGCGTTGCCTGCATACAGGTGACGCCATAGCGCCGCAGCAGTGTCAACAACAAGCCCGGCTCAAGCACGCTCTCACGATCAAACAGCACCCCCTGCGCACCGCAGATGAGCGGTAAGAACAGCTCGGGCACCGACATATCAAAGGAGCAGGAGGCCAGCGCCGCAAGTACCACGTTTTCATTTACAGCCAGATCATTGCGCATCGCGCTCAACAGGTTACAAACTGCCGCGTGAGTAATCTGCACCCCCTTAGGCTGCCCGGTCGAGCCTGAAGTGTAGATGATGTAAGCCAGATTCTCAGGCTTCGCCCCGCTCTCAGGAGGCATATCGCCAGGATAGGACGCAAGCAGGGACCACACGTTCTCCAGGCAGACGATACGCGCCCGGGAAGCTGGTAAAGACGCTTGTAGATGCTGCTGAGTGATAATGAAGGGGGCTCGCGTATCCTCTAGCATATACGAGAGCCGCTGAGGCGGAGTACGCAGGTCAAGGGGTACATACGCGCCGCCAGCTTTTAAAATGCCCAGCATGCTCACCAGAAGCGCAGAAGAACGCTCAAGGTAGAGCGCAACAGGCACTTCCGGGCCAACTTGAAGATCCCGCAGAAAATGAGCCAACCGATTGGCTTGCTGGTCGATCTGGCGATAAGTGAGCGTTTGCTCAGTCGAGACCAGCGCAACCGCATCAGGAGTACGAGTTACCTGTTGTTCGAACAGATGGTGCAGACAGAACGGCGCAACTAAGGAAGACCACCTCAGATTCCAGTCGATCACTATCTCCTGATACTCGCTTCGGGTTAAAAGCGACATACGCGCAATATGTTGTCCCGGATCTGCTAGCGTTTGCGTCAACAACTCGCGAAAATGTTCAACAAAACGCTGCATCGTTTGCGGCGCAAAAAGATCAGAATTATATTCAACCGAGCCAACCAGTAGGGGCAATCCCTTGCGGTTGCCCTGCACACCCTCCTCGTTGCCCCTCACGCTCTCCTCGTTGCCCTGCACACCCTCCTCGTCGCCCCCGTAATTACCCTCGCGGTTGCCCTGCACACCCTCTTCGTTGCCCCTCACACTCTCTTCCAGGGCAAGCGTCAAATCAAAACGCGTGGTCTTATGCTCTCCAAGCAGGCGCGACTGAACCTGTAGATCGGGCAAGGCCAGCATCGAGGGAGGCAGGTTTTGCAGCACAAACATGACTTGAAAGAGCGGATTATGGCTCAGGCTCCGCTCAATTTGTAGCTCCTCTACCAGTTTTTCAAAGGGCATCTCCTGGTGCGCAAAAGCATCTAATGTCACCTCTTTCACCTGTTTGAGCAGTTCACGGAATGTCTGGGAGCCATTGAGTTGTGCGCGTAACACGAGCGTATTAGCAAAGTAGCCAATCAGTTCTTCAAGTTCTGGATACTTGCGCCCGGCCATAGGCGAGCCCACTAGGATATCTTCCTGACCGCTATAGCGATAGAGCACCGCCTGGAAAGTTGCCAGCAGCCACATGAAGGGCGTTACGCCTTCTTTGACACACTGCACCTTCAATTGAGCTAATAGAGATGACGGCAGGGTGAAAAAAATTTGCCTGCCCCGATAGCTCTGGATAGAGGGCCTGGGATAGTCGGTGGGAAGCTCTAATAGAGTTGGAGCAGACGAGAGGCACTGCTTCCAATAGGTCAGTTGGGTAAGAAACTGTTCGCTCTTGAGCCATTCCTGCTGCCAGTAAGTATAATCGGCGAACTGGATTGGCAAATCTGCAAAAGGCGATGGTTTCCCCGCGACAAATGAGCGGTAAAGGGTTGCCAGTTCTTGCACCAGGATTGCCACGGACCAGCCATCAGAGACAATATGATGCATGGTGAGAAAAAGCACATGCTCTTCTTCGCTCAGAGCAATAAGCCAGGCTCGTAGCAGAGGTCCCTGGCTCAACACAAATGGTTGTTCGGCCTCCTGCGTTGCCAGATGATGTAGCAGCAATTCGCGTGCTTGTGAGGAGCATGCGCGCAGATCTATTTCAGGTATATACGTCCAGGCATGCGGCTGTACTAGCTGAACCGGATCTTCGTCTATGACCACAAAGCGGGTTCGCAAAATGTTATGACGTTTGAGTAGCTCGTTATAGCTCTGTTCCAGGGCAGAAAAAGAGAGCAGTCCTTGCAGGTGAAAGACTTCGAACATGGTGTAGAAAGCGCTATCCGGCTGCAACTGATCCAGAAACCACATTCTTTTTTGAGCAAACGAGAGAGGAGCATGCCCTGGATTATTTATACGCTTGATGGTATGCGCCGCCGAAGCAACGCCTTTTTCTTCTAGCAACGCTTGCAGCAAGAGGCGTCTTTCTCCTGTGAGTTTTGTGGTGCGCCGGACAGAATTGCTCATCTATTGCCCCTCATTCAAAAAATTCCTGGTATGTAACATGGAGCGTACTTCATCATCTGAAAGCTCTATCACCATTTTAAAGACGAGCGCAATTTTCTCCAGACGCTCCCGCTGCTCGTCATCCTGGCAAAGTACCGCAATCAGTTCGGCGATGGTCGGATGCTCTAAAAATGTGCGTAATGGAAGCTCGACCTGTAGATCGGCGCGCAGCCTGGAAACGACCTGCATAGCGGAAAGAGAATGCCCTCCAAGCGCAAAAAAGTTATCCAGGGTGCCAATCTCCTCGAGCTGCAACACATCGTTCCAGATATCAGCTATGAGCTGCTCCAACGGCGCTGCTGGCGCCATAAAAGCGACCGGCCTGCGCGGCGCTATCTCATCCGGCAACGGAAGGGCGGCGCGATCAATTTTTCCCTGCACCGTGAGAGGAAGCTTCTCAAGCAGCATATAGGCAGCAGGAAGCATGTAATCCGGCAAATTGGCGATTAAAAACGACCGCAAATCGTCTTCGTCGAATGTATATCCTGGTCGCAGCGAGAGATACGCGATCAGTTGCTTCTCGCCAGCGCGAATTTCCCTGCACACCACAATACTATCCTGTACTGATGGATGCCGCATCACCTGCACCGCTACTTCTGCCGGTTCGATCCGAAAACCGCGTATTTTCACCTGCTGGTCAACGCGCCCCAGAAATTCTAGCTCGCCACATGGTAATAAACGCGCCAAGTCTCCGGTTTTGTACAGGCGCATTCCAGGTTCGGACGCGCTGTAGCTCCCCGATTCATCGTGGGAGGTCCCTACGAAGGGATTGGGAAGAAAACGCTCGGCTGTCAGATCGGGCGTATGGAGATAGCCACGCGCCAGACCAGGGCTGCCGATGTACAACTCTCCAGCCACTCCCTCCGGCACAGGCTGCATAAAAGCGTCCAGCACATAAAGCTGCGTATGGGCGATGGGGCGACCTATCGGAATGGAGTTTGTATGCTCCCTATCGCCTGATATTTGATATATGCAGCAGCCAACGCTTGCCTCTGTCGGGCCATACTCATTGATGAATTTGCTCTCAAGTTCTTGATGCAGCCACGGAGACAGTGATTCGGCTGTAAGCGCCTCACCGCCAACGACAAAAACCTGGGGATACAGTTTTTTATCAACAGCACTGGCCGGCTCCGCATCGAGAAGCTGATTGAGTAGCGTCAGATGGGCCGGCGTAAGTTTAAGGGGGCTACAAGATCGCTCGCAGAGGAGAGGCAACAGGTCTTCGACAGTGCAATGTTCAGCAAGCAATATAACAGGCTTTCCCACAATCAACGCAGGAAAGATGCTCGTCACAGTAAGATCAAAGCCAGGCGAGGTATGGAGAGGAGAGCCATCACTTTTTGCGACAGCATAAGCCTCCGCCGCCCAGGTCACATAGTTCACCAGGCCCGTATGTGGTATCATCACGCCCTTTGGCTCGCCGCTGGAACCGGAGGTATAGATGATATACGCGAGATTTTCAGGCTGCACCTCGCTAGCAGGGGCTGCCTCTCCCTGAAAACGTGCAAGCTGCGACCATGCTTGCTCCACATAGATGGTATGCAGCGGAGTATCCGGCAAGGATGCCTGTAATGATTCCTGGGTAAGAAGTATCGTGGCCTGCGCATCCTCTAACATCCTGCGCAGTCGTTGAGGCGGGGTACGCGTATCAAACGGCACATACGCGCCACCCGCTTTCAAGATGCCCAGCATGCAAATGATCAAAGCTGGCGAACGTTCGAGATAGATTGCGACAGGCACATCTGGGCCAACTTGCAATTCCTGTAAAAAACGAGCTAGCTGATTGGCCTGCTGATCAAGCCGCTGATAGGTAAGGGTGAGTTCAGGCGAGATCAGAGCCGGAGCATCAGGAGTACGCGCCGCCTGCTCTGCAAAGAGCTGGTGAAGGCACAACTTTTGCGGTAAAAGCGCCTGGGGCTGGTTCCAGTTGACGAGTATCTTTTGCAGTTCGTCTGATGATAGAAAACTCTGTGCCGCATGATCCTGATAAGGATCAGCCACCATCGCCTGCAACACCTGTCGATAGCAATAGGTCAGGGTCTCACACTGAGCTTTGCTGAAGCGTGTCGCATCAAGATCAAGCTGGAGCGAGAGCTGATCATGTAATGGATCAAGCATAAAGCTGACATTGACGGCGAAATTGTTTTTTTCCGATCTTTTCGTATCCAGTATAGCGAAGTTTTGCTGCCGGGCAAGATGGGCAACGGCGTGAAAGTGCAGGTAAGTAAACAGGGTCTCGAACAGCATTGCCCCTCCTGCATCGCGCTGGATCGCGGCCAGGGGATAATGGCGGAACGGCAGCAATTCTATCTCGGTCATAAATGTTGCCTTGACCAGGTGGAACCAGGAACAGTGCTGCAATTGTTGCCGCAAAGGCACGACATTGAGAAACAGGCCACGAACCTGCTCTCCATCTTCTCGCTCCGGTCGGCCCTCGCTGGTCAAACCGGTGAGAACATCGCTCTGACCGCTCATCACGCTCATCACTTTCACATGAGCAGCCAGCAGCACACTTTTCAGTGGAACCGATACTTCTGCGGCTAAGTCACGTAGCCCTTGATAGATATCACGCGGGACGGCATATTCAAGGGAATAACACTGCTGATCGGATGCGTCTGATGAAGCCTTGCCTGCTAGCTGGTTAAAGCTATACCCCTCAAGCTTCTGCTGCCAATAGTGGCGATGCGCTTCCGACTGCAATACCAGACGTTCGTACGCGACAAAATCGCTGAATGAGGCAGCAAGCGGAGCCGATTGAGGCAGATTTTGATCATGCAGGAACGCGCTGTGCAGATCGAATATTTCTGCCAGGGTGGACATCAAGCTCCAGCCATCAAAGATAGCATGATTTTCCGTCAGAGTGAACTGAAACGAGCTTTCACTGCGACGATGGATGTGGAAACGCAATAACGGAGGCATGGACAGATTAAAGAGCCCCCGTTCCTCTTCGGCTATAAATTGGGCAATACGCTTTTCCTGCTCGTCTTCAGTGAGATCACTCAGATCGTCGTATGTTATTGGGAAGTTGACCGACTGATGCACGAGTTGGAGCGGCTCGCTAAACGTCATCAGATCGAAGGAGGTACGCAGAATGGCGTGCCGCTCCGCCACCTGCTGTACTGCTTGCCGCAAGCCCTCTCTATCAAAAGGCGCCTTGATGTGCAGACTGAAAACGTTGTGGTAAAGAGGAGCGTCCGGGTGCAATTGCATATAGTAGAGCATACCCGCTTGTAACATTGTTAGTGGATAAGCGTCAACCAACCCTGGCGGCAATTTAGCCCGATCCAGGTCGCTGAGCAGGCTGAAAGCTGGGCAATCGCCAGGGATTACCCCTACAGAGGATTCCTGCTGTAGCATGCGGTTCAGTGCGTACACCGTCTGTTGCTGGAAAAGCTGTTGTAATGAGAAGTGCAGGCCGCGCTGTCTGGCCCGTGCCAGCACCTGGATGCTGCGAATGGAGTCGCCACCGAGCGCGAAGAAGTTATCATACAGCCCCACGCGCTCGACGCCCAACACTTGCTGCCATATCTCCGCCAGTATCTGTTCGTTGATTGTTTGTGGAGCTACAAAAGGTTGATCACTGGCAGCAAGCTGGCACTCGGGCGCAGGCAACGCTTGATAATCGACTTTATTATTGGCCGTCATAGGCAAGCGTTCTAGCACAGCATAAGCTACAGGGAGCATATAATCAGGAAGGCGCGCACTTAAATAGTCGCGCATCCGTTGCGCTGTTACCTGCGCCTCATCTCCAGGAGAGATTACGAGATATGCCACCAAGTGACGCTCTGTGCTATCTGTTCCGGCTACCTGTACAACTGCTTCACGAATAGCAGGATGCTGACATAACACCTGCTCGATCTCGCCCAACTCGATGCGAAAGCCGCGTATTTTCACCTGATGATCTATGCGTCCCTGGTAGACCAGTTCGCCCGAAGGAAGGAGACGAGCGAGATCGCCGCTTTTGTAGAGGCGCGCCCCAGGCTCGGACGCGTTGTAGTACCCCGCTTCATCGTGGGAGGTTCCTACAAATGGACTGGGAACAAAATGTTCAGCGGTCAGGTCAGGTAAATGCAGATAGCCGCGTGCCAGTCCAGCCCCTCCTACATATATCTCGCCCGTCACGCCTATGGGGACCGGCTGCATATAGGGATCGAGCAGGTAAATTTGCATGTTATTGAGAGGCTGGCCAAGCGGGCTGTAGGATGGCAACAGCAGGTCTTGTTTTTGCAAGTGGCGTTGCGTTACATGGACGGTGGTTTCTGTAATACCGTACATATTGACCAGGGCCGGACCATGATCTCCCCAGCCCTCAAACCAGGGATGCAAGCTGCCAACATTGACGGCTTCTCCACCCAGAATCACCAGACGCAGGGCAGTGGTTCTAGCGGCTGCCTGTATATCGGCATAGAGCAATAATTGACGCAACGCTGAGGGAGTCTGGTTCAGAATCGTGATACCTTGCTGAAGGAGCAAGGCCCACAATTCCTGAGGAGAGCGCGTCACCCAGTATGGAACAATCACCAGACGGCCACCGGAAAGCAGCGCCCCCCAGATTTCCCAGACGGAGAAATCGAAGGCCGGAGAGTGAAAAAGCGTCCAGGCGTCGTCAGGACCAAAAGCAAGAGTAACTTGCGTCTCAAGCAAGAGATTCAAGAGTTGAGCGTGCGCGACTTGTACTCCTTTAGGCATTCCGGTCGAACCCGATGTATAGATACAATATGCCAGATTTTGAGCGGTAATGCGACAGGGAAGATTGGTAGCAGGCAACGCCATTAACGCCGTATGCAGGTCATCAAGACAGAAGACCTGGACACGTTCGTGAGGCAACAATCCAAGCAGCGCGCGCTGGGAAAGTACCAGAGATGCGCCACAATCCTGGATGATGAAAGCCAGCCGTTCAGCAGGTGACGCACTATCCAGAGGAATGTAGACACCACCAGCCTTGAGTACGGATAGCATGGCGATGACGAGATCGATAGAACGCTCAAAAAAGAGAGCTACCGGAATTTCAGGACCGACGCCAGATTGAGCCAGCAAACGCGCCAGTTGATTGGCACGCTCGTTGAGTTGCGCATAAGAGAGCATCTCCTGCTCGTATGTTAGAGCAAGAGCGTCAGGGGAACGCGTAGCCTGGGCCTCAAAAATCTGAACGATGCTTTGATAACGGACCTTTTGCGCCTGCACATCGGGCCTTTGCTTGCTTACAAGTAAAGCCATCTCTTGTGGACTCAGCAGCGAGAAATCCCGAATGTGCTGCTCTGGATGCGTCAGCATGATAGCTAAAATTCGCTGAAAATGTTGCAGCAGGCGCGAGATGGTTGCGGGCGCGAAGAGATCAGTATTATATTCAACGGTTGTAGTCAGGCCATTTTCGATTTCAACCACAAACAGGGTGAGCGCAAACTTTGCCGTCCCCGTATCAATGGCGACCGGGTGTAGTACCAGCTTATCCAGGCCAATGCTCTGCGTTTCTATCCGCTCATAAGAGAACATCACTTGAAAGATGGGAGAGCTATTTTGCCTGCGCTCAAGATGCAAGCTTTCTACCAGCTTTTCAAACGGGATATCCTGATAGCTATAGGCTTCTAACGTGCTGTTGCGCACACGAGCAAGCAGTTCCAGGAACAAGGGATTGCCTGCCAGTTCTGTTCGAATGGCGATAGTGTTAACAAAGCAGCCCAGGAGTTGTTCCAGTTCCTGATGAACGCGTCCAGACACGGGCGAGCCCACAATAATCGTGCTCTGCTCGGTATAGCGATGGAGCAAGAGTTGGAATGCTGCCAGCAGCGCCATAAAAGGCGTCACGTCTTGTTGCTTACTGAAGGCACGCAATTGCTCAATCAGGGCATACGGGATCTCTTGAGTAAGTAATGCACCTCGAAAGGTTGCCTCCATCGGTGGTGGATAGTCCGTTAGCAATTCAAGCGGCGGAATATCTGTTGTCAGATAGTGCTGCCAGGCAGTAATGCGCGTCTCAAGCTGAGGATCTTGCAGCATCTGGCGCTGCCAGTAAGCATAATCGGCGTACTGAAGCGGCAATACGGGTAGTAGAGGGCTGTCTCCCGCTGCATAAGCCTGATAGCTTACCGCCACCTCTTTGAGTAGCAGGGCAACCGCTTCTCCATCGGCGATACTATGATGCATTGCCAGCAACAAGAGATGAGCATCATGCTTCAGACGAACGAGCATTGTGCATAATAAAGGGCCTGTCGCCAGATTAAAAGGTTTTCTGGCCTGATCGGTGATAAGAGCTATAGCCGTTGCCATGCGCTTCTCTTCGGCAATTGCATCAAGGTCAATCACAGGAATGAAGTGGTAAGAAGGTGCATGGATCACAGGCGTGCAATCTTCATTTGCCAGCACAAAGGTTGTACGCAAGACATCATGACGCCGGATCACTTGATTGAGGCTCCGCTCTAGCAGAGCAATGTTTAATGTTCCATCAATAGCATAGGCAGTAGGTATGGTATAAAGAGCCTGCTCGGTTTGTAGCTGTTCGAGCAGCCAGAAGCGCCTTTGTGAGAAAGAAGCTAGCGGAGAGGCCGATGCAGATCTGCTGGCTAAAGATGCCACGATGGAAGAGGAAGCTGTATCATCTTCTTCCTCAAGCAGGTAAGCAAGCAGCTCCAGCTTTTCATGGAACGAGGGGGCATCCAGTGATTGTGAGCTAGAATGATATTCCATCATATCCCTACGAGTTCCTTTCTATTCCGAGCGGCAACGCCGCTACCGCGTCTAGCTCCGCTCAGTCGCTCGGAAAGGCATTCCTTTTGCTTTGTAATAGCTGATGAAATTCGTTTTCCTTCATGCCATCGATGCGCTGAAAAATGCGAGCGATCTTCTCAGTGTGCCCGGGTTTTGTTTCATGCGTCAATAGAAATTGCGCAAATTCAGCAATGGTGGGGTGCTCGAAAAAACTGCGTAAGGAAAGGTCAGCAGGAAAGATGCTGCGCAGCCGCGCCATCACGCGCGTCGCCAGCAGCGAATGCCCTCCTAAAGAGAAAAAGCTCTCATGAATGCTTAACTGAGTTGGATCTAGCTCAAGCGCCCCGGCCCAGATACTGGCAATGACCTGCTCAGTAACAGAACGAGGAGCGATAAAACCATTGCGTTCCCGCTGCTGACCGCGCTCGGGTTCTGGCAATGCAGCATAATCGATCTTACCATTCGCGTTGAACGGCAAACTGGGCAGTTGGACAAAGTGAGCGGGGAGCATATACGCAGGCAATTGCTCTTTGAGGCTATAGATCAGTTTATCAATCTCAAGCTCCTGCTGAGGCTGGAGCACAATGTAAGCCACCAGAGAGGCATCATTGTTCTGGGATTGCTTACTCGTCACCACAGCCTCGCATACAGCCTGTTGTTGCCTCAATATTTTTTCAATCTCACCCGGTTCGATACGAAAGCCGCGTATTTTGAGCTGTTGATCGACACGACCGCAATATTCAAAGCTGCCATCAGGCAAGATGCGAGCAAGATCACCTGTTTTATAGAGCCGCGCACCAGGTTGGTAGGATGCGGGGGAAGGCGATAAATCGCCCGAGGACGCGATAAATCGGGTCCCTACGAAGGGATGCGGGAGGTAGCTTGCGGCGGTACGACACGGATCGTACAGATAGCCCCGTCCAACGCCGACGCCCCCGCAATATACTTCGCCTATCACGCCCGGGGGAACAGGCTGCATCTCGGGATCTAAGACATAGACCTGCATGTTAGCAATAGCGCGGCCAATGGGCACGGTAGTAAGCCCCTGCTGCAAAGGAGCTGGTAACGCATAATGCGTCACATCATCCGAGCACTCGGTTGGACCATAAGCGTTCATCACCTGAATATGTGGATAGAGCAGATGCCATTGCAGGCAAAGATCAGCCCGTAGCGCCTCTCCTGTGAGCAAGAGCCAGCGCAAGGAGGAAAGGCTCGGTTGCTGCTGCCGACCCTGCACAATCTCATCCAGTATAGCGCGCAATAGCGATGGCACCGTTTCAAAGACGGTAATCTCGTTTTGTTGCATATGCTGTAATAACCATGTAGGATCGTGAGCAGTTTCTTCGGCAATGATATGCACGCCCCCCCCGACCAGCAGAGGCGCGAGCAATTGCCAGACCGAGATATCAAAACACTGGGACGCAGTCTGCGCCACTATATCACTCCTGCTAAGGTTCAGAGCGGCAATTTTCGCATAGAGGTGGTTAAGCATACCTCGCTGCTCGATCATGGCCCCTTTGGGCACACCGGTCGATCCTGAAGTGTAAATCACATAAGCTAGCTGATTTCGGCTATAAGAAAATTCAATCGAGAGGCACTCTTCTGACCTTTGTTGAGATTGGGCAAGAAGATCTTCAATCACCATTACTGGTGGCAGGATTTGCCGGTCCACCGTCTCGGTTGGGAGGCTTGCTGCATGCTGGTGATCGACTAGCAGCAGCACGGCCCGGCTCTGCGCGATAAGCTGCTGCTGGCGTTGAGAGGGGGCACGCGGGTCCAGTGGCAAATAGGCTGCTCCCAAGCGAAACAGTGCCAGGATGGTTATCAGGAAATTGGCGCTGCGTTCGGCAAGGAGCGCCACAATAACCTCCGGCCCGATGCTATATGCACTCAGAGAGTTTGCCAATTGCCGACCGGCCTGCTCTAGCTCGCGATACGTTATCTGCTGTCCGGCATCGATGATGGCAAGAGCCTCTGGGGTTCGCTCGGCCTGCTTGCTAAAGAGTTGATAGAAGTTTTCTTCTGGTAATGACACCGCCGCATCATGCTGTGCTGCGTTTAGCAACTGGCGTCGTTCGGCATCAGATAGTAAAGGGAGCCGGGTCACTGATTGCTCAGGGTGAAGTACGATCTCTGAAAGCAATGATTGCAGATAGCCTAGCATACGAGTGATGGTTGCTTCTGTAAAGAGATCGGTGCTATACTCCACCGTCAGGAACAGTCCCCGTTCTGATTCCGCGATAGCAAATGCCAGATCCAACTTCACTTTGCCGACATTGACTTCAACGCCGCGAATGGAGAGATCAAGCTGGTCATGACTCTGCCGGGAAAGATTGTGAGCGTCGAGCAGGTCATTCTGAAAAGCGACCTCCACTTGAAATAGAGGATGGTAGCTTGATGCAGGTTCTATATGGAGGGCCTGCACGATCTGTTCAAAGGGCACATCCGCGTGCGTCAACGCTGCCAGCGATACATTATGCACTCTTGCGAGCAATTGCTTGAAGGTAGGCGATCCTGAGAGATCCGTGCGTAACGGGAGCATATTGGCAAATAAACCAACGACCTGTTCAAATTCAACGCGTGGACGGCCCAGATGGGGTACGCCAACAACGATATCGTCTTGCCCACTCATGCGGTAGAGCAGAAGTTTGATGGCTGCTAATAAGGTTACAAAGAGCGTGACGTGCTCGCTCTGACTCAAAGCCTGAAGCTGATCAACGAGTTCGCTCGCCAATACCACTGATTGTTGAGAACCGGCGAGCGCAGCATTGGCCGTTCGCGGATAATCGGTGGGAAGGGCAAGCAGAGGCGGAGCGTTCTGCAATTGTTGCTGCCAATAAGCGAGTTGCTGTGCGAATCGCTCACCCTGCAACCAGAGACGCTGCCACCTGGCATAGTGCCTGTATTGCACATTGAGCGGCGTCAGCGGTGATGATTCTCCACGGGAAAAAGCTGTATAGAGCGCCAGCAACTCTTTAAAAAGAATGCCAATGGACCAGCCATCACAGATAATATGATGCATTGTCAGGAGAAGAATATATTCCCGCGTTTGCATTTGCAGCAGCAGCACGCGTAAAAGTGGACCTTCAGCCAGCTTAAATGGCCGGTGGGCCTCCGCCTGGATAAGCTGTTGAGCCTGGATTTCGCGAGTATCCTGATGTTGTTGTAGAGCCTGCTGCTTGAGCGTCATTGTCAATGTTGGCAAAACGACTTGTTGAGGCTCTTCTTGCGCGATGAAAACAGTACGCAAACTCTCGTGGCGTTCGATCAGCGCATTCAAGCTGCGTTCCAGTGCTGCAATATCGAGCGGTCCATCCAGACGAACCGCAACGGAAAGATTGTACTGTTCGTTGCCTGGCTGGAGTTGATCAAGGAACCAGAGGCGCTGCTGATGAAATGAGAGCGGCAAGCTAATCTCCTGCTCAGTGCTTCTGTTGTGGTCGTTTTCAAGAATGGATGCAAGCATTTCCTGTCCCTCCTCCTCTCGACATTGCAGCAGGTATTCGGCCAGAGTCGCCAGGGTCGGACATTCGAAAACAGCCGATAGAGGGCAATTGATATGCAATACCTGAAAGATGCGCGAAACAAGCCGGATCGCTAAGAGAGAATGACCGCCCGAAGTGAAAAAATTATCGTAGCGACCAACTTGTGGTACAGAAAGCAGGTCGCACCAGATTGCGGCCAGGGCTGCTTCCATTGGCGTTTGTGGAGCTATATAGGCAGTTTGTGTTGTAGAGAAATCATCGTGAACCAGATGAGCAAGCGTCTGACGATCTAGCTTACCATTAGATGTGAGCGGCAACGCATCCAGAGGAACAATGTGAGCTGGTACCATATAGCGGGGCAGGTGCCCTACCAGATACTGATACAATTTTGTCACATCAAGAATGCTTTTGCAAGCCGGTACTACATAGGCCACCAGATATTTTTCCTGTTGCCCTGCTCTGGCAACAACCGCAGCTTCGCGTACCTGGGGATGTTCAGTCAGAGCTGCTTCGATCTCTCCCAGTTCGATACGAAAGCCACGTATTTTTACCTGCAAATCGGCGCGCCCCAGCACTTCCAGATTACCGTTGTGGTGAGCACGCACGAGATCGCCGGTACGATAGAGTCGCGCGCCTGGCTCGCCTCCGAATGGATCGGGCACGAAATGCTCCGCCGTGAGAGCTGGCCGATGTAAATAGCCGCAGGCAAGCAACGGACCACCAATGTATAGCTCTCCAATGACACCAGAGGGGACTGGTTCGCCATAGTTATCCAGCACATAATAGGTTCTATTTGGTAAAGGCGACCCAATAGGCATGCTGGTAAGCGACGGAGCATCGGGCATCTGAGCCGTAATCGCAAAAACAGAAGTGGTAATTGTCGCCTCAGTCGGACCATAAGCATTAAGGAGGCGAATTCGGGCTGACATTGGCATCTGGAACCAGAGTCGCACCATTTCCGGCACCACTTTATCGCCACCCGCTATAACCAGTTTGAGCGTAGTAAGCAACTCGTCATGTGTATCGGCACGCATATCGCTAACCCACTGATGCCAGTATGCCGTTGGCAGATTCACCACCGTCAGCGCCATAGTCGCGATTTGCCGCGTCAAGTCGTGAGTATGCCAGAGATCTGGATCTTTGAGCACGAGCGTAGCGCCGCTGATAAGGGGAGTAAGCGTCTGTTCAAGCGAAACATCGAAGGCCGATGTCGCAAAGAGGAGAACGCGCTCTCCCTGAGAGATGCCAAACGTTTTTTGCATGGTCAGCAGATGGTTGGCTGCTGCTTGCTGCGTTACATACACCCCCTTTGGCTTGCCCGTGGTACCAGAGGTATAAATAGTATATGCTGGCAATTGCTGGTCAGGCCAGCAGGCCAGATTTTCATCACGTTGTAAAGCTATTTCCTGGATGAAAGCTTCCGCATCGATGACAAGGGCCGTTGCGCTATCATTGGAAAGCTGTGGATAAAGCCTTTTTTGTGTCAGTAAAACAGCTATTGCACAGTCCTGCAAAAGCAACGATAGTCGTTCTGGAGGATAAACGGGATCAAGGGGTACGTATATTCCTCCAACTTTTAAAATAGCCAGCAGGGCAATAATCAGTGCTGGCGAGCGTTCCAGATGAGCTCCGACGGGCGTTCCTGGCAACACGCCTTGCTGATGCAGACAATGAGCAAGCCGATTAGCATGGCGATTCAGTTCAAGATAAGTGAATGCTGTATCTTGCGATACCAGGGCGATACTCTCTGGAGTGCGAGCTACCTGAAGTTCAAAAAGCTGGGGAATACTCTGTGTATCTAAGGGATGGAGTGGCTTACTCCACCGAGCGAGCAGCTCGGCACGCTCAATCGCGCTAAGCATAGATACCTGGCTAAGACGCTGCTCGGGCTTAATAACCAGCGCCTGGATGACGCGCTGCCAGTGTGCTAGCAGTCGCTGCATGCTGCTCGCATCCCAAAGATCGCTATTATAAATAAGCTGTCCATTAAGTTTCTGTTCATGCTCATTAAGCACGAATGTCAGGTCGAATTTTGCCCGATCATTCCAGATAGGAATGGGTACAATACGTATGCCATCCACTTCCTTGATAGCCTCTGCCGCCTGTTGCAAAGAGCTATGTTGCAAGTCCAGTACAACCTGAAAAAACGGACTTTGTCCCTGTAATCGCTGCACATGCATCTCCTCAACAAGTTTCTCAAACGGCATATCCTGATGAGCGTAGGCTGCTAATGCACCTGCGCGTACCTGCTGCATTATTGCGTGCAATGTAGGGTTACCCGTCAGATTAATGCGCAGGGCCAGCATATTCACAAACAGACCAAAAACCGCTTCTAGCTCGGGAGTTGTACGCCCGGCGACCGGCGTACCAATCACAACTTCATCCTGGCGGCTATAACGTGCTAAGGTAATAGCCAGCGCAGTCAGCAGCAGCATAAACAGGGTGATGCCTTCCTGATTTATGGCTATATGAATATCATGCGTCTGAGCTGCCGAAAACTGGAATGGCAGGCGTCGAGCTTGATATCCTGCTCTCGGTTGACGTGGATGATCGGTGGGGAGTTCTAGAAGAGCCGGTGAGCCTGCAAGGTGCTTTTTCCAGTAAGACAGCAGCGTTTCAAGCGTATTTCCTGCAAAGTGCTGGCGTTGCCAGAGAAGATAATCCCCATATTGGATTATCGGCACTGGCAACGGGTCGAGCCTGCCTTGAGATAGAGCAGGATATATAGCGGCGAGATCGTGCATAAAGAGGCCAAGCGACCAGCTATCACAGATAATATGATGCAGGACGATAAACAAAATGTGTTCGTCTGAACTCAGATGCAGGAGCGTTGCTTTCCAGAGCACATTATCTGTCATCATAAATGTCTGCTGTGTCTGCTGCTGCATCCAGTTTATTGCCGCGCTTTCACGCTGCGCCACAGGCATATCTGACCATTCGACCTGTGAGAGCGTTATATTACGGTGGTCTGGCGGATGGACCATCTGCTGAACATCTCCATCTACCATCGTAAACGTTGTGCGCAAAATTTCGTGGCGGCGCGCTATTTCATGCAACACCAACTGCAAAATTTCCCGGTTGAGCCGACCCGTCAGGCGTAACGCCAGCGTCTCATTATAGACGGGGTTCTCTGGTTCAAGCTGTTGCAGGAACCAGAGACACCGCTGAGCAAAAGAGGGCGGCAGGATATTTTCCTCTGCGCGTCTGGGAATGGCCTGCCAGTCATCCTCCTGGCTGCTTCTGCGTTGCAGCCGCTGCGCCAGGAGATCTTTTTTGTGCGCGGAAAGCCCTTCCCTTCTTTTATGAAGCTCTTGTTTTGAGTACATAGATGATTCTCGTCCCGACATTTTCCACGTCACTAATAATGCACAACGTTTCTTTACCCCTCATTCCTTTACTCATGGTCGATAAGTGATGGAGATGGAAGGAGACCTTTCTGTAGTAAGAACGACAGATAGGCGTGTATTAGTTGTTCATTAATAGATGGATACGGCGTCATATTTGCCAGTCCTGCGCGCGTATTTGTCGCCATAAACATTGTGTGCAAGCCAGTTTCGTTTTCCTCCTCAGGCGACTGTGTCTCTGGGAAGAACGTGAGGATGGGAGCAAACGCGTGTTCCGGCATTTCCTGAATCGCTTGCTGCACTCGCGCCCTCCATTCATTATACGGGGGCCGCTCCACTTGATAGCCGAAAGAGCGTGCGTATGCGACAAGTTCAGCCACGGTAGCCGGAGCGGGGTTGAAGAGATGGAATACCTTCCCCGGAGCGGCTGCATGCTGCGAGAGATGCACAATCGCCTGACTCAGGTAATCAACCGGGGTCATATCAATATATTCCTCAACATCAGGCACGCAGCCTAGCTGAATGCACCCTCTTATGATGCGGCACAGGTAATCGTCAGGGTTCCAGACTCCCGTGCTGGTGTGACCGCTGATCCTTCCAGGTCGATAGATGCAAGTTGGAATGCCGCGCTCAAGGGCTTGCTGGACTAATTTTTCCGCGTTCCATTTACTCTGAGCGTAGCCAGTCATCATATATTCTCGCTGTGTGTCTAAAGAGACTTGCTCACTTATGAGAGCCTCCTCATCCGTGCCGGAAGTGGCCAGGACAGAAATGGTGGAGACATAATGGATAGGCTTGAGCGACTCTGTGGACGCCAGCCGCAGCACCTCTTGGGTTCCCAGCACGTTGGCACTTCTCAGGACAGGATAAGGAGCGATGATATTGACGCTAGCACCATTATGATAGATTACGTCGATCTGTGCGGCCAGTTGATAAAACTCTTGCATTGAAAGACCAAACAGGGGCGAGCCCAGGTCGCCAGGAACTGGCACGATCCTGCTTGCATCAATGGTCTCTTGCCAGAGCTGATAGACGTTTAGTTGTTGATACAACCTTCTGCGTCCCTGTTCCATAGAGTCAGCGCGCACAAGACAATAGATGGTAGCCCGGGTCTGCTGAAGCAGTTCAAACAAGAGGTGCGCACCCAGGAAACCTGTTGCTCCTGTAAGGAAAATGCTGGTGCAGGAGCCTGGCTGAGAATGCGCCGGGAATTGCAGACCATCAGTCCTGATAGCAGGGTCAAGTACAGCGTCCTCATACCAGGCTCGCTCATCGCTGGCTGTAGTGCTCGTTATGTTCCCGGCCAGAAATTCATCAACCATCCGGGCCATGCCTGCCAATGTTGAAGCCTCAAAGACGTTCCGTAGCGAAAACTCTATCGAGAATTGTTCTCGTAGTTGCATAACCAGGCGCATCGCCAGCAGCGAATGGCCGCCGATGACGAAGAAATCGTCCTCAACGCTGACCTGCTCCACCCCCAACAACTGCGACCAGATTGTTACCAGTTGCTCCTCGGTCGCGCTGCGCGGCGCTACCAATTCTCCCTGATGGCCGCCCCCTCCCTGCTCAGGGATGGGTAGTGCCTTCCGGTCCAGTTTGCCATTGGTGGTCAAGGGCAAGCTCTCCAGTTCGACAAACACCGCCGGCACCATGTACGCTGGTAACTGCTCGTGCAGGTACGTCTGTAACGTGCTTGGTAGGGGCCATCCCTTGCGGTTGCCCTGGGC
>DASRHT010000039.1:0-64644 GCA_035650355.1 Ktedonobacteraceae bacterium
CACTCAGGTCGAGCAAGCGCGCTGATCCATCCTGAATACGCAGGAAGAGAACATCGGGCGCTAAACGATAGTCGCCTTCTGCTCCTCCTGCGTCAGCCCGCAGAATGGACTGGATCATGATATTTCCCGATCACGCAATACGCTATCACCTCGTGAGGAAACATTATGGATAGGTATACAGACCTTGTGAATCGTACACACTGCCAGCGGCATAAGCAGCCATGAGGCGTTGCGCTTTTCCAACAAGAAGCACCTGTGGGGAGCGATAGGACTGCGGCGTCGTCCAGTGCTTATCCCGACGTTCCTCAGAACTTTGTGATATCTGAGACTCTAACGTTTCAACGGGCTGCTGCTCCTGATGTTCCATGATTATCTCCTAACTGAGCAGTCGAACTCACTTGCGATTGAATGCTTACAAGCATCCATCAAGGTGAACACGATCCTTCAACATTATTCAAGATCCTCCTTGACCCAGTCTCTAAAGAGCTTCTGTTTCTCTACAATTAACATAAAGTGCATTACTATACCTTGCTTTCTACATAAGCAATATACAAAAAACAACGGAAACAAATCAATAGCACCCAGTTTTCCAGTAAATAGGTAGGGGATTACGCGCTATCAGTGACACAGGGGTTTTCCTAAAACTTTTAATAGCTCTATCAAAAGAACTCCTAACCAATTCAAAAGGGAAGTCTATCCGCCCGAAAGCAAAAAATTCTTCATCTATTTATAGGGATATATTACATTATTGACATATATTTTATTTTTCATTATAATTTATTGGTGAGGAAAAAGCTTGATTAATGGTAGTGCTTACCATGATTAGATGATTTTTGCAGAGATACATGAAGCTCCGCTTTACAAGGGGGATTGCTCATGGGTATATCTGACACTACCAGTTTATTAGAAACGTCTCAGCACTCTGAAGATTATGGTGCATCACGCGAGAAGATAAATGATGCATTAAAGAATTTCGATGCATTGCCATCAAAGAGGAAGATAACCAGATTTGTTTTTAAGTATAGCTGGATACCTCTTTTAATTTCTTACCCGCTCTACTTTATGATGGCTGCTCTCTTTTACACACGCCTCTGTCAAATGCATGGACCTAAACCCCCTAATTGTGTTGTTAAAGTGATGGCTATATCCCTGTTTCTTCAAAAATTCAACGATATGATCATGGGGCATGATAACCTGGCCACCGGCTCTGCAGAGATAGTATTTCTCGTCATAGGTGCAATCTTCCTGTTATCATTTTTCAAGATCTGGCGAGAATATGTACCAAAAACATTGCGAGACCTCATCAATAACAATCGTATCACTGCCGTTCGCAAGAGTCGCGATAGTGATATTTGGATAATCGATAAAACGAAAGTTACGAATCGCTATTTAGAATTTCTTGATAAGTATCATAATGCCCTTAGCAAAACGAAAAATTACATTCCCTGTGCGATTCTATCGTTCTATGCTATAGTTTATATAGTAATTCTAGGTTGTATAGCTTGTTCTACACCGATAGTCTTTGAAAAACTTCATATTTCTCTCTCTCCCAAAAACCCTAATGTCTTCGATTTAAATTTATTTCCTTTAGTGTTTTTTGCAATTATAGAAATAATTTTATTTTATTCTTTTGGCATAACATCGTCTGTAATATATATATCAGGCAAATACCTAAGAGAGTTATTACAGGATTTTCATATTCAGAGCGATTTAACTCATCTGGATCGGTGCGGTGGTCTTAAAATACTGGGCAATTTCTGTTTACGGTTAGCAGTACCTTTACTGGCCATCTTGCTGTTTTTCCTCGTATATGATCTTAATGTATGGACAAAATTTTCTTCTTTTTCTCCTATAGATGGCCGTA
The DNA here is from genome assembly GCA_035650355.1 of Ktedonobacteraceae bacterium. Classification (GTDB taxonomy): domain Bacteria; phylum Chloroflexota; class Ktedonobacteria; order Ktedonobacterales; family Ktedonobacteraceae; genus DASRHT01. Next base: position 1,865 of record DASRHT010000039.1, read on the forward strand.
TAGGAATACTATACATTTCTAATTTCTTGGGCATATTATTCCTCTGGGGACTTGCCCTTTACCTCTTAATCTGGGCAGCAGTGATACCTCTATGGAAGATACATGTAAGGATGATTGATGCAGACGAAATATCTCAACAAAAACAGAGTACAGAAATCAACAGGCTGGAAAAACGGCTGCAGGATTTAATCGACAAGGATCAACTGGAGCAGGCAAAAGTTGTTAAGGAAAAATTAGAATTGGCAAAAACGCTCAACACCTGGTATCCCACCTGGCCGTTTAGCCTTATCAAAGCGTCAGCCCTTTCGCTGATCACATTGGTCATCTCCAGCTCACTGACAACAATCATATCTTCGGTCGTACCCTGGCTGCTACATATATTATCACCACGGAAATAAAGATTTTTTCAGGGCTGAAACTCCATCCTGGCATTGGTCGCTCTCCTCGTCTCTTCCTCATAACATCTGAACTAACGCCGCTAATGGTACAATACGAGGGATGAGGAGTGCCTTCATCTGTGGGATTACCTCTTCTATATTTTCAGATGCTGAGTTCTGACAGAGCCGTTTTCTGTTTTATTTGAGGAGACCGCTCACCAGGAGGGTGAGGAAAGGAACAGTTCCATGCGTGTTTCTCGTGTCATTGCTGAGATTCTCAAGCGCGAAGGGGTCGAATTTCTGATTGGCTACCCCGTCAATCCGATCATTGAGGCGGCTGCTGAAGCGGATATTCGCACGATTATGGTGCGACAGGAACGCACCGGCTTGCATATGGCCGATGCCGTCAGTCGCGTGACGTCTGGCGAACGCATCGGCGTGTTCGCGATGCAGCATGGCCCGGGGACGGAGAATGCCTTTGGTGGGGTCGCTCAAGCCTACGGGGAGTCGGTTCCCCTGGTAGTTCTGCCCGCTGGCTATCCCCGCTCGCTTAACACGGTTCCTCCCAACTTCAATGCCCTGCTCAACTTCCAACACATTACCAAATCGGTCGAGCAGGTCAGCACCGCGACAGCGGTCGTGGGTGCGCTGAGGAGAGCCTTTACGCAGGCGAAAAATGGCCGACCGCGCCCGGCGATGGTCGAGATTCCTGCCGATCTCTTCACCGAGGAAATCGCCGAGCCCCTGTCTTATCGCGCTACGCCGCGCGTGCGGTATGCGCCCGATCCTCAAGAGGTCGAGCATGTCGCTCAGGTGCTGGTCGAGGCAAAGCGACCAGTTTTTTATGCCGGACAGGGGGTGCATTATGCGCGAGCCTGGCAGCCGCTGCGCGAACTGGCAGAACTGCTTGAGGCACCCGTTACCACCAGTCTGCAAGGGAAAAGCGCATTTCCCGAAACACATCCCCTCTCGCTTGGTTCCGGCGGCCTCGCTATGCCGCAGCCTGTTCACGACTTCTTGAGGGATGCCGATGTCATTTTCGGCATTGGCTGTAGTTTTACTACCACCAACTTCGGCATACGTATGCCCAAAGATAAGGTCATGATCCAGGCCACGCTGGACTCGGCGGACCTCAATAAGGACCAGCCCATCGACTATGGCCTGCTCGGTGACGCGGGCTTGACGCTGAATATGCTCATCGAAGCCGTCAAAGAGCGACTTGGCGGCAAAGCTCGCGGTCGAATCGAGCATGTGGCACAGGAAATTCAGACAGTGAAGAAGCAATGGCTCGACCAGTGGAAACCCAAACTGACCTCCAATGAGGTCCCGCTTTCCCCCTATCGCGTCATCTGGGACCTGCTCCACACGGTAGATGTTACGCAAACGATCATTACGCACGACGCTGGCAGCCCGCGCGACCAGCTTTCGCCGTTCTGGGCCGCACAGGAACCCCTGACCTATCTTGGATGGGGCAAAACGACACAGCTCGGGTATGGCCTCGGCCTGGCGATGGGAGCAAAGCTGGCGCGTCCCGAGATGCTATGCATCAATGTGTGGGGAGATGCAGCCATTGGTTTTACCGGCATGGATTTTGAGACGGCGGTGCGCGAGCGCCTTCCCATCCTCTCGCTCCTGCTGAACAACTTCTCTATGGCTATTGAACTGCCGGTGATGAAAGTGGCAACGGAGAAGTACCGCAGCACCGATATTTCTGGCAACTACGCGGAATTTGCCCGCGCGCTGGGTGGGTATGCCGAGCGCATTACCGAACCAACAGAGATTGTCCCTGCCATCCGCCGCGGGATTCGACAGACGCAGGAAGGCATGCCGGTGCTGCTTGAGTTTCTGACGCAAAAAGAGCAGACCATTTCCACCTTCAGGTAAGAAACGCCTGCCCCTGATAGCATGGCGTGTTCCCATTATGGAGATCAAGAGTATCGGCATTTTAAGCAATCGTAATGACAAGCAAAGGAGCATCATCAATGGCATTCGTTGTGGCCGCGTTATGGCGGGCGAAAAAAGGGCAGGAAGAGACAATTGCACGCGTGATTGAGAAGATGACGCCGCTTTCGAAACAAGAGCCTGGCTGTCTGTTCTATCAGGCGCACCGCTCGAAAGACGATCCGCAGTTGTTCTTCCTATACGAGCAATATATCAATGAAGCGGGCTATGAAGCGCATACGGTAACCCCGCATTTCGAGCGGTACGTCAGAGGCGAGGCGATCCCCAATCTGGAGAGCCGCGAGCGCGCATTTTACGAGACGATGGAGCTTTGAGCAAAGCAACTGAGTGGTAGTTGACCCACAAAAGGAGCAATTACCGCTCTATCTCCGCGTTCTCCGTCAAATAAAATCGTAGCAACGAATTGGAGAATATCAGCAGTATCGAAGAGCAGTTAGAACAATGGCACCGTTGCACCAATTAACGCGGCATCGCTCCCCAGATCAGCAGCGACGACTTCGACCATTGTACAGACTTGCGCCGCTGAGCTTGAGGGAGTCGTGAGAGAGCTGCGCACATGGGTAAGCAATAGCTCATTGGCAGGCAAGACGCCACCCCCCAGGATCAGGATGTTAGGCTCAAAGAGGTTGATATATTTTGCGATGGCGGCCCCAAGCCAGCGGCCAACCTCGCTATAAATCTGTACCGCCACGCTATCACCTCGCATGGCCTCTTCAGCTAAAAGCTGCGGGCTGAAATATTCATGGTTGAGCAGGCGCTGAGTAAAACGGCTTTCGTCGCCACGGCGCAAGGCCCGTTGCACCATTTTTTGTACCGCATCCATCGAGACAAGAGTATTAATACAACCACGCTTGCCACAGCTACAGCGCGGCCCCGAGGCAGAAACCGATACATGGCAGATGTGACCGACGTACTGGGGCTGATGCACCAGTTCGCCATCGGCAACAAAAGATGCGCCCACGACGGCATTGACGGTTAAGAAGAGCAAGCGACTGAAGCCGCGACCCGCACCAAAACGCCGCTCCCCTAGCATAGCGGCATCGACATCCACATGTAGATGCGCCGGAAGTTGATAACGCGTCTCCAGCAAATTTTTGAGCGGAAAACCATTGAGAGCTGGTAAGATAGGCACCTGGAGAGGGCGACGCACTTCAGGATCGAGCGAGCCGGGAATGCTCACGCCTATTCCCCGCACAAGCAAACCTTCCGCCCGGGCATAGGCAAGCGCCGTGTCAATCACACGCAGGTAGGGGTCAAGGGTCGCCAAAGCCGGACGCCCCCTCAGCGTTTTTGCCTGACAACGGTGACAGACTCTCCCCTGGCTATCTATTAGTGCAACTGTCGTTTTTCCCCCACCAATCTCAACTCCTACCCCGACGCTCCTATCTATGCTCATCCGCAGGTGTCCGTATTTCTACATTCTAGTATTTAGCTAGAACATATGTTCTTAATGCAACTGGACTACACGAATAGACATGAGAACAAAAACAGCTTATGTAGAGAAAGTATATCTGGCATTGAGAACATTTGTCAAGATCAGATGTTCGGAATATCTGTACTAGAATCACTGCGGGAATATCGCGGATCGTGTGCCTGAAATGCATTACGGCGGAGCTTAAAGTCTTGTCGATTGATTGCCCCAGGTTGTAAGCTATGTAGTAGTCTATAAGCGATCCAATGAAACGATCTGAAAATCTGGTTTTAGATCCTTGCGGGGGAAAGAAAGCGCAACCTGTACTGGGCAGCGAAGCTTTCGAGGCAAGGATGGAGCGATGGTAAGGAATTCCTTCCCGCCAGCCTGAGCGAAGCTAGCCTTCCTTGCCGAGCGACTGAGCGCAGCTAGCGGCTGTAGCTCCCCGATTCATCGTGGGAGCGTTGTCGCTCGGAATTGCAAGGCTGTGAATACAGCGTTGGCTGGCGGAATATAAAAAGGAGAATATGATGCCTGCTTACAATTCTGATAATAGACGGCGACCTCGCAAATCCCCTATTTTTGGGCAGGGGCACGGGCTGACCGACGAAGAGGGGCAGATGATACAACAGATGATCCGCGAGGAGTCAGGTTCTGCTCGCGAGCTGCATATTCCTCAGGAAGATCTGGCACAGGAGGCAACTACGCAAATGTCGCCCGAAACAGCCCAGGTTATTGACGCCAGCAGAGTGCGCCAGGTGCTACAGTTGTTTAACCGCGACTACCTCTACGGTCAGGGGCGCTTTGATGAGTACAAAGATGGTCTGCTCTTGAAATGGGGCGACGGCTATTCACGCAAGCATATCTGGATGACCGTCGAAGATGGCAACCTGGTTTTTGAGACCAGCCACGCCAAAAAGTGCGATAAGCCTTACTGCAACGGGACACACCATATCCTCCCGCCGGACCTCTATATGAACCTGGATATTATCAACCAGGAGCTGGGGGATCGTTTCCGTCGTCCGGTCTATGAACCCACTGAAGATTAGTGGGAGGAATGCTATGGCGATAGTGATTCTAGCCCTGGAAAAAGATCTCTTTTTCTCGGTGAAGATGCGCGACACCCTGCGTCACCACGAGATGGAGGTCACGGCGGTCCGCACCCTGCCAGCCTTCGAGCAACGTTTGATGGCAAGCGGAGATGAGCCTCCTGCGCTGATCATCATTAATACGGCGATCAAAGGAGTTGATTGGGAGGCGGCGATCCGCGAGGCGAGAGCGCGCGACCTCCCGGTACTGGCTTTTGGCTCGCATATGGATCTGGAGGCACGCGCCAGGGCATTGCAGGCGGGCGCGCAGAAAGTTGTCGCCAATTCCAAGTTCACCAGCGATATGGTGGGACTGGTCACACGCATGCTCAACAACCCGGCAGCCCTCGTAGCCGACGATCCAGGCGATTTTGTAGAGTAGGCACATATCGCAGTGCCTACCCGCCTGTATTACCCCTAGTAATGGAAAGACGGCACCAGCAGGCGATATCCAAATGGGAGCAGCGCAAGGCCGTATCCCAGCGGGCGTTTCTCATAGGGAGGCTGCTGACGGCGGTACGTCCAGCGATTGTGAAGGAAGAGATGTCGAGCATTGGGTGGAGTTTGTACAGGGTGGTGCATCGTACGATAACGGGGTCGATGGGCAATTCTTCCGCTCATGCATACTCCTTTACATTAAATGCAGATAGAACAAAAGAGAGAGTCCTCTATACTATATTACGACGCAAGGACTCTCTTTGTTCTCCCATCCGAAATGTCAAATGGAGATTTTTGCCTGGTTTTGCTTAGTGACCGCAACCGCAACCGCGAGCTTCGCCACCGCCATCGGCAGTTTTAAAGGAATGTCCGCAGCCGCAGCTTGAGACGGCATTAGGGTTATTGACGGTAAAGCCAGCACCCATTAGGCTATCAACATAGTCCACTTCGCTGCCAGTAATGTAGCCCAGGCTCATCTCGTCAACGAAGACCTTAAAGTTGTGCTGCTCAATAATGGTATCGCCTTCTTGCTCCTCATCGAGTGTCATCCCATATTGGAGACCAGAGCACCCGCCACCAGCAACAAAAATGCGCAGACCGAGTGTTGGATCATTTTCTTGCGTGAGCAGTTCGCGAATTTTCTCTACGGCGGTCGGGGTCATCGTGATAATGGTCTCTGTCGCCGATTGCTGGTTCTGCTCGATCATGTATTTCACCTCTCTAAAAGGGGTTGACTACTCAATCCCCTCGCTTGTCCCGAATAAAAGTAGATAATAGACAGGTTGTCTATCCCATTACATTTGACAATATTATATATTACAAAAACACGCTTGTAAATGGCAGCGTCAGCCCTGTTTAGTAACTACTGTTTCACCTCTGGATTAATAAGCTCATATGGTATTAAACCACAACCTTGTTCGGTGGTGGAATGGGTCGGCCTAATTCTCGCGCCACCATAATCCAACTCTCGATAGCATCCTGTCCCTGTTTAACAGCATCTTCGTACGTCTCTCCATGAGTTCTACATCCTGGGAGTTCGGGCACAGTAACAATATATGCCTGATCTTCATCACTCCATTGGATATTCATCGAATAGTGCTTAATATCCATGATAATTTTCCCCCAGATGCTTCAAAGCTTTTTGAACATCTTTTACTTGATAAGGTTTTGCATCATTGCCATCATGACCGGACAGCGTAACTTCTAATTCCGGTAGTGCTGGATGCGTCCATACAGTATGGCTACCTTTTCCTGGTCTCCAGACAAAGCCCGCTTTAGCTGAGGCTTTGAGTTGCCGAATTTTAGGTGGCATGATTTCTCCCTAAAACGCCCACTACAATGATAACATAAAGCAATAACAGATGCATCCCATTTTTAAGTAGCAAGTAAAAATCTCCTCATCACACCCCAAAACGCTGCTGCACCCTGATAATGTTCGCCAGTAGAGAAGGCGCATCGGGGGCAGAGCCGAAGAGCGGGTCGCTGCGGCGTTCCTGACCGGAGGCCAGGCGCGTCATAATATTGGAGGCCGACCAGCCCTGAGCCATCAAGTGGGCTCCCAGGGCGCTGATGATCGCGGTAGAGAATGATGAGCCGCACCAGTCCGCCCAGCCGGAGCTATTCTGCTCCCCTAAAGGAAATGTGGGCGAGATAAAGATACCGCGCACCGCATCCGGCAAGGCATGGCTATCCACCATGCCGTAGCCATCACCGCCAAAGGTCGCGACTCCCCTATCGCCGGGCGGCACATTGGCGGCATTGGAGAAGTTCGAGGGAGCAAACTTACTGTTGACCGCAGCCACGCTCAAGGTGGAATCGTAACGCGCGGGCGCACGAGGGGCGCGCGGAGGCAGATTCTTCTCGGTCAGGCTGAACGAATCGTTCCCTGCCGCCGCGACTATCAGCGCGCCATGCGCAAAGAGAGACTCGAAGAGCAACCGCAGCCCCTCTTCTATGTGACTGAGCACGCGGATCACTCCCGGTAGTTGGGCAGTGGGCCATTGACGATGGTCGAACCAGATATAGGGGAGACGGCGGATATCGGGCATGATGGTCAGGCTGAGGTTGATGACCAGGCGCCGAATGGTGCCAGAAACAAGCTCGCGCTCAAGATCGGTTAATGCGGCAAAGAGATTATAGAGATCGCAGCCGCCAAAATCGTTCAAAATGCGTACGAGCCTGATGCGAGCGCGCGGCGCAACATCTCGCACCAGTCCTGCAATTGCAAGCCCATGATCGGGCATAAAATAGTAGCGCCAATCGTTCTGATAATCACGTCCGGTACGAACGTCGCTGGTAAGAGGATAACGGTCGTATTCGACGACAAAGGAGCCATCCTCGCTGCGCAGATCGCTCGAAAGGCGTTGCAACAGCCAGTTTCTGCGCAGTTCTGGCCGGCTGGCGGCGCTACGGATACGATCAGCCTGCTGAGCGGTATCGAGCACCGCAACCACCACATCTTCAGCGCCCCTGGAGTCCAGAGGAAGGCTGCGGTCAAGCACATTGATGCGCCAGCCCAGCAGAGAATTCCCCGTCGCCGCAACATCAAGAACAGGAGCGGGATGAGGAGGGATCGCAGGGCCACCTTCGCCATAACAGAGGGGAGCTGCGGTCACCAGCCAGTTGGGCATGGCAGAAACAAGGTGCAAACCGATCTGTGCAAGGTGTTCGAGATGTCCCTGGAGATAAGATAGAGCCATAGGCAGAGGGTCCTGAATGCTGGCATCCATATAGCGAGTATGAAAGAAAATAGCGACGAGCGGTTGTTTACGGTGTAGCCCGAAAATAAATGATTGGCGGCGTACAGGCGGCATGGTTGATGTTTCGCGCCACCGTCCATAGGTTCCATATAGTTCTAAAATAATATTATACTGGGCCAAAAATTCATTCAGCAGGGTACGCACCTGTTCAACCAGCGTGTCCTGAGCATCACCAACTGGGAGCCGGGGCAAACGTACAATCACCACCATCTCTCCCGGCATCCAGTGGTAGAGCTCATCTGGTACCCCCATCAGCTCTACTGAACTACGAGACATGCATGCAAATCCCCCTCTGCACAATCTAAGCAAGTATTCAGTGCTGCAATCTTTATAAATGCACGCTTCAAGTTGAAGTAAAGAGTTTTTTGCCTCTCTACGTCGCATGATAGCGATGGGAGAGTCATTCGTCAAGCGAAAAGGAGAAGAGAGCCCGTAAAAGATTGTGATTTAATTTGAGGGTGGATTATTATTCACTTCTTCACAATACCTGTTTTTAGAGGCTAACTGAGCTAACGTCATTTTTTTGGCTATTCTATACTCTTTTATTGTTTTCCCGTAATGGTACTGCATCTTCCCCCCAACTCTCACTATGTACCTATTAGATCATAGCTCCTACCTGTAAAAAGGCTCTACTACGCTCATACCAGAGCATTCCTTCTGGACTGCTATCAGATTATCTTAGGTTGAAGAATACCATAAGAAACTACAAGAGACAATAGCAGACAGGAGGCTCTATTATGTCTACCAGCGAGATAGCACGATTCAGGCAAGAACAAGTTTTGCTAGAACAAGCAGCACAACAAGGACTGTATGGGCTGGCAATTGTCGCCAATCATGAAAGCATTACGGCACGCATGGAACAAGGCGCAGAATATCTCTTGAAACTTCTTGCAGAGGGAAAACATGAAGCGGAATCTGGTTGATAATCAACCAGAATACAGAGAAACGCTTGAGCGTGTCCAATCAGTGCATGATCGCTTGCCTAAGCATCCCGAATCAAGTGATGTCACTTATTTCCCCTATGAGGAATGCATCACGATATTTGAGGCGGTGATAGCCTTTAAGCTCTTGCTTGTGACCACTTTTCCGCAAACGGCCTATAGGGATGCTGCACTCGCGGAAGTCGAGCGGCTCTATCAATGTCTTCTCAATGCGCGTTCTCTGCCACTCAATTAAGTGACCTGGGCTCCTGGTTTCCTCTCCAGGACTACCTCATGATAGGCAACTTGTGAGCGTGGTAAGATAGGGAATAGTTCAACGCTAATCAGAAGGGAGATCACCGAAACCATGTATAGTCAACGCCTCTGCCAAACCTTGATCGAGCTTGTACGTCTGCCGAGCACATCGGGACACGAAGAGCATATTCGCCACTATCTGGAAGAGCAACTGAGCAAGCTTGGTTATGCAACGCAGGTAGACACGGTGGGCAACCTACTGGCTATGGTTGAAGGCGAGGGCAAGCCACTGCTGCTCAACGCCCATATGGACCGCGTTCCCCCTGGACTTGGGCATGAGCCGATCTTGCGCGATGGCGTTCTTTATAGCGATGGCAGCACCAATCTGGGAGCCGACGATGCTGCCGGGGTCGCCATTATTCTGGAAATGCTACGGCGCGTTACCGAGCAGCAACTCCCGCACCCTCCACTTTTGATTGTTTTCACTGTCCAGGAAGAGGCCGGGCTCTGCGGCGCGAATACCTTTGATAGCTCAGCATGGAACGTGACCGATGGCATCGTCTTCGACAACGCATTTGAAGCTGGAGTTGTCGTCTCGGCAGGAGCAGCCTATGAGGCGTTTGATATCACGATTACGGGACGCACGGGCCATCCCGGCAAAGATCTCTCGCAGACGGCTCACGCCATTCATATTTTCCACGAAGCAAACTATCCGCACGGCTCGCTCGCGCAGGACCAGACGCGTATCAATATCGGGCGCATCAGTGGCGGCAGCACCCGCAATGCCATACCCCACAGGCTGCTCGTCGAGGGAGAGATCCGCAGCTTCGAGCCGGCAGAAGCGCGGGAACAATATAAGCAAGCCATACAACAAACCTTCGAACAGGCTGCGCAACGTGTCGGCGGACGGGCGGAGGTCTCCTTCAAAACCCACTCGACCGGTTATGCGCTGGACATGGACGAACCTTTGCTAAACACGTATCGCCAGGCTCTGGCGCAAAGAGGTCAGGCTCTAGAGATGAAATCTACCTTTATCGGCAGCGACACCAGCGGCTTCCGCCCAAAAATCAGGGCCTTCACCGTTTCTACCGGAGTCGTCAACGAGCATTCCGTAGATGAATATGTGCCCGTCGCGCCTCTTGAGGTCGTGGTGGAGGATATGTTGCGAGTACTGGCGCTGTGGAGCAAGCGGTAACTATGCTATACCGCTGTACACTCCTCCATTTTGTGATACGCTATTACAACAAGCATATTGCTACCTCCCCACTGGCACAAGGGGAGCAAGAAGAGGTTCAAGAATGGCTGAACAATCGAAGTCTGTAAAGCAGTTGACGCACCTGGACGAGAGCGGCAATATTCGCATGGTTGATGTGACGGAGAAGGCAGAGACGGCGCGCGAGGCCATTGCCAGGGCAAGGGTGCGCCTGGCTCCACAAACGTTACACCTCATTGAGACCAACCAGATTGCTAAGGGCAGCGTCCTGGAAGTAGCCAAGATAGCAGCGATTATGGCGGCTAAGCAAACGCCACAGCTCATCCCGCTCTGCCATCCCTTGCCAATGACCCATATCGATGTCCAGTTTACGCTTGATAGCGCGCAGGGACTGATCTATATCGAGGCGCGAACGCGCACCACTTATAAGACTGGCGTGGAGGTCGAGGCGCTCACAGCGGCAACGGTGGCCGCTCTTACTATCTACGATATGTGCAAAGGCGTGGATAGGACCATCACGCTTGAACAGGCGTATGTCGCGCGCAAAAGCGGCGGCAAAAGTGGCACGATTGAGTTTCAGCCTGAACAACAGTAAAAGCCTTCTCAGGAGCAAGCATGGCCTTGTGAAGCCGCATCAGGGCGGGGGCAAGCCCCGCCCCTACCCCCACCCTCTTCAAGCTATCCAATATGCTCTGAAAAAAAGGTGATGATGCGCTGCCAAGAATCTTTTGCCGCCTCCTCGTTGTAATTGCTCCCTTTATCGTTAAAGAACGAGTGTTTGGAGTTGGGATAGACTTTGATGTCATGGGGAATGTTATAGTTGTCCAGCGCAACGTCCAGCTTTTGACCGTGCGAGGTGGTAAAGTCTTTGTCAGGATACGAGCCAACAACAGGGCAGGCGCGTGCAACCGCTTCCAGCGGACGCGGATTCATGCCGTAGAAGGGTGCGATAGCTCTGAGGCGATTATCTGAGCAAGCCCAGGAAACGGCGAAGCTGCCACCCATACAGAAGCCAATGGCCCCCAGACGCGCGCTATCGACGCCCGGCTGCTCCGTCAAATAGGTCAGGGCCGCTTTGAGGTCGCGAATGCTGTTGTTTTTGAGCGGATTCAGCATGATCTGGCTCATAAAGCGAAACATGCAGATGGCGCGATTATGGCCTGCAAATAAATCGACCGCCAGCGCGACATAGCCCTGATCCGCGAACCGTTGAGCAATCTCTTTGATATTCTCGTTGAGTCCAAAAATCTCGTGGATCACCACAACGCCAGGGAAAGGACCATCACCCTCAGGACGTACCAGGTACCCCTCGACCCGTCCCGATCCTGCGGGAAACGAAATAGATTGTGCTACTGATGACATGGTACGAATCCCTCCTAAAAACTTGCAAATAAACATCCTGTTCTGTATAGTAACTTCTGCGATGTGGCAATAGCAATGGTAGCGCGGTTCACTTTTTCTTCTTCGTCAACGATGATATGCGATGATCAGGAAAGCAAAATAGAAATAGCAGGTCATGCGATGAAGACTCAGAGTATACAGACAGCTATACAAACGGCTCTGGAGGCGGTGTACGGCATTACGCTTCTGCGCGGCGTGCTGGAGGATGAGGCTGGGAGAGCTATGCTCATGCTGCTTCTCGCGCTCGCAGAGTCGGAACCAGATGAAGCTGCAGTAGCAGCGGCCTATAGTCAAACCTTCAATGCACTGGCAAACTCGGCAAATGGGCGCGAGATGATCGCAGGCATACCTGACGCGTGGCAAGCGTACCTCGTCACGCGCATTCTTGACGATACCAATCCCTGGAGCATCCAAGCCGAACGCGCCGGTACAGCAGGCATAGCGCCAGCGATACGAGAACAGGCCGGGCGGGACTTGCGCGCATTGCGCCAGCTCTTCGATTTGAAGGCACAGATGATATGGGATGTAACGCGCAACGCCGTCGTCTCAGCAATGCCGGGTCTGCAAGATGCCTGGGCCCCCTGGTACAACCTCGCTCCACCTGGACCCTCCCGGCGCCTGCTCTCGGCCCGCGATGCTTTCGGTCATCGTATGATAACATGCACAGACTGGCATACGCTGGTTGATCCACTAACCAAACATTGGGCACAACATGGAACCGGTCCCTTTGCCTACTACCACGTTTTACGCTGGCAAGGGCGTGCAGAAGGATTAGCAGGGATTGCCCACCCCGATCCCATTCAGCTCAGCGGGCTGATTGGCTATGAACGCGAACAGGCATTGCTTCAGGCCAATCTAGAGCGGTTTCTGCATGGGCTACCCGCTCATGATGCTGTGCTCTATGGAGCTCCTGGTACGGGCAAATCATCGACCGTGAAAGCGCTGGTCAATGCCTACGCTGACCAGGGGTTACGCCTGGTCGAATTACGCAAAGAACAGGCCGAAGATCTCCCCTGGCTTATTGCCCAGTTCCGCGACCGTGCGCCGCGCTTCCTGATTTTTATTGATGACCTCTCTTTTGAGGCTCATGAGACGGAATATAAAGCTCTTAAAGTGCTACTCGAAGGGTCGGCGGAGGCGCGTCCGCACAATGTGCTCATCTATGCGACAACGAACCGCTTGAACCTGATCCGCGAACAGTTCAGTGAGCGCGGTAAGCCGGGTGATGATGTCCACTGGCGCGACACTATGGAGGAGAAACAGTCGCTCGTGGCCCGCTTTGGTCTGCGTGTCACCTTCGCCACGCCAGATCAGGAACGCTACCTAAAAATTGCTGTTGCCCTGGCTCACCAGCGCGGCTTACAAGTGTCAGAGGAGGAGATCCGAGCCCGAGCACTGCAATGGGAACGCCAGCATACAGGTCGTTCCGGTCGTCTCGCGCGCCAGTTCGTCGATGAACTGGAGGCCGAACAAACACTCTCCAATCGTGGGTAGCTGCCATATTTGAATTTTACATACAATAAAACTTGCAGCAAACGCAGAAATGTGTTATATCATTGGCAGAAAAGTCAAAAAAACCTAAAAGGAACTCATGCTATGGACGCTCCAATTCAAGATTTACCGCCTCGTATTAGTGACTGTTTGAAGGTCATTTATGCAATGCAGGAACGTGGACAGAAAGTATCAACATCGGCGGTCAGTGAGCGCCTGGGAGTAAGCGATGCCACAGTGACAATGTTGTTCAAGGATTTTGCGGCGGCGGGCTGGGTAGAACATATGCCATATCGCGGCGTACGGCTAACAGCAACGGGACAACTCAAGGCAATGGAAGTGATCAGGCATCACCGGCTACTCGAACTTTACCTGGCACGCGAGTTAGGCTATAGCTGGGATAAAGTACATGCAGAGGCTGACCGACTGGAACATGTCATTTCCGAAGAGTTTGAAGATAAGCTCGATGCACTGCTCGGTTATCCAACGGTGGACCCGCACGGAGACCCCATTCCTAGCAAAGATGGGACAATTTCCCTGCGCAAAGGCCATTCGCTGCAAGAGCTAAAAGAGGGACAATCCGCACTTATTCTGCGGGTCCACGATCAGGATGCGGAGAAGCTGCGCTACCTGGGGCAACTGGGGCTTTATCCAGAAACGCGCGTCCGACTGATTGAACGTGCTCCATTTGGAGGCTCATTGCGTATCTGCATAGGAGAGGAGCCGAACCAGATCGAACACATGTTGAGCACAGAACTGGCAGCCCACATCATCGTGGAGCCAGACCCGGTCGCCAGCGCATAAGTCAGGGCGTTTCACGAAGGATCATGCCTGTTTTTCTCCTCCTGCGGCGCATTTATGCGCACAGCAAGAGAGGAGGGTTTGTTCTGCGCGCGAAACGGGGCGATGCTGCCGAGGAAAAAAGCATTCAGCTCCCCGCGCCTTTCACCCTGAGCCACAGGGGACTACCCGCCAAAAAATGTCTGATGGAGAAGAAAGATATTGAGCGTAATAATTAAGCCAGCTACAATAGTTGCCGCAATGGTTGTAATCCGATAATTGACCAGTACTCCCATGATATCTTTTCTGCGCGTAAATATGATAAGAGGAATCAAGGCAAAAGGAATACCAAAACTGAGTATCACCTGACTGATGACAAGGGTACGCGTAGGCTCAAAACCGAGGGCAATAACGATCAGCGAGGGCAGCATGGTAACCGCGCGCCTCACCCAGAGTGGGATTTGACGACGTAAAAAGCCTTGCATGATGATCTGACCTGACATAGTACCAACTGTTGAAGAGGAAATCCCCGAAGCCAATAACGAAATGCCAAAGACCCAGCTAGCAGCATTCCCTAGCAAGGGCATTAATGTTTTATATGCCCCTTCAATGGTGTCAATATCAACCAGCCCGAAGCGATGGAACGTTGCAGCCGCCATCACTAACATCGCGACGTTGACAAAACCAGCCAGCCCCATAGCAATCAAGACATCGATCATTTCGTAACGAATGAGCTTTCTGAGCATCTTCGGCTCGCGCGTCACTATTCGCCCCTGCGTTAAGGCAGAGTGCAGGTAAATTACGTGCGGCATCACCGTCGCGCCTAGAATACCAGAAGCCAGCACAATACTCTCCGTACCGCTAAACTGCGGGGCAATAGCATGATACGATATTATTCCCCAATCAGGCTGGGCAAAAAATACTTCGACGACATAACAGAGCGCAATCACACCGACCAGAGCGGTAATGATGGCTTCTAAAGGGCGAAAACCATATCTTCCCAACCCTAGAATGATAAAGGTGACAATGCCAGTCAAAATTCCTCCCCAGAGCAGGGGGATATGAAAGAGCAATTGAAAGCCGAGGGCCGCCCCCAGAAACTCAGCCAGATCGGTAGCCATAGCGACGATTTCTGCCAGCCCCCACATTCCCCAGACGACGGGCTGGGGGAAGTACTCACGACACATTTCTGCCAGGTTTAGCCCTGTGGCAATACCAAGCTTGGCGGACAGTATCTGAATCAGCATTGCCATCAAATTGCTACCAACAATCACCCAGACGAGCAGATAGCCAAAGCTGGCGCCACCTTGAATGTTGGTGGCGAAGTTCCCCGGATCGATATAAGCCACACAGGCAATAAATGCTGGTCCAAGAAATGGTAACAATTGCCGAAAGAACCCTTTTTTGCTCTTCCCACTAAGCACTTCAGCAGCGGCACGAATAGTCCCCACATCCCCACGTCCCACCTGAGGTGTGGCTCCCGGAGTTTCGGAGTGCATAGTGTCTTCCCCTTTTCTGCGAACATTCCTTACCATTCTGGACGATATGCCTGTGTCTACTTACGCACGCTCTTTGAGAGAACAGCAGCGAAAGAGTTCTTAGTTCATCTGTTTTTAATAAGCTAAAACATTTTTTTAGACTTCTTAAATTAAGTATATTGATAATATTCGTTACTGTCAAGTAGGGAGGGGCTTACATTTAGTACTATTGTCATGATTTACCTGATTTGCCTGAGTGGTTTCGTTTATGACCTGTATATGTCGTTATGATGTATATTTACTGTAAATATGCGAGCCTTTGGGCCGCTACTTTTCGATTTTCACTTATTTAAGCGGGAGCGACTGATGAATATTCTCATTATTGGCTGCGGCATCGCTGGCCTCACTACCGGAATCAGTTTACTGCAAGAGGGGCATAGCGTGCATATCTGGGCCAGAGATCTGCCACCCAACACAACTTCAAACATTGCAGCCGCGATCTGGTACCCCTATAAAGCCTATCCCATCGATAAAGTCACAACCTGGGGGAAAGTTGCCTTCCAGGAGTTTAAACGCTTACAGCATGTCGAGGGATGCGGCGTCTTTATGGCAACCTTTCTGGAGCTGAAGCCCATCCCAAGCGCAGATCCCTGGTGGGTGACAGCCGTGGACAGCTTCCGTCATGCCGACAAAGAAGAGCTGCCAGCGGAATATCCAGATGGCTACGTTTTCGACGCTCCCGTGATTGATACGCGCGTTTTCCTCGACTACCTGGTGCAGACATTTCAGGCACTGGGCGGTCAGATTATGCAACGCTCTATCTCGAATCTGGCAGAGGCGTTTGAGCAGAGCGCGACAGTGGTGAACTGTAGCGGGCTGGGGGCGCGAGAGCTGGTAGGGGACTATGATCTTCATCCGGCGCGAGGTCAGACGGTACGTATTAAACATAATGGCTCTCGTATAGGCCTGTTAGATGAGGAGGGAGTAAATAAGCTGGCATACATCGTTCCTCGCACATCCGATATTATTCTTGGCGGTACCTACGAAGAGTACAACGAGAGCACGGAAGTTGAGCCCGCGGAAACGCAGGCAATCCTCCGGCGCTGCGGCAATATCGCGCCGGAGTTCGCCGCGATTGACCCTCAAGATATCCTGAGCGTGCAATGCGGGCTGCGTCCTGTGCGCTCCACTATTCGCCTTGAGGCAGAACGCATAGCCCCTGACCGCCTCCTGCTCCACAACTACGGGCATGGTGGAGCAGGTGTGACGCTCTCCTGGGGCTGTGCCGCTGCCGTGGTCGAGTTACTACGTGCTGCAATATAGATGATGCTCTAGCCTCCCGTGGCGACGTGCTTTCATCACGTCCAATTCAGCGCCCCGTTCCCCTTTTGAAAGGATGGCAGTAAACTGGACGCGCTCAAGCACGTCGCCACGGGCAGGGACATCACCATATTAATTTGTCCATCTGCATCTTTTCCACCGGCAAACAGTTTAGAGCAGGTTTTGCGTCAGCAAATACCTGCCGGGCTGTGATTGATAGCCCAGTTTGTGGTTGACCGCAAGCATGGGCGCATTTTCCGAATCGTTATTGGTTTTCTCGTCAGGAAGGTTTTAGACGACCTGGGGCAATCTCTGCTGAGCTGCCGCGACCTCCTCAGCGGGATACTCGAAATCTTGCAATTTTCCGGCAAAGTAGGAGTCATAGGCGGCCATATCAAAGTAGCCGTGGCCACTCAGATTGAACAGGATCACCTTCTCCTCGCCCGCCTCTTTCGCTTTCAGGGCCTCATTCACCACTGCCCGCACGGCATGGCCCGCCTCGGGCGCGGGGACGATGCCTTCGCTGCGAGCAAAGGTAACCGCGGCCTCGAACACGCCATTCTGGTGATAGGCTTCCGCGTCGATGATCCCTTCGTCGTGCAGTTGAGAAATCAAGGGGGACATCCCGTGATAGCGTAAACCGCCCGCGTGAATGCCCGGCGGCATAAAGTCGTGGCCGAGCGTATGCATCTTCACCAGCGGGGTCATGCCGACGGTATCGCCAAAGTCATATGTGTAAATACCTTTGGTCAGGCTGGGGCAGGACATTGGCTCGGCTGCCAGGAAGCGCGTTTTGCGCCCATTGCGCAGGGCTTCGCCGATGAAGGGAAAGGCGAGGCCAGCAAAGTTGCTGCCACCACCGGTACAGCCAATCACGATATCGGGATAGTCGCCCGCTTTCTCCATCTGGCGCAGGGCCTCTTCTCCGATCACCGTCTGATGCATCAGCACATGATTGAGCACGCTACCCAGCGAATATTTGGTTGTGCCACCGCTTTTAGCGGCCACCTCTACAGCTTCGCTAATGGCAATGCCCAGGCTACCCATATTCTCGGGATCTTTTGCCAGGATGCTGCGTCCAGCATCGGTGAGATTAGTGGGGCTGGCATGGACGGTCGCGCCGTAGGTCTGCATCAGGCTGCGCCGATAGGGCTTCTGCTGATAGCTGACCTTGACCATAAAGACTTCGATCTCTACACCGAAGAAGGCTCCCGCCATCGCCAGCGAGGACCCCCATTGGCCTGCCCCCGTCTCGGTGGAAAGCTTCTTGACGCCTTCTTGCCTGTTGTAGAAAACCTGCGCGACTGCTGTATTGGGCTTGTGGCTGCCGGCGGGACTGACCCCCTCGTATTTGTAATAGATGCGGGCGGGCGTGTCCAGCGCCTTTTCCAGCCGGCGGGCGCGGAAGAGCGGACTTGGCCTCCATTGCCGGTAGACATCGCGTATCGGCTCCGGGATATCGATATAACGCTCGGTGCTCACCTCTTGCATGATGAGCGCCATCGGAAATAGCGGGGAGAGATCGTCAGGAGTCACGGGCTGTTTTGTGCCGGGATGCAGCACGGGAGCTGGAGGATTGGGGATATCAGACATGATATTGTACCATGCACGCGGCATCTCATCCTCTGTCAGGAGATATTTCGTCTGATTCTTGTCAGGCACTTTCAGTATCCTCGTTTCTGTATTTTTAAGCGGATCGAGCTCGCCAGGAGCTCCCGCCGCCTCTCTTGAGAAGAAGTATAGCACCGCACCCAAAGATGTCAAGAGGAAATACATTGAGGTTCGATAGCACCATCCTCTCCCTGACAAACCTGGTTGTCAAGAGGCTACATAAGCATAATAATAAAGAGCGGGAGGAACATCCCCATCGTTCCTCTCGCTCTCGAATAAGGCGCCCGCACAAAACAGCGCCGTTGTTTTGTGTAACAGGCGCTCCGCTCAGTCTATTTCATATCGAGCTTGACGTTCTCACCTCCCGGTTCCTTGCCACCTGTTGCCAGCCCTTTAACCACAGAATAGAGCGCGCCCATCTTCCCTGACGGGGCGTCCCAGTACTCAGCTCTCTCAACATGCACTTTTAACAAAGCCAGGTCGGGATCGTCCTCGCCCTTAGGGAACCAGGCTTTGAAAAAAGGCTTCCACATATCCTTGATTTTTTTGCGATCATGCACCAGCTCAGCGTTACCGGAGATGGAGACAAACAGGTTATCCTCCGGCTTGCAGTAGCTAAGATTGATCTGCCGGTGCTGCTCCACCGCGCCAGCTTTAGGTGCGCTCCCTTGCGTTAAAAACCAGAGCACACCGTCATCTTCCATGTCCTGTGTCGCCATTGGACGACTGTGCAGCGACCCATCGGGGTCTTCCGTCGTCATCATAGCGATATGAATACCCTTGAGCTTATCTCTCAGTAGCTTGACATCATCATTCCCATGCTCATGATGGCTCATACATATATCCTCCCTATCATTAGAAGAGCCAGAAGGCTTTCTCCTGGACAATTTCTCGCTCTCATTCCATCCTTGTACACGAACAAGATATTCCTGAGGGATACAGAGAGATATAAACGGAAGGGCAGAGCTTTGCGGCCAATACAATTTACTGAAAGACAAAAGAGGGAAGAAAGAAGACAAGCAAGCTCATTCGGAGTTTTTGTATTCTCGGCTTTGATACTACCAACCATTATCGCTTGCCCACTAGAAAGGTAAGCGATAATGGTTTTCAAAAGATCAGATTACAGTACAGGCCGAGCCGTTGAGGGTAAAAGCGGTCGGTGGCGCATTGGTTCCACTCCAATTGGCATTAAAGCCTGGCGGGGAACTAAGGGTGCCGCCAGCCGGGATAGTGGCATTATAGGAAAGATTGGTAATTGTCACCGTACTGCCCGACTGGCTAAAGGTGCCATTCCAGGGTGATGGCTGGAGCGTTTGCCCATTCGGGAAGCTGAATACTAAGGTCCAGCCATTGATCGCTGTGGACCCGGTATTGGTGATATTCACGGTCGCGGTAAAGCCCGTATTCCACTGGTTCGAGATCCCATAATGAACACTACAGTTTGCCCCAGAGGTCGGCGTCGAGGTGGGTGTCGGCGTCGGCGTATTGGTTGGAGGTGGCGTACTGGTTGGCGTCGGCGTGACCGCGGTGCCTCCCAGCGCATTCAAGAAGGACGTGTAGGCGGGCTTGGGCTGGTAATTCTGGTCATAGAGCAATGCCTGGCCCTGACCGGAGAAGGTGCCGGGTACCCAGGAGTCTGGCTCTCCCACGCCCCAGATGGTGATGTCATTACAACTTGAGACCGCCAGGCAATCTTTGGCAACATTGGCATAATCGACAGCCTGCTGATTCAGATTGGCGCTGCTGGCGGGCGTGGGCATGCGGTCGTCCAGTTCGGTGATCTGCACGTCAATGCCCAGATTCGCGAACTTCTGTAAGGTGGCCTGGAAATCGGCTGGCACTTGCCCGACGATAAAGTGAGACTGGAAGCCCACACAGTCGATAGGCACCCCACGCGTCTTGAAGTCGGAGACCATCGCAAAAACCGCCTGGGATTTGGCGCTGTTCATGTCCTCAATATTGAAGTCGTTGTAGCAGAGCTTGGCATTGGGATCGGCGGCGCGAGCTGTGCGGAAGGCATCTTCGATATAGGAGTTGCCAATCACATTCTGGAACACATCGCTACGCCGGGTGCCATCTTCGTTGAAGGCTTCATTGACTACATCCCAGTACCAGATATTGCCCTTGAAATGGGTCACTTCGGTGGTAATGTGATTGTTCATGGCCGAGAGCAGAGCGCTGCTGGTGGTAATGTTGTTGACCCAACTGGCAAGTTGACTATGCCAGACGAGGGTATGGCCGCGAATCTTCATGTTATGGCTCTGCGCGAAACTCACAATTGTATCGGCAGGCCCAAAGTTAAAGACGCCCTGGGAGGGTTCAGTGGTTTGCCACTTCATCTCATTACCAGGAGTCACACCATCGAACTGTGTCTCGGCAATCGTCGTATAGGGGTTGTTGCCCAGTAGGTTGGCTTCGACAGCCACGCCAATGGTCCTGCCGCTTTGCGCGCCAGCCTGTGCTAGAGTAGAGGCGGCTGACGCTGAAGGGAGCAGCGTTGCACTCATACACAGTGATAGGAGACAGAGTGCCAGGAGCATGGCGAAAAGCTTTTTTCGTCCCAGATGACGAAACATCCTTTTTTTCCTTTCTTTCATACGTCAAAATACTGCTATGTCAGCAGGAGGCAAACATGAGGCTCCTTTGCTTTCCAGCAACCTCTTTTGCTGTATTCGATGTTTTTACGTCAGCGTGTGCAAAACCTTTCTGGCACCGCGACGCGTCTTGAGGCCCTCACAAGCCCTGGAGGTTGCGCTAAAAAGATCGTAATCGTTTACGGTAACGTTTACATTTACCAGTAAAAATGTGTACAGTACGGGATGGACGGGTTTTATCAGTAGTATAGCCAATCTTTCTTCGGCATACAATGACACTCACTAGACACCCTGTGGACATCCTGCTGCTTCGCTTCTGAAGGTGAGTAACGGATGACCCACAAGCCTCTATCTCCAGATTACTAGCGAGTTCTCGCTGTGTTCGTCCAGTGTGGCGAGTTCTGGACCCGTCGGGGAACAGGTTGCCAGTAGCTGGCCGGGAAGTACGGCGGAGGGGAACGCTCCTTCGGGGCTGCCAAGCAGGAGATATTTTTCGCCAGAGGCGACCACGATCCGCTGCTCTGGTGAAACACTGACCATGCGGGGCATTGCGGGCAGTTTCTCCCAGCAAAAGATTCTGCTTCTACTATGAGTATCCCATCCCGCCACCCGATTATCACGAAAAGCGACCACCAGCAGCTTCCCATCAGGCGACCAGGTAAGGTTGTTCACTTTTTGCCCGGGACCAACGACCTGCCATACCGCCGTTTGATAGCCAATATCCCAGCACCTCAACTCTCCGTTACTTGCTCCTGCTACCAGTTGCGTGCCATCGGGCGACCAGCGCAATACGCCGATGTTGCCACAGAGCATTTTGCCCGTCGGCAATATCTGAGCAGGATGCGCTGATAGCATGGTAAGCAAGCCATGAGATGACAAATCATAGAGGCGGATCTGATTTTCAACCCAGACGGCCAGGCGTCCATCACTAGACCAATCCAGGCCATCAACGGCGCGCACCTGGCACGACAAAATTAAGGGCAACGTCGTCTGCCGCAGCGTATCCCAGAAATGTATTGCGCCGGATACGCTTACTGCCAGAAAGCGCCCATCAGGCGACCAGCTCACACAGGACGCGCGCTGCGCCTCTGGAGTCCGCACTTCCTGGCTTCTGCCGTCTTTGTAGAGCAGTAACGGGCCATTGCCGTAGAGGACGGCTGCGAGTATAGTACTATCAGGCGACCAGCAAATCGCCTTTGGACGAGCGGAAAGCATATAGCGGGCGGATTCTCGTAATACCTGGAGTGGCAGAGCTATATCACCAATGCCACCATTTCCGACGACGGAGGTAACGGATCTCAACGGCTTAGGCGGTAGTGGCTCATCAAGGATACGATCCTCATTGAAATCGGGCAAGTCTATGGCTATAGGAATTCCTGATGCTGCCAGGAGAGAAGAAGCTTTCGATGATGCCTTTTTTCCTTGAGTAGTGGGTTCTTCTACAGCAACAGGGCTGAGCCACTCGGTTCTGGCAATGGCCTGGGCCTCTACCTGCTTCATGATCGCCTGCTCCAGGGTATGCGCGAAGGCCACAATGGTGGGAAATCGCTGCTGCGGATATTTGGCCAGCGCGCGTGCAAAGACTGCATCAATCTCAGGGGTGGAGAGACGCTCAGGATTGAGTCGGCTCGGCAACCTGGGCTGTTCATGCAAATGCGCTTCGGCATACTGTTCGTTCGTTGATGCTTGCAATGGCAGTTTTCCGGTGAGCAAGTAGCAAGCCATAATCGCGAGCGCATACTGATCAGAGGCCGGGTCCACTTTCCGCTCCACCTGTTCAGGAGCCATGTATGCAAACGTTCCGATCAATTCGCTTGCCATAGAGGTCGATGCCTGCCGCCAGCGCGAGATGCCAAAATCACACAGATACAGGTGAGCTACGCGCCCCGAACCCTGTACCGGCCTGACCAGAAAATTGCCAGGTTTCACATCCTGATGAATAATTTGCGGCTCACGGGTATGCAGGTAATACAGGCTTTCTGCGGCCTGGATGATCACATCAGCCGTCTGCGTCAGCGTCCAGCACTTCCAGGGTGGAGTATTTTTGATCAGATCGGCAAGGGAGCCATCCTGCACATAGGGGGAAACGAGGAACGGTATGGAACGGCCTTTATACTCCATATACCCATAATTGAGCACAGGCAATATATGCGGATGTTTTAAGCTGGATGCAATCGCTATCTCGCGATGAAAACGCTCAAACGCCTTCTGGTTGCGCCTATCGTCCTCTGGAATGGCGATCATCAATTTAAGGGCGACCGGCTCCTGAGTATAGATATCATGGGCCAGCCAGATCTCGCTCATCAGTCCTTGACCCAGTAACCGCTGTCGTTGATACCGTTCCGCAGCCATAGTAATATTCTTCCTCACGCACCTTACACACGTTCATCAACCTACCTACAAGATTTATGCTACAGTGATTGCGTTCAGGGATGCTTGAGCTTCCAGATGAGCTGCGCATTATCTCTATGCAGTTCCTGATTCTCCTGCAGCGCCTGCGCTAGCCGGGCGTTTAACATCTCTCTTTCCTTCAGTAACTGCTCAAGATCTTCTTTGTGCGCGTCTCTTTCCTGTATTGTTCGCTCAAGATGGCTATTTAATACATTATTTTCTTTCGCCGCTCGATCATAGTTGATGCGCAACACTTCCTTCTCACGGGTCGCCTGGTACAATTCGTCATTGCGTATCCCGTGCTCCTGGCGTATCTGCTCCAGTTCTTCTGTGAGCGTCTGGATACGCTGCTGGCTTTCCACGATGCGTGTGCTGAACTGCACCATTTCCTTCTTATGGGCATCGCGCTCGCTCTGTAAATCGCTCTGCAGCCGGGCCAGTTGTGGCTCATAGCGCATTCCCAGTAACACATTGAAGAGTTCGCGCGTAGGGCTTCCTTCTTTACAGGTATCGCGCAACTCTTGAATCTTACGCACATTCCAGTGCCCTCCTGCAAGCAATCCGCCAAGTGCGCGCAGCGAGATCGCCAGTTGTTCAGGGAATAATGGGCTAGTTCTGGAGGAGGACAAGCCGTACTTGCTGATATTTTGCGCGTATTCCGCTACCGTTTCTGGAGCCGATACCATACCGAGCACCATCGCCAGCTCAGCCTGCATTTCCACGCTGATATCGGGATCGCTAAACAGATCGAGCAGCACCTCCTGAGTCTCTTCGCCCAACAGCAAGAGCGCATAGATCATCTGTTTGCGCGGCTGCTGTAAATCTTCTAACGCCTGGATAAAGTGATCTTTAACGACGCGCTCGCCCAGCAAAAGCAGTAATGCAATGATGCGCAGGTTGGTTTTTTCGACATTATGCGCCTGGACATAGTCAACAAGCTCCGGGATCATCACCTGGTCGGCATACTGCTGTTCAGCTTCGTCGCGAATACGCTCCAATAGCAGCGTCACCGCCATCGTGATATCATCCGGGCGGTCACTGACCAGACGCGATACCAGCGCATCCTTGATGACCGAGGTCGGCATGCTATGGAATATTTCTAAGGCGGCATCGCGCCTGGCCGGATTGCTTAGATCGCTATGCGCTGTCCAGATGAAAGGAAGAGCGGGGACGCCGATCTCAAGAAGAATTTGCTGAGCAATTCTGGCGACCGCCTGATTGGGGTCGGTGATCAGCGCACCTACACGCGCTACAGCCAGAGCATCCATCTTGATCAGCGCCAGCGCGGCTCCGCGCCGCTTCTCACTTACATAGAGGGCTTGCAGCAAACTTTCCAGAACCATCTCTTGTAAAGAGGTCTTGCGAGCCAGCAGAGCAAAAGCTTCGGACACATCCTCAATCAGGTAGGCGTCTTCCAGGCCAGCCAGCAAGGCCGGAATGCTGGTATCAGCCAGTTCATTTGTCAGGACCGACAATAGCGCCTCGCGCGCCCTCGGTGGAGGCTCGGGGTTAAAGAGATGAACGATATCGTGCAGAATCTCCTGGGGGTTCTGCTGTTGTTGCACCAATGTCATAATAATTCCCTGCGTCCGCTCGCGGGCAAGGCTTCTTACATCGTCCAGGCCGGAGATCAACGCTCTCAGGATCTTAGGACCAAACTGGGGAAGAAGCGTAGCAGCGGCGTCGCCCCGGTCATGCTCGCCCAGCAAATCTACGAGTGGAGAGATTGCCGCGTCTGGGTATTTGAGTAAGAGAGAGCTGGCAACTTTACGCAACGGGGGCTGGTCCAGCACATCCAATAAAGCTGGTACGACAAGCGATCCCGGCATCTCGTTTAACATCTGATAGACATATTCGCGTACCTTCTCGTCTCGATGCAGCAAATATCTTGTCAGCACCTGCGCCGCATCGATGCCTTTCGCCTTGAAGACCACCATAATTTGTTGCGCTTGAGTATCACTGCTCTGCTCAAGCAAAGCAATCAGCGACTCACCCGGAAAAGGGGCCATGCCAAGAATAGCCCGGCGGACGCGTTGCGTTACGACAGCATCGAGCGGAGCACTAAGGGAAACAAACAGACCATCCAGCGTAATCTCTCCCAGTTGGCTGAGCGCATCAATTCCCTCCTCGTAAAGTTGAGGATTGGATGAGGAGAGCACACTGAGCAATGGAGGAACGACACGCTTATCGGGATACTGGCTAAGGGCACGCACGGCAGCAATTGCCAGCAGCGGCTCGATGCCAGGCGTTTGTAATAAGGTAATGAGCGCGGGTACAGCTCGTAGATCCTGCACCTGCGAGAGCACCTGGACCAGAAAACGGGTGCGAACCGGCACGATATGGGATAAAGCGCCGATCACAGGCTCAACGACCGGCTCGCCGATGTTGCTAAGAATTTGCGCCGCCCGCTCCGCCACGGCATCGCTCTGCCCGGTACGCACCAGCTCGATCAGACCGGCAATGCTAGCGGGAGCGTAGACCTGGAGCACAACGCCTATCTGCTGCTGAACGAGCGGCGATTGATCATTCACAAGACGTAACAGGGGCGGCAAGGCTCGCATATCGCGTACCAGCTTAAAAATCTCGATCACACGTAAGGACACGAGTTCCGTAGCTTGATTGAGTTGGGTCAGCAAGTGAGGAGTTGCCGCCTCACCAATTGCCTGCAAGGCCAGAATCACATTCTGAACCGCAATCTCATTTTGCGAGGAGAGGTACTGGATCAGGGCATCGATAACTTTTTCCCAGCGATTATCGCGCGTGTCGGTGTTCCGCCCTTGTCGTACCAGGATATTGCGGGCCAGTTCCTGCGTTTCAGGCTCTGACTGATAATTCGAGGTGAGCACTGGAACGACGCTTTCCAGGATACGCTGATACTGGATCAACGAGACCTGCCGCCGCGGGTCCTGCTCTTCGAGGAAGCGACCCAGGATGAGCAACGCCGCCCCATGAATGCGCCTGGTAATTGGCCCGGGAGTGCGCTTCTCCAACTCTTGCAAGATGCGTGCGAGAGTTAGCTCCGGCCCCAGGCGAATCAACGCATTGGTGGCACGTTCAACGATATACATTTCCGCATCGCTCAGACGCGCCACCAACGGGTCCACCACCCGGAAATCAGCAGTTCCCCCCAGGACATTGATGACGGCGGCACGCAGCCGGATGCTACGCTCAGGTGCGGGGAGAGCGAGTTGCGCGGCCCTATCCACGACGACGCTGCCAAAACGTCCCAGCACGCGGGTAATCCGCTTCACCTGGGACTCGTACGCGACATCATCAATGGCATCTTGCAGGTGGGTAAAGAGCAGATCAGGGACAACCGTTTGATCCAGTAAGGTCAGCAGTTCATCAACCCCCTCCACCATAATCAGAGGCAGCAGCGAGCGATAAACCTCCTGACCGCCCTCCTCGGCGCAGCGAGTGAAGATACGCGCCAGCTCTTCTCTAGCTGCTTTGTTGCGTACGGCCACGGAAAGAGATTCCGCGATAGCAGGCGGCAAAACAACTGTTCGCTGCTGCTCGGCCTGCGGCGGTGTCCACAGCACGCCGATACAGACCAGGCCCAACGCCAGCGCCTGCAAAACATAGGCAGGGTTGCTCCTTCCCAGGCTGCCAAAACGTTCCGCCAGCACCAGAGGGTTATCCATCAGACCGGCCCAGATCGCCACCGGCTCGCTCCAGCGCCCGACGTTCTCTAACAGCTCTTCGCGCATAGGAAGAGCGGCTGAACCTCTTTTACTATCGGCGGTAAAAAAGTATTCGGCCACGAAATACTCTGTAATCAGCTCATGACGAAAGCTTAGAACGCCGCCGGGGCTGATTTCAATCAGCGCGGCACTCAGCGAGAACTGTAAGAGTTGCACCAGATCCTCATACAGTTCATATGCTGGCTCATCTTCTTCGGGGACGTTAAATGGTCCTCTGGCCGGATGCTCATCCAGCCAGAAGCGCAGTTCATCGGCCAGTTCGTCAAAATTTGCTCTTGCCCGCGTCCCCGTTGCAGCGATGGCCGCCGGAGATGAAATACGCAACTGGATGGCATTACGGTCATTGGCCCAGCGGGCAGCGCAGGCGACCTCGCTGAGAAAACGGACGACCTCTCGCTCGGTTGGCATACCTTTGTTCCACCTCGGCTGCTGCTGCTCATACTCGATCAACTGCTTGACCGATTCGCGCAAGAGGCGACCGCGCGTATCAATCTGCTTGCCGCGCTCAACCCCGATCTTATCGATGATGCCCATCAGGGTGAAGAGCATCATGGGATTGGTGCAGTGATAGCGGAGACGGCTGCGATCAATCACCTGCATAATCTGTCCAGCAGTATGTTGCCAGCGCTGATCCTGCCGCACGACATAGCGTTCAACAAATTCAGAGATCTGCTCAGGCTGGAGCGGATAGAGGACTGCTCGCAGCGCCTGCCCACCCTCTACTAGCTGAATAAAATCGGGCTGCTCGCGATAGTCCACCTCGCGGCATGTCATTACCAGCCTGTTGCGCGTTGTACGCATCCAGTAGACCAGTTCTTCGCTCACGCGCCTCAGGTAATTGCTGTCAACCTCATTGAGACCATCGCAGAGAAACAGCAAACGCCCTTGCTCCGACAATCGCTGGAGGTAGGGACGCAGATGGCGCGTGCCAGCAAGATCGCTTGCATACAGAAAATCAAGCAGCGTCACCTGCCAGCTATCGCGCGTTGCACCGGATGCCGCGATATGAGGCTCGTGCCGCTTCAAAAAGAGGCTGTAATTCTTCATCGGGACGAAAACAGGGATGCGGTTCTGAGAAAATACCAGCGACCACGGGCGACGGGATGCCTCATACTGGTACACCTTGAGCGCCATTGTTTTGCCAGCTCCGGGCAGGCCCAGGATCATCTGGTGAGTATCCTGCTGCTTTACCAGATCGAGGATAGAGACGGGTTCCTCGGGCATCGGCGTAGCTGGAACGTGCGCATCCTCAAGTACATATTCCTCGGAAGATTGACGCAGGTTCGCCAGCGCTGTTAGTGGCGTATACAATTTATGGTAATCTTTTTGCGCAGCGTGGACGGCGTTGAGATAAGCGGCAAGTTTGACCGGCTTTGTCAGCAACAAAACGGCGCTAAAGGCAAGCGCCAGTTCAAGCAGCAAAATCACCAGGGCACCCGGCAGATGCAGGGGCAGGGCCAGTACGGCCAGGAGACGACTCGCGGAAGAACCTGGCAAGTGGAAGGGATTTAATAGCCAGAGCGCGCATACCTGTAGAAGAACAAGAATCAGCCCTGTTCCTGCTCCTATGAGCAGGCTTGAAAGGAAACGATAGGATCTGGCATGCGATACTATAGTATTTTGATGAAACCCACCAGAAGGTACAAATTCCTGCTCCTGTAGCATATAAGTCACCTCTCTAGAGACCCTCCTCAGTAAAACGAATCCCTGACCATCTGCAAGTTCTTTTTTATACTCTAAGATAGTAGACGTAATATCAAAACCAGGATTTAAAAATA
Organism: Ktedonobacteraceae bacterium; assembly: GCA_035650355.1. Classification (GTDB taxonomy): domain Bacteria; phylum Chloroflexota; class Ktedonobacteria; order Ktedonobacterales; family Ktedonobacteraceae; genus DASRHT01. The sequence goes on from DASRHT010000039.1 coordinate 30,836, forward strand.
TAATTTTCTAGCACGGATAGACCTTACAGTACATCCACGATGGTATGCAGATGTGCAGCTTTAGCTTTATTATCCTATCTATCAGGGGTAGTTGGCAAGTACTCCATTGTGCTTCAAGCCGCAGGGTAAGTGCCATGCGTCCTCATAATTGCTTTCTCAGCTTTCGCGGCACTCCCCCGAGCTAACCATAGTATGAAAGCTATCGTTTACGCCTTGATAGCTTCTAGCAATCTGATGAAATAAAGCCCTTCATCGCTAAGCTTCCCGGTATCCTCAACGCCCCACAAGACTGATAATACAGCCTGCGAGAAGCCCCAGTTATAGATGCGCTCTCGCTCAAAACCCAGTTCCGCGGATAGCTGGTCTATGCGGCGAGCCATGAGAGACTTAGGATCAGGGATAGAGAGAATATCGGGCCAGAAATTGCGCAATATCGCACCCACTTCGTAAGCTGGCTCGCCGATCACTCCTTTGGGATCGACTGCCAGCCACGGCTCGCGTTCGGCAGACAAAATGTTATCCTGGTGCAAATCGCCATGTAGCAATACCGGCTCGGACATAGAGGCGCAAAGCTCGGCATAGAGCTTCTCTGCTCTGTCGAACATCGCTGCCGGAAAGGGTCCCGTTCCTCCATCATACAGCTTGCGCACGTTTGCAAAGTCTTTGCCCCAATCATTCACCGTGGGGAAGGGATAGTGCTGCTCTGGCAGTGGATGCCACAGCCTGCGCATAACTGCCGCCGCTGCCGAGATCGCAACCTCGTCATCCTCGACAGCGCGCAGCGATGTACCAGGCCTGAGGCGTTCCAGCAACATCGCTTCGTCGCGCTCATCATAGGCCAGGAGCTGTACCGTGCCATGCCCATCGAAGTGTCGCAGCGCCTCCGGTTGGGCTGGGAACTCGTTGGTCAGTCCCGTTTTTAAGATTACCTCAGTCCCGTCAGCGAGGACTGCCGGGGCCACATAATTAAATGACAGATTCCCAACCGGAGCGCCGATAGTTAGATTCCAGCGTTCCTCGCACGCAGCCAGGATAGAGGGCAAACGGTCGAGCCAGGCGCGACCTTCTTCTCCGGCAAGCTCTATCATGAAGTTTGCAAAACCTTCAGGGATGATAAACAAGCGATTTCTCCTCCATTACGTCATTGACTTTTCTGATTGCTCGTCATCAGGGCGCAAAAAGCATCGGAGATATGGGAGGAGAAGGCGGAGCGCGAATCGAGGGGAAATAGTGATGGCACAAGCCAATCCAGCAGGTTATGGCAAGGCAACAGCAAAAATACTCATTGGCAAGAGTGCCGATGAGAGGTTGTCGAGTGTATTGGTGTTGTAAAGCCCGTCAGCCTCAATAGTGAGCGTACATATGTTGTTTCCTTCCGGCTAATTTCTTGAATTGTACTCTGATTCTGACGGCAGGTGCAAGGCTACCTAACTTGTATGCCAACGCGTTCTAACAGCTCCCGGCTAAGTTCCGCACGATACTTGATCGGTTTTTTTGCAGGACTGTGCGAATCCGAACCTGAACTGACGAGCAAACGGTGTTTCTGAGCGTAATCAAGATACATCGCGATCTGTTCCGGCGTATGGGCAGGATAATAGACCTCCAAACCGTCAACGGGAATTTCCTGACGAAGCTCATCTAATAAATCTACGTCATACCGAGTAAAATATTCTCCTCGCCCAGGATGAGCAATCAGGCAGACCGCACCGCTACGATGGGCAGCATCACAGACCTGAGCAATGTCACCGGAGGCCCAGGAGAGACCCGCATCCGTGGTCAATGTTCCGGCAGATGGTTCTTCTGTCCCATAACCCAGCTTTTTCAAAAGAGCCACCAGTTCATGCGGTTGTTGCGCGCTTGGTTTTGCCAGGAGGATATCGAGTTCATGCGGATCTGGAAAGGAGAACCCGGCTTTTTGCAAGTTCGCCCAGACCTCTCTGGTGTTTTCTTGTTGACGGCGTGCAATATCTTGCGTCAGGTCTTGCAACGCGTTTTTTTCTGGATCAAACCCATAACACAGCACATCGGTCGCCTCACCCTTCCATAAGGTACTTATCTCCACTGCTACAAGGAGAGGCAACCCCTTCTGTGCCGCAAGGCGTTGCAGCGACACCGCAGTATCCACTCGATCATGATCGGTGATCGCCGCCAGACCAAACTGTTCGCTTGCCAGATAATCAATCAACTCTTCTGGGGTCCATGTGCCGTCGCTGTAGATAGTGTGCATTTGCAGGTCGATAGCAGCATCAGCAGCTAAAACCAGTTGAGAGGTCGATAGTTCCAAAAACATATCCTTTCAAATGAGGGTATTATAAATGTTTACCGTTATTGTGTAATCAGGCTGATCCATTACATACATCATACACCAGAATAAGAGAAGACTCTAGACCTATTCCCCCTTCGTAATCCATCCCCCGCCTTCTCTCAATCAGGGTCTATCCGTTGTAACATATATATCCGAGGATGCAATCCTCCCTGGAAGATTTTAACCACCTCCTGTACCTGCCACATATTACTAAATTGTTTCAATACCTCCTCAAAAAGCGTAATTTCATGCGTTAAGAGAGTAAATCGAGCATCTGGAGCGGCAAGACGGGCAGCTTCAGAAAGCAGTTGAGGGTAGAGTGTTTTGTTGGCTTCGTGAGAGCCGGTCAACTGTCCCCAGGGAACGTCAGCACACAGGACGGTAAACGTGCCGGGAAGAAAGGGCAGGTCGGTGGCGTCGGATGCGAAAAGTAGAGCGTTACTGGCAACTCCCCCTCGTTCCAGATTCAACTGCGCTCCCCGTAAAGCTTCTGTATTGGTATCACAGCCAACAGCTATCGCCGCCGGACATCTCTGCAAACGCTCTACAAGTAGCGTCCCGGAGCCACACATCAGGTTGAGCAAGCGATCATCAGGACTGGGATGAGCCATCTCAATCATGGCGGCTGCAACGGTTGCGTTTAAAGCTCCTTTCATATTGAAAACGCGCCAGGGACGTGTGGAGAGCGGGCGAGGGGTCAGGCGAATAAGCACCTCCCAGCCTGGGGACGCACTGGACACAGGGTACACACGGATCAGCAGATCTCCCTCCTCGCTAGCGGGCAACCCTGTATCTCGGCTCAATTGCGCTTTGAGTTGAGAAAAGACAGAGGAATTTTCACCTGCGGCGCTGATTCTCAGCCCGCTAAAAGCTTCCGGTGCATGCAGGAGGCGCACTTCCTTGATGCCTTGAAGCAAGAGCTGATAATGCTGATGGCCCAGGAGCGCGCGGGGGCGGGGTATTGGGAATTGCTGGACCAGGTAGATAGCGACAACGGTACGTAATGAAAAAAGCTCATGCAGCGTTCCCGTGTAACGAAAATAAATAGACGCTGGATCATCAGATGGGTGCAAAACCGCTTGTGAGCGGTAACGATTTTTGATTTCCTGGCAAGCAAATGGCTGGAGGCCCGGTAAGACATCACAGCGCAGGAGAAATTGATCCATTTGGGCTTTATGGCCGGCTTGTTTTTTCATGCTGATAGCATTCCTCTTCTCAAATAGCGCGGGGATGAACGTCTGAACAAGGTTTTCTCTGCAAACCTTGTGTCAAAAATGCATCTCAGCTTGAGAAAAGGATGTTTAGCAGTGGGCCTTGCATGTTTCGGAAAAAGGTGAGGCGGAAGCAGCAAAAAAGGAAAAAGCCGACCGCCATAGAGCGACTGCTAACCATGTGCCATCTGTGAACATATATAAACAGAGCTATCCTTGCGAGATAGTCTGCTCTTTTTGCCCTCAGATTGTTTTCCCGGATACGGGAATTTTCGACACAAGGTTAGCGAGTCGCCGGCATACAGTCTTTTTCCTTGATGGTGTTGAAATAATTGTCCGAATTTCTTCTGGCATCCTACCAGAACAAAGAGCAAAAGTAAAGAGGATTAGTGAGGTGGTCCCTGGCGAATAAATGCAGTCAGGTCGCGTAAACACCCGCGTTCCCAGGTGATACTCTCCATCCACCATGTGATCCCAATTGCTGCATAGGCGGCGACCAGAGCTGCATCACCTCCACGATCTTTGCCTTCCAGAAGGCCGAAGTGTGCCACCTCATATGGCAGAGATCTCTGTTCCTGTCGTTGTAATGCAAGAATGTAATCGATACATTCTTGCATCTGCGTAGGAGACATTTGCTGTGTCAAACTTAACCCTTTGCCAATAGGAATAACCCCATCCCAGCGTGCGGCACGTCGCATTGGCCTTTTATGCGGCCAGCGCCCACCAAGCCAGATGGGAATCTGAGGTTCCTGCAGAGGACGAGGCAAATGGCGCACATTTTCAATCTGATAATAGTGCCCAGTATACGAAATACACTCGCCGCTCCACAGTTGCTCCAACAGCAAGAGCGCCTCGTCAAGCATTTCTCCAAGCTCCCTGGCCTCTCCCGGTTCATGATACTGCACATATTCAACGCCACCGCCGCTTCCAACCCCCAGAATCATCCGCCCACCTGAAAGGTGATCAAGCGTGACTGCTTCACGCGCCAGTTTCCAGGGACGCCGACGCGTGATAGGCGTCACCATTGTTCCTATCTTGATACGTTGCGTTCGCATCGCGATTGCCGCTAACATTACCCACGGATCACTCACTTCATCGCCCCATTTATCACCAATGTGATCCCATACAAAAAATCCATCCCAGCCAGCTTCTTCAGCCTCGTGGGCGACTTCAGCCACCAGACGAATATCCGCAAAATCGCCATGACAGTTGGGAATAACAATGCCAAACTTCATTGTAACTTTCCACGTCCTTTGATAAGCAAAGGAACTTATCGCACCTTTTTGGCAAGCCGTTTACCTTGTATAAGAGCGAACAGCATCACGATTGTTGGCACCTGATCTATTATATAACAAAATATATTGCACATAATAAGCTTATCCGTATTATGTGCAATATATGACGACAATTTCCGATCACAGTATACAGAAGAACGCGACATATCTAAAAGAGGATATTACTCTATTTTATCCCCTAAGGGGCTCTCATTGACAGATATCGCCTTTCACAGCAGAAATGTATTGTGCGCCAAATGGCGCACATTGCTTACGACATCGTCCCGAGCACGCTCTCAGCATGATGCTGCTTTTGCTACTCCTCTCCATCCTGCGGCCTCTGGTGCTATCTCCGTTTCTTCCATCGATACTGATGGTTCGCTTAAAAGGGGTATGTATACGGCAGGGAATCCTCGCCAGATACTGGAGAACAGTCACCCTAAGGGGAATTTATAGGGAGAGATCCTCATGACAGCCTCTAGTATCTGCCCTATACTTTACAAGGGGTGGCTCTTACGAAAGAGAAGCGCATCAATGACCAAGCTGGCACGAGACTCCAGACGCATACTACGCGCATGGAGCAGCTTCCATTAGCGATTTTTCAGACAGATCCACTCCACTCTTTTCAGTTGGCAAGCCTACCTCCGTTCTACCTATGGCGACACATCTACCTCGACAGCAGCTTGATGAAGTTGCGCATCTGGCGTCCGCAGCCCTGGCTCTTTGGATCAGCATCCTAAGGCTCAAAGATAGGGATTCCTCCCAATAGACAAACCAGATAGTCTGCTTTACAGTCTCCTACAGGAAGTCTGTCTTCACCCTGCGCACAGTTGCAATGCAGAGGCACCGCACTACAACTGTGTGCAGGCGTCGCTTTTCTCGACGGAGTTGAAAGGATAGGATACCGTCATGCTACTTTCGCGCAAAGCGCTGCAGCGGCTGCTGGGCGTCCTCTGGCTCATCGACGGCCTCTTGCAGTTGCAACCGCAGATGTTCACTATGAATATGGTCAATGGTGTCATGAAGCCAATGCTGCAAGGCCAGCCTGGGGTCGTGGAACCCAGCCTTCAGTTTATCGTCAATCAGACCACTTCACACCTCATCGCAGTCAACCTGCTCATCGTGATCGTGCAGGTCTTGCTCGGTCTCGGCTTCCTTTTCCTCCCAGAACGCTGGGTCAAAGAGCTGGTCGTCGCTTCCTTCGTCTGGGCACTCATCGTCTGGTATGGAGGAGAGGGCATGAGTATGCTACTCACCGGCACCAGTAGCATTCTTTCGGGAGCCCCGGGAGCGGTGTTGCTCTATCCGCTGCTTGGTCTAGCCATCTGGCCTCGCCAGTCTTCCAGGATTACCTCGACGCAGACAACCGCAGGGGCGAGGGATGATGGGTTACTATCGCGGCAGGTGCTGCGCTGGGTGCTCTCCGGTTTCTGGTTCTTCGCAGCGTTGCTGCAACTACAACCCAACTGGTGGCAGCAGGGGCAAATCTCCCAGGCTATCGGTGCAATGGTCGGACAAGGTGGATTAAACAGGGTGCTGGTAGACCCCGTACTCACACAACTTTCTAACGCTACCACCAACATTGAGATCCCACTGAACATTGCCCTCATCGTGGTCTTTCTAGCACTGGGTATTGGCTTGGCCCTGGTGAACGAAAAACAACTTCGTCCCGTCCTGATCGCCTCCATCATCGTGAGCGTGCTGTTCTGGTACGCCTCCCAAGCGTTCGGTATGATCATGACAGGGATGGCGACCGACTTCAATTCTGGTTTACTGGTGGTAGTCATAGCACTGGCAGTATGGCCGCGATCACACCTCAAGGAGGACACCCATTCCGCCGATGTGCGTGAAGAGAGTCAGGTAGGAGGTTCAGCGCAACAAGCCTAGTTTGAGTCCAGCGTTCGCCTGCGCGTTGAATGCTTCTTTCGGGATATTTTCTGGACAATAGTTCAAACGAGCCGACTAGCGCCAGTGGCAGGCGATACTTCTCTTGTATCGCCTGCCACTGGCGCTAGTCGGCTCTATCACATCATCTGGCCGCCCTGTTCCTTACGCAGGTGAATGGCCTTAGACTCATACGAGATAACGTTACAATAGCTGTATTGCACTGGCTCTATAAGAAAGTTTCTTCGGTCCACTGTCAAAAGTGCCAGTGAACCGAGAATACGTGAGGCAATGGGATCACACTTACAAGCGCTTGCTCACGATGATGCTTGTTGGATGAATGGTCATTCAAAATATAGGAGGTACGAGGGACTCCTCTTCTTCAGCGCCCAGCAACCGGGATCTTTTCCACCAGCGGGAGCAGTTCCGTGGCAAGCAGGTCGAAGGTCGCCGGATCGGCGGGGGCGCGGATCATAACTTCATCGACACCAAGCTCACCCAATGCTTTGATATAGTCCAGCGCCGACTGGTCCAGCCGACTGTTCTGAACTATAGGAGTCATCAAGAGCGTTGTTTTCTCGATCTGCTCGTACGGACGGTCCAAATCCTGACAATGCCCGCGCACAATTTCCAGTTTCGTTCGCAAGTCGTCGAGTCCTCGACCAAAGCCAATGCTTATCGCATCAGCATATCTGGCCATCAGACGTAACATCTTGTTGCCGTTGCCCGCAATCAAAATGGGCGGATGTGGTCGCTGAACAAACAACGGGGTCCCAATAGTGCTTGTAAGCTGGTAATAGACGCCCTCAAATGGCTTATCCTCCCCTGACCAGAGTTGCAGGGCCATCTGGAGAACCTCTTCTAAGCGTGCGATCCGTTCACGCGCAGGCGGAAACGGTAGACCCATGCGCTGGTGTTCATCGGCGCCAAAATCAGGACTCGCTCCCACTCCCAGGTACGCACGACCGTTCGAGAGCGCGTCTAACGTATCTGCCGTTTTCACCAGGACCGCTGGGTAGCGCATGGTGATCCCGGAGACCATCGTACTAAGCTTGATCCGCTTGGTGCGGGCCGCGATAAAAGCAAGCATACTCCACGCCTCAAAGAAATCAGTGGTGACTGGCGTGAGAGTGTTTTCTTCTCTTCTGAGCCACGGCGTACTCTCCGGTCGAAGCGTAAAGTGGTCCGGTATCACCAGAGTGGCAAAGCCTGCCTGATCAGCCTGCTCAGCCACACGGGCGAAATAGTCGCCGACGGGTTTATGTTGTGTATTCGTTGATCCAATATTCAATCCCAAACGCATGTTTTGCTCCTACTCATTTTTTCCTCTGAAGAAATGCAGACGCTTCGTAACCATACGCGTCTGTCGTTCTCTTTGCGTTATCGCATAAATATGGACGCCACTGCAAGTAATGGGGAATAAAAGAAAATTAGCTCTTATCAAGCGTATCCGTGCCTGCACTTGAGAGCTAGCGTGCTCTAAGCTTTTTTTGAGCAACCACCCCCTCAATTGAACACATCCGAAGCAAGGACTTGACAACAATGCGATATATCGTTTATAGTATTGCTAACGATATATCGCATTGTTGTATCGTAAGAAAAAGGAAGGGAGACAGTTATATGTTTCGCAAACGTTTTGCCTACCAGTTTCAGGGAGGTGGTGGGGATGAGTGGACTCCGCCCTGGATGCATCATGAAGGACACCGGCATGGGCATAGACACGGACCACACTTCTTCGGCATGCGCATGAGGCGCGGGATGTTTGGGCCAAGAGGTCCATTCGGCCCTGGTGGTCCGTTCGGTCCCGAAGGTCCTGGCGCCCGCTTCTTTGGGCGTGGCGATGTCAAATACGCCCTGTTGGAACTGTTGCAAGAGCGGCCTATGCATGGGTACGAAATGATGAAGGCTCTGGAAGAGAAATCCGGCGGCTTCTATGTCCCTAGCGCAGGTTCGATCTATCCAACCCTCCAGATGTTAGAGGACCGGGGACTTGTCACCGTAGCTGAGGCCGAAGGGAAAAAGGTCTATAGCATTACTGATGCCGGTCGAGCCGCCCTGGCCGAGCGTCACAAAGAAGAAGAGGAGTTTTCGCCTCCCTGGGGGCGCGCCTTTGGGCAGCGCGGACGCTGGAACGCGCCAGAGATGCAGGCGCTGCGTAGCGAGGCTATGGAAGTTGCGCGCCTGTTCGCCATTGCCGGGCGCACCGCCATCAATAATCCTGAGCAGTTGACACGCCTGCGCGGCCTGCTCGAACGCACGCGCAAGGACCTCTCAGACATGATTTATGGCACTGGCCCTAAGCAGGAGCAGGGACCCTCGACCTCAGAGCAAGCATAATGTTGACACAGCAACAGCGGCTGGCAAAGCTATCTTCTAGCTTACCAGTCGCCCTTTTTGTCGGGAAGCACATAGCAGGAAATTTAGAGTTTGAACGCCAGAATGAGCACAATCGTCAGAACGTGTAATAGTTGATCAACCCAGATCGGTCCAATGACTTTATAACGCGATTTGAGTGGGTCCACAACAAAATGTGTGCCGAACAGCACCGCCGTGGCGAGCGGCGTTGAGTGCGCAAACAGTACGAAAACGGCGGTATAGGTCGCGCAGTGATAAAAATTTACCTCCCAGCTCTTCCCCTTCTCCATGCTCATCCAGGCGCTCTGGAAGGCAAAGTCCCCCACGAAATGGCAGGCCAGCCAGATCAACAGTGTTGAAATGGAGATATTCAGATCAATCGGCATGTGCATCCTCCCTTACTATTCTCTTCCCGTACTATAGCTGTTTAGGAAGGACACAACCATGATTTGTATCTCATGAAAAATGTGAACTACTACACAATTTTAGGGAATAAACACAGCCAGCCTCTGCCACCTATGCCACTTTCGCCAGCACAGCATTACCATTTTACGCGATTGACGATTGGAGTGGTGCCGCGCTTTTCCACGGCATAGCAGCCAGCACACGCACCAGCAGGAGCAGCGCCACCAGGGTCCAGAAACAGAATGCCAGATCCTGCTCCAGGAAGGAACTATCGACCAGCCCTTGCGCGACTGCCGCTACCATTGCAGCGCCAATGCCAATCGTCATCCAGCGCAACTGCTCACTATGTTGATCAGGGTGAGCACGTAGGGACAACAAGATGCGTGCAAAAAGCCAGTAGAAGAGGATCAGCGTTACAACAAAAGCTAAGAGGCCAAAAACGCCGATACTCACCCAGACATCCAGGAAGATATTATGCGGATGCGATAGCCCCGGTTCGTAGATCAGCCCTGTAGATTGGCCCGTTTTCGGATCTGTCAGAATCCAGTAGTGATGGATATTACCTGGACAACTTGTGTTTTCGCTATAGTGGCAGAGCCAGTTATCCATTCCATAGCCCAGCCACGGGCTGTCATGGATCATATTCAAGGCGCTCTGCCATAGGTACAGGCGCTTAGAAACGGTGCTTATGCCCTGATCATTAATATGACCCTCAAAGTAATTAAAAATGGGAGCGCGGAAGAACACCAGAGAGAGCGAAAGTACCGTCAGCACGAGGGCAGCGCCAATGAGCAGATATTTCCGGCGCAGATACTGCCGATTACGAATAGAAAGGGCGATGATAAAGAGAGCAGCGAGAGCAATAGCTACCTGAGCGCCATGCGATTGGCTTAAATAGAGCACTCCCAGCAACGGTATGCAGAGCGCCAGGGCAATGATCCGACTGCGCCAGGATACCTTCGCCACCACAAATGCCAATACCAGAGGGAAGACGTAATCCAGCAACAGCCCGATGCTGTTGGCGCTGCCATAGACCGCGTGAACGCGACGAACGCCATCGGCCTCCAGTGGAAGCGAATTCTTAAAGAAAACGTATTGCCCAATGCCGAGAACCGCAACGACCAGGCCAGCTCCTACCAGGCTCGCAAACAGGCGGAGCAGGTCTTGACGGGAGCGCAAGCAGAAAAGGGCAAGAGCCAGATAGAGCAGGGGATCGAATACCTCTTCACGAAAGGCGCGCAGAGCCGTTCTTTGCGCATAGGCAATCACAACAGAGAACGCTGCAAAGACAAAAAAGACCAGGATGGGGTAGATAAACGGCCCCAGGCGATCTCGCAATTCCGGCCAGGAGAGCCGATACGGCCAGGAGCGTCGTTGGACTATCAATTGCAGCAAGGCAACGATCAGACAGGTCGCCAGCGTTATTTCCGCAAGGCTGAAGTTATACGAGCCAAATACCAGCTTCTGCATGCCATAGAACGGCAGCGAGAGTGGCAAGAGGGCAACCGCGAAAGATAGCCGATACCAGCATAGTACTCCAAAGAGGAGCAGAAATGGGAGAGAAAACAATGGATTCAGATCGGCAATAGGAGCAGGAACGCCGAGGGGAATATGTGGGTTTCCAATCACGTAATAGAGCACCATTGAAACAACCAGGCCGGCCTCAAAAAGGCGGTCTCGCCAGAAAGGTGAAAACAGGGCAGTTTTTTTATCACTCCCACTGGGAGGCGGAACAGGAGCATGCATATTTGAAATATCTTGATCCTGCCCGGTCGCAGGAGCATCAGGCAAAGGCGACGAGATGTTTTTGCTACTCATACCTATCTTTACCTCTCGCAAAAATTGCGCTTTGCAAATGTATTTGGCTGCCAATTATTAAGAGGGGCACCAACTTACGGAGTATAGCAAAAAGCGGTTCGTTCGTCCACACATCAGGAGGCAAAACCAGGGCTTTTCAGTTCTCGTTATGCTCGCAGGGCGAAGCCCTGCTCGCAAGGGGAGAGAGGTGCCGGCACCTCTCTCCCCTTGCTCTGCGCCCCGTTGGGGCGCGAACGCAGGCAGCAGGAGTCAGAGGAGCGGAAAACTGAAAAGCCCTGGAGGCAAAACCTGGCTGTTTGCGCGCAGTGAACACCTGTCAAGCAGCAGCCAGGCTGGATGCAATATCTAGCCTGGCTGCTGCTTGTTCTATATTAGATGTTACGCCTGACCGGCGACAGTATTCGCGGCGGCTGCGTCTGAGCGTACAGGCTGGCCGCCGGATGGTTTACGGGTCATCCAGGTAAAAATACCACCAGCCACTAAGAGATAAGCGACATAGAACAGCCCCTGTAAACGGCTGGGAGCATCAGAATATCCCACCATGCCATGTAACAAATCACCAATCACGCTTTCCTGGCTCAAAATATGCGATATATTCCAGAGAGGCGTGGTACCGATGGTTAGCCAGCCGAGCGTCTGCAAGTTTTGTATGGCGTTGCCAAGCAGCCCAGCGGCGAAGAAGATGAGAAGAATGCCCATCACACGAAAGAAGAGGCGATAATCGAGCCGGTACCCCAGACGATAGATCAGCACACAGAGGCCAATTGCGACCAGCAGGCCCAGCAACGCCCCTAGCAGCAGCATGAGCGCATTGGTCTGGAAAGCGAAGGCCACAGTAAAGAACGCGCTCTCCAACCCCTCGCGCCCAACGGAGGTAAAAGCGAGCAGGCCGAGCGCGAAACCAGAGGAGGCGGTGCTTGCCTTCGCGATAATCTCTTTCTTCATCGTACGGCTATGCTGCTGCATCCAAAACGTCATAGTTGTTAATAAAATGACAGCCGTAATATAAGTGGCAGTCTCAAAGATTGTCTGGAACCTGGTATCGCTGTACTCGTGTACAGTAAAATAAATAGCGAGTCCACCGGCCAGCGAGCCTAATAGCGCCAGAACCACGCCCATCCAGATGGCTCGTGCCTGCTTCGCCTGATCAAGTTGACGCAGGGCCGCGAAGAGAATGCTTACAATGAGGCAAGCCTCTATACCTTCGCGCAGAAAAAGAATAAATGTCGCTATCATCAGCAAATACGCTTTCTCATCATACTAATCAATCTAACAGCATATGGGACTTTCGCCCCATATTTAATTCCAACCCCACTACTCAGATATTAGCATGCCCTAATATCTATGTCAAGGGGAAGAATTACTTTTGATGAGCAGCGTATTTCAGATGGTCACCCAGATCTTCGCAGAGGAGGCTTTATCGATAAAGACCTCGCGCCCTTTGACTTGCAGCTTCACATTTTCGGAGGCATTCTCCGGCGAGCAGCCATCCTGCCCCAACACCAGCAACTGCGTCCCGGGCGTCAGTCCTTTTTGATGCAGATAGAAGATCAGCGCCTCTTCATCCTCCACCACTTCGGAAATGCAAAAGATGACCGCGGTGCCTCCAGCTTCGACACTGGAGAGACGTATGGCATGATGATCTTTGAGGTAATTGCGCGCACTGGGCACCTGACCGGGGATTGGATTGCCATGTGGGCAGGTTGTTGGATGATTCAGGCTGGCGATGACTCGCGCCTCCACCGCGCCAGAGATGAAATGTTCCAGGCGACAGGCTTCTTCATGGACTTCGTGCCACTGCATGCCCAGCATATCGACCAGAAAACGCTCGGTCAGCCGGTGACGCCGCAAGACAGCTTCCGCCACCTCGATACCTGCCTCGGTCAGGGTCACATGCCGTTTATTATTCATCTCGACATAGCCATTTTTCACCAGTCGCTTGAGCATCTCCGTCACCGTCGGAGGTGAGACCTTAAATTTCTCTGCCAGGCGCGCTCCTATGACAATCTCATCTTCCATCGTCATGTTATAGATCGTTTCCAGATATTCCTCAACGGTTGCACTGGGAAGGTCGTCCGTTCTCATGCCAGTTCCTGCTTTTTGTATTTCACGACGTTACTGCACCTACACTCTAGCACGCGCTTAGAGCGCCGTCAAGCATGATGCTCTATCACACAGGGCTATTTAATTCTTCTTTTTTGCCCCCTTCGGGGGCGGGGGGAGAAGAATGAGCGGGGACACCCCGCGCCCCGCAAGGGGCTATGCCCCTTGACCCCTTTTCTTCAGAGAATTAAATAGCCCTGTCTATCACAACAGGGCTTTTCCGTGTTCCTCTCCTCTCACTCCTGCCGCCTGGGTTCGCGCCCCCAACGGGGCGCAGGGGAGAGGGGTGCCGGCAACGCCGCGTCGCGGCGTTGCCGGCACCCCTCTCCCTTTGCGAGCAGGGCGAAGCCCTGCGAGCATGACGAAAACGGAAAAGCCCTGCTCTAGCACAAACGAGAGGGAGAAGCACATTGCATCATTACATGCATATATTTTTAATTTATGGGAGGGATATAGTGGCATAAGAGAGGAGAAGCATACATATGGAGAATACAAGGATACAGGGATTTACCATCGCAGTACGCAGGGAAGGAAGCAATTGGAGCAGCAATAACATGTACCGTCTTCTGCAATTGCCCTTCTTAAAACAAGGCGTTCTGTTAGTAGTTACTGTTGTCCTGTTGTTAGGTTCTACGACCGTTTCTCAATCTACATCAAAGGCGCAAGCCGCTAACCCTGGGCCTGGTAATAGCTGTAGCTGGTACAGCATTCACTATGGCGATACATTAAGCCGCATCGCGCTCTCTTATCGAACCACCGTCTGGACGCTGGCGCGCGTAAACTATATTCGCAACGTTAACCTTATTTTCGCGGGCCAGAGTCTCTGTGTTCCTTATAGCTCCGGTCATCATAGTGGAGGTAGTTCGAGTAGTGTGAGCAGTTCAGGTGGCTTCAGTAGTGGCGTGTCGTATAATGGCTACGTTCGCTGGTATGATTATCAGGCGTTAGGGTGGTCTTCGCAGAGCCAGGTTGCCTATCTTCTGCGCAGTGCTGCCGCCCGTTATGGCTTGCCTGCTAGCCTGCTAGAGGCAATTGCGTGGCAAGAAAGCGGCTGGAGTCAGCATGTGATCTCACGCGACGGCGGCATCGGCGTAATGCAGATCATGCCATACACGGCTATGGGCCTCAATACCATGACAGGCATACGCCACGACCCCTATAAGCTGGCAGATAATATTGAACTGGGAGCAATTTATTTGCACTCGCTGTGGTTTGGCCTGCATGGCAATATCACACTAGTGATCAGCGCATACAACGAGGGTGGATGGAATGTGATCCATCGCGGTATTTTCAACTGGCGCTATGTTGACGATGTGCGCGCTTTGATGTACAGGTTTGGTTAGATGTCGGGAGCGTCGGTAAAGCTGATGCTCCCCCATCAAACACGTTACCTACGAGTTAGCCTATCACTTTGTCTGGTGCCCCAAATATAGAAAGAAGATTGTCGTTGTCGAAACGACCACACCCTAATCAGATTTTTTACGCTTCTTGCCTGTTTTGCGTCTTTGTATAAAATCATCTAAGTCGAGTCGAGATATACGATAGCCTCTGCCGGTATCAAAGGCGTCAAGTTCACCCTCGCGTATCCACTGCCTGACTGTTTCGGGATGCACACGTAGTTCTTCGGCAACCTCCTCGACTGTTAGCTGTTGAGTTGACATTCCACTAGCTCCTAGAAAGTTTGGCTCATTGTACCATATTTGCGGTTTGCAGTACAAGAGTGATCATAGCACTGAAAAACTTGACTTTACTGAAAAAGGCTGTGTATAATTATGGAAGGCTGTAAATGCTAGTATAGATAAAAAAGACCTGCGTAGTAGCGCAGGTCACTAGAGAGTCTAGTATGTAAAGACCAGTCTAGCCTCCCCACGTCGCATGATAGCGACCGGAGAGCCATTCGTCAAGCAAAGGAGAGCTTGTCACATGACACAACAGCAAGTATCATGGGGAAACGTCACCCTCATCCTCGACAACGAGGCATTTCGCAAAGCCTTTTACTTGGCACGGCAATGGTATTTTGCTGACATCTATGGGGAACAGGGACGCCCACCGGAGGAACCACAACGCAGTACGATCCTGAGCAGTGAAGACGTGCTGCGCCTCGTGATTACACCTGATGCACAGGGCCATTATCACTTCGATGAGATGGAGACTATCAACTTGCCGGAATCCCTGGGCTATCTCATTGGCTACCTCTCCGGTCCTCTTGCGCCAGAGGAAGCAGTACAATACTGGAGCGAGCAAGCTCAACATCACGAACTTCGGAGCAGTGTACCGGTGTAGGAATCCAAGAGAGGGATGGGAAGCGCCCTTTCCCTCTTTCCCAAAGGACCAGCATGCAGCAGATCATCACCGCAAAGCTCAAGCTCATCACAACACCAGAGCAGCATCGTGCCTTACGAGAGACGCAGCTTGCCTATCGTGACGCGCTCAATGCGGTGAGTCAATACGCCTTCACGCACGGCAAAACGAGCAGCGTGACGAAACTGCACAAAGGGATGTATGCCGAACTGCGTGCGCGCTATCGTCTGCTCTCGCAACTGGCGTGCAGTGTTGAGCGGCAGGTGGCGGCGACTTATAAGGGGCTGTGGACGAAGCTGCTCAACAATCGGGAGCATCTGCGCCTGAAAATCACCAAGAAACGCTTCAAGGGGCTGGATAAGCCCCCACACTATAGCTCGCCCACGGTGCAGTATACCTATGAACGCGATTATACCTTCCAATGTGAGAGCAAGGTCAGTATCGGCACTCTCAACGGGCGGGTAAGTCTGCCGTACCAGGGGTATTTCAAGCATCTGCTGCTCATTCAACAGGGAGCCAACATTGCCCGCATCGGCGATGCCAAGCTCTGGTACGACCAACCCAAAAAACAGTTTTACTTGCTCGTGTCGTTAGCAATCACCTTGCCTGATCCAGGCTGTGACGACCTAAGTGAAACGGTCGGCGTGGACGTGGGGGTGCGCTATCTCGCGGTGACGTCCACTACAGCAGGCAAGGCCACCTTTTACTCAGGCAAACGGGTACGACACAAAGCTAATCACTATGCGCGGCTGCGCAAACGCTTGCAGAAGAAAGGCACTCGCGGCGCGAAACGTCGTTTGCGACGCATCGGGCAGCGAGAGAGACGGTTGAAATTGCAAGCCAACCACCAGGTTGCCACCCAGATCGTACAGGAGCATCCTCAGGCACTTATCGGGCTAGAACACCTCACCGACATTCGAGAGCGCACGCGCCGCAGGAAGCGACGACGTAAGAAAAACGGCAAAGGCTTTGAGCGGGTCTCTCCAAAGGCTCGCAAAGCCAATCGGGTGTATTCGCAATGGTCCTTTGCCGAACTGCATGCCCTCATTAGTTATAAAGCCGCGCTATCCGGCTCGCTTGCGATTAAGGTTGATGCCGATTATACGTCGAAAGGCTGTCCCAGATGCGGGCATATCGCCGATGAGAACCGGCCCAATAAGGGATTGCTCCTTACATGTCAGAACCCGCAATGTAGGTATATCCTGCACGCTGATCTAGTGGGTGCAAGAAATCTGGTGATGCGAACGCTCGTGCTTCGACAGGATTGGAGCACGACGGGGCTTCTGTCAATGGCCCCTGATGCCTCGGACCGTGAAGCCAAAGCTGCACGCCTCACACGGTATGCAGAGTTGCGGTGGAGTCCAGAGGTAACCACAAGCCTCCGGTTTCAGACTGGAGGTAGTTGACAAATAACTTGCAGCACCTCTTGACATGTGCTTGAATTCCATCTATACTACTTCACAAGCACAAAGAAATATTGAAAGCTGCGAACAGGAAAAGTACATAGCAACGCGTGGGTACAGAGAGTCGGGATTGGTGGAACCCGATACCACGAGGTTATGGAATGGGCCTGGAAGCTGGAGAGCGAACGTTCCGCGCCGCACGAAAAGCGTGGAATCAGTAGGACTCTTTCGGAATGTCCCCCGTTATTGAGGACAGGATATCATTAGTGTATCCGGCAAGAGGGATTGCCAGCACTTGAAGCACTTGCAAGCTGCGGCAGTCTGAAACAGGGTGGTACCACGGGTAGTCACGATCTTGTAGGGGCAATCTTTAGTAAGCCCTGATCACGCTTCTCGTCCTTGATTGGATGAGGGCGTTTTTTTTATTACTTTTTTCTCTAAACTTATGCCAAAGAATCGCTGGTCCAGGGCAGGAGCTAGCCCTGCCCCTACAGTCGCGGCAAGGAGGAGGTATCAATGACTATTAGGACAGATCATAATGCCAGAACACAGCAAAGTGGCGGAAGTTCCCCGGTGAAAAAACGGGTTTTTTCGGGCGTGCAGCCGACCGGTAATATCCATTTAGGCAACTATCTGGGCGCTATCCGTAACTGGGTAGGGGCACAAGCTCAGTTTGATAACATCTTCTGCATCGTCGATCTACACGCGATCACTTTGCCAATTGATCCCGCGGAGCTGCATAGCACCACGCGCAAGCTGGCCGCGCTCTATCTCGCCTGCGGACTCGATACCCGCTATTGCAAATTATTCGTGCAGTCACATGTTCACGAACATGCAGAGATGAGCTGGATGATGGAATGCTTCACCCCGATGGGATGGCTCAACCGTATGACCCAGTTCAAGACGAAAGCGGACGAACATCCTGAGACGGTGGGGACCGGCCTCTATTGCTATCCGGTGTTGATGGCCTGTGACATCCTGTTGTATCAAACCCACTTTGTGCCCGTTGGCGATGACCAGCGCCAGCATATCGAGTTCACACGCGATCTGGCGCAACGCTTCAACGGCATATATAAGCAACAGGTGTTCACCATTCCAGAGGGACAGATTCGCGCAACGGGGGCACGGATTATGTCGCTTGATGACCCAACGAAGAAGATGAGCAAGAGCGATGCTAATCCAGGCTCACGCATTAACCTGCTGGACGACCCTAAGACGATCAAGCAGAAGATCGGACGGGCCACCACCGATTCGCAGCGCCTGGTCACATTCGATCCCGAACGCCCCGGCATCACTAACCTGCTGACGATCTACCAGTTGCTAACCGGTCAGTCCGAGCAGGAGATTGAGGCGGAGTTCGTGGGCAAGGGCTACGGTGACTTCAAAGCGGCCCTCACCGAACGGCTGGTCGCAACGCTGCAACCAATCCAGCAGCGCTACCACGAGTATATCAACGATATTGCCTCGTTAGAGAGCATTCTCAAACAAGGGGCAGACGAAGTACGCCCGATAGCGGCGGCGACGTTACAACGCGTGAAGGAAGTTATAGGGCTGGGATAACCAGCCCTGCTCAAGGGGAGAACAAGAGTATGTTTTATCCAACATACGAAGAGGTCAGGCAATTGCGCGACTCAGCAATGGATGGTCCATCCATTGCCGATCCCCTCGCGGCTACCCCGCAGGCCCAACCGCTTCTTCCGCTTTATTGCGACATCCTGGCTGATATGGAAACGCCTATCTCGGCCTATTGCAAAACCGCTCAGCGTCCATACAGCTTTCTGCTTGAGAGCGTTACCGGCGGTGAGCGCATCGCTCGCTATTCCTTTATCGGCATCGATCCCTATATGGTGATGCTTCACCGCGGCGAAGAGGCGACGCTCTATAAAATCCAGGATGGACATAATGAGACGAGCCCCTATGCCGACGTTGAGACGGTGCCATGTTCCGATCCTCTTACGTTCGTGGAGGCGGAACTGGGACGATACCGCCTGGTCATGCCTCCCCGGATAGGACAAAACGAGATCCCGGTGTTTCATGGCGGAGCGGTTGGCTACCTGGCCTATGACGCAGTAGCCCGCTTCGAGCATCTGCCCGTGCCCGAACAAAATACGCTTGATCTGCCCCTGGCCGTTTTTTGCTTTACAGAGACGGTGCTGGCCTTCGATCATGTGAAGCACCGGGTCAGGATTATTACGCATCTTCACCTTGATAAGCCCGATCTCGCGGCAGAGTATCGACGCGGATGCGCGGTGATTGAGGATGTACAGCACCGTTTACGTTCGTCTGTATGCCTACCTCAAGAGCCGGAGGTGGTGGACGATCCAGAGGCGCTGCGCGTGACCTCTAATCGGACGCAGGAGGCATTTGAAGAGATGGTGCGTCGCTCAATCGAATATATTCGCGCGGGCGACATCTTCCAGGTGGTGCCCTCGCAGCGCCTGAGCCGCCATGTCAACGCGTCTCCGCTGACTATTTATCGCGCGCTGCGGGCCATTAACCCATCGCCCTATATGTTCTTCCTCGACCTGGACGACTTCCATATTGTGGGAGCTTCACCGGAATTGCTGGTGCGCTTCGAAGATCAGGAGGTGACGATCAGACCTATCGCGGGAACGCGCCCACGCGGGAACGATCCACATAGTGATAATCTGCTGGCGCAGGAATTAAAGGATGACCCTAAAGAGCGGGCGGAACATATCATGCTGCTTGACCTTGCTCGCAACGATGTCGGGCGCGTCAGTACACCGGGGAGCGTGCAGATTAGCGAGTTTATGGAGATCGAGCGCTACTCGCATGTAATGCATCTCGTCTCGAATGTCACAGGCAAACTGCGAGAGGATACCAGCCCCTTCGACGCCCTGCGAGCGGGCTTCCCAGCAGGCACCGTTTCGGGTGCGCCGAAGATCCGGGCGATGGAGATCATCAGTGAGTTGGAAGGGGAACAGCGGGGCGTGTACGGCGGTGCGGTCGGGTACTTTAGCCATTCCGGCAACCAGGAAACGGCTATCGCTTTGCGCACAATGGTGGTGAAAGATGGTCGAGCTTACATTCAAGCGGGCGGTGGGGTGGTGGCAGATTCCAGCCCTGCCGGTGAATACCAGGAAAGCCTGAATAAAGCCAAAGCTTTGCTACGTGCCCTTGATGAGGCCGAGAAAATTGCGCAGGAACGTCGTTATCGGGAAGCCATCCGCGAACAATTTAGCGAGGAGGAGAGCCATGTTGTTATTAATCGATAACTATGACAGCTTTACTTACAACCTGCACCAGTACCTCTCAGAGCTAGGGGCGGAGATCACGGTGCGCCGCAATGATAAGGTGACGCTCGCTGAAATTGCAGCGATGCAACCGGACCACATAGTTATTTCGCCAGGACCATGCACCCCTGACGAAGCAGGGCTTTCCTGTAAAATCATCGAGACATTTGGACAACATATCCCCTTGCTTGGTGTCTGCCTCGGCCATCAAGCAATCGGACAGGTCTACGGTGGGCGCGTGGTACGAGCACCCGAGTTGATGCATGGCAAAACCTCGTTGATCTATCATCACAATGAGGGAGTTTTTCACGACCTGCCACAGCCGTTTATGGGTAACCGCTATCACAGCCTTATCGTCGAAAGGAGCTCATTACCGCAAGCATTAGAGGTCACAGCCGAGACAGAAGACGACCTGGTGATGGGGCTGCGTCACCGCCGCTATCCCGTTGAAGGAGTACAGTTCCATCCTGAATCAATCATGACGCCGGTAGGCAAAACGCTCTTACAAAATTTTTTAACCAGGCAAGGGCAAATCAGGATAAGGGCGGAGGCTGTAGGGGCCTTCCTTGCAGCCGACCTGAGCGAAGCTAGCTGCGAGAGCGGCGTTGGTCGGCTGGATAGAAGGATAGGGCTTGCCCCCACCCTGGGACCAGACCTGGGGATAAACCTGGGCACATCTCAAAGGAGGGCCACAAGATGATTCGAGAAGCGATTGCGCATATCGCGGCTGGCGCGCTACTGAGCGAGACAGAAGCGGCATCTGTTATGGAGGAGATTATGACGGGTGTTGCGACTCCATCGCAGATAGGAGCTTTCCTCACGGCGCTCAGGCTGCGGCCAGGAGGGGAGACCATTGAAGAGCTGGCGGGACTGGCGCGAGTCATGCGTGAAAAAGCCGTGCGCGTTCATCTGGAAGAGCAGGTAGCGGAGCGCGCTATGGATACCTGTGGGACCGGCGGCGATGGAGCTGGTACGTTCAATTTCTCGACAGCGGCAGGCATTCTCGCCGCGGCTGCCGGCGCTGCTATCGCCAAGCATGGCAACCGTTCAGCTACAAGCCGTTGCGGCAGCGCCGATGTGCTGGAGGCGCTTGGAGTCAGGATTGATCTCGGCCCCGAGCAGGTAGCGCGCTGCGTGCAGGAGGTTGGCTTTGGCTTTATGTTTGCTCAAGCGTACCACCCCGCAATGAAATATGTTGGCCCGACGCGTCGTGAAATCGGCATTCGCACGGTATTTAACATTCTTGGCCCATTAACCAATCCCGCTCACGCCCGCTATCAGATGCTCGGCGTTGCCGATAGCTCGCTGCTACGCAAAATGGGCGAGGTCCTGTTACTGCTCGGCTGCCGCCATGCATTGATTGTTCACGGGGAGGATGGCATTGATGAATGCTCCCTGAGCGCGCCGACGCGTATCTGCGAAGTGCGTCACGGCCAGGAGCTGCGTGAGTATACGATTACGCCAGAGCAGGTGGGACTTACCAGCCATTCAGACCCTCAAGCATTCAAAGGCGGGGACCCGGCTCATAACGCCGCTATGTTGCGCGATCTGCTGGGAAGCTCTGTCGATACGCCAACCACTCAGATGTTGTGCTTAAACGCGGGAGCGGCCCTGCTGGCAAGCGAACAGGTGGCATCGCTTGCCGATGGCGTGAAGTTAGCACGCGCTACATTACGCGAAGGCAAAGCAATCGACAAGCTGGAAGACGTTATTGCCTGCTCTCAGGCTCAGGATAGGTGATCTATGTTTCTTGACCGCATTGTTGCACAAACGCGCGCAGACCTGGAAGAGCGCAAACGTACCTATCCGATGGACGAGCTACAGAGACGAGCGCTGGAACAGCCGGGGCCGCGCGACCTGGTGGAGGCGTTCGCACCACGTTCACAGGTGCATATCATTGCCGAGGTAAAGCGAGCATCGCCCTCAAAAGGCATGCTGGCCCCTCACCTCGATCCTGTCGAGCTGGCACGCACATACGAGGCGAATGGAGCAGCCGCTATCTCGGTACTGACAGAGCCACACTTCTTTCTAGGCTCACCCGATTACCTGACGGCGATTAAAGCAGCCGTTAGCGTGCCGGTGCTGCGCAAAGATTTTATTGTGGACGAGTACCAGGTCTACGAGGCGCGAGCGTGGGGCGCAGATGCCATTCTACTTATCTGCGCTATCCTGGACGATGACCAGTTACGGCGCCTGCTACGCCTGGCAAACGAGCTGCATATGCGCAGCCTGGTTGAAGTTCACAGCCGCGAAGAGGCAATGCGAGCGATTGAGGCGGGGGCGGTTGTCATCGGCGTCAATAGCCGGGACCTGGTGACATTCCAGATGAACCCTTATCTGATTCGTGAGATACGCCCACTGATCCCGCCTGATCGCGTGGTGATTGCTGAAAGTGGCATTCATACGGCAGCAGACGCCCGCCGCCTGGCACGTTACGATTTACAGGGCATGCTGGTAGGCGAGTCGCTGGTCGTCTCAAACGATGTGCCCGCCCAGATGCACATGCTCCTGAGAGCAGCTAACCAAAGCATCCAGGTAAAAATATGTGGTCTGCGTACAGTTGAGCACATCAATGCCGCCGTCAATGCTGGAGCTGATATGCTCGGTTTCGTATTTTACGAACCCAGCCATCGCTACATCACACCACAGGCGGTTCGTTCGTTGCTGGATGCAAGCTATACCCACCTGCCCGCAGGAAAAGCATTGCCCGATGTGGTCGGGGTATTTGTCAATAAAGAGGCAGCATTTATTAACGATGCGGCGGAGCAAGCCGGGCTGCACTTCGTTCAGTTACATAGTACCGAGCCGCCTGACTTCTGTCAGCAGATCAAACGTCCTGTTATCAAGGCGCTCCATATCGGCGGCGAAGTGGATCTGGCACTGGTGGGGGAATACAGCCAGACAGCCTGGCGGCTCTTACTCGACACGCCGACGCCTGAATGGGGGGGGAGCGGTATCACCCACGACTGGAACCTCGCCTGTAAAGCGGCCAGGCAGAGTCGCATCTTGCTTGCAGGCGGGTTGACACCCGAAAACGTGGCGCAGGCAATCCAGCAGGTTCGCCCCTGGGGCATTGATGTCAGCAGCGGCGTCGAGACGAATAAACAGAAAGACACCGGCAAAATACAGGCATTTATGCAGGCAATTCCTTTCCGCGAGCCGTAGGGGCAGGGCTTGCCCCTGCCCTGCTAACGGCGTTGGCGGGCGGAATTTCAAAGCAACCTTTTAGAACGTAGAAAGAAGCTTTTGAGCTATGCAAACACAGGATAAGGGAGCTCTCGGCGACACTGCCAGACCTTCCTACCAGCACAACCGCTATCCCGATGAGCGGGGACGCTTTGGCGCATTTGGCGGCAGATTCGTCCCTGAAAGCTTAATGGCAGCTCTAACAGAACTGGAAGCGGCCTACCAGAGTTCATTGAGCGATACGGCGTTCCAGGCTGAGTTGCGTCACCAGTTACAGAGCTATGTGGGACGACCGACGACGCTCCATTACGTTCCCCGCTTCTCTGCACACATCGGCTCGGGCGTGAAAGTCTATCTGAAACGCGAGGACCTGGCCCATACCGGCGCCCATAAGATCAATAATGCGCTCGGACAGGGGTTGCTCGCTCAAAATATGGGCAAGAAGCGCATCATCGCCGAAACGGGCGCGGGTCAGCATGGCGTGGCTACCGCGACGGTGTGTGCGATGCTCGGCCTCGAATGCATTGTCTATATGGGCGAGATCGATATTGAGCGCCAGTCGCTTAATGTCTTCCGCATGAAGCTGCTGGGAGCGGAAGTTCGCGCGGTCTCAAGCGGGACGCGCACGCTGAAAGATGCCATTAACGAGGCTATTCGCGACTGGGTAACGAACGTGCAGACTACCTTTTATCTGATTGGCTCTGCCGTGGGGCCACATCCCTATCCGCGCATCGTACGCGATTATCAATCAGTCATCGGACTGGAGGCGCGGGAGCAGATATTACAGCAGGAGGGTCGGCTTCCCGATATGGTGCTGGCGTGCGTCGGAGGAGGGAGCAATGCCATCGGTATCTTCTATCCTTTCGCCGATGCGCCGGCAGTACAACTTATTGGCGTAGAAGCAGGCGGCTCCGGCCTGACAACGGGACAGCATGCCTCGACGCTGGTCGCTGGCCGGCCCGGCGTGCTGCACGGCGCGCTCAGCTATCTGCTACAAAACGAAGACGGACAGGTGCTCGATACCCATAGCATCTCAGCGGGCCTGGATTATCCCGGTGTGGGACCAGAGCATAGCTATATGAAAGAGACGGGGCGCGCCAGCTACGTCTCGGCAGACGACGCGACAGCGTTGCGCGGGCTGCAACGCTTGAGCCAGACAGAGGGCATCATTCCTGCTCTGGAGCCTGCCCACGCGCTAGGGTACCTCTTAGAGATGGGCGAACAGGGCAAGATTCCAGCAGGCTCGCTCATCATCGTCAATTTATCCGGGCGTGGCGACAAAGACATGCTCACCGTGGCGAAAGCTCTCCACGTCCGTTTAGAGGAATAGCTATGAGCACATTTCAATATCATCCAGCTATTCTAGCGCGCTATCCAAAGATCGTTGGTGGAGTGATTCTGGCTGATGGGATGACCAATGGCCCCACCCCTGACGGTTTGCGCGCCGCATTTCAGGAGGAACAGCGGGCCACGCTTGAGCGCATTGGCGATACGCCACTAAGCCAGCTCGCCTCGATAGCGGCGTGGCGCCGGGCCTTCAGCACCTTTGGCGTGATGCCAACGCAATATCGCTGTGCGGCGGAGGCACTATTGCGCCGCTTAACCAAAAAAGGTGACATCCCCTGCATCAACACGCTGGTCGATCTTGGCAACCTGGTCAGCATTCGTTATGACCTGCCCGTCGCCGTATTTGATACGCGGACGATTCAGGGAGCCGTCACCGTTCGCTTTGCGGAGGGCAATGAACGCTTCACAACGCTGGGAGAGACCGAAGAGGAGCACCCGGAGCCGGGCGAAGTCATCTTCTCCGACGAAAGCGGTACGGTACTGGCGCGTCGCTGGTGCTGGCGTCAGAGCGAGCAGAGCGCGGCACGAGTAGATACGACCAGCGCCATTATTACCATTGAAGCTCATCACGATGAAGGGCATCATGATATCGCAGCGGCGCTCAATGATTTACAGGTTTTGTTGGCAACATATGCAGGAGGAAGCTTCAAAGCCTGTATACTGGATGCCAGCACACCAATCATTTCAAGCTGAACATGTGTTTTTCTATAAATGTATCCAGGAGTAACCTATGCAGACAGCCAGAGAGAGCAACGAGGCAGAAGCCAGTGCAAGCAACAGGGAGGGAGCCAGCCCCGTC
This sequence comes from Ktedonobacteraceae bacterium, assembly GCA_035650355.1. Classification (GTDB taxonomy): domain Bacteria; phylum Chloroflexota; class Ktedonobacteria; order Ktedonobacterales; family Ktedonobacteraceae; genus DASRHT01. The sequence continues at coordinate 56,481 of DASRHT010000039.1, forward strand.
CCTACGTCCCAAATACCAGCGGTGAGAATCACACGGGCGTTTGAGGAGGCGCGGCAGCGAGGACGGGGGGCGCTCATTCCATATTTTATGTGCGGCTATCCCTCAGCAGAGCAAAGCGTCAGGCTTGTACTGGCAGCCATAGAGGGGGGAGCCGATCTCGTCGAACTGGGCATCCCCTTTAGCGACCCGCTCGCGGACGGTGTCACCATTCAGCAAGCCGGGCATGTGGCGCTTGAGCGCGGAATGACCATCAATGGGTGTATAGAGATAGCGCGCCAGGTGGCCGCTCAAAGCGCAGTACCGCTTCTCTTCATGGGCTACTATAATCCCATTCTCGCCTATGGCGTTGAACGCTTCTGTGAGGATGCATGCGCCAATGGGATCTGCGGACTGATCATTCCCGATCTGCCACCGGAGGAAGCAGGGCCTCTTCTGGAAGCGACACAAAAACATGGACTCGCGCTCGTTTTCTTGATCTCTCCCACCGCAGCAAATGAGCGTATAGCAATGGTAGCGGAATTGACGGCGCAAGAGGCCGGGGGATTTATCTACTGTGCCTCATTGAGCGGCGTTACGGGCTCCCGTACTGCTCTACCGGCCCATCTGAGGAGCTTTATCGAGCGGGTTCGTGGCTATACGAAAGAGAAAGCCATCCCGCTGGCTGTTGGCTTCGGGATCTCAACACCCGAGCATATTGCGGAGGTGACCAGTTATGCTGATGGAGCAGCAGTTGGCAGCGCGCTCGTCAAGCTGATTGAACAGCATACTGTTGATGAACAGATTAACGCCATCAAGACGTATATTCGCCGCCTCACGGGGCAATAGATGAATTTGTAGAAAAAGCTGAGTCAATACTTGCCAGCATCCCTTACAATAGGAACAATGTTGTCTGGTGCCAGCGAGCAACAGAGACATAGTTTTTTACCTAAGGGGGTCGCTGACTTATGTATTGTCGAGGAATTCGAGGGGCCACCACTGTTGAGCAGAATGATCGAGAGCAGATACTGAAAGGGACGGAGGAACTTTTACAATTGCTGATGAGCAGGAACGATCTGCGCATTGAAGATATTGCCAGCGGTATTTTTACTGTCACAGAGGATCTAGACGCGGAATTCCCGGCGCTGGCGGCGCGCACGCTCGGTTGGACCGGCATCGCTCTGATGTGTGCAAGAGAGATTCCCGTGCCTAACAGCCTGCCCAAATGTATTCGCGTGCTCTTGCACGTCAATACCATGCGTAGTGCCGCGGAGATACAGCACGTCTATATCCGGGGGGCGGTTACTCTTCGTCCTGATTTTAATGCTGCTCCAGAGTAGTAGATAGACAGGATCAGCCAGGGAAGATAGCCCTCGATCATCAGCTACGGCAGTCATGACAACGGAGTCACGATAGGCCACAACCCTACACGAACAACGGCATCTAGCCTTCTAGTAATTTGATTAAGGAGTTTTACTCGTCATGATTGTTGTCATGAAGCCATCCTGCACTGAAGATCATATCGAACATATTATCACCGTTCTCGAAAATCATGGCCTGAGCGGTCATCTTTCACAGGGAGTCGAGCGCACCGTCATTGGCGTGCTAGGCGCGGTCGGGCCTTCTGGCGCGCCGGGCAGCATTGGGGGCATCAATCCCTCAATTGGTGAGCTACTGGAAGGACAACCAGGAGTTGAGTGCGTCCTGCGCGTCTCCAAACCTTACAAGCTGGCCAGTCGAGAATTCCATCCCGAGAACACTGTTGTGGAGGTACCCACAGCGTGCGTCTCTGGGGGCGCCGTCCACATCGGAGGCAACGAGGTGGTAATGATGGCAGGCCCCTGTACCGTCGAAACCGAGAAGCAGTTGATGACCACCGCGGAGTATGTGCGCAAGGCGGGGGCAACTATCCTCAGAGGAGGTGCTTTTAAGCCATCAACATCTCCTTACGGCTTCCGTGGGTTGGGCGAAGCAGGCTTAAAGCTCCTCGCCAGGGCGCGCGAGGAGTTTGGCATGGCAGTGATTACCGAGGTCATGACGCCCACCGATGTACCACTGGTGGGTGAGTATACCGACATTTTCCAGATAGGCACACGCAATATGCAAAATTACATGCTCCTCGATGAAGTTGGACGCACCAACAAGCCTGTGGTGCTCAAGCGAGGTATGTCCGCAACTATCGAAGAGTGGCTCCTGGCCGCGGAATATATCCTCACTCAGGGCAACCGCAACGTTATCCTTTGCGAGCGCGGCATCCGCACATTCGAGAAGGTCACACGCAATACGATGGACATCAGCGCCATTCCCCTGATCAAGCAACTCTCACATCTGCCCATTATCTCAGATCCCAGCCAGGGGACCGGGCGGCGCGACCTTGTAGGGCCAATGACGCTCGCCTCTATCGCGGCAAGCGCCGATGGCATGCTGATCGAAGTCCACCCAAGCCCCGATGAAGCCCTCAAAGACGGGGCGCAATCGCTTACCCTTGAGCAATTCAAGGATCTGATTCCACAGGTGCAATCCGTCGCCAGAGCTATCGGGCGTAAACTGATCACTGGATAACGAGCACTATCGCTACGAGAAGCGCAGGCTTGCCCTCGTTATTCTCGTAGCACCTTTTGATAATATGCCATCTGCGTCGGTGCCTCTTCAACCCCCACCATCAATGTGCGCAAACGCGAAATATCATATTCGGCTAGCTTTTTATAGAGCTGGTTACAAATGTATTCTGCCAGGCGCTCAGCCGTTGAGTTATCGATGGGCAGCTCAACCACATCCCCCCGTGGGAACACATAGCGTCTTTTGTTAAAGCGGATCTCCCATGCCTCAGGAGACGGAAGCAGTTCAAGATGAGGATTATGCAATGGCAAAAGAAAACGGTGATTGAGCTGCTGGCAAATTTCTTTCGCCAATCGTTTCAGCACCGTAAAGTCAAAAACCAGTTTATCGTCTCCCAGCTCCCCCTCTATCTCGATCAGCACACCATAATTATGTCCATGCAATCGTTCACATTTTCCGCCATAGGTAATAAAATGAGCAGAACTGAAGTCTAAGTATCCTCCCTCCACCTTCACCTTGCGTATAATCCGCTCGCTCGGCATAATAACCCCTCACTTTCTGCTAGAAGCACGGCTTGTAATCCAGCCGACCAACGCCGCTGGCGAGCTCCCACGATGAATCGGGGAGCTACAGCTCAGATCGGCTGCAAGGAATCGCATAGTATCCGTCCGCATATGATTAGATCCACATAGATACAAAGGAGTAGCGTCAGCAAGCTCCACATTTATCGCCATACCAGATTATGGCGATTTTTTTTAAAATTTTCAACGCCAGATATACTAAAACTCAGGAAGACGTCTGAAAATTTGATTTGACCCTTCCAGGTATAGCAGTGAAAGAGAATAACCCTAGACCATACGAAAGGAAGGAATACAATGACCCTACAACAAATGACGAACAATAGGAGTCTAACAGCTTCCAGCATTATTTTGGCGCAAAATCCCGTGCTGATCCAGAGCCATTATGGGAACAAAGGAAATTTTGAACTGGTCGTGCCGCTGGCTTCCGGCGGCATGGCTCATTTCTTCCGTGACAACGACGCTCCCGGCTTCCCGTGGTACTATACCATGAATTTCGGCACCGGCTATGTCGATGCTATCAGCATGATCGAGAGCAACTTCGGTATCCCAGGCAATCTGGAAGTTATTGTGCGCGTTGGCTCTCAGCTTTTTGCCTACTATCGCGATACGGCCTGGCACGGCCCATTCCCTGTTCCAACCAATGGCATGGTCATCTCCGGCAACCCGGTCATGATCCAGAGCCATTATGGGAACAAAGGAAATTTTGAACTGGTCGTACCGCTGGCCTCCGGCGGCATGGCTCATTTCTTCCGTGACAACGACGCTCCCGGCTTCCCCTGGCACTACACTACCACTTTCGGCACTGGCTATGTCGATGCTATCAGCATGATCGAGAGCAACTTCGGCGTGCCTGGCAATCTGGAAGTGGTTGCGCGCGTCGGTTCCCAGCTTTTCGCCTACTATCGCGATACGGCCTGGCACGGCCCATTCCCTATCCCAACCAATGGCATGGTCATCTCCGGCAACCCGGTGCTGATCCAGAGCCGCTTTGGCTATAAGGGTAACTTTGAACTGGTATCTCCGCTGGCTTCCGGCGGTATGATCCACTTCTTCCGTGACAACGATGCCCCTGGCTTCCCGTGGCATTGCACGACCACCTTCGGCACCGGCTATATCGATGCTATCAGCATGATCGAGAGCAACTTCGGCATGCCTGGTAATCTGGAAGTGGTTGCGCGCGTCGGTTCCCAGCTCTTTACCTACTATCGCGATACGGCCTGGCACGGCCCGTTCCCTATCGTGGTAAACATCTCGCAGCAAAGTGAAAAATTGGCGACCAACATGTTTGCCTGATCACTCCTGTACAGTGAAATAGGAAACATGGAGTTTTCTTAACTGATGGCACCGTTGAAAAAGTTGATGTTGTTTCCTGAGATCAACTTTTCAACGGTGCTCTATTATTACATACTTCTGGCTGTCTGACGAGCAGAGCCAGGGAGCTTTACCAGCTTATTCCTCTCGGAGGAGTCGCAGCATATCGCAGGGCTTTTCCGTTGTCCTCTCCTCTGACTCCTGCCGCCTGGATTCGCGTCCCGAACGGAGCGCAGGAGCAGGGCTTCTCCTTGCAGCATATCGCGGCCAAGTGGTTGAGTTCCGGCTTTCTATGGTATACTATATCAGAGCCAGCAGGGGACCGTCCTGCATTAATTGGAAGGAGACGATACGATGACAGTTGAAGAGACATTCAAAACTATGGAGACGTTATTTAGTCCCGCAGCGGCTGCCGGTTTAAACAAAACCATTCAATGGAATATCAGTGGGGATGAGGCCGGGAAATGGGCCTTCAAAATCCATGATCAGACATGCGAACTCATCCCTGGAGGAGTTGAGAAACCTGACCTCACGATGTCCATGAGCGACAAAGACTGGATTGCTATCACCGAAGGCAAGCTTGATCCTATGCAGGCTTTTATGGCAGGCAAAGTTAAAACGGCTGGCGACGTGATGCTGGCGATGCGCATCAATAACATTTTCCCACGTAAATAGCCTGCTTCCTTAGATATTTTTGGCAATAGCCCTTTGTCTTACTATTGCCAAAAATATCTGAAAAGCGTCTAATAGTATCACCATCCCGTCTCATCTGGACACCCATCGCTAATCGCTTAATCGCTTTTAGCCGATTGAACAAAGCTGTCAGCTATGATATACTATCGCGGAACCTCAAGGAAGATTTTCCGTGAGAGGAATGGGATACTGGTAGCAGGAACCAGATTTTCCAATGGTGTCGTAGGGAACAAATCAGCAACCATGCGTGTTCTTACTAGAAGAATATCATAGAGACGCCATCACCAACGATCTAGAGAGATGGATGTCAGGCGAAAGGGGATCACACATCAATGCCGAAAAAAGGTGAACTTTCAAAGACCGCTCGTGCCTCACTGGCAAATCGCGTTACAGTCGATCATATGACCGACCTCGTCTGCGAAAAATGCAAAGAGCCGATCAAGCTTTCGGAACTCCAGCCAGTCAAAGTGCTTGGCAAGGGGATGGTCTATTATCACAAAGAGCATTACAAACTCCAATAAGCTCATAGAAACATTGCGTCACTTCAACAGGCCCCAGATCGGGGCTTGTTTCTTTTTATTACCGGAGCGAAACCAGGGCAGATACAAGACCTGTCCGTACCAGCCTTGACAATCTCGGTACAAACTGGCACAATCAGCGCAAATCTTTATAGCCAGGAGAGAGCTGTATGGTACAGTCAACCAATGAGGAAACAGCATATCCAGCAGATGTTGAACACGGTGTTCGCGTGGCATTTCAGGGTGAGCGCGGCGCTTTCGGAGATGAGGCTGTACGAGCCTATTTTGGCAAAGACGCTGCCGCCCAGCCAGAACCATTACCTTATCGCAGCTTCGCCGACGTCTTCCGGGCAGTCGCCACAGGAGAGGCCGATTATGGATTGGTGCCGGTAGAAAACTCACAGGCGGGCAGCATTAACGATGTCTATGACCTGCTGCGCCAGCATGACCTGTTTGTGATCGGCGAGATCAGTCACCCCGTTAATCACTGCTTGCTCTGCCTCCCCGGGCAACAACTGAATGATATCAAGCGCGTTATATCACATCCGCAGGCGCTGGCTCAAAGCGATGTATACCTGCGTGAACTTGGCGTCGAGATTGTGGCGACATACGATACGGCGGGTAGCGCGAAGATGATTCGCGAGGAGCACCTTGAGGGCGTGGCCGCTGTCGCAGGCGCGGGTGCGGGCGAACTCTATCAACTAGAGATCCTGGCCCACGGAATCCAGACCATCAAAGACAACTATACCCGCTTTATTGCTCTCGGCAGAGAGCCTTCTCCACGCCGCGCCGGTCCAGCAAAGACGATGCTTGTGATGACCACAGCACACCAGCCTGGCTCGCTGTATCAGTGCCTGGGAGTTCTGGCTGCCAATCACATTAACTTGCTCAAGCTGGAATCGCGCCCATCACGCCAACGCGCCTGGGAATACGTTTTCTACCTCGACTTCGAAGGGCACCGCGAAGATCCGGCTGTGCGTAGCGCCCTCGCCGATCTGGCCAGCCATACTACCTTCTGCAAAGTACTGGGCTCGTTCACAAAAAGCCTATAAGGGCTTCCTCATCTCGTGAGGAAGGCGCGGAGGCGGAGTACTGCTAAGCCAGGTCTAAAAATATCTTTAAAATAAACCTGGCTTTCTTTGTTATCCCCTTCCTGACCTACTTTAAATATCCCTATTTCCTTTTTTTCCTTATCCAAACGTCCATCTGATCTTGTTTTCTCTTTACAAGCTCTACAGAATCTGGTATAATCGTTTTGTAAATATATGTCTTGTATATTTATGTTTGCAATGTCATACTCGTAGGTTGCTTGCTTGTAATTTCCTCCTGTAGAGCGTTCTTTCGTATGGCAATACTCGTAGGTTGTCAGCAAATAGTATTCGCTTGTACAGTATTGTGTTGATGATGAGAAGAGTCAGGCCGTTCACCACAGCCAACCCGCAACGATCCTGGTGCCGGAAATCAATGCGGGATCAAGTGACTCTCTAATTTCTATCCAGCATCATTATCTGATGCATTAAGGCGAAGTACTATATTTTCCCTGATTGGTCCGGTTTGTTCCTTATATTTGCTGTTCAATTTTCCCCCAGTAAGGAGTTAAACCACACCATGACGAAAAGGCAAACTATCGGATCTCATCGCGACCCCTGGCAATTTCCCAACTGTCTATCAAAGTTGGAATGCCGACTATAGCCGATACAACACTACGAAGATGTAATGAGGAGATCCAGCACTATGACGACCCGAAGACAATTTCTCAAGATCGGGGCCGTGGCAGGCGCAGGAACGTTGCTTCCCCTCTCCGCCTGGCGTGCCTTCGCCTCGGTCCAGACCCCACAAACGCCCTTGTTGGGAGCCAATATACCCAAGTACGTTGACCCCATGCCTTCTTTCGTGGGTCAGCGCGTCACCTCGTCTACGCTGACGACACGGATGCTCGAGTTCCAGCAAAAGGCTTTGCCGGAGAGCATCTATGCCGGGCTGCCCGCACCCTTTAACGCGGGCACCTTCGTCTGGGGCTACAAGGTTGATGGCCGCCCCGCTAACTGGCCCGGCTTCACTATTGAAGCCAGGCAAGGTACTCCGACGACGGTCACTTACGTGAACAACCTGCCGTTTCCGAACAGTTCCAAGCTTGAATCGCTCTTTACCATCGACCAGACGATCCACTGGGCCGACCCACAGCATACCGGCAGTTCGACGCAGCCCTATCACGGCACGATCCCCACGACGGTCCACCTGCATGGCGCGGAGGTTCCCTCCGCCTTCGATGGCGTGCCCGATTCCTGGTTCACTCAGGATGGCATCCACGGCAAGGGCTATAACACTTTGAATACCGACCCGGAGTCAGGGGTCCGTAATGCGGCTACCTACCAGTATCCGAATACGCAGCCGGCGACGATGCTCTGGTTCCACGACCACGCGCTGGGCCTGACCCGCATCAACGTCTTCTCCGGCCTGGCCGCCGCTTATCTGCTGCGCGACCAGTTCGATACTGGACGCGCCGACAACCCGCTGGGTCTGCCC